>CALGYR010000078.1 GCA_937935355.1 uncultured bacterium | reverse complement strand
CCTCCATGGTCACCTGGCCTGGAGAACTGTCTCATGAAAAGTAGCCACGCCCATACCATTTCCCTGTGAACAACCGGAAAATGGTATTATGTCCCCGGATAACCGACGACGAACAACCAACAGCCAACATCCAACAACCAACTGGGGGTGGAAGCAGGGAAGAATGGAAGGATGGAAGAATGGACGAGAGACGGGCGCCTCGGACCCCAATCTTCTCCCAATCTTCCAGCCTTCCAGCAGCCTTGTTGGCTGTTGGCTGTTAAGTCTTCGGCGAAGCTCTCCACGCCCGGCATGTCAACATAACCCTCGTATTAGTGACACTTGAGAGCATTCATGTAATATGAATATTGAATGTTCAATCTGCACAAAGGGGGTTCTTGATGATAAGGCGAGCCCTCGCCGAGAAGATTCGCTTCGCCGCCGGGCAGTTCTCCGTGGTCACGCTGACGGGACCGCGCCAGTCGGGCAAGACTACGCTGGTGCGGTCCGAGTTCGCCGGCCACCAGTACGCGTCGCTGGAGCTGCCCGACGAGCGGACCTCGAGCGGGACGTGCGCAGCATCCTCCAGGTGGGCGACCTGGAGGCCTTCGGCCGGTTCCTGCGCCTCGCCGCCGGGCGCAACGGACAGCTCCTGGACCTCTCGTCGCTGGCCTCCGACTGCGGCATAAGCCACAGCACCGCCAAGCGCTGGCTCTCCGTGCTGGAGGCCAGCTTCCTGGTCGCGCTGCTCCGCCCGCACTTCCGGAACTTCGGCAAGCGGCTCATCAAGAGCCCCAAGCTCTACTTCCTGGACACCGGCCTGCTCTGCCACCTCCGACTTCCTGATCGAACACGACGGGGAGCCGACCCCGGTCGAGGCCAAGTCGGGCGAGACCCTGGCCGGCGACTTCCTGGAGGGCCTCAAGTTCTGGCGCGGGCTGAGCGGCCGGCCGGAGGGCCCTGCTGCGCTGGTCTACGGCGGCGACCAGGGCTTCCTCCGCGAAGGGGTGGCCGTCCGGCCCTGGTTCGCGCTGTAGGGCGCGCCCCGGGCTCCGACCGAGGATGGAAGAGTGGAAGAATGGGAAGAAGACAGGCGCGCCTCGGACCCCAATCTTCCCCCAATCTTCCAAGCTTCCAGCCTTCCAACAGTCTTGTTGGCTGTTGGGTGTTGAACGGCCCCCGTGGTTGCTCCGGCTAGCCCAGCTGCTCGACTGCGTCCAGGAGCCTTCCCGTCTGGGCGATGAAGAACGGGATGAGCGCCTCGCCGGCGGGCGCCCCCTCGTAGCCGAAGACCAGCGGGAGGCCGCTGTCGGCGAGGCTGCCCGCGATGTCCGCCTTCAGCACGCGGCGGAGAGCCGAAGCCTGCGCCAACCCGGACTGTCCGGCACGCTCCGGGTCCCAGAGGAAGGCCCAGACCCGTTCCAGGGCGCTGAATAGCGCCGGCCAGACGATCCACGCCGGTCGGGACGGACCAAGCAGCAGCTCTCCCCAAGCCTCGGAGGCCAAGGCGTACCGCCGCTGACGGCCCTCGAGCCGGGAGAGGACATGGCCGGACTCGCTCATCTCGGACATGGTCCTGATGATCGTCGCCGGGTAGTAGCCCCATGCCCGCGCCACGGCGCGAGGGGCTCCCCAATCGTTGAGCAGCAGATGGGCCAGGATCTCGCAGCGCGCGCTGACCCCGAACAGGGCGCGCAGGCGCAGCAGCAGCGTGGCGGGCGCATCCGTGGGGAAGGCGCCGGCCGAGCCGCGCGGCGCATAGCGGTCGCGCAGCAGCCCGTGGGCGCGAAACACCGGGTCCGCTTCGCGCACCACCGGGAGCGGCCGGCCGTCGGCCAGCTGGAAGAGCGGCTCCTCGCCCGCTGGCCGAGCCGACATCGCGGCTTCGACGCTCCGCGCCCACTTCGGCTCCGGGTCGGCGGCAGCCACGGTGGCGGCTATCGCCCCGTACACCGTCGCACCGGCGAACGCGCGTGTCCGGAGCATGCGCCGCAGGCGGCCGATGTTCACGTAGCGCCCGTTGGTCCCGAGCCAGTCGAGCATGGCGTCGAACAATCGCGGATCGCGGCGCGCCACCGTACAGGAAACCAGCAGCAGCGCCTCCGGGTCGAGCGGCGTCTCCCGCCAGGCCGCGCCTTGTCCGGCAACGCCCAGTGCGGTCCACTGCCGCCAGAGCAGATTGAGCAGCCGCTCCTGGAACTCCGCCCTATAGTCGGTCAGCGACGTCGGCATGGCCGATGCTCCCAACCAGGCTCCGTAGGACCGCGGCAAAGCCATCGGAGACGTCATGGGTCATCGCCCAGCGGGCGGCGGCCGCGATTTCGTCGGCGGAAGGATTGAGGGCGAGCAGGTCGGTAATGTGATAGCCGCCCCGGTCGACGGAGGCGTAGAGCTTGAAATAGATCTGGTCCTTCCGGTCTATGGCATGGACGGTGAGGCGATCGCTGTAAACGATCCGGTGCAGCCGGCCGGCGAAGCCTGCGGGCAACCCCATCTGGAAGAGGCCGCCCTCTCCGCGGCTGGGCCCGTTGTTGAGCCAGTCCCCGGGCAGGTCCAGTGCCTCTCGGCTGAAGGGCATTGTCTTCCCCTCCTCATTCTCCTTTATAGCAGTCAGTATGGCTGCCATTAGTATATCCCATCTAGATGGGAGTCAAGGGGACTTCCACATCACGGGGTATAGCGATGCGAAACTCGTGGCGTCCAGATGTAAAGCCTACTTGACATTTAGACGCCTAAGTGTAAATTATGGTTACCATGAGGACTAGACCTGTCTGGCTCGGGCTGATCGAGAAGCTTTGGGCCCAACGCTCGATCATCTGGCTTTCCGGCGTGCGCCGGGTGGGCAAGACGAGCCTGTGCCAGCAGCTCGCCGGCGCGCAGTACCTCAACTGCGACCTGCCCTCGGTCCGGCGGCAACTGGCCGACCCGGAGCTCTTCTACTCGCAGCAGCGGCCCGGTTCGACACTGATCCTGGACGAGGTTCATCGCGTCGAGGATCCGAGCCTGCTCCTGAAGATCGCGGCCGACGCCTTTCCCGCGATCCGCATCCTGGCCACCGGATCCTCCACCCTGCAGGCCACCAGGAAGTTCAGCGACGCGCTCACCGACCGGAAGCGCGCGCTTCACCTCCTGCCGGTTCTGTGGCGCGAGTGCCCGGACGATTTCGAGGTGCCCGACCTCGACCGCCGCCTGCTGCACGGCGGGCTTCCCGAGCAGCTGCTGGGCGAGGCACCGGACCCCGCCTTCTTCGAGGACTGGATGGACGGCTTCTACGCCCGGGACATCCAGGAGCTCTTCGGGGTGAGGAACCGGACCGGCTTCCTGGGCCTCCTGCGCCTGGCCTGCCTGCGCAACGGCGGCCAGCTGGACATCAACGACCTGGCCAAGGAGACGGGCCTGAGCCGGCCGACGGTGATGTCCAACCTCGACGCCATGGAGATCGCCCATGCCGTGGTCAGGATCCCCCCCTATCACGGGGGCGGCGCCCGCGAGATCATCCGGCAGCCGCGCATCTACGCGTTCGACACGGGGCTGGTCGCCCACGTCCGCGGATGGACGGCCCTGCGCGACTCGGATCGCGGCCCCCTGTGGGAGAACCTGGTGCTCGACGAGCTGCGTTTCTCGCTGCCGGCCGCCGCGATCCACTACTGGCGGGACAAGAGCCAGCGGGAGGTCGACTTCGTAATCGAGCGACCCGGCGGGAGCGCCGACGCCGTCGAGGCCAAGATATCGCCCGAGGCCTTCGACGAGTCCGGAATGCTCGCCTTGCGCGCGCTACATCCGGATGGCGCCAACTTCCTGGCCTGCCCGCTCGTGAAGGAGCCTTACTCCATCAAGAGGTCCGGCCTGGAGATCCGGGTGTGCCGGCCGGAGCAGATCTGACCGGATCGGCGCGCGGGCCGGGCGATGGAAGCTGGGGGGATGGAAGTATGGAAGAGTGGAAGAATGGGGCGGGAGACGGCGCGCCTCGGTTCCCCAATCTTCCAAGCTTCCACTCTTTCAGTCTTCCAGTCTTCCAGCCGGGCTCCAGCTGTCGCTTTTGATCGCACGGCAACAACCAACAGCCAACACCCAACAACCAGCAACCAACAGAATGGCGGATGCCGCGGATCGTCGCGGCATGTTTGTTTGGGCCGGGGGATGGAAGTATGGAAGGGAGGAAGAATGGAAGGGGGATATCCTCTATCCCCGCGTCGCCGCGTCCCCGTGTCCCCGCGTCGCCGTGTCCCCGCGTCCCCGCGTCACCAACGCCAGGCCGCTCTCAGCCTCACTCCGCCGCTGCGTCCTCGGCCGCGGCCTTCGTCAGAATGGCGTCGAGCTCGTCGAGTTCCGCCAGCCGCGCGTTGTGGGCGCGCAGCAGGGGCGCGAGCCGGGCCATGGCGTTCCGGTATTCGGCGGGCGCGTCGGCCGGCGCGGAGACCAGCCCCTCGTAGAGCTGGTACTCGTTGCGGAGGTACCGGAGCAGGGACCTGACCTGCCGGGCGTCGAGCTCGCGGGCGCCGCCGCGGTCGGCCGGCAGGTCGACCCGGATCACGGGGCGCTCCGGCGGGGTCAGGCGCAGCCTGGCGAGCGCCTCGGCCAGGGCCCTGGCGACCGGGTCGGCCGCCAGGCCGGAGATGGACCCCTTGAGGTTGGCCTGGACCCGTTCGAGCTGCGCCTGCCAGTCCTCGCGGGGCAGCGCCGCGATCGCGCTGGCCGCGGGCCAGCACGAGTAGCCCGCAGGCAGGTCCAGGCGGACTTCGGCCGGCCCGGCGGCGGTCAGCTCGATCTCGCGCGAGCTGATCTGCAGCGGGAAGCCCCCCGTGTTCAGAAGCAGCATCTCGAAGCGGTGGACGCCGGGCGCGAGGCGAACGACCCGCTTCGCGTAGACCCGGTCCCTCACGTCATCGCGCACGTTGGTCAGCCGGCCCCCGGCATCGATCCGGACGGCCACTCCCTTGTCGTCCATGCACACGGCGCCCGCACCCTTGTGCATTTCGATCATGGTGAACCCGCCGACCCCCTCGTGCGGCGGCGCGTCGACGATCCGGCCGTCGACGTAGACCCAATAGTCGGCGATGAGCGTGGGCACGGCGAGCTCGCAGGCCACGGCCGAGGCCTGGGCCGGATCGGGCGCGGCCGCGCGGCGCAGCACGGCCTCGATCCGGCCGATGTCCTCCCGGACGGCGCGGCCGTCGCCCTCGGCGGGCCCCGAGGCCAGGAAGAGCCTCAGCGCGGCCAGGGCCTCCTCGTGACGCTGGGCCGTCTCGAGCGCCAGGCCCAGGTCGCGGTGGGCCTCGGCCCACCAGGGGGCGGCGCGCACGGCAGCCTCGAACTCATCGACGGCCCGGGCGGCGTCCTCGATGGTCTGGGCGGCCGCGAAGAGCCTGCGGCCCTCGGCGAGACGAGCCCGGGCCTCC
This sequence comes from uncultured bacterium, assembly GCA_937935355.1. Taxonomy (GTDB): domain Bacteria; phylum Planctomycetota; class SZUA-567; order JAKLDR01; family JAKLDR01; genus JAKLDR01. The sequence continues at coordinate 73,754 of CALGYR010000078.1, read as the reverse complement.
TCCGGAATCGGCGGCGCCCCGGAGCGGCCGGCCAGGCGGACCACCTCCTCGCGCAGGGCCGGGTCGTCGGGGTTGGCCCGGAGCTCGGCCAGGCGCTCGCCCAGCTTCCCGTCGCCGCCGCCCGGCCCGGCCCCGCGGCCGCGCAGGAGCAGGAAGAGCCCCGCCCCGGCCGCGAGCGCCGCGACGATGCAAAGCGCCAGGGCCAGCGAGCGTCCGCTTCTAACCGTGGAATTCATTCCATCGCCTCCCGCCATAGCCTACGGCGCCGGTATGGCCCGTGGTCCCGAGGACTCCTCGGCGGCCTGCCCCGCGATCTTCCCGACGCCGTAGCTGCCGAGCGTCGCGCCGGCCTTCTCGAACCGGTAGGTGCAGGCCAGCACGTAGTCGGCGTGGGCGATCGCCTTCCGGAGCTGCTCGCGCTCCGCGGCATCGGTCGCGCGCCTGAGCAGCGCCTCGGCGCGCCGGCGCTCGAGCCGGGCGGCGTCGAAGACCCGCTGCTGCCGGGTCAGGCTGCCGACGAGCCCCTCGGTCCCCTGGCCCAGCAGCTCGCCGCCCACCTCCAGGCAGGCCCGCCGGACCATGGCCGCCCGGGCCTCGGGCGAGAGCATCGCGCCCCAGGCGAGCTTCATGCCGCTCGAGCCCAGCCTGGGGTCGACGAGGGCCCGCGCCGCGCGCAGCATCGCCGCGTCGGCCGACTCCGGGGCGCGGCCGGTCTCCTTGAGATCGCGGACCAGTTCGGCGAACTTGCGGTTGGTGGCCGGGTCCTTGAGATAGGCGAGCGCCTCCTCGTAGACCCGGTCCTCCTTGACCAGGTGGACCATGGCGCCGTCCTCGCCGGCTATGAAGGTCTTGCCGGCCATGACCAGCACCTTGCAGGACAGCGGCGCCCCGCCGCCAGGCTTGGCCAGCAGGTCCCAGGCCAGGAAGCCGAACTCGCTGCCCTTCTCGAGAACCCCCGGGCCGCCCTCGGCCGCCAGGTCCTTCCAGGACATCGCGACCGCCCGGGCGGGGACCGGCGGAGGCACCTCGATGGCCCGTAGTCCGCTCATGATCTTGGCGATCTCGGGATTGGCGATCCCGGCCTCCCAGGGCAGGGGCTTCGCGCCGCCGGAACCGCCGGACGGGCCCATCCGGGCCAGGGCCGCATCCCTGGCCTTCCGGAACCCGGCGCGAACGCGTTCCTCCTCGGCGAAGCGCCGGGTCCACTCCTCGGCGCGCGAGCTCTCCAGTTCGCGAATCTGCCGGTCGAGAGCCTCGAGGTCTCCGAGCTGCCCCTCGGCGATGACCCTCCGGATCTCGGCCGAGGCCCGGTCGGAGGACTGCCGCAGCTTCTCGCCGGCCAGGGCGTTCCGGGCGTTGGCGAGGTTCGTCCGGATGACCTCGTTGTCCGGCCAGTTGGCCAGCGCCGCCTGGAAGGCGTCGATGGCCCGCTGCCAGCGCTGCGCCTTGAAGTGCCCGATGCCGGTCTCGTTGAGGGCCAGGGCGTCGGACCGGGCCCTCTGCCGGGCGAGCTCGGCCGGATCGGGCTGCGCGGGCGGGGGAGGCGGCGGAGGAGGAGGGGGAGGGGGCGGCGGCTCCCGACGCGTCCAGCAGCTGCAGCTCCCGCCGGCCGGGATCCACTTGCCGCAGATGCCGCAGGGGCCGCCGATGGGCCGGCCCTCGACCGCCGCGGCCGGCGCGGCCGGCAGGATCGCGGCCCCGAGCGCGCCCGAGAGGAGCGCGGCCAGCGCCAACGGAGCGAAGCGGCGCACGGTCAGCTCCAGGCCGGCGCCAGCGCCCGTGACCCGGGGCTCGCGGCGCAGAGCTCGACGACGCCGACGACGTCGCCGAGGCTGTCGCGCACCGGCGCCAGGACCGTGACGTAGTCGCGGTCGGCCGGGGCGGCGACGACCCGCCCGGTCTTCAGGCAGCGCGCCATCTCCGGCGGCGTCGGCTGGTTGCTCGCGCCGAAGCGATAGTAGCGGTGGAGCTTGCCGTTCTGGACGACGCAGCTGACCTGGCCTTTCGCGCCGGGCACCGGCAGCCACAGCGACGTCCCGCAGGGGAAGCCGGCCAGGCGGCCGAGGCGCAGCAGGGTCTTCTTCATGAGCAGGAAGCTGGCGTGGTCGACGTCGTAGTAGTCGCCGGTCATGAACCGGTACTTCGGGTTCGGCGTGCGGATGTAGCGCCAGGAGCGCTCGCTCACGATCCGGCCGGCGAGGTCGCCATCGACCATCACCGCGGCGACTTGGGCGGCGTCGAGCAGTGCGGCGGTCATCTGCTTCGGCGTCGGAGTCGGTCTGCGACGGGCCATCAGCGCACCTCCCTCGCGGTCGCGAGCGCGCTCTCGCGGACGACCCGCCACCAGTCGGGCGCGAGCGACCGGAGCGCCTCCATGACCGGCTCGTGCTCGGTGGCCAGGTTCTCGCTGTCCCAGTCCTCGGGCGGGAGCCTGCGCGCGGCCGCCGGCGGCTCCTCCCAGAGAACGATGGGCACCTTGCGGACGAGGCCGCGGCGCACGGCCTCGAGCCGCCCCCGGCGCCGGGCGATCGAATCGAGCAGGTCGATGTCCTGGATGCCGTTGCGCAGGACTTTGAGGCGGATCGACGGCAGCGGCCCGGGGATGCCGAAGCGCTCGCCGGGATAGATCGGGCCGGTGGCCGCGCCATTGCAGTCGAACCAGGGGTCCGCGCCGGGGCTGACCGCCAGCCAGTGGCAGAAGCCGCCGAGGCCGCGCGCCCAGGTGCGCCAGAGGTTCTGGAGCACGGCGCTCGAGGCCGCGCCGATCGGCGGATAGCCGCCGTACCACCAGACCTCCTCGCCGCGGCGGAGCACCGCCGCGATCTCGCGCCGGTACCAGCTCACGAATCCGCCGCAGACCCAGAAGTTGCGGTGGCCGCCAAGCTCCTCGAACTGGCGCTTCATCTGCCAGCTGGCGTCGGCGCGGTAGACCCAGCGCACCCGGCTGCGGCCAGTGGCCTCCTCCCACAGGTCGATCATGGCCTGGTGGAGGGCGTTGTCCTTGGCGTACTTCTGCTCGTCGCCGTCCCACTCGTACCAGCGGTAGCGCTTCTTGTGGTTGAAGAAGAACTCGATGCGGCTGGCCGTCCAGCCCTTCGCGGCGAGGTGGGCGTCGAACTGGCGCAGGCCGCCGACGAACTCGGCGCGGTAGCCGGGCTCCTTCCACCAGAGGTAGTCGGCCGGCCAGTCCGGGTTGATCGGCGTGTAGACGCCCCAGACCGGCCGCGGCGCCTGGCGCGGAGCGGGCAGGCCCGGCGCGGCCCGGCGGAAGGCCCGGCCGTCGAGCAGCGGGCCGTGGTGCGCGTCGAAGAGCCCCCAGCCGCCGAGCTCGAGCCGCCGGCCCGAGCCCGAGAGCCGCGGCGCGTAGATCGGGTCCATCTGGCCGGAGTGGCCGTAGCCCAGGTTGTGGAAGACGGTGCGGTGCTCGCGGCTGATCCGGTGATAGTGGTGGAGCAGCTCGATGCTCGTCCGCCAGAAGGCGAGCTCGCCGCCGCCCCGCGCGGCCGAGAAGCGCCGCGGGTACATCCCGGGCAGCCAGCGGCAGCCGTAGGAGTTGTTGTCCATGGCCACGGCCGGCTCGTCGGGCAGCCGCGCGGGAAGGACCTCCACGCGGATGGGCAGCTCGACGGAGTCGCCGCCGGCGCCGGCGGCGGCACCGGCGCGGAGCGCGATCTTCCCGGCGACCTCCCCGGGCCGGGCGCCGGCCGGGACGAAGACGTCGACCCAGAACTCCTGGACCTTCTGTCCGGGCACGCGGTTGTCGCGGTCGGGCAGCTCGAGCGCCGCGCCGGGCGCGACCGGCACGAGCGCGTCGGGCCAGTACTCGTCGGGCTGCCCCGACTTCCTGAAGCGGTGGTACCAGGCGCGGTAGAGGTCGACGGCCAGGCCGCCGCCGATCCGCGCCGAGAGCCGGTAGCGGCCGCGGCCGCGGACCACGAGCCGGAAGGAGGCGTAGCCCCCGCGTGGAGCCGAGAGCCCGACCGGCGAACCGAGCGGCTCGGGTCGCCCGTCGACGGCCCGCGGGTTGCCCCGGGGGTCGTGCGCCGTCCACTCGCCGAAGGCCGACATCGCGAAACGGGGTGAAGCCATCGGGTGTCCTCCCATGAGGGAGATACCTACCCGCCGGCGGGGGATATGCAAACGACTTTCGGCGGAGAGAGACGAAGGGACAACGGCCAACAACCAACAGCCAACATCCAACAACCAACGTCCAACAGAGTTGGAGAGGCTGAACAGGATGGCGCTTCCTTAAGCCCTACCAACGGCAAACCGCAGAATATCGAATATCGAAATCAGAATAATGAAGGACGTGGAGTGGCCAGGAGCGGCACTTCGACATTCGTCATTCGGTGTTCTGCGGTTCTGCGGTTCGCTGTTGATTCCCCAGGCCGCCGGCATGGCTTAAGGAAGCGCCATTCCATGCTGCGCCCCTACTTCCCGCCCCGGATCTTCTCGAGGGCCTCGCGCGCGGCGAAGCGCACGCTCCAGCGGTAGTCGGCGGCGGCCTTCTCCAGGGCCGGGACGGCCGCGGCGGCGGCCGGGCCGAGCTCCTTGAGCGCCCAGGCGGCCGCGGAGCGCTCGTGGGTGTCCTCGGCGGTCAGCATCGCGACCAGCGCCTCGACGGGCCGGCGCGCGTCGCCGGTGATCTTGAAGAGCGCCTTGGCGGCGGCCCGGCGGTCGGAGGCGTCCTTGACCCCGGCCAGGACCTTCTCGAGCGCCGGCACGGCGGCGCGGGCCGCGGGGCCGTAGCGGGCCAAGCCGTCGGCGACCTGCTCGGTGTTGTGGCCTTTCAGGCAAAGGACGAGGGCCGCGACCGCCGCCGGGTCGGCGCTCTCGCCCATCCAGGCCAGCGAGTGGACCGCGTCGTAGCCGTCGCCGTGGTCCCCGGACTCCAGCACCTTGACGAGCACCGCGACCGACGGGCCGCTGACGCCGGTCAGCTTCCAGATCGACCAGGCCGCGCGGCAGCGCACGCCGGCCGCGGGATCGGCCAGGGCCGGGCGGAGCGCGGCCTCGACCTCGGGATCGCGCCGGCCGGTCATGCCCAACGCCCAGGCCGAGGCCTCTCTTTCCCCGGGATCGCCCTGACGGAGGATCCTGAGCAGGTCCGGGACGGCCTCGGCCGCCTTCGGGCCGATCTCGCCCAGCGCCCAGATGGCGGCCCTGCGGACCTCGTCCTTCTCGTCGGCCAGGGCCTTGCGCAACTCGGGGACCGCGGCGGCGGCCCGCGACTCGTAGCGCGCAAGGGTGTCGGCGGCGTTCTTGCGGACCTCCGGATCGAGGTCGGCCAACAGCGGCCGCAGGCCGGCCACCGCGGCGGCCACCTCGTCGGCCGGGCTCTCCTCCGGCCAGAGGTTGCGGAGCGAATGGGCCGCCGCCTTGCGCACGCCCACGTCCGGGTCGGCGAGCGCGGCCACCAGCGGGCCGCTCGCCCCCTTCACCCGGAAGCCGGCCTCCACCAGGCTCGAGGCGGCGGCGGCCCGGACCGCCGCGCTCGAGTCGCCCAGCGCGCGATGCAGGGCCGGCACGGCCGCAGCGGTGAGGTCGCAGTATGGGCCAAGCGCATCGGCGGCGGCCTTTCGGATGTCGCGATCCCCGTCGCCCAGGAGCCTGATGAAGAGGGCCACCACGGCCTCGCTCTCCGGCCCGATCGAGGCCAGGGCGGAGAGCGCCGACCGGCGCCTCTCCGGGTCGGCGGCCTCGACGGCCTTGAGCAGCGCGGGGACCGCGTCCGCGCCGATCTTGTAGAGCGCGTGCCGGGCCGCATCCGGGTCGCCGTACTGGCGGCAGCCGAGCCGGGCGACCAGGAGCGGCACGGCCGGCGCGGCCTCGCGCCCGCACTTGGCGAGCACTTTGATGGCCGCCTCCTGCTCGAAGGGACTGCCGGACTCGAGCAGCCCGACCAGTTCCTTCAAGATCGGGCGCGCCGCCGGCCCCATGGCTTCGAGCACCTTGGCGGCGTCTCCGGCAGCATCCTTGTCCTTGCCGCGCAGGGCCTCGAGCACGACCGGCAGGGACTCTCCCGCTTCTCCGGAGACCTCCCAGACGGCCCTGGCGGCCGCCACCCGGACGCGCGGGTCGGGGTCGGCCATCGCCTCGCGCAGCCGCTTCAGCGCCGGCCCGGCCGCCTGCTTCATCAGACGGAGCGCATCGACAGCGAAGCGTCGCCGGTCGCCCTGCGATTTCTCCAGGGCCGCGAGCAGCACCGGCACACCTTCAGGGCCGACGCAGGCCACCGCCTCGGCGGCCTTATGGGCCACGCTGCCGTTCTTGTCCTCCATGGCCGCCGTCAGCCTGGGCAGCTGTCCTTTGAGCGCCGGGCCCATGCGGGCCAGCAGCTCGAGAGTCCAGTAGCGCTCCCGCCAGTCCCCGGCGTCGAGGTCGGCGGCGATCACGGCGGCCGCCTCCTCCGAGCGGGGGGTGGCCGAGTACATGGCGCTCTTGATCATATCCCGGCACGCCTTGTCGGTCCCGACGCGCTTGAGCGCGGAAACCAGGTGGGGCGCGGCCGCATCGCTGAAACAGCTCAGCTGGTCCAGGCGCCGGACCGCCCTGTAGACCACGACCGGCTCGCCGTCCTCCAGCGCCTTGACGAGGACCGCCCGACACTCGTCGTCGCGGGGGCCGGCCTTCAGCCAGACGCTCACCGCGGCGGCCCGCACGTCCTTGTCCGGATCGGACAGCAGGGGCTTCACGGCCGGCAGCGCCTCCGCGGCGCCGGGGATCTCGGTCAGGAGATTGAGGACGCGCGCCCGGCGCTGCGCGGAGCCCTTCGGGTCCGCGAGCATCGCGGCGAGGCCCTCGACCGCGAGCCGGCCCATGCCCTGGATGGCCCGGGCGGCGGCATCGCCGTCTTCGGGCTTGCCGTCGAGCCTGACGGCCAGTTCGCGGACGATGGCGGCGCGGTCCTCGACGACGGAGGCCGCCCGGGTCAGGGCCTCCATGGCCGCGCTGCGCACCTCCTGGTCGTCCTCGCACAGGAACCGCAGGAGCGCCGGCACCATGGGCTTCGACTCCGCGCCGAAGCTGCCCGCCGTCCGGATGGCCGCGCAGCGGACTTCCCTGCGGCCGTCGTCGGCGAGGCGCGCGACCAGCCGGGCGCAGGCCTGGCTCCCCGGGCCGACCGTGCCGAGGGCGACGACGCCCGCCGAGGCGACCGCCCCGTCCCGGTCGCGGGCGGCGGTGATCAGCGGGCCGAGCGCGTCCTTCGCGGCCGGCCCCAGGCGCCCGAGGACGCGGGCCGCGCGGGCCCGCCGGCCGGCCTCGGCGCGCTGCAGTTCGCGGACCAGCGCCGGGACGGCCCCGGCGGCCCGGGGACCGAGGCTGATTATGACCTCGCAGGCCTTCCCGGCGAGCTCGTCGTCGGCGTTCTCCGCCAGCCCGGCGATGTCCCCGATGGCCTCGGCGGCCCAGGCCCCGATCCGGGAGAGCGCCTCGATGGCCTCGAGACTGACCTCGCGGTCGCCGTCGCCCAGCGCACCGCCGAGCGCCCGGGCGCCCGCCGCTCCGGCGCCCTCGTACCAGTAGCCCAGGTCGTAGGCGGCGGCGCGGCGCACGCCGGCGTCCTCGTCCTTGAGGGCCCCGATGAGGACCGGCAGGGTCCCTTCCCGGTGACAGTGCCAGGACCCCAGCGCCTTGACCGCGGCCCGGCGCACCTCGGGAGAACGATCGGAGACCAGCCGGAAGACCGCCTCGACGTCGTCGCCGCCGGAGATGATCACCAGGGCGGCCACCGCGTCGATCCGGACGGCATCGTCCGGGTCGCCGAGCATGGCCTTGCGCACGGCAGGCGCGGCGGCGCGCAACCGCTCCAGGGACTGCGGCGCGGCCGGAGCCCCGCGCTCGGGATCGTTCCTCGCCCAGGACCGGGCCTCGTCGGCCGCCCGGGCGAAGTGGGCCAGCATCCGGGCCGCCGCGCGGCGCATGTCCGCGTCGCCCTTCTCGAGCGCCCTGGCCAGGGCCTCGGTGGTGCCGGCGCTCTGGGGCCCGAGCGCCCGCACCGTCTCCCAGACCGGGGAATCGTCGGCCGCGCCGGCCAGCGCATCGACCAGGGCGGAGACGTCGCCGCGGTGCGCGTCGTCGAGGCCCACCCGGGAGATGGCCCAGGCGGCCGTCTCCCGTTCCTCCTTCTCGCCGGCACGGAGCATCTTGAAGAGGAAGTCGAGCGCCGCGCGCCCGGCCGGGCCGTGGTGGCCGGCCAGGTCGGCCGCCGCCATGCGCGCCCGGACGTCGTCGCTCTTGAAGGGCTCGAGCGCCGCGGCCGGCACCGGGCGGTCCCGGTGATTGTGCCGCTGGTGCAGGGCGCGGAGCTCCGCGGCGGCCGAGCCCCGCACCGCCTCGTCCGGGTCGAGGAGCAGCGGGAGCATCAACCCCTCGGAGGCGTCCTGGTGCGGCTCGATGCGCCAGACGGCGGCGAGCGCCGCGCGGCGCATTTCCGGGTCGTCGTCCTTGAGGGCCTCGCGGACGGGCCCGAAGGCCTCCGCGCCGCAGCCGGAGAGCGCCCGGATCGCGGCGGCCCGGCGCGGGGCGACCTCCCGGGGCAGCGCCAGGTAGAAGAGCAGGACAGTCAGGGCGCGCGGCTCGCCGCGGAACTTCTCGAGCTCGACGGTCCTGTTCTCGTCGCCGAGCAGCGCGTCGACCGGCAGCCGCGGGCCGCGGGGGTGCTCGAGGCATTTGACCACGGCGGGCAGAGCGTCGCGCCCGACCGCGGCCAACCCCGCCTCGGCGGCCCCGCGCACGGCTTCGTCGGAGGAGCCGAGCGACTCGATGAGCGCGTCGACCGCCGGCTTGCCGCAGGCGCCCAGCACCGCGGTGGCCGCGGCCTTGTGCGGGGCGGCCTCCGCGGGCAGCCGGCCGTAGAACCAGAGCCGCCGGACCGCGCGGCCGCCGCCGAGCTCCCGGGCGGCGTCGGCCGGCGCCTTGCGGCCCCCGGCGACATCCTCGAGCACCGCGGCGACCGGCAGCCGCACCGGCGGGTCGCCCTTCATGGCCTCGAGGAGCGCGGGGATGGCCTCGGAGCCGAAGGCCGCGAGGCCCTCCTCGGCCCGCGCGCGCGCCGCGGCGTCGGCGCCGCCGAGCTCGCCGAGCAGTCGGGCGATCTCGCGCGCGGCGCCGGAACCGGCCTCTCCGCCGCGGGCCGGAGCAGAGAGACAGCAGGCCGCCGCGACGGCGATCGCGATCGTGCCGAGAACGCCGAGACAGGTGCTCCGCATAGCAAAATCTCCCTCGGGCGCCAACTCTATGCGCGGCCGCGGACGATGCAAGGTCCGGCGCCGGCCTTCACGGCCACTTCGAGAACGCCGGTTTCACCGCGGAGGCGCAGAGACGCAGAGGTGAAATTCCATCCGCGGCCGAGACTGTTCCTTGTCAAGAATCATCCGCCGCGTTCCTGAGCCAGCTCGGCGACTCCGCGTCTCTGCGGTGAAGAGGTCCTAGCCCCGGTGCGCCTTTCCCCGCAATTGACACCCCCCCGGTGCCAGTTAGAATCCCGCCGGACCGGACGGACACGGACCGATTGACTGCAAGGAGACGGCCCTCATGACCCAGCCCCAGCCCCGCGTGACCTTCGACTACACCAACTTCCTGGCCTCCGCGGTGGGACCCGAGCACGGGCTCACCGACCAGGACTTCGCCGACGCCGCGCCGCTCGCCGAGAAGGCCTTCGCGGCGGTCTCGGCCGCGCGCGGCAAGGGCTGGCAGGGCTGGACCGAACTGCACAAGAGCTCCGCGTACGCCGAGGAGTGCGTCGCGCTCTGGAAGAAGTACGAGGGGCGCTTCGACAATCTGGTGGTCATCGGCATCGGCGGCTCGTCGCTCGGCACGCTGGCGGTGAAGTCGGCGCTGTGCCACCCGCTCCACAACGAGCTCCCCAACGACGCCCGGCGCGGGGCGCGCCTGTACATGCTCGACAACCCCGACCCGGTGGTCTGCGCCGCGGTGCTCGAGACCCTGGACCTGGAGCGCACGCTCTTCAACGTGATCTCCAAGAGCGGCACCACCGCCGAGACCACCGGGCAGTTCCTGGTGGCCCGCGAGGCGGTCATCGAGGAGGTCGGCGAGAAGCACTGGGCCGGGCACTTCGTGCTCACCACCGATCCCAGGAAGGGCGACATGCGCAAGCTCGCCGAGAAGGAGAAGATCCCGGCGCTCGCCGTGCCCGACGGCGTCGGCGGACGCTTCTCGGTGCTCTCGCCGGTGGGGCTCTTCCCGGCGGCGGCCATGGGCCTGGACGTCGGCGAGCTGCTCGCCGGCGCGGCCGAGGTCGACGCGCGCTGCTCGAGCCCCGACTGGCGGCAGAACCCGGCGTTGGCGCTGGCCGTGTGCCTGTGGCTTCTCGACTCCCGCAAGGAGAAGCCCATGCACGTGCTCATGCCCTACGCCTCGGGGCTGGCGGACCTCGCCGACTGGTACCGGCAGCTCTGGGCCGAGTCGCTGGGCAAGGCCAGATCGCTCGACGGCCGGACGGTCAACGTCGGACCGACGCCCATCAAGGCGCTCGGGGCCGTCGACCAGCACTCCCAGGTGCAGCTCTACGCCGAGGGGCCGTACGACAAGGCCTTCGTCTTCGTGGGCCTGCGCAAGTTCGCCCGCGAGGTGACCATGCCCAAGGCCTACGAGGACATGTCCGCGTTCGGATACCTCGGCGGCCACGGCCTGGGCGAGCTGCTCGACGCCGAGCGCCAGGGCACCGAGGTGGCCCTCACCGCCGCGGGGCGCCCCAACGCCACCATCTTCATCGACGACATCGGCGAGCGGACGCTCGGCGGGATCTTCTTCCTGCTGGAGATGGCCACGGCCTACGCCGGGCGGCTCTACAACGTCGACGCCTTCGACCAGCCCGGCGTGGAGGCCGGCAAGGTGGCCAGCTACGCGCTCCTGGGCCGCAAGGGCTTCGAGGCGGAGCGCGAGAAGATCGAGAAGTCGCGGCCGGCGGGAGGGCGGAGGACGGTTTGAGGGGTTGAGGGTGGAGGGTGGAAGGTGGAGGCAAGAAACGGCGAACCGCCGAATGACGAAGTAGGGGCGCAGCATGCTGCGCCCCTACGGTTCCTCCTCCGTCCTTCGTGCTTCGATGTTCGGCAATCTGCGGTTTCGGCGCTGGCTGACTTTCGTCAATAGCCTAACTCGGAACTAGGAACTCGGAACCAGGAACCGCCGTTCACCACTTCCCCCGGCTCTTGCACGCCGGGCGCACCTTGCACTTCGGGCAGTCGGGCTTGGCCTCGCGGCAGCGGGTCGCGGCGTGCTCGCTGACCAGGCTGTAGAACAGGCGGTAGTCGTCGGCGGACAACCCGTCCGCAGCCGAGCGGTGGGCCTGGGCGCGCGTGGCCTTGCGCGGGACCAGGCCCAGCCGCCGGACCACCCGGGCCAGGCCCTCCCCGGCCGGCAGGGTCGGCGCGCCCAGCGCGATGAGCAGCACGGCCTCGGTCTCCTCGCGGCTCAGGACCTCCGTCCGGCCCAGCCACGCCCGCGCCTCGGACGGCTTCATGGCCGCCAGCGCGCTCACGTCCAGACCGCCGGTCAGCTCGTACATCCCCTGCAGGAGGGACTGCAGCCTGGCCAGGCGCTCGACCGGAACCTCGGGAACCGCCGCGGCCAGGTCGCGGTTGCGGGCCACCCGGACCTCGTTCCAGTCCACGAAGCGGCGGGACATGTCCTCGAGCCAGCGGAAGGCCGCGCGCTCGCCGCGCTCCTCGGCCAGCACCGCCAGCGCCATCAGGTCGAGCTTCTTGCGACCCTCCGTCCGGCGCAGTTGGCCATAGACCTTCGACAACGCGCCCAGGGCGGCCGCCCAGGGCCGTGTCGATTTGTCCCCGCTCCGCGTCGCGCCCCGAACCCCACTGGTCACGGCCATGTCCAGATCCCCTCCGCCCGTCCGTCAGCGGCGCCGGCCGGCGACCGGCGCCTGAAAACAGCTAGTTGTTCTTGATGCTCGCTATGGCCCGCTCAGCCTCCTTCACGTACTCCTGGCTGTTGGGGTCGTCGTAGTATTCGTTCAGGAATTCCTCGTACGCGGCCAGGATGTGGTGATTGGCCGTGTTGGGGTCCTTCTGGATGCACCTGGCGATGCAGAATTTGGCGTAGCCGCGCCGGCGATCGGTCGTGAAGGTCTGCAGGAAACGCTCGCAGACCCCCTTCTGGGCCTCGGAGCGCAGGGTGATCCCGTAGAAGCCGGCGACCTTCATGTCCAGCGACGCCGCCCAGTCCTCGGGGGCGTGCTTCAGGGCGTAGTCCTCGAGCATGCCCAGGCCCAGGCTGCTGCCCAGAAAGAGCGGCAGCAGCAGCGCCAGCACGAGCAGCGCGATGCCCACCTTCTTCTTGCGAGTGTTGCCTTCCACGATGCGCCTCCTCAGCGTTGAAAACCTGAGGGAAACCCGGCGGATTCGGACGCCGCCCGCGCCGGCCGGAGTTTTTCCACCGACAAGCCGGTGGACAACCTGTGGAAAACGCCGCGGGGGCCGATGCGGCGGATCAAGGCCTGGCCGGCCCCGGCTTGATCTCGGCCTTCTTCTTGAGCTCGCCCAGCAGCCTGGCGCTGCGTTCGGCGATCAGCTGAACGCGCACGTCATCCTTGACGTCGTCGAAGGACACGTGCCTGATCTCCAGGACCTTGACCAGGTGCCACCCGGCCGTGCCCCGGACCGGCTGGCTGATCTCGCCCACCTTGAGGCCGTAGGCGGCGGCCACCACCGGGTCGGCGATGCGCGCCTTGTCGAGGAAGCCCAGCGCCCCGGCGCGGTCGGCGGAGTCCTTGTCCTCGCTGAACCTGGCCGCGGCCGCGGCGAAGTCCTCGCCGGCCACCAGCTTGGCGCGCAGCCCCTCGAGCCTGGCGCGCACCTTGCGATCGGCCTCGGCGGAGAACGGCCGCCCCCGCTCGTCGACGGTCTTGAGCATGATGTGGCTGGCCTTGGGCACGCCGTCGCCGAACTTCGCCGGGTCGGCGGAGAAGGCCCGGCGCACGTCCTCGTCGGCGATCTCGGATGCGACCAGCCTGGAGAGCATCGCGCGCGCCTGGAAGTCGGCCTGCTTGCGCAGGGTCTGGGGGTCGCGCCCAAGGGCCCGGAGCACGTCGCCGAGCGAGACGTTCTTCTCGCCGAGCTCGCTGGCGCGCTTGGCGCAGAGCAGCTTGATCTGGTAGTCCATGTCCGCGGGAGTGAGCTCCAGGCGTTTGCGCCTCATCTCCTGGCGGATGATGGCCAGGGCCTGCAGGTAGCCGAGGTGCTTGTCCCGGATGTCCGGGCCGAAGACCATGCGGGCCACCCGGCCGGCCTCCTCGATCATGATGCGCTCGCCGCCGACCGTCGCGGCGACTCCGGCCTCGAGCTTGTCCGGGGCGGTCTCAACCTTGGCAGCCGCCGCCAGCGAGTTGACCAACTCGTTCATCCTGGCCCGGACCGCGGGCTTCTGGGTCTCCTCGTAGGGCCGGCCGCGGGCCCCAGTCAGCCGGCACAGGCCTATGGCCGACTCGGTCTTGCGCCGGAAGAAGGCCATGTCCATCCCCTGGGAGGCCAGGTGGGCGGCCAGCGAGGCGGTCTTGTCGGCCGATTTGATGGTGCGGTCCAAGTCGGCCAGGAACTCGTCGATCTCCGAGTCCTTCACGGAGATGCCCTTGCGGGCCATCTCCTGCCTCACGACCACTTCCTGGATCAGGAAGTCCAGGACGTCCTTCTTGACCAGGGCATACTCGTCCCAGAAAAGCGCTAAGTCCAGGTCTTGCAGCTTGATAGGCTCGCCGTTCACCCAGCAGAGCACGTCCTTGTCGTTGCCGGGCTCGGCGGCCACGGTGGCGGTCACTGCGGATAGCGCCATGACAACCACGGCGCAAAAACTTATAAGTCTCTGTTTTAGTGCCACTTGCGCATCCCCCTTGACACCGAAAGGCATTATAGCCTGCCCTCCATCGGTGTCAAGCTGTAGGGGCGCGGCATCACGGCCATTGCAGGAAACGTTCTTCACCGCCGAGGCACTGAGGCGCAGAGACTGAATTCTGTCCGCAGCCGAGACGATTCCCTGTCGAGAACCATCCACTGCGTCCATGCGTCAGCTCGGCGCCTCTGCGTCTCCGCGGTGAAACGGCCTTCTTCAGATAGGCTTGGGTGCAGCGTGTTGCGCCCCTACGGCTTCGCCGGCTCCGGCTCGGCCGCCTTCTCGGACTTGGGCGCTTCGCCGGCCTCCGGTTTGGGAGCCGGCCTCGGCGGCGAGTAGTCCTTGCCCTCTTCGCGCTTCATCAGGTCGGCGCCGTCCTTGAGGTTCTCCGGCTTGAGCGCGTCCTTCGGGGCGGGCTCCAGGACCAGCTTGACCGCGGTTCCGACCTTGGGACAGGCCTCCTTGTTGATCACGTAATAGGGCACGGTCTCCTGGAGGTCGTTGTTGGCGGTGTCCAGGGGGCTGTTGAAGATGGCCACCGGGTCGTAGTAGATCGCGATCAGGTTCCGGGCCACGTCGGCGAGGAAGACGGTCCGCTTGGTCTCGGGGTCGATGAAGAGCTTGCCGGTCTCCGGATCGCGGGCGAAGTCGCTGCCGGTGAAGACCCAGGCGGTCTGCCGCATGGGCTTCTTGGTCCCCTGGTTGTGGAGCAGCTCCTCGGCGCGGATGCGCCTGGCCTTGCCCTCGGCGTCGGTCCACTCGACGGACAGATAGACCGGATCGCCCCTGAGGATGTTGGGGTCGTCGGCCTTCCTGGTGGGGCCAGCCGCCTTGTAGCCCAGGCCGATCATGGCCAGGTTCAGATCGACGGCCCGGCAGTCGAAGCTCAGGATGCTCTCGTGCTCCTTGCCGCCGGAGAGGACCGCGAGGTACTCGATGGGCCCCTCCTGCAGGCAGACCTTGCCGTCGAGCTCGACCCGCCGCTCCTTCTTGTGACAGGTGACCTTGCCGATGCTGAAGACGTTCTTGGCGTCCGGCTTCTGGTCCGGCTTGTCGCCCGGCCCGGGCTCCTCGGCGCGCGCCGACAGGGCCGCCGCGAGCAACAGGCAGCCGGCGAAGGTCAGGAAGCTTCTCTCGTTCATGATCGGCACTCCCGCAGCGGCCGACCCGGCCGCAGACCAGATGAGTACGCCCCCGGAGCAACCCGCATGCCCCGCAGCCCGCTCTCCGGCGCCGCGCGCCGCAGGCGGCAAGCTCCCGGCCTATCGAGTTTTGCGTCCGGCCGGCGACGGGCCACGGGCGCGAGCCCTGTACAGCCAGGGGCCAGCGCCACCCGACAGTGTACAGCGTCTCCGGCCGGACGCACGGTCAGATCGAGTAGAGCAGCAGCAGCGCGGGCATGCTCGTCGGCCGGATGCGCAGCAGGTCCTCGAGCAGCCCGCGGGCCTCGTCCGCGTCTCCGGGCGCGCCGCGCCTGGCCAGGGCCATGGCCAGCGACAGCGTGGCCATTTCGCTTCCCGGATCCAGGCCCCAGGCGCGCCGGTAGAGCGCCAGGGCCTTCTCCAGCCGTCCGGGCATCGGCCCGCCGGCCTGCTCGTCGATGGCGCCCATCACCAGGCAGGCCTGCAGGGCGTGCTCCGCGCCTCCCCCGGCGGGGCCGGCCAGCTCCTTGCGGGCCTCGTCGTTCCTGCCCAGGCGCCACAGGACCATGCCCCGGGCCAGGCGCCGGCGAAGGGCCTGGTCCTCGCCCTCGTCCTCACCGCCGCCGCCGGCCGCTGTCAGGTCCTTGAGCGCCCCTTCGAAGTCGCCGCCCAGCGCCCTTCCGGCGGCCAGTTCGAGGCCGGTGAGCCCGCCGGCGTCGCCCGGGAGCGGACGATTCTTCGGCGTCACCGTCAGCCACCAGCGGTCCAGCGACTTCCACAGCAGGTCGAAGAGCGCGTAGGGCACGGCCAGCGGCTTGCGCGCGCCGTAGTCCTGGACGAGCAGGTGTTTGGCGCGGTCGTCGTAGCCCACGACCAGGCGGGGGATGCCGGAGGTGTAGCGCTCGTTGGCGCCGAGGCCGGCCAGCTCGCCCTGCGGCATCTGCACCAGGACGGGCACGCCGCCGGCGAGCTTCGCGCGCAGGTCGTCGAGCGAGCCGCGCCCGACGTGGACGGCCACGCCCTTGGAAGCCAGGAGCGGCAGCCCGGCGCGCAGGTCGCGGTCGGCGCCCACGCCGGCCAGGTCGGCGGCGAGCTGCTCCTCGTCGGCGCCGAGGCCGGCCTTGGCGGCCAGGAGCGCGAGCAGCGACGACCCGGGGCCGGAGCTGAGCATCCGCCCCGCCGGAACCCGGACTTCCGCCGGCCGGAGCTCGTCCGCGTAATCTGTCCCGGCGGTGACGTCGAGCGCCGCGGCCAGGGCCCTGATCTTGCCGTCGCCCGGCAGCATGGCGAGGTAGTCGTCGAGCTCCCGGCGCGCCGCGGCGAGCCCCTCGGCGTTGCCGACCGCGCAGACCGCCAGCACCCGGCAGGCGCTCTCGGCGGGGGCGCTCCCGACCGCGGCGCGGGAGAGCTGCGCGGCCGCGGCGAAGTCGCCGGCGGCCAGGGCCTCCACGGCCTTCCGGAAGTTCGCGCGCGCCAGCTCCGCCCCGCCGGGCTTGAAGGAGGCCAGGCGCTTGCCGACCTCCTCCACGCAGGCGGCGCCGGACGCGCCCGCGGCCTGGTACTCGGCCCGGGCCTCGCCGGCCCGGCCCAGCCGCAGGAGCGCCGCGCCGGCCAGCAGGTGCGCCCCGGGATCCCCGGGCGCGAGCCGGGCGGCCTCCCGGGCCGAGTCCAGCGCCTCCTCGAGCCGGCCGCCGCTCAGGCACAGCCTGGCCAGCGACAGGCGAGCGGCGGACGACGCCGGGTCGAGCCGCACCGCGCGCAGAGAGCGGATGTAGGCGCCGGCCTCGGCGCCGGCGGCGGTAAGCGACCCGGCCTCGGCGAGCTCGGCGGCAGAACCCTTGGCATCGCGCGCGGGAGCGGAAGCGGTGGAGGGCTTCAGTCCGCCGAACTCGAAGCGGTCGGCGAGCCAGCCGATGACGCGCTTGACGACCGCGGCGGAGATCTCCCTCTCGGCGCCCTTGAGCTCCGCGACCTCTATGGCTTTCTCCTCCGGCCGCGCCTTGCGCCACTCGCGGGCCTTCTCCAGCTTCTCGGCGTCGCCGATCAGGACCAGACGGGCCGGCGTCCTCTCGAGGAGCGCGGGGGCCTGCCTGATGGGCGCGGGCACGATGCCGATCACCACGACCGCTCGCGCCAGGCGCGGGTAGCTCACCGCAATGGCCGAGGCGCCGTAGCCGCCCGCGCCCTGGCCGATCAGGGCGGTCCGGTCCGGGTCGCAGTTGGCCGCGTGCAGCCCGGCCCGCACCGTGCTCAGGACGGTGAGATCGTCGAAGCCGCGGGTCGGATCCGGCTTGCCGGGGGTCGGGATCGGCGCGGCCAGGACGATCCCGCAGGCGTCGGCCATCTTCTTCCAGGGCGAGAAGGCGTCCTCCGCGCCCTGCGCCTGGCCCGGCAGGAGGGCGAGGAGCGGCCAGGTCCTGGCCGGATCGTGGCCGGCCGGCAGGTAGATGGCGACCTCGCCGACGGCGGCGGCGACCTGCACGGTGCGGCCCGCGGCGGGCGCCTCGCCGCCGAGAGAACGGCCGGCGCCGGCAACGACTATGAGGAGGAGGATGGGAGAAAGACATACCGGCAGGCAGGCCGCTGTTGCGCGCATCGGAACCCCCTTC
The DNA here is from genome assembly GCA_937935355.1 of uncultured bacterium. Lineage (GTDB taxonomy): Bacteria > Planctomycetota > SZUA-567 > JAKLDR01 > JAKLDR01 > JAKLDR01. The sequence goes on along the minus strand of CALGYR010000078.1, from coordinate 56,140 downwards.
GGACTGAGACTGCGTTGCGGGATTATAGCCGGCGGGCCGGACGACGGCAATGCCGGGTGATGGAGAAGGTTGGGGGGTTGGAAGAATGGAAGGATGGAAGGTTGGGGAGACAGAAAGAGTCGGAAAGTCTGCTTGATGGAATGGATTGGACGTTCCATCCAGCGATCTCTCGATCTTTCCATTCCCCCAGCCCTCCAGCCCTCCAGCCCTCCAGCCCTCCAATCTTCCAATAACCCGGCCAATTCTGCCGACAAGATCCGGTCTATGGTGTATATGTCCGGTGGACCCATACCGGTCCGATACCAATCGGCCCGACAGAGGGATGAGGACTGCGAGATGACCAGATCGACCGCCAAGTCCGCTCCGACGCTCACCGAGATGGTCTCGGGGAAGATCACCGAGCGGATTGGCAAGGGGGAGCTCAAGCCCGGCGACTGCGTGCCCTCCGAGCGCGCGCTGAGCCGCTCGCTGCGGGTCAGCCGGATCACCGCGCGCAACGGGCTCAACCAGCTGGTGCGCTCCGGCCTGCTGCGGCGCGAGCCCGGCCGCGGCTACTTCGTGCGCTCCCGAAGCGGCATGGCGGCCAACCAGGCGGCGGGGAGCGCGCTGGTCTTCGTGCACGGCAAGCCCCCGAGCGAAATGGCCCACGGCAGCGAGCACGCCAGGATCTGGGAGGGCGCGCGGGAGGAGGCGGCCGGGGCGGGCCTGATGGTCCTGGTCAGCCCGGTCCAGGAGCCGGCCATCGCGCCGGAGAAGGCCGCGGAGTTCGCGAAGGTGGCGGCCGGCGTGATCTGCGACCACACCGACCAGGCCTCGGTCAAGGCCCTGGTGGACGCCGGGCTGCCCACCGTCCAGATCCATTACCACCGCGACGACCTGCCCGTGGACGCCGTGGTCCAGGACGACGTCGGCGGAATCCGCAAGGCCGTGGCGCACCTGGCCGGGCGCGGGCATCGGCGCATCGGGTATCTCGACACCTCCGCCTGGCTGCGGACCCAGGAGCGCGCCGGCAACGTCGAGATGCGGCTGGCCGGATATCTCTCCGCGCGGGCCCAGCTGGGGCTCGAGCAGGATCCCGCCCTGATCCGGCCGGTGGCGGGAGGCGAGCGCGGCGCGCTCCGGAGCCTGCTCGAGGCCGGAGCGACCGCGGTGGTGTCGCCGCACCTGCGGACGTGGCGCGCGGCCGCCGAGGGCCTGGAGCTCCCCGCCGGCTTCGGCGTCGTGGCCTGGATGGGCGAGACCTCCGCGCCGGAGCCGGAGGATCTCCCGACCCACCTGGTCTGGAGCCGCGAGGAGATGGGCCGGGTCGCGGTCAGGAGGCTCCTGGCGCGCATGGAGCATCCGGGCCACGCGGCCACCACGACGCTGATCAGGACGGAGCTGGTCGACCGGGGCACCGGGGGCCGGGGCCCCGCGGTCGGATGATCATGGGCGACGGAAACGGCATCAGGGGAACGGCCATGCGAAAGATCGGGTTCATGTTCGTATCGTTGACCGCCTGCGCGCTGGGCGCAGCCATGGGAACCATGGGCGGCGAGCCGGCCGCCGCACCGGCCGCCGCATTGCCGGAGAACACCTGGGTGAGCGTCAACGTCGACTTCGGCAGGACGCTCAAGGAGTTCCTGAACGACAAGAAGGGCGGCTGGTCCCAGAGCGACGGGTTCTCGGACAGCCTCTATCGCTCCAAGACCGGCACGGTCATCATCCGCACCGGCGTGGACAGCAAGGACCTGGGCTACTCGCCCGGATTCTACACCAACGCCAGCGTCGAATGGGACCTGGCCGCCGACACGGCGAAGGTCCTCAACGTCGCCAACTGGGGCGGCGGCTCCTACGGCCACGGCCGGCTGCTGCCGGCGTTCAAGGAGCACCCCACGCCGACGCCGCGCCACACCTACGACGGGATGGCCTACGTCCCCGAGAAGGACGTCATGTACATGATGCTCGGCGCCAACTGGCGCATCGGCGGCACCGGCGCCGACGAGGAGGCCAAGGCCCGGCTCGCGGTGGACAACGGCCTGACCTGGCGCTACGACTTCAAGACCGGCAGGTGGAGCAGCGTCGACCACAACGTCTGGAAGCTCTTCAAGTGCTCGCCCTACGAGAGCCACCTGGAGTACTGGCCGGAGGGGAAGAAGCTGATCTTCCTCAACGACGGCGGCAACCAGTACGCGGAGTTCGACCTCGAGAAGGAGCAGTGGGAGAAGGTCGCGCTGGCCGGCAAATGTCCGATGAGCCTCTACAACGCCCGCTCGGACTGGGACTCGAAGCGCGGGCTGTGGGTCTTCCGTCTGGGAGAAAGGCTCTGCACCTTCGACCCCAAGACCAGGAGCTTCGAGGCCCTGCCGGACTGCTACAAGCTGGATCCGCCCCGCGACGAGAAGGGCAGGAGCAAGGACCCCCGCGCGGCGATGAAGGGCGTCTGTTACATCTCCAGGCACGACCGCTACCTGGTCTGCGGCCCGACCGGCAACGACACGGCCGCCTACGACCCCGGGAAGAAGGCGTGGACGCCGATACGCGGCGGGGACCTGGAGCTGGTCAACGGCTACATGAAGTACAACCCCGACCTGGACGTCGTGGCCATGAACTACCAGCTCAAGTGCTTCAAGTTCAGGTACGCGCCGGCGAAGTAGGCTCCCCCCGTCGATGCACTCGAGGAGGCCCACTCCTACGGCCGGGGGCGGCTGTACATCCCCAACGCCATCACCTGCCCGGTGCGCATCGTCGACAACGCCGGCAACCTGATCCAGGCTGAGGAGCATGGCCGCGGATCCGGGCTCTGCGGCTCTGCGGCTCTGCGGTGCAGCCGAACCATTTCGAGACGTCTTCGAGACGTCGCTGCTCCAGTCGCCACTTGAGCTCCTCGAGGCCCAGGGCATCCTGGCGGTCGGCAAGGCCCAGGCCGAGGCCGCCAAGCTCCAGTACACGGTCTACGAGACGCCCGGCGCCAAGAGCTACGTGACCATCAAGGTCGCCGAGAGCCTGGCCCAGGCCCACCAGAACGTGAAGGGGTACCTGCCCAACGACATGCACATCATCACGCTGGGCTCCAACTTCATGAACGCGGTGGCGCGGGTGGTCGAGGGCTCCGAGCCGGCCACGCCGGTCGCTCCGGCCCGGAAGTAGTCAGCCCCGCCGCCGATGTCTGGTCCGACCGTTCAGGCGAAGCTCTCGACCTCCATCAGCATTCGGGGCAACCGGGATCCGGTTTGGCTGCCCCCGGCGTTCCACTCGAGATGGCCGGTGTGCGAACATTGTCGCGGCTACGGGGGCGTTCCCGCCGCTTGCGCCTGAACCAGATCACGCCGTGACAGGTGAGCGGATAGGTCAGCAGTCCCACCGCCGCGGCGCTGATCATGGCCCCCAGGACCGTTGGCCCGAGGATTCCCCAGCCAAGGTCCCGCACGGCCGCCGCCGCCGTTCTCACCGAGGCCCCCGTATCGGCCAGGGAGACTTCGTTCAGCACTCGGGCCAGCTGTCTGGCTTTCGCCAGATCCTGCGCCGATCCGCCGCCCAGGATGGCCCGACCGAGCAGGTATTGGACGAGCAGCAACGGCGGGGCCGTCAAGGGGTTGGTGAGGAACACCGGCAGGATCGTCGCGGCTTTGTTGCATCGCAACAGCACCGCCGCACTCGCGGCCAGGATGATCTGGAAACCGTAGGTCGGCGTGAAGGCCACGAACATCCCGACTGCCGCGGCCAGGGCGATGGAATGCGGGGGATCGCTCAGGCCCAGTATCCGGCGAACCCATCTTCGAACGTTGACGCTGATGCGCTTCATGGGCCGGACCTCATTCTTCCCGCACAAGAGCCCGCCAGGGTTGGTTATTCATGCCCGTCACCAGTCCCTGCTTCACTTCGAGCTAACCTTCACGACAAGATAGACACAAAGCTTGTCGCCTGCCGCTGGCAGATCGATCTGGGCACGGAACTGCAGGGAATCCATGGCCACCCCCGTGCCCGACACGTATTTGCCAAAATGCACCTCGACGCCGGATTCCGGCGAACGCTCGGGAGCCCCGCCCATCTTCCTGGGATTGCCCGACAGGGAAGCCACTAACGTTGATCCCTGGAGGATAAGGACATCTTCGACGGCCAAGCCGGCCGGCAAGGCCAGCGTGGCCCGGTCGAGACGGCGAGACTGCCATGATCCGGCCGTCAGCGTCTTCTTGAAATCCAGGTACTCTTGGGCCAGGGGCTTCAGCTTCTCCGCAAGAGCTTTGGCGGCCACGCTGCCAGCCTGGACATCGGCTGCATGCCGCGCTGCCGCGCGTGAATCACCGATCCGGACCGCGATGACCCAGACGATCCCCGCAAGCACCGCCACGCCGATGCCGCCCAGGGCCGCAGGTTTGGCCCACCTGCGGTCTTCCTCGATCACGGCCCGCGACCCGATTCGGCGCTCGCTTCTCCCCGGAACGTACTGCTGGCTTCCCCGGGATGATGTAACCATGCGAGATCTCCTTCGATGGGACTCTAGATGCCCAACACGTAGTACCGGAACCAGACGTAGAGCGTGGCGATGACCACGGTAAGGAGCATGATCGGAAAGCCGTAGAGAAAGAACTTCGCAAAGGAGATGCGATGTCCGGCCTTCTCGGACATGCCGACCACAATCACGTTGGCCGAGGCACCGATGGCCGTGCCGTTGCCACCCAGGCAGGCGCCCAGCGCCAGAGACCACCAGATGGGCATGAGATCCTTGTGCTGCAGAAGGCCGCTCATGTACTGTTCGGCAGGCAGGCTGCCCGTGTTCGGCCAGAGCTGCCCGGCCATGTCCACGATCAGGGGATTCATGGTTGCGACGTAGGGGATGTTGTCGATCACCGCGGAGAGGATCGCCGAAAGCCACATCACCGACATGCTGGTGGCGAACAGGTTCCCCTTGGTCATGGCCAGGACCTGGGTGGACATCCACTTGATCAGGCCAACCTTGACCACCCCCCCGACGATGACAAAAAGGCCGATGAAGAAGAAGAGCGTGGTCCACTCCACATCGGCCAGCACCCGGTGAGGCTGCCTAGTCCCGGAGACCAGGAGCAAGAGGGCCGCCCCGCAGAGGGCAATGGTCGCCGGCTGGAAGCCGAGGGCGCCGTGGGCCACGAACCCGATCAGCACCAGGGCAAGCACGGCCAGCGACTTGGTCAGCAGAGGCCAGTCCTTGATCGCCTCCTGCTCGTTCATCCGCATCACCCGCGCCCTGAGTTCCGGCGTGGTCTTGAGCTGCCTGCCGAAGACCAACCTGAGAGTCACCAGGAAGACCGCCATGATGATGACTACGCAGGGGGCCAGGTGGCAGACGAAGGCCATGAAATCGAGGCCGGCCCTGGAGGCGATCATGATGTTGGGCGGGTCGCCTATCAGCGTGGCCGTGCCGCCTATGTTGGAGGCCAGGGCCTCGGCCAGTAGATAGGGAATCGGGTTGACTTTGAGGTCGCGCGCCACCGCCAAGGTCACCGGCGCTATCAACAACACGGTGGTGACGTTGTCCAGGAAGGCGCTGACCACCGCTGTCACCAGCGACAGGATCAGCATTATCCTGATCGGCTCGCCCCTGCCGAGCTTGACGCTCTTGATGGCCAGGTACTCGAAAATTCCGGTGGGGCGCATGATGTTGACGATCACCATCATCGAGATCAACAGGAAGATGACGTTCCAGTCCACGCCAAAATCGGGGCTGTGGAAGGCTTCGTGCTGCGTGAGGATCGTGAACGCCAGCATCAGGCCCGCACCCGCCAGGGCGACGATGGTCTTGTGGACCTTGTCGGAAATGATCACGGCGTATGCGGCCACGAAGATGGATGTCGCTATCCAGAACTGGGCGAGGCCGGGCGCCGCCTGCGCCACGGCCTGGGTCGTTTCGTTTTCCACTGCGTTCTCCTCAGTATGTTGTGGGCACCGGAAGGTCCGCCCGTCCGGGCCATGGCCCGCGGGCGGGGCCCTGCCCGGAGCCTCGGGTCAGGTCGTGCACATCCCGTAGGAAGCCAGCGCCACGGCGGCCCGGCTGTCCTTTCTGATCCGGGCGATCTCCGCCTCCAGCAAGTGCGCCGGCGATGAATCGAAGATGACCCAGGTGACCGCGGAATTCAGGTGTCGCTCGCAGAAGGCTTCGACGGCCGCCTCCCTGACGGCCAGGGGCAGGCGATGGTAGTCGTCCACGATCAACACCATCACCGAGTCCGTGCGGACCAGGCGGCCCCCCAGGGCGCGCCCCGCTGCGGCGGCCGCCCCAACATCGAGATCCGGATCTGCAAGCACGGTCGCGAGGCGGCCGATCATGAGTGCCTGCACCCTGCTCGACCCCATGTGCCAGACCAGCGCCCCCAAGCCGACCATCACCAACGACAGGACATAGACGACCGAGGTGGTCCTGGCGTAGGCCACGGCCATGTAGACGGCGGCGCAGAAGAACCCCAGAGAGGCCAGCGGCACAAGCACCGCCATGGCTCGCAACATCGCCGTCCGGGGGACCGTAATCCCATGCGACCGGAGGGCCCGATAGGCCGCCCCCCAGCCGGCGATCTTGAGGATGGAGGCAAGCGCCTGCGTGGAGAACAGAGAAACGACGTCCTTCCACGGGGGATCCGACTTGAGGGCCTCCTCATAGGCCTCCTGCGCCGCCCAGGTCATGTCCTGGCGCGGAGCGCCTCTGACGGCGATGACCCGTTGCTCCACCGACAGGCCGCTGCCGCGTTCAAGCGCCTTCCTCATGATGGCGCCCATTGACTGCGGGGCAGCCTTGTCTTCCTTGGCCTCCGCGGATGTGTAGCGTCTGGTCACCTGCGCCGCGCGGTACTTGGCAAGCGCAGCCTCGCCGAGAAATCCATGTAGCATCCGACACCTCCCACCTGTGGCATGCCAGACCCGCTCGCCAAGATGGCGAGGGGCCAACAACGAACACTGGCTAGGGGAGGCGGTCTCAGATCAGAAGACAGAACGGGCTGGGCGTCTCGCGGCCCTTGATGGCGATCCGCGTGCGGCCGTCGGCCGCCGATAGCGCCAGGCTGCGCGGTGCGCGAGTCGCGGTCATCGACGCAGGCGCCTGATAGCCCTGACGGGCGGTCCCCTGCGCCAACTGCCAGAGGTGGCCGGTCTCATCACACTTGGCCAGAGGACCAGGCGAAAAACTCGCGCGGGTTGCAGACGGGACATTGCCGACGCCTGCTCCACCGTCCGCCGTTCTCGGGTGCTGTTCAGGGAAGCTGGCGGTCAGTAGAAGCGCCGCCGCGACAATATGGGCGAGCCATATCTGGATTTTCCGCGCCGACTGGCGGCGGAAGAATGCCAAGCTTTCCGCAACCACAGACATTGCAGTGGACCTCGGATTCCCCACAGGGCCGTATTGTAGCCCCAGACCCCCGGGGCGCAAGCATTCGCGCAGGTGCCCACCACCCTGCGTGACTATCGAGGTCGCCGAGAGCCTGGCCCAGGCCCACCAGGCAGCCGGCGGCTACGGCCTCCAGAGGTAGAGCGGCCGCGCCGAGAGCGCCAGGTCCATCAGGGTCTGGACCTCGCGCGGCAGCGGACCGGACGCGGCGCCGCCCTTGACCAACTGCTCCAGGAAGCTCGGCTCCCGGCGGAAGAAGATCACGGTGGCGTCCTCGCCGGCGAGCCTGCGCGCGGCGGCGATGGCCTCCTCGCGCTGGCCGATGGAGTCGATCAGGCCCAGCTCCTCGGCCTGCCGGGCGGTGTAGACCCGGCCGTCGCCGATCTTGCGGACCTCGGCCGGGCTCAGGTTCCGCCCCTCGGCCACGGTGTCCACGAAGCGGCCGTAGAGCGAGTCGACGATGTTCTGCATGTAGGCCCGCTCCTTCTCGGTCATCGGCCGGAAGACGCTGGGCACGTCCTTATACGGGCCGCTGACCACGCTCTGGTCCTCCACGCCCAGCTTGTCGTTGAGCAGCTTTTGGGCGTCGAAGAGCATCATGATCACGCCGATGGACCCGACGATGCTGGTCGGCCGGGCGACGATCCGGTCGGCGCCGGCCGTGGCGTAGTAGGCGCCGGAGGCGGCGGTGTCGCCGTAGAAGGCCACCACCTTGTAGCCCTTCTGCTGGCACATCTTCACCTCGTGGGCCAGCACGTCCGAGGTGGTCACGTCTCCGCCGGGGGAGTCCACGTGCAGGAGGATGACCTTGATGCCCGAGGGCTCATCGAGGGTGCGCAGCTGCCGGAGCATGGCGATGGTCGCCGGCGCCGAGCTGCCCTCCGGCGCGATGATCCCGTGGATCGGCACCATCAGCACGCTGGCGTGCCCCCGGCCGCGCTCGACCACCTCGAGGCGGTAGTTCGACAGCCTGGCCTCCTCGGTGGTGTACGTCCGCCCGCAGCCGGCGACCAGCGCCAGCATGACCACGAAGATGACTACGCGAACCATGGCGTTCTCCTTCCAGTCCCTCGATCTTCCAATCATCCAATCTTCCAGTCTTCCAACCTTCCGGTCCGCCGCGCGCCGCCCCGGCCGCGCTCCCAGCTACAAACCCCCGTCGTCCCCCGCCGATTTCCGGCGCGCCGCCGCCGGCCCCATTCCGTGCACGCGCTTGAAAAAGCGCGAGAAGCCGAAGGGGTCGGGGAAGCCCAGCCGGTCGGCGATCTCCTTGAGGCCGAGGTCCGAGAACTCGACGAGCTGCCGGGCGTGGCGGCCGCGCTCCTCGTCGAGGAAGCGCTTGAGCGGCTTGCCCGTCTCAGCGCTGAATAGCGCCGAGGCCCGGCTGGTCGAGTAGCCCAGGCGTTCGGCGACCTCGCCCACGGTCACGCGCCGGCCGCCCTCGTGGCGCAACAGGCCGCGCACCGCCGAGGCGATCGGGCCGGAAGGCTCCTCGGCCGCCTCCGGCTCGCAGGCCGCGGCGAAGATCGCCGAGACCGTCGCGTCCACGATCGCGCCGGCGCGCCGCAGCGCTCCCGGCGGCTGGAAGAGCAGCAGCGCCAGCGCGTCGAAGAGCGCCCGGGTGCACGGCGCGGCGTTGAGGTCCGCGACGCGCCATCCGCAACCGGCCCGGGCGGCCTCGAACTTGGCCGACATGTACCGGCAGCCGGCGTCGTAGTCGAACCCGTGCTCGACGCCCGGGGGAAGTATGACGCACTCGCCGGGCCGCAGCTCGCGCTTCTCCGCGGCCACGCGGAGCACCTGCCGGCCCTCGAGGGTCGCGTCCATCTGCCAGAAGCGGTGGCTGTGCGCCGGCACCGAGCGCGCCCCGGCGGCCCGGCCCGACTCCACGTAGAGGTGGACGCAGGAGAGACCGCGCGCGCGGCCGCCGGGCGCCCGCACGGCAAGCGATTTTGACATGTCTTTGGAGGCTTTCGCCATGGACGCGACCCCTCCAGAATGTCCATAATGATATTAGCCGGCAAGGGCCGGCAGGCAAGTGATGCAGGTGAAACCGATCTTCGCAACAACGTGTGAAGGAGGCGGCCTCATGCACCCAAGGACCAGGCGATACGCAACCATCGACGGCGCGGGACGCTTCGGAGTCGCCGAGGGCCCCGTGCCCGAGCCCGGGGAGGGCGCGGTCCTCGTCGAGGTCAGAAGCTCCCTGGTGAGCCCCGGCACGGAGCTCGGCGGCGTGCCGGCCAGGCGCGCGCAGCCGACCGACGGGCCCCCGCGCGGCTTCGGCTACGGCAACGCCGGGGTGGTCCTCGCGACCGGCCCGGGCTGCGAGGGGATCCGGCCGGGCGACCGCCTGGCCTGCATGGGCGGCGGCCACGCGCTCCACGCCACGCACGTCGTCGTCCCCCGGAACCTGACCGCGCCGATCCCGGAGGGGCTGAGCTTCGAGGAGGCCGCCTTCGCGCACCTGGCCGCAACCGGGCTCTGGGCGGTGCGCCGGGCCGGGGTCGAGTTCGGCGCCAACGTCGCGGTCTTCGGGCTGGGCATCGTCGGGCAGATCGCCGCGCAGGCCGCGCGGGCCTCAGGCGCGCACGTCCTGGCCCTCGACCGGCTGCCGCAGCGGCTGGAGGTCGCCCGGCGCTGCGGCGCGGACCTGGCCCTCGACCCGGCCGGCGCCGACCTCCCCCGGGTCGCCGCGGAATTCACCCGCGGCCACGGCCTGGACGCGGCCATCGTGGCCTTCGGCGGCGACGCCACCGCGGCCCTGGACTCGGCCCGCCTGATGATGAAGACCGCGCCCGACGGCCACCAGTACGGACGCATCGTCATCGTCGGCGGGGCGCGCTTCGAGGCCAGGCTGCCGGTGCCCTTCGGGAACATCGACATCTGCGCCTCCTCCCGGCCCGGCCCCGGTTACCACGACGAGGCCTGGGAGCGCGGGCGCGACTATCCGGCGGCGCTCGTCGAGTGGACCACCCGGCGGAACATGGAGGAGTGCCTGCGCGCGGCGGCCGAGGGCCGGATGGACTTCAAGGCGCTGGTCACCCACCGGATGCCGCTCGAGGAGGCGCCGCGCGGCTGCGAGGAGCTCCTCGCCCATCCGGAGCGGGCGCTGGGGGTGGTGCTTGAGCCGTGAGGTCCGGCGCTCGCAGCGCAACGAGGGCAGGGGCGGCGGTTCTTGGGGTGGGGGGCACAGATTCAAGCCTTGCGGCCGCAGGCCGCAGGGATTGAATCTCGTCTCGCGCTCCTGCCGTCCGCCTCCACGTTGGACGGAAGGTACCATCCGGCTGAAGAAACGCTGCGCGTTTCTTCACCACGGAGTGCCCCCCACCCCAAAAACCGCCTCCCCTGCCCGGCCGCAGTTCAATGGACCGCACGCGTCCGAACACGACGGAGCACGATAACCATGATCAAGTCCACCGACATCCGCATCCTCGAAGTCCGCACGGACTTCGCCGACCACGCCTACCGTTCGCCCATCAAGTTCGGCGGCCGGACGCTCGACCGGGCGACGGTCCTCGACGTGACCGTCCGGGTCCGCTCGCGCGACGGGCGCGAGGCCCGGGGCTTCGGCTCCATGCCGCTGGGGGCGACCTGGTCGTTCCCCAGCGCGCGGCTCGACTACGCCCGGACGCTCGGGGCCATGCGGGAGCTAGCCGGGCGCGTCGCGCGGCGGCTGACCGACGCCGCGGGCGGCGACTGCCTCGACCCCTTCGAGCACGGCGAGGCGCTCGAGCGTCTGGCCCTGGCCGAGGCCGGCGAGACCGGGTGCGCGCTCGAGCTCGGCGAGCCGGTCCCCAAGCTCTGCGCGCTGGTCGCGGCCAGCCCCTTCGACGCCGCGGTCCACGACGCCTTCGGCAAGCTCCTGGGCCGGAGCGTCTGGAGCTGCTACGGGCCGGAACACCTCAACCGCGACCTGGCCGGCTACCTCGACGCGGCCTTCGCCGGCGAGCACCCCGGGCGCTACCTGAGCGCCGAGCCCAAGCCGCGGATGCCGCTCTATCACCTGGTCGGCGCGCTCGACCCGCTCACCCCCGCGGAGGTCGCGCGGCCCGTCGGCGACGGCCTCCCCGAACACTTGGGAGAATGGATCGCGCGCGACGGGCTCACCCACCTGAAGATCAAGCTGGGTGGCGAGGACCTCGGCTGGGACGTCGGCCGGGTGCTGGCCGTCGACCGCGTCGCCGCCGGAGCCGCCCCGGACCGCGAGTGGCGCTATTCGCTCGACTTCAACGAGAAGTGCGCCGACGCCGGGTATCTGCTCGAGTTCATCGAGAGGGTGGGGGAGTCGGCGCCGGCGGCGCTCGCTCGCGTGCAGTACATCGAGCAGCCCACCGCCCGGGACCTGGCCGCGCACCCCGGGAACCGGGTGCACGCCGCGGCCCGGATCAAGCCGGTGGTCATCGACGAGTCGCTCACCGGCTACGACGCGCTGCTCCTGGCCAGGGAGATGGGCTACTCGGGCGCGGCCCTGAAGTCCTGCAAGGGCCAGAGCCAGGCGGTGCTCATGGCCGCGGCAGCCGCGCGGTTCGGCATGTTCCTCTGCGTGCAGGACCTGACCTGCCCGGGGGCCTCCTTCCTGCACTCGGCGGCGCTGGCCGCGCACGTGCCCGGGGCCGCGGGAGTCGAGGGCAACGCCCGCCAGTACTGCCCGGCGGCCAACGCCGGCTGGACGGAGCGCTTCCCCGGCGTCTTTGCCGTCAGGGACGGCACCATCGAGACCGGCGCCGTCACGGGCCCTGGCCTCGGCTGCGTGTCGGCGTGACACATTACAGTCCAACGCAGAGGACGCGGAGGAGCGCGGAGGGCGCAGAGGGGGGTGTTTCCTGTTCACAAGAGAATCACCAACTCCCTGGTAGTTCTCTGCGACCTCTGCGCGTTCTCTGCGGCCTCTGCGTTGAAACTACCGGTGGACTGCCGGTGAACGGCGGTAGTGCGCCTGAGCTCACGATAGGAGGAGGGGCAACCAATGCAGCTGTGCGTCTTCAGCAAGCGGCTCCAGTCCCTGGACTTCACGGCCCTCGGCCGGGAGCTCCGCGCCATCGGCGTCGGCGCGGTGGACCTCACCGTGCGGCCCGGGGGCCACATCGCCCCGGAGGAGGCGCGCGACCGGCTGCCCGAGGCGGCCGAGCGTCTCCGCGCCGAGGGCGTGGCCATCGCCATGATCTCGACGGGGATCACCTCCTGCGACTTCCCCCATGCGCGCGAGACCCTGGAGACCGCCGCGCGGCTCGGGGTGCGCCACGCCAAGCTCGGCTACTTCGAGTACCGCGGCTTCGGCACCATGCGACAGTCGCTGGCCGAGGCCGGCGCGGCGCTGCGGGACCTCGCGGCCCTGGCCGCGGAGGCGGGCATCTTCCTGGGATGCCACAACCACTCCGGGCCGTACGTCGGCGCCCACGTGGCGCACCTGGTGCGCCTGGTCGAGCCGCTCGACCCGGAGTGCGTGGGGCTTTACTTCGACCCGGCCCACGCGGTCGCCGAGGGCCCGCGCTTCGGCTGGATGGAGGCGCTCGACGACGCCGCCGGCCGGGTGCGGATGCTGGCCCTCAAGGACTTCGCCATCGGCGCGGACGGCCGGATCGACCTGGTGCCCATGGGGCGGGGCATCGTCCCGTGGGCGAAGGTCGTCGAGTGCCTGCGGAGAATCGCCGGACGGATCGGCCCGGTCTCGGTCCACGCGGAGAAGGAGCAGCCGGCGGCCGGGGCTCTGCGCGCCGCCGCGGCCGACAAGGCCTTCTTCGAGGGGCTGTGGGGCGGGTGACGGCACCCCCGTTTTGCACTTGCCCCGAAGGGCCGGTTTCTGTAATCTCAACTCCGTAAGCTCGGTTGAGCCAAGCCGCGTCGGCAATCGTCCGCCGCGCTCCTTGAGCGCGGCTCTTTTTTCGGGAGCGCCTTCCCCTCATGAAACTCTGGAGCGAGTTCCGGAAGGGCATTTTCAGGGAGAACCCGATCTTCGTGCTGGTGCTGGGCATGTGCCCGGCGCTGGCCGTGACCGGGAGCCTGGCCAACGCCGTGGGCATGGGCGCGGCGGTCATATTCGTGCTGACCTGCTCGAACGTGATCATCTCCGCCTTCCGTAAGCTCTTCCCGCCCGAGATCCGCATCCCCTGCTACATCATCGTGGTCTCGACCTTCGTGACCGTCGTGCAGAAGGTCATGCAGGCCTACACGCCCGACCTGGACGAGTCCCTGGGCATCTTCATCCCGCTGATCGTGGTCAACTGCATCATCCTCGGCCGCGCCGAGGCCTTCGCCGGCAAGAACCCGGTGCTGGCCAGCGCCGCCGACGGCCTGGGCATGGGCCTGGGCTTCACCCTGGGCCTGTCCTGGGTGGCCCTCTTCCGCGAGGTGCTCGGCAACTGGAGCGTCTTCGGCAAACCCATCACCGCCGGCGGATTCGACCCGGCGGTGATCCTGGTCATGGCCCCGGGCGCCTTCCTGGTGCTGGGCCTGTCCATCGGGTTCTTCGCCTGGCTGCAGCTCCGCGGCAGGGAGCGCGCCGCCGTCGCGGCAACGCGCTTCGCCCTGGCCGAGGAGCCGGCTTTCGGCCCGCCGCTCGTCGAGCAGTTCAAGAGGGAGAAGGCCGAGAAGGAGAAGGCCGCGGGCGAGCAGCCCTCCGGCCCGGCCGCGGGAGACAGCCGTGGATAACCTCGTCGAATACCTGCGGCTCTTCTTCAGCGTCGTATTCGTCGCCAACTTCGTCCTGGCCCAGTTCCTGGGGCTGTGCCCCTTCCTGGGCGTATCGAAGAAGCAGAGCTCGGCCGTGGGCATGGGCTTCGCGGTCATCTTCGTGATGACCCTGGCCGCGGTGGTCTGCCACCTGCTGCTGCGCCACGTGCTCCTGCCCATGGGCCTGCAGGGCTTCCTGCAGATCAGCGTCTTCATCCTGGTGATCGCCTCGCTGGTGCAGTTCGTGGAGATGGTCATCAAGAAGACCTCCCCGGCGCTCTACACGGCGCTGGGCATCTACCTGCCGCTGATCACCACCAACTGCGCGGTTATGGGCGTGGCCGCGCTCAACGCCTCGAGCGGCTTCGCCGACCCGGCCCGGTTCGGGGCGGTCGACGGGCTGCTCCGCTCCGTGGTCCAGGGCGTCGGCGGCGGCGTGGGCTTCCTGCTGGGCATGTACCTGATGAGCGCCATCCGCGAGGACCTCGACGGCGCGCCCTACCCGAAGAGCCTCAAGGGCTTCCCCCTGGCCTTCGTGATCACCGCCTCGATGGCCCTGGCCTTCCTGGGCTTCAGCGGGATGTTCTCGCCGGAGGGCTCCGCGCCGGCCCCGGCCGCCAAGGCCGCGGCCGCGGCCGCCGAGCCGACCATGGCGGGACTGGCCCGATGGGGCGGGGGGGTGCTCGCCGTCCTCGGCGCGGTGCTGGGCCTCTTGCTCTACATCGCCTCGCGGGTCTTCGCGGTCAAGACCGACCCCAAGGTCGAGCAGATCCTCGCCGCGCTGCCCGGCGCCAACTGCGGCGGCTGCGGCTACGCCGGCTGCGCGGCCTACGCCGAGATGCTGGTCAAGACCGGCGGCGACGTGAGCCTCTGCGGCCCGGGCGGAGCGGCCGCGGCCCGGAAGATCGCCGAGGTTCTGGGCGTGAGCTTCGACGCCTCCGACCGCCGGGTGAGCGTGCTCGCCTGCCGCGGGACCTGCGACTACGCCCCGGCCAAGCACGACTACACCGGCGTCGCCGACTGCCGCGCCGCGGCGCTCATCCACGGCGGGCCCAAGGCCTGCCGCTTCGGCTGCCTGGGCTTCGGCAGCTGCGCGGCGGTCTGCCCCTTCGGCGCGATCGCCATGGGCGCCGACGGCCTGCCCCACGTGATCGAGGAGCTCTGCACCGCCTGCGGCAAGTGCGTGACCGCCTGCCCGCGGGACCTCTTCAGGATCGCCGGCGAGAAGCAGACCGTCCGGGTGGCCTGCGCCTCGCACGACGCCGGCAAGGAGACCAACCGGGTCTGCAAGACCGGCTGCATCGCCTGCCGGCGCTGCGAGAAGTCCTGCAAGTTCGAGGCCATCAAGGTGGTCGACAACCTCGCGGTCATCGACTACGCGAAGTGCAAGAACTGCGGAGCCTGCGTCAAGGCCTGCCCGCGCGGCATCATCGTGAACTTCCGCGCGGCCCGGAAGACGCGCCGCGAGCGCCTCGCGCCCAAGGCCCCGGCCGGCGGCGCGGCCAAACCCGCGGCCAAGAGAGAGGAGGCGGCCGTATCATGAGCTTCCGGCTGCCCACCTTCCCGGGCGGAGTCCATCCGCCGGACTGCAAGGCGCCCTCGGCCGGCTGCCCCGTGGCGGCCGCCCCCATGCCCGAGAAGCTGGCCGTGACCCTGGCCCAGGGCCTGGGCGCGCCCAGCCGCCCGGTCGTGGCGGTCGGCGACCGGGTGCTCCGCGGACAGCTCATCGCCGAGCCGGGCGGCTTCGTCTCGGCGGCGATCCACGCGCCGACCAGCGGCAAGGTCGAGGCCATCGGCGACTGCCCGCACCCCGCTGGCGTCAAGGCCCACGCCATCTACATCACTCCGGACGGCGCCGACGAGTGGGCCCCGGGCGCGAACGTCCCGGCCCCGGCCGAGGCGGTCGCGGCACTCAAGCCCAAGGAGATCGTCGAGAAGGTCAAGGCCGCGGGCCTCGTGGGCATGGGCGGCGCGGCCTTCCCGACCCACGTCAAGCTCTCCCCGCCCAACGACAAGCCCATCGACACGGTGATCCTGAACGGCTGCGAGTGCGAGCCGTACCTGACCTCCGACTACCGGATGATGCTCGAGCACGCCCCGGAGATCGTCACCGGACTGCGGCTGCTGGTGCGGGCGGTCGGCGCGGTCCGCGGCGTCATCGCCGTCGAGGCCAACAAGCCCGACGCCTACGAGCGGCTGCTCCGCGAGGTGCGCGGCATCGAGGGCCTCTCCTGCCGGATGGTGGCGGTCAAGTACCCGCAGGGCGCCGAGAAGCAGCTCATCAAGGCGATCCTCGGCCGCGAGGTGCCCTCCGGCGGGCTGCCCATGGACGCCGGGGCGCTGGTGCAGAACGTGGGCACGGCCGCGGCGGTCTCCGACGCGGTCTGCTTCAACCGCCCGCTGACCGAGCGCGTGGTGACGATCAGCGGCGACGGCATCGAGCGCCCGGCCAACCTGCTCTGCCGGATCGGCGTGTCCTACCGGACGCTCCTGGCTGCGCAGGGCGTGAAGACCGAAGCCCGGCGGCTCATCTCCGGCGGGCCGATGATGGGCCTGGCCCAGTGGACCGCGGACGTGCCGGTGACCAAGGGCACGAGCGGGATCCTGGTCCTGACCACCCCGCCGCCGCCCGACTGGACGGCCTGCATCAACTGCGGCAAGTGCGTGGAGGGTTGCCCGGCGCGGCTCATGCCCAACCGGCTCTCGAAGCTCGGCGAGTTCCGGCGCTTCGAGGACATGGCCGGCCGCAACGTGCTCGACTGCATCGAGTGCGGCGTCTGCACCTGGCAGTGCCCGGCCAAGCGTCCCATCGTCCAGTGGATCCGCCAGGGCAAGAACGAGCTGCGCCTGGCCAAGCTCAAGGCCGAGGCCGCCAAGAAGAAGGCCGAGGCGCCCGAAGGAGTACTGCCGAAGTGAAGGAGTGCTGCCCAAGTGACTGAGCCCGCCGCACCCCAGGGCGCTCCGAGCGCCCCGCCGGCGCCCCAGGCCCCCGCGGCCCGGCTGCCGGAGAAGTGGCTGGTCGGCTCGAGCCCCCACGCGCGCTCGGGCGAGACCGTCTCCCAGATCATGTGGACGGTGGCCCTGGCGCTGCTGCCCACCTGCGCCGCCGGCGTGGTGGTCTTCGGCTGGTACGCCGGGTTGATCATCGTGCTGGCCGCGTCCTCCGCGGTGGTCGCCGAAGGCATCGTCCAGAAGGCCCTGGGCCGGAAGGTCTCGGTCAGCGACGGCAGCGCGGCGGTGACCGGCGTGCTGCTCGCCTGCTGCCTGCCGCCCAACGTCAAGTGGTACGTGCCGGTGGTCGGCTCCTTCGTGGCCATCTTCATCGGCAAGCAGCTCTTCGGCGGGCTGGGGCGCAACTACTTCAACCCGGCGCTCATCGGCCGGGCCTTCCTGCAGTTCGCCTTCCCCACGCAGCTGATGATGCCCCAGTGGCCGATCGTGACCCGCGGCTCGGTCTTCGAGTCGCTGACCGGGGACATCTTCAAGGTGGCCTCGGGCACGCCCGGCGGCGCCGACGCCGTGAGCCTGGCGACCCCCCTGGCGGTGATCGACCCGGGCACGCGGGCGCTCCCGGCCGACGCTTCGCCGCTCGCGGCCCTCGGCAAGGGCATGGGCCTCGACCACGGCGCCGACGTTCTCCGCGATCTCTTCCTCGGCAACGTCCCGGGCTGCATCGGCGAGGTCTCGAAGCTGGCCATCATCCTCGGCGGGCTCATCCTGCTGTTCAACCGCTACATCAACTGGCGGCTGCCGGTGGCCTACGTGGGCGCGGCCCTGGTGGCCGTGCTGGTCCTGCCGGTGAAGGACTTCGCCGGCCACTGGACGGGCATATACGCCGCGGACGTCTATTGGCCCTATATCGGCCAGACCCTGCTGGTCCATCTGCTCTCCGGCGGGCTGCTGCTGGGCGCGGTCTTCATGATCACCGACATGGTCACCCGGCCGACCACCGTGAAGGGCCAGGTGATCTACGGCATCGCCGCCGGGGTGATCGTGGCCATGATCCGGCTCTACGGCGGCTACCCGGAGGGCGTGTGCTACTCCATCCTCCTGGTCAACGCCGCGCGGCTGGTGGTCGAGAAGTACTCCATGCCGCGGGTCTTCGGCACGAAGAGGGCGTGAGATGCCCAACTGGATCCGCTTCCCCCTGACGCTCCTGGTCATCGGCGCGGTGGCCGGCGGCTCGCTGGCCCTGGTCGAGTCCGTGACCAAGCCGAAGGTCGAGGAGAACAAGAAGCGCAAGCTGGTCGCGGCGTTCGGGGACGTGACCGGCTTCAAGTCCTTCAGGGAGCTCCCCGGCGCCGAGAAGTGCTACGAGCTTCAGGACGAGGCCGGCGCGACGCTGGCCTACGCCGCGGAGGCCTCCTGCCCGGGCAGCTACAACGGCGCCAACCCCATCGTGGTGGTGGCCGTCTTCAACCCGGACCGAACGAAGGTGCTCCTGGTGCGGACCACCAACAACAAGGAAACCCCGGGCCTCGGCACGCGCCTCTCCGACCAGAAGCCGCCGCCGCCGCTCCTCGGCACCGCCCCGGAACAGCCGCTCAAGTACCCGTTCCTCGACAAGTTCCGCGACCGTCCGGCCGACAAGCTCGCCTACGGCGACGGCCTGGACGGCATCACCGGCGCGACGGTCTCCTCCAACGCCATCATGAACGGCGTGCGCATCGCCCGCGACAATCTCGCGCAGGCGCTCGGGAAGAAGTAACCGCAGTTCCTGGTTCCTAGTTCCGAATTGCCAGTTGCGAGTTGCGAGCTGTTACTTGCGGGTTGCGGAGCGGGGCGGGGCGATTGTCGGCCGTTCCGAAAGCCCTTCGACATGCTCAGGGCCATGAGGCTCTCGACTCGCCGAAAGCCAGCCGCCACGAGGAGGCCATCGCATGGATCTCTGGGAAGCCATCAAGACCCGCCGGAGCGTCCGCGCCTACAAGTCCGACGCGCTCTCCCGCGAGCTCGTCGAGAAGGTGCTCGAGGCCGCAAGGCTGGCGCCCTCGGCGGCCAACCGCCAGCCCTGGCACTTCTTCGTGGTGACCGACGCCGGCAAGCGCGCCGCGCTAAAGGCCGCCTACGGGAAGGACTGGTTCGCCGAGGCCCCGGTGGTGATCGTCGCCTGCGCCCGCCCGGGGACGGCCTGGAAGCGCTCCGACGGCGTCAACTACTCGATGGTCGACGTGGCCATCGCCTTCGACCACCTGACGCTCGCCGCGCGCGCCGAGGGCCTGGGCACCTGCTGGATCGGGGCCTTCAAGCCCGCCGAGCTCCGTCAGGTCATGGGGCTCCCCGCCGACCTCGATCCCGTGGCCATGACGCCGCTGGGCGTCCCGGCCGAGGAGGGCCGGCTGCCGGAGCGCAAGGCGCTCGGAGAGATCGTCACCTGGATGTAGAGTTGTTCTCCGCCGATCACCCGGGCAGGGCCATTTCAAGAAGCCGGTAAGTAACTCTCAGCCACAGATGCACACAGATGGACACAGATAATAACAACGGCGGGTAGCGCGCTGTGCCTGGGGCAGATCCCGAGCGTAAACGCTCGGTCTCCGTCCCAGGCGTATCTGTACTACTACCTCGCAACATCTCACAATTTCTTCCAGAAGTTTTCGGGGCGGGGGCACGATTCAATCCCGGCGGCCGCAGGCCGGCGGGTTGAATCGGGCCTCTCTCGTCGATGATCGCGCAAGGTGGAGCGGAAGGAAACGACTCCCAGGCAAAGAAACGCTCTCCGCGTTTCTTCACCTGGGGTGCCCCCGCCCCGAAAACTTCTTCGGTTCAGGCTTCGCCTGGATGGGTCGAGCTGTGTCCATCCAGCCTTCGCAGCCGTAGCGGCTGCTACGGCGGAGTAGGCTCTGTGGCTCGTATCTCCGTCTCTGGCTTCCTGCAATGGCCCGGGTCCCCCGGAACGCCGGCTTGCGCGGCGCGTCTCCGGTGCGTACGATGCCGTCGTGGACCCGAGGTTGACGCGAGGAGCCGAGCCATGAATCTCTGCGCACCGATCCGTTCGCTGGGCGCCCTTATGGTCCTGGCCGCCCTGGGCTGCCTGCCGGCGCCACAGGAGAAGGAGGACCCCGTCGCCGAGACGCTGCGCATGCTCGAAGAGGGCGAGCGCACCGTGCGAAGCTCCGGGGGAAGCAGCCAGAACGTCCTGGTGCGCGTCGAACGCGTGGCGGCCTCGGGCGAGGACGGCGCGCGGCTCGCCGCCCTCTGGCGCTACGCCGACGGGCGGCTCGTGGTCTCCGGGCGCGACGGGCTCTCCTCGGGCGGCGTGCGCCTGGGAGTAGCCGGAGAGCGCTTCGCGGCCGAGCTCTCCGCCCAGTCGGCCCGCGCCGGCAGCCTCGAGAAGACCAGCGCGGAGATCGTGGTCCAGGCCGGCGGCGACGGGGTGCTCTGGGTCACGCGCAGCGCCCTCGTCCCCGTCCTGCGCTTGACGACGTCGTCGGGCGAGGCGACCGTGCTTCGCGACGCACAACTCGGCGCCCAGCTCGCCGTCCGACCGCGCTTCGTCGACGGCGGGGCGATCGAGCTCGAGCTTCACCCGGTATTCGCGTCCGTCAATGGCTCGAAGGGCGCCGAGAGCTATTCGCTCGACGCGCTTTCCACGCGCGTGGTGCTGTCGCCAGGCCAGAAGCTCATCCTGGGGGCGAACGCATCGGCTGCGCAGGACTCGGCGGCCATGGGGCTCTTCGGATACTCCCAGCGCGGCGAGCGCAGGGCCTGCATCGTCTCGGTGACCGTCGAACGGCTGTGATGGACGGGCCCCTGCCGTAGGGGCGACCCGGCGGGTCGCCCCTATCTGGGTCGATCAGGCCTATCCCGAGGTTCTTTCCGACAGCTCTTAAGGAAGCACCATTCATGAGTGTCCTCCTGCGGCAGGCGAGTGACAATAAACGGCAATAAACATTGCCGCTACACGTCCAATAGCTCGCGTCCGATAACTATGCGCCACGTGCTCGGATAGCGTAACACGCCTTGTTTGGCCATATGGCATAGCGGATCTCTCGGATCTTAGATATGCACAATGTGGCCTGCCGATTGCTTATGCTCCGGCCGGTTGGGAAAACGTGGTGCTGGGGCCGAGGGTAACGACATCGCGAGAAAGGAGGCGGGGGAGAGGGGCCGGGCGATCATCCGGCGAAGGCCCTGAGCCACAGCGGAACTTGGATTGTGACTCACCGGTAGGACCTGAGCAAGAACAGCGAGAGAACACAGAAAGGAAGGAGAGAGGGAGATGAGAAAAGGATTTACGCTGATCGAGATGATGATCGTGGTGGCCATCATTGCCATCATCGCCGCCATCGCCATTCCGAGCCTCCTGGCCGCGCGCCGCAGCTCGCTCGAGACCAACGCGGTCGGTTCGATGCGCGCCTACGCCGAGGCCCAGGTGGCCTTCCACAAGAACGACTGGGACGGCGACGGAGTCATGGAGTACGCCACGCCCATGGACACCCTGAATTCGACCCTGGATTCCACCAACACGCCCATCCAGTTGATCGACGCGGCCTTTGCGAACGCTTCGACGACCCAGCAGGGCGCCGCCGCCCCCAAGCACGGGTACTACTTCCAGGACTTGAACGCCTTCGACAATGCCGTGGCGATCGATTTCATCAATGAGTTCGGCCTGACCGGCGCGCCGGCGGCCTACAGCCGCACCGGCTACCGGACCTTCATCATCAGCACCAACGGCACCACCTTCGGCCAGGACATCCCCGGCCAGGCGGCCGGCGCCAACGGCGCTCTGGCGGCGAGCTATCCGATCGACCCGCAGGCCGCCGTCCCGCCGTGGATCGTCGCTGAGTAGTCAACCATCATGAAGCGCCCAGCCGGCTGACCGGCGGGGCGGACGGGCGGCGGCCCTCTGAGGCCGCCGCCCGCGTTTTTGGAGGAGCCCGCGCGTCGTCGCGTAGCCAGATGCGTAGGGGCGGGTTTGAAACCCGTCCCTACGAATTACCGCGGCTGCCTCGCCCGCACCCTGCCCGGAACCGGCACGACGTGCGGCCGGCCAGTGGCCGGACTGGGGACGACCATGGCGCTGGCGCCCCAATGTTCGGCGAGCAGCTCGGCGGTGAGCACGTTCTCGGGCCGGTCGTCGGCCACGATCCGGCCGCCGGCCAAGACCGCCAGGCGCGAGGCGTATTCCGCGGCGACCGACAGGTCGTGGCCGGCCATCAGGACGGCGAGCCCCTTCTCGGCGACGAGCGAGGCGATGAGGTCGAAGAAGGCGATCTCGTGGGCCAGGTCCAGGTGGCTGGCCGGCTCGTCGAGGAGCAGAACCTTGGGCTCCTGCGCCAGGGCCATGGCCAGGAAGGCGCGCTGGCGCTCGCCGCCGGAGATCCCGTCGATGGCCCGGTCGGCCAGCTTCTCGACGCCGGTCGAGCGCATGGCCGCGCGGGCCACCTCGTAATCGCGCTCCGTCTCGGAGCCGAGGCGCCCCAGATGCGGCGCGCGGCCCAGGAGCACGACCTCCTCGACCGTGAAGGAGAAGTCGGCGGCGAGCTCCTGACCGACGAAGGCCAGGCGCCGGGCCACCTCCCGCGCGGAGAACTCCGCGATCGGCCGGCCCTCGAGCTCCACCGCCCCGGAGCCCGGCGCGAGCACTCCGGAGAGCGTCTTCAGGAGCGTGGTCTTGCCCGCGCCGTTGGGACCCACCAGGGCCACCAGCTCGCCGGCGGAGAGCGAGAGGCTCACGCCGGAGAAGACCTCGCGCGCGGCGCCGTCCCCGCCGGGATAGGAGAAGGCGACGCCGCGGGCGGACAGCAACGAATTCACGGGTTTACCGCCGAGACACAGAGACGCAGAGGACGGAAGCGAAGCTCTATGCGCGGGTACGCGGAGAAGGGCTCCGAGCTGTCCAGCGGAGCCCGCCGCGGATCGAGTCCTCTCTCCGCGCCTCTGCGTCTCTGCGGTTTCATGCTCACCCCCAAAACACCTTCCTCTGCCGGCGGAGCAGCCAGAGGAAGAACGGCCCGCCGGCGAAGGCCGTCACCACGCCCACCGGGATCTCCTCGCCGGGCAGCGCAGTGCGGCTCACGAATTCCACGATCACCAGAAAGATCGCCCCGGCCAGGGCCGAGCAGGGCACGAGCCGGCGGTGCCCGGGGCCGATGATCAATCGCACCAGATGGGGAACGACCAGGCCCACGAAGCCGATCAGTCCGCTGGCCGCCACCGCCGCGCCGGTGAGCAGGCTGCCCAGACCGAAGAAGACGGTCTTGGCGCGCTCGGGCGAAAGCCCCAGGTGTTCGGCCTGCTCTTCGCCGAGGGACAGCAGGTCGAGGTCGCGCGAGAAGAGCCACGCTCCCGCCGTGCCCAGGACCATGCAGACCCAGACGGCGGTCACGAGGCCCGGCTCGGTTGCCTGGAGCGAGCCCATCAGCCACCACATCACGTCGTTGAGCCGGCCCCTGTTCAGGTTTACGGTGAAGAACAGGGCGCCCCCCAGGAGATAGCCAACCACCACGCCGGACAGGAGCAGGGTCATCCGCGGAATGCGGCCGCCGACCAGGGCCAGGCGGTACACCACAAACGTCGCGGCCATCGCCCCGGCGAACGCCGCGCCGGCAACAGCCCAGGTGCCGAGCAGGGCCAGGATGGCCAGCGCCGCCCCGAGCCCCGCGCCGCTCGAGGCCCCCAGCACGTAAGGATCGGCCAGCGGGTTCCGAAGGATCGCCTGAAAGAGCACGCCGGCCACCGAGAGCGACGCACCCACCGCCGCGGCCAGGAGCACGCGCGGCACGCGGTTCTCGAGGATGTTGCGCCCCGCCTCCCCGAAGAGCTCGCCCGGCGAAAGCCGCTCCGGTCCGAGCATGACGCCCGCGGCGGCGACGGCGAGCAGGCCGAGCGGCGCCAGGGCCAGAAAGAGGTCGGCTCGGCGCCTCATCGGGCGGTCCCCTCGTTCGCGGCCCGGACCTCGTCGAGCCGCGCGCGCAGGGCCTCAAGCCCCCTGACCAGCCGCGGACCGGGCCGCAGCAGCCAGTCGGGGTCGATGTCCGCCCAGATCCGCCCCTCGCGCACCGCGCGTACCCCGGCCCAGCCCGGCCGCCCGGCCAGCGCGTGCGCCGCCGCCGCGCCCTCGTCGCCCATCCGGGTGATGACTATCGCCTGCGGATCGCGACGGATGACGGACTCGACGGCCGGCGCGAAGTATCCCTTGCCCAGATCCGCGGCGACGTTCCGCCCGCCGGCCGCGCGGATCAGCTCGTCGACGAAGGTGTCGCCCCCGACGGTCGAGAGCGGCGCGCTCCAGGTTTCGAGGAAGACGAGCGGCCTGGCGGATTCGGCGCGCGCGGCCGTCCGGGCCGACTCCTTCGCGAACCTGTCGCGGAATTCGGAAGCCAGTCTTCGGCCGGCCCCGGCATCGCCGGCCAGGCGGCCGAGCTCCTCGAAGCCCGAGGCGATGTTCTCTATCGAGTCGTCCGGCGCGCAGTATACCCGGATGCCGGCGCGCTCCAGCCCCTTGAGCATGCGGTTCATGCCCCGGCCGCTCACCACCACCAGTTCCGGCCTGGCCGCCAGTATCGACTCGACCGCCGGCGTGCCGTAATCGCCCATTTTGGGAAGGGCCTTCGCCTCCGGCGGATAGTTGCAGTACGTGCTCACGCCCACGAGCCTGTGTCCGAGCCCGAGCGCGAAGAGCGTTTCCGTTGTGCTCGGAGAAAGGGAGACGATGCCGCCCATCGACCGCACGCGCGTGAAATAGGTCGGGGCCAGCACCGCCGCGGTCAGCCCGGCCAGCGCGACCAATATGGCCGGCACCGCCGCCAGGCGCGAGAGGCGCGCCGGCTTCGCCGTGCTCACCCTATCTGCGTTCATTCGCGTTCATCTGCGGCTGGTCCGTCGTCGTCTTTTTCGTTTTCGCTGGCGCATACTTCTCCGGCGGTCGGAGCTCGTAGGCGGTCAGCTCCCGGACCAGCCAGGGCCGGCCGCCGCGCGGGCCCCAGGAGTAGCGCACCCAGCCCACGCCGGGAGCGAACCAGTGGCGCATCTCGGTCCTGCCGCCGGGCTCCTCCATGACCACGACGACGCAGTCGCGGAAGGTCCCGGCCGGCACCGTGACCGTCTCGCGCCCGGCGACCGTGCACCACACCCTCTGGCCGTCGGGGGTCACCGTCCACCAGCCGGCGCCATTGGCCGGCGGCAGCCAGAGCAGGTAGACGCGGCTGCCCTGCTGCTGGACGGAGACGATGCCGTCCTCCTTGCTCCAGAGGCAGCCGATCCGGCCGTCGCGGCCCGACCAGGTGAGCTCCGACTCGCGGGCGTCGAGCTCCAGGCGAACCGGGGCGGTCCGCCCGTCGTCGTAGGTGATCCGGTAGTCCCAGCGGTTGCCGACCGCCAGGGGCATGAAATCGCGCTCCGGAACGCATCCGGCCGCTGCCATTCCCACCAGAAGCAGGACCGCCGGCAAGAATGCTCGCAGGCTTCGCAGCATCAATTCCGCGGTGCCGGCGCGGCGGCCGGAGGCGCGACCTCGGCCTCGTTGGACCACTCCGACTTGCCGGCCAGGTTCGTGGCCCGCACCCGATACCAGCACTTCTGCCCGGGCGCCCGGACGGCGTCGTACTTCCCGGTGCTGTTGACGTCGGCGGAGGCCGCGAAGGCCCAGCGCTTCTCGCCCCGTCCGGCGAAGACGTAGCTGACCGCGGCGCTGTTGTTCTTGTCCGGGTCGCAGGGGAGCGTGACGTCGCCGGCGGCGGCCACGTCCCTTTTCCAGAGCCTGAACTCCTCGTTCTTGAGGTTAGTGGCGGTCAGGCCGGAATCGGACCAGCCTCCGCCCAGCCATCCGGGCTTGTTCTTGTCCCTGGTGGGCGCGTAGATGGTGCAGGGGCCGGACACGGTCACCACGTACCTGGTCTTCTCGTTGGCCGGCCCGTGGTCGCGGAAGGACGTTACCAGGCGGGCCTTGCCCAACAGCGCCCTGGGCACGGTCTTCCACTGGCCGACCCCCGCGCCCTCCACATGCTGGGGCGCCCCCGCCACGAAGCCCGCCCCCATCGGGGCGACGACCGGCGCCTGATTGGCTCCCGAGTAGGCCTTCAACTGCACGACCAGGGTATCGACCAGGCCCACGCAACGCTCGATCTCGAAGCCGGTCTCGTTGTCGGCGTTGTCCTTCCAGGCCAGCGCAATCTCCGTGGCCGACTTTTGCTCGGCCCGCAGGTCGGATGGCGCCGCCGGGATTCCGGAGGAAGGCTTCGGCTCTGGTTTGGGCCCGGGCTCCGGCTCCGGTTTGGGTTCAGGCTTCGGCTCGGGCTGCGGCTCAGGCGCGGGAGTCGGCACGGGCTCCGGCTTCGGCGCTTCCACAACAAAAGGCGTGCGGACCTCCACCGGGTTGGACGTCCCCAGGTCCTTGCCATCCTTCTGTGCGCGTACGCGGTAGAAGTAGGTCTTTGCAGCCTTGACGCCGCTGTCCTTGAACGCGCCGTCGGCATTCAGAGCGTGGTAGTAGCCCCAGCGCCCGTCCGGCTCCTTCCGATCGATAATGTAACTTACGCCTTCGACGGCCCGCCCTTTCCAGGCGAGCTCCACCGAGCCTGCGGCAACACCCGTCAACGACAACTCGCCGCCGACGTCCGGAGCGGGAACATCCTGGGGTTCGGGATCGGGAGCGGGCTTCGGTTCGAGCCCGGGCTCCGGCTCCGGGTTGGGCGCCGGCATCGGCTCAGGGCCCGGTTCCGGTCCGGGCGTAGGTTGGGGCGCCGGGCCCGGCTGCGGTTCCGGCTCCGGCCCCGGTTCGGGGATGGACGGCACAGCGGGGGTCGTCGGGAGCGAAGCGCCTGGCGGCGCGGCCTCCGTCCGACCTCCGTCGCTCATGGCCGCCATGGCCAGATAACCGCCCGCACCGGCGAGCGCGAACACAATCAGCCCCACGGCGATGGTCCCGCCCCAGCCCGAGGGGACGGGCTTCGCGGCCACCCCTTCCGATCTGGAGGAGGGCGGCCCCGCCGGGACTCTGCGATCTTCGGTTGCCGACGCCTTCCTGGGCATGACCTTGGTCGTGGGCGGGTTCTTGACGCCGCCGGCCGGCGTGGCCGGCCTGCGAGGGGCCGGCTGGGCGCTCCGCAGCGGAGCCGCCCCCTGGCCCGGAGTGCGCGGCGGGGTCGGGGGCTGGCCGCGGCCCGGGGTCCTGCGCATCGGGGCGGCGGTGCCGCCGGCCGGCGTCGGCCCGCGGTGCAGAGGCGTCGCCTGGCCGGGAGTCAGCGGCCGCACCGGCATGCCCGATCCAGGGGTCAGCCGCCTGCCCGCAGGTCCGGTGGGAACACCGGGCGCCGCGGGCGCCCTGGGGCCGCCCGGCCCGATCTTGGTCCGGAGACATCTCGGACAGTAAAACTTGCCGTCCGCCTCCGCGGCGCGGCCGGTCGAGAAATCCTCCTGCTCGATCCGGCGCATGCATCCGTCGCAGAAGCGCAGTTCCATCGGCCTCTAGCCCTGCCCAGCCTGCCCGGCCCGAAAGCCTATCGCCCGGCCGCCGGCGGTTTCCACTCCGCCAGCTTCCTGGGCACGAACCTCTTTTGCAGCCGGACGAACACGGGCAGCCCGTCCGGGCCCATGTTGATATTGGCCTCGCCGCGCAGCAGCGGCCGGACGTACTCCCGCATCGCCTCGCTGATGCCCGTGCCGGCCGCATCGAGGTACTCGGCGGGCAGGAGCTTCTCCCCGTTGGCCACGTCCGACAGCCGCGCGGCGCCCGTCCCGCACCTGTACGACGGACCGGGCTCGCGCTCCAGGGTGACCATGACGCCGCTCTGCCCCCGGGCGGCCTTGCGGACCGCGGCCGCTCCGACCTCCACCGCCTCGCTGACGTCGGTCAGCGAGCCGAAGTGCATGGCGACGCGCTGGGCCGTCCCCGCCTTGTTGGCGCGGCACTTGACCCCGACTTCCTTCTCGATGAAGGCGCGCAGATACTCGCCGACCCCCCCGAGCTGCCGATGCCCGAAATCGTCCGCCCCGAAGGCCCCCCCGGCGGCGGCCAGGTATTCTCCCTTGGGATTGCGGACGCCCTCGCCGACCACGACGAAGCAGCGCTTGTGGATCGCCAGACACTCCCGCACGTCCGCCGCCACCTTCTCGAGCGTCAGCGGACACTCCGGGACGTAGATCAGGTGGGGCGCGTCCTCCGGACCGCGCCGCGCGAGCCCCGTGCCGGCGGCGATCCAGCCGGCGTTCCGGCCCATCACCTCGTGGACCATGCACGGCTCGTGCGTCCAGAGCGATTCCGTGTCCCGCCCGGCCTCCATCACCTGGACTGCGTTGAACTTCACCACCGATCCGTAACCGGGGCTGTGGTCCGTGCAGGCCAGGTCGTTGTCGATCGTCTTGGGAATGCCCACCACGCGGATCTCGTAGCCCTGCGAGGCGGCCAGTTTCTCCACCTTGTCGGCGGTATCCATGGAGTCGTTGCCGCCGGCGTAGAAGAAGAAACGGACGTTGTGGGCCTTGAGCACCTCGACCATGCGCTCGAGATCCGGCCCGGATTTCACCTTGTAGCGACACGACCCCAGCGCCGCCGATGGCGTGCGCTTGAGGTTTTCGATGTCCTCGGCGCGCTCCTTGCGCAGGTCGAAAAGCTCTTCCTGCAGGACCCCCAGGATTCCATTGTAGGCGCCCAGGAGCTTCTCGATGCTGCTGGTCCTGGCGGCCTCCTGCACCGCGCCCGCCACCGAAGCATTGATGACCGCGGTCGGGCCGCCCGACTGCGCGAAAACCGCGTTGCCTCTGAGGGTATCCGCCATGCTGTTCTTCCGGTCTCCCGAAGCGAGGCGCCGGCCATGCCGTGGCACGGCCGACAGATCGACGCCGACGTACCGACGGCCTATAGATTCGCCGCTCTTCGGGAAAATGCAAGCTCCGGAAAGACGCGCGCCACAGCGGGAAACCGCGCTCAACGCCGGGACGCCGCCACACGGTGTGACGTCGGCCGCTCAGGTATCTGTCGGTAACCGGCCGCCGCATTCCTGAGAGGGTTCGGCGATCTGCGCCTCCGTGGCAAAACGGCCCTTGCGAACAGGCCGTGGCCGGAGGACGGGAAACCGCGGTTCCGGGAGCTTCTCGGGCCGACTCGATGGCCATAGAATAGAAAAGGAGCGGGGCCTCATCACTCGGCTGGTGCCGCGCGCCGGTATCGACGGCCCGCCGGTGTGAGACCCCTGACTCCATGTGGCTTAACGGCGGAGGCCGCCGGCCTATTCCGGATCGCTGAGCTAAATAACCAGGAAAAGCGACGGCCCGGCCGCGCCCCCCATGCCACATCCGAAGCCCTCCCGGCGGAGGGGCTCAATTATACTTCTGAGGCATTAATGCCCAGCACGTCAAGGATTCTGAGAAACTCCTGATCGTTCGTGAAGCTGATGACCAGCTTGCCGCCGCGGCGCCCCTCCTTGAGACTTACCCTGGTGCCGAGCTTGGCCGCCAGTCTTGCTTCGAGGTCCTTGATGTGCGCAGGCTTCATCCCGGTCCTGGACGGTGCAGCGCCCTGCGGAGCCGAACCGGCACCATTCTCCGACTCTTCTCCGCCATAGACCAGGCGCTCGAGCTCACGAACGGACATGCCCTTGTCAGCGGCTCTCTCCGCCAGGCTTCGCTGAGCATCTGCGTCCGTGACGGCCAGAAGCACTCTGGCGTGTCCCGGTGACAGCGAGCCACTTTGCAGCTTAGCCTGTATGCCCAATGGCAGGTCCAGAAGCCGCAGAGCGTTAGAGATCGTGCTCCGCTCTTTGCCCACATGTCCAGCCACCTGTTCCTGCGTCAGGCTCAGCTCGGTAATCAAGGTGCGATACGCCGTCGCCTCCTCGATGGGGTCCAAGTCTTCGCGTTGGAGGTTCTCGATGATCGACATCGTCAGGCTCTGGGTATTATCCGCCGGCTTCGATACCGCGGTTATGGTTTCCTTGCCAGCCATTTTGGTGGCTCGCCACCGCCGCTCTCCAGCAATCAGCTCGTAGTTCTCGCCAGCCGGACGGACCACGACCGGCTGAAGCAGTCCGTGTTGGCGAATGGACGCGGCCAGTTCCTCCAGCGCTTCCTTGTCGAATATCCTCCTGGGTTGTCTGGGGCTCGGCACAACCTTCTCGACAGGAATCTCAACGAGTTGCGCTCCGTCAGGAATTTCGGCGGCCTCCTGAGGCGCCTCCGTATTTGTGGACGTTCTGGCAAGCAGCGCCCCGAGCCCACGGCTCTTCTTGTTATCAGACATGGAGCCTCCTTCGCGTCCATGTTTCACGTGAAACGCATCAGCCTAATCGGCCGACGACCCGGCTGTTTCACGTGAAACATTGACCAGCTTCAGCGAACTGGTTTCATAGCTTACTGTCAGCGCCCAACATGTCAATCCAAAAATGGAGCCAAACTTATCCTTGCGTGCACCAACCCTCCCCGGAGCCGAGCCTCCCCGCAAGCGCGATTCATCCTAGCCAGAGTGCTCGTATCTAGTCGCATCTCAGGCTGGGCCCGAGACTGCTCCGGTGGCCTGTCTTCGCCTATGTCAAGAAAAATGCTTTTCTCCGAATTACGCTTGCTTCCCGGCCGCTTTCATCTAGACTCTTGACTTGGGAGGAACAAACGGTGCCTCAACAGGTAGATCGCCTGAGCGCAACGTTCCATGGTCAAGTCCAGGGGGTTGGCTTTCGTTTCACGGTGAGAAGCCTCGCCTCCTCCTATTCTAATATAACTGGACTCGTAAGAAATCTGTCGGACGGGACCGTGGAACTGCTGGCAGAGGGCAATAGAGATACAATGGATTCGCTATTATTAGATATACGCTCAGAGATGTCCCCCAATATATCCAGAGAAGATATTGTGTGGTCTCGTGGCGTTCGCGAGTTCACCGATTTCCGCATAGGATTTTGAGATCTCGCCCATGCGCCATCTGACTGTCATGCTCTCAGCCGTTCGCGCCGTCCTGCAGGTAACCATCGCCCAGCTGATGCGCGACCCAGCCGTGCTGATCGTCCTCCTCGCCGGTTTCGTGCTGATCGTTGGCGCTCCCGCCTACGCCGTCTTCCAATTCGGCGAGGTGCGCAAGGTCATGATCGATACGGGACTTTCGAGCGCCCTGCTGACCGGGATGCTTCTCGGCCTCATCGGTCCGGCCCGGGCGATGGCTTACGAGCTCGAGGACCGCACCGCCCTCTCGCTCCTGTCCAAGCCCCTGAATCGCTGGGCGCTCGTCTCCGGCAAGTATCTCGGAGTGACCGCGGCCGCAGCCGCGGCGGTGATCCCGCTGACTCTCGTCACGCTATACGTAGTGCGCATAGAAGAGGCCCTCGACGACGATCCGGCCGCGGCCCCCGTCGCCGCCGTGCTGATCGCCGCCGCGGCAGCCGCGCTGCTGGCGCTGCTCGGCGGCCTGCTGCTGCCGCGCAGGCGCGCCCTGGCGGTCTGGGCGGCGATCACCGGAACAGCCGCGGCCGGTCTTTTGCTGATCGGCCCTCCCGGCGCCTGGCGCTGGGGGATCCTGGCCGCCGGCGCGCTGGTCCTCATGGAGGTGGCCGTCGTGGCGGCGGCGGCAACCGCGTCCGCCACGCGGTTCGGCGCAGTCGGCACCCTGGCCGGCGGGCTGGCCCTCCTGCTGGCCGGTCACGCGCGCAGCCTTCTGGGACCCGAGCGCCTAGGCGACCCGGTGGCCGCCGTGCTTGGGTTGCTGCCCGGCCTGGAGGCCCTCAACGGCATCGACGCGGTTGCGGCCGGCGAACAGATATCCATTGCGTACGTGGCGCTGGCGGCTGCCTGCGCCCTGCTCTACGTGTTCGCGATGCTCTTCGTTGGAGCGGCCCTGCTCCAGAGCCGCGAGGTCACCTAGCAGCCTTCGAGGAGGGCCCGGGGCTTGGGCCGCGACCTGGCGGCGGCGGGCGCGCGTCTTCGGAATTTTGCGCGATGCTCCCTTGAATCTTGAGGGGACCCTGGGTAAGCTCTTTCCGGTTGGGACGGTTCCGCGCGAGCCCGCGGAGCCCCTCCGACTCCGGCTCGAGGGCAGCCAGTGCGCTACGGCATCTTCGGCGACATCCACGGCAACTACGACGCCTTCGAGGCGGTGCTCGCCGAGATGGACAAACAGAAGGTCGACGAGGTCCTGTGCCTCGGCGACATCGTGGGCTATGGCGCCGAGCCGCACCGCTGCATCGAGAGGATCCGCGAGATCGGCTGCATATGCCTGGCCGGCAATCACGACCACGCGGCCATCGGCAAGCTGGACATCGACTTCTTCAATCTCTACGCCCGGGAGGCCGCGGTCTGGACCCGCGCGGCGCTGGAGCCCGACGACCGCGAGTTCCTCTCCGGGCTGGGCTTCGTCGAGCACCTGCCGGGCTTCGCGGTGGTCCACGGCTCGCTCCACGGGCCGGAGATGTTCAACTACATCTCCACCATCTTCGATGCCGACCTCTCCTTCGACGCGCTGGACAAGCCGCTCCTGTTCTACGGCCACACCCACATTCCGCTGACCTTCTTCGACACCAAGCCCATGACCTACACCATGGATACCGACATTCCCGTAGGCGACGGCACCCGGACGCTCGTCAACGTGGGCTCGGTCGGCCAGCCGCGCGACGAGGACCCGCGGGCGTGTTTCGCCATCTACGACGACTCCAACGGGTCGGTGAAGATCACCCGCGTGGAGTACGACGTTCACAAGGCCGCCCAGAAGATCGTCGCCGCGGGGCTCCCAGAGGCCCTGGCCATCCGGCTGGAGATGGGCAAGTAGAGCGAGCGACGCGGCCGTCGACCGATAACCTTATCTTATCGAGATGCGTGACGCCCAGTCGCCCCCGGCGTTTTAATTAACGTGCGCCGGCATTGCGGCGCGGGGGAGGACTTCCGGTTTGCTGCTCGGCAAGATCCCAAAGCTATTCTTGGTTCTGGGCGCGATTCTGATCGGCCAGGCCCTGGCCGCCGCAGCCGAACGCGACGAGCGCCCCGGCCGCCGAAGGCCCGCCGGCCCCGAGGCGGCGACGTCTCCGGCCAGGCCGGCGCGGTCGACCTCCGTCCGGTTCGGCAAGGACGACGCGGATCTCGTCGCCGAGTTCGACGGCTCGGCGGTCATGGCGGTCAGGCGCGGCGCGACCGTCCTGGTGCGCTCGGCCGGCCTCCGGCTGGTCGGGGAGGGCGGCCCGGCCGAGGTCTCGGCCTTCGACGTGGAACCGCAGGAGGAGCCCGGCGGCGCTCCGGCCTGGGCGATCTCCGGTGACCGGGCGCCCGGCGGGCTCCGCGCGCGGCTGCGCGTGCTGCGCTCCGGGCCGGCCCTGGTCCTGGCCTGCGAGCGCAGCTTCCGCGATCCGGCCGGCCTCCAGTCCTGGGCCTACGTTCTCGACCTGCCCGCCGCCGTCCACGCCGGACGCGAGGCCCGCATAGACGGTCAAAAGTACGCCCTGGCCCGCGCGCCATCGCCGGCCGGGCGCTCCAGGATATTCGACGGGGCGGCGCGCTCCGTCGAGATTCTGGAGGGCGGCAAGACCAGCCTGCGCTTCCTCGCCGACGCGCCGGGCCGGATCGTGCTGCGCGACCTGCGCGCCGAGGGCCGCGACGGCTTCGGCCTGGCCTTCATGGGCGCGCCGGCCGGCGATTCGGACCGCCTGACCGGGCGCTTCTGCCTGGCCGTTGCCGGGTCGGAAGAGCCCGTCCCGCCGCTCGTCTACCACGCCGAGCTCTGGCCGCCGGCCAGGCCCGGCGCGCCGCTGACCGCCGAGGCGGCCGTCCTCGCCGAATACCGCTCGCCCTTCAATCCGGCGGAGGTCTCCGTGGACGTCCTGGTGACGCCGCCCGGCGCCGCCGCCCCCTGCCGCCAGCCGGCCTTCTGGTTCCAGGACTACCGGCTGGAAACCGTCAAGGACGAGAGCGCCAAGGACGCCGCCGGCGAGCCCATCGAGCGCGAGCGACTCGCGCCCTGGGGCGCTTCGGTATGGCGCGCGCTCATCGACGCCGGTCGGGCCGGGGAGTATCGCGCGACCCTGGAGGTGCGGACCCCGGCCGGCGCGGCCCGCTTCGAGCCGCGGCCGGTGCTCTTCGCCCGGGAGCCGCAGGCCCCGACCGGGCCGCTCAAGCCGGCCAAGTCCGACCCGCGCTACCTGGCCGATCCGGCCGGACGGCCGGTATTCCTGGTCGGCCACAATCTCGGCTGGCTGCTCTCTCAGAAACCGGTGGCCGCCTGGACCGCGGCGCTCGAACGCATGAGCAAGGCCGGGCTGAACTACGCGCGGGTCTGGAACTGCACCTGGTCGCTGCCGGTCGAGACCGGCTCGCCCTACGCCTACGACCTCGAGAGCGCCTGGCGGCTCGACCGGGTCCTGGACGAGGCCGCCGCGCGCGGCATCCACGTGCAGCTGTGCCTGGACAACTTCCACGACTTCACCCAGAAGCGGAAGGAGAGCCCGTACTTCTCGCCGGCCGGCGGCTGCAGGACGACCCGCGATTTCTTCGATTCCCCGGCGGCGCGCGCCATGTACCTGGCGCGGCTGCGCTACATGGTGGCGCGCTACGGGTGCCGCGACAACCTGCTCGCCTGGGAGCTCTTCAACGAGCTCGATTACTGCGTGGACAAGAAGGACGCGGCGGGGCTCGCCGCCGCCCGCAAGGACTTCCTGGTGCCCTGGGCGCGCTGGGCCGCCGGGGAGCTCGCCGGGCTCGACCGAGGCAGGCACATGGTGACCTGCTCGCTGGCCGACAACGAAGTCTGG
This sequence comes from uncultured bacterium, assembly GCA_937935355.1. Lineage (GTDB taxonomy): Bacteria > Planctomycetota > SZUA-567 > JAKLDR01 > JAKLDR01 > JAKLDR01. The sequence continues at coordinate 21,487 of CALGYR010000078.1, read as the reverse complement.
CCGGAGCTCTCCGCCGCCCCGGAGATGAGCCTGGTCGAGAACCACCTCTACCTGTACATGCCGGAGGCCGGCAAGGCCCCGCGCCCCGAGCGCGAGGCGCTCGCCGCGGTCACCGCCGAGATCCTGCGCTACGGCAAGCCGGCGCTGGTGAGCGAGTACGGCTTCGGCGCAGGCGGCGGCCCCAAGAGCGAGATCAACGACGCCGACCGGCTGGGCGTCCACCTGCACAACGGCCTGTGGCTCTCGGTCATGAGCGGCCACGCCGGCGCAGCCGCGCTCTGGTGGTGGGACAGTTACCTGGCGCCGGCGAACGGTGGGCAGTCAGCTGTGGGCGGTGCGCAGCCCGCCGCCAGCGGCCCACCGCCTGCCGACATCACCGGCGAGGACCGCTACGGACACTACCGCGCGCTCAGCGCGTACCTCAAAGGCGTCGACTGGCTCGCCGGCTGGAAGCCGCTGGTGGTCGGGCCTCCCGAGCCGTCCGGCCCGGCCGCAGCCGACGTGGCCGGACTGCGCACCGGCTCCGCGGCGCTCTTCTGGATCTCCGATCCGGCCAACACCTGGTACAACCGCGCGGTGAAGAAGACCCGGCCCGCGGTCATCGAGAAGGCCGCCCTGGCCATCGACGGGCTCGTCCCCGGCGCTTACCGCGTCGAATGGTGGGACGCCTACACCGGCCGGATACTGACCTCCAGCGATCAGGCGACCGACGCGAAGGGTTCGCTCCGGCTGGAAGCCCCGCCCTTCACCCGGGACATCGCCGGGAAGATCCGGCTCCTCCAGGCGCGGCCGGCGGAGGAGGCCGCGGAGGCCAGGTAGAAACCGACCAAGCTGCCGGCGCTTCCGGGGCTTCTGTCCGACAGGTCGGACCGGTCGGACGCATCAGACCCGTCCGACCTTACAGTCAACTCAGCCGCGTCGGCCTTCGTCCGTCGCCAGGCTTACGCACTTCCGGGCCAGAATCTCGGTGGGGTCGAGCACCGGCACGCTCCGGCCGGCGACCGCGAGGCTCTCCTGCCCGGGGAGAATCAGCGGCAGCTCGGTGCAGCCCAGGATCACCGCTCCGGCCCCGCGACGGACCAGGTGCTCGACGGCGGCGAGGAGCGCTTCGCGGCACTTGCCGGTCGTGAAGCCGGCCTTGACGCCCTGCGGGCCGTAGATCGCGTCCATGACCGTCCGCTGGTGCGCCTCGTCGGGGACCACGAGCCCGATCCCCGCCTTTCCGGCGGCCCCGTGGTAGACGCGGCTCCGCACCGTGCCGTCGGTGGCGAGCAGCCCCGCCTCGCGGACTTCCGGGTGCGCCCGCCGCAGGTGCTCGATGGTCTCGTGGAGCATGTTGACGATGGCGATGCCCAGGTGCGGCTGGATGCGCTCCACGAAGGCGTGGGCGGTGTTGCAGGGAATGGCGATGAGGTCGGCGCCGCCGCCCTCCAGCTTCTTGCAGGCGGAGTAGAGCGCCACCGTCGGGTCCGGCCCGTCGCCGATGAGGTTCATCGTCCGGTCCGGAATCTGAGGATTATGATCGACCAGCAGCTTGACGTGCTCCTGGTCGCGCCCCGCCGGCGTGCTGCGGACGATCTTGGCCAGGAAGTCCACGGTGGCCGCCGGCCCGACTCCGCCGACCACGCCGACCTTGAAGGGCCGCGCCGCAGCCCGGCCCGTCCAGTCCAGGGCGTACCGGGCATAGACCGCGTTGGCGTCGACGACCGGAGCGCGCCGCGGGCCGAGGGCGTCGAGGACCAGCGGAATCTCGGTGAAGCCGGGCAGGATCACCTCGGCGCCCCGCGACTCGAGGTCCCGGCAGGCCCGCTCGAGAAGCTCGATGGCCGGGCCGTCGACGCGCCCGGCCTTGATCCCCTCGGGCCCGTACACGGCCCCCATCAGGCAGTCCCGCTGGACCCCGGGCGCCGGGTAGACCAGCTCGCGAGCGGACGTCGCGATGCTCCGTTCGAATAGCCCGCTCACGCGCACCCGGTCGGAGGTGAGCACGCCGATCCGGCGCGCGGCCGGATAACGCCGCGCCAGGTGCGCGCCGAGCGCATCCATGATGCTGACCACGGGCAGCCGGATCTCCGGCCGAATCTCGTCGAGGAAGGTGTGGCTCACGAAGCACGGCAGGAGCACGACGTCCACGCCGCGCGACTCGAAGCTCCGGATGGTATCGAAGACGTAGAGCTTGCGGGCGCCGGCGTTGCTGTCCCCGGCGCCGACGGCCCCGTTCTCATTGAAGGCCCGCTGCTCGAAGACCAGGCCGGGCTGCTCCGCGGCGCCCCCGGACGCCGCCGCGCGGACGAGCTTGAGGAAGACGTCCGCGCTGGCCAGCGGCCCGAGCCCGCCGATGATTCCGAAGCAGCGCCTGGCCATGTCCGTCACCGCCCTCCCATGCCCCGCCCGGCGTCCCAGAGGCGCCGGACATTATCCGGACATTATCCCGGCAGGCCGCCCGTTGGCCAGCTTGGTTTGGGTCGGAATCCCTGTTAAGATTCCTCGACCGTCGGTAAGTACCGGCGATGAGAGGAGCAGTGATGGCCCCCGAGACCGGCGCTGACCGGCAGTCGCAGTTCCTGGTGCTCTACAACCGGGCCCAGTCGGCCCTGCGCGGTTACCTCTTCAGCTGGCTGCGCGACTTCCACCGGGCCGAGGAGGTCCTGCAGCAGACCTCCCTCGAGCTCTGGGAGCACTTCGCCGAGTACGACGCCGCGCGGCCCTTCGAGGCCTGGGCGCTGGGCGTCGCCCGCAACCAGGCGCTCAAGGAACTGCGCCGCGCCGGGAGCGCCCCGGAGCTCGCCCGGCCGGAGGTCCTGGAGGCCGTGGCCGGCACCTACGCGGAGATGAGCGAGGGGTTGGAGCGCCGCCGCCAAGCGCTGCAGGGCTGCGTCGAGAGGCTCTCGGCGGCGATGCGCTCGCTCGTCGACCTCTACTACGGGCGGGGGCTCTCGGTCGCCGAGGTCGCCACCGAGGCCGGCCGGCCGCGCGGGTCGGTGGAGGTCTCGCTCTTCCGGGCCCGGCAGCAGCTCGCCGACTGCACGGGGAAGGCGCTGGCGGAGGACCACGCATGAGCCCCCAGGAACTCGACGGCTTGATCGCCGCCCACTTCGCCGGGACGCTCGACGCCGGGGAGCAGAAGCTCCTCGGCGACGCGCTCCTCGCCGACGAGTCCGCCCGCCGGCGGTTCGTGGAGCTCGCCGATCAGGAAGCCGCGCTGAGAACGCTGAAAGCAGCCGAACGGCAAGCGTTGGCTGTTGGCCGCAAAGAAGCGCAAGAGGCCCAAAGAAATACGGGCGCGCCTTCGGTGCCGTCCGCCTCCACACCTTGCGCTTCTTGCGCCTCTTTGCGGCAATCGCCCCGTCCCTCGCCCCCCGCCCCCCGCCGTTCCGGCTGGCTCCTGCCCGCCGCCGCCGCCGCCGCGCTCATCGTGGTCAGCGGCCTCTTCGCCTCGGGCATCCTGCCCAGCGGCAACGTGAAGATCCGGGACTTCGACAACACCTCCGGCAAGGTGGTTGTGGAGAAGCTCTCCGACGGCACGCGGCTGGCCATAGCCCCGGGGGCGAAGCTGGTGGCCACCGGTCGCGATCAGGCCCGCCGCGTCCGCCAGCTTATCAGGCTCGAAGCCGGCGAGGTGGAGGTCCGCGCGCCCAAGGCATCGACCGGCGAGGTCGCCTGCCGCGTCGAGACGCCCGAGGGGCTGTGGGTCGAGACGGTCGGGACGGTCTTCTCGGTCACGCGCGCCTGGGAAAACGAGAAAGGGGAACGGAACGTGGACAAGTCCAAACTGACCGGCGTGCTGACCGCCGTGCTCCTCGTGGCGGTGAGCGAGGGCGAGGTGCGCACCGGTAACGCCATCGCCGAGGAGACCCGGGTGGCGGCGGGCAATGCGCCGGCTGTTGTCGCCGAGGTTCGACGCATACCCAAGGATTACTTCAGTGCATCATGCCAGAAGTCGCCCCTGGTCTTTGTGGGGAAGGTCGTAAAGGCCGACCTGGCTGCGAAACTCTGGAGCGGCTACGCCCTGATCACCTCCGAAGTCAGCTATGAAGTGGAGAAGGTGCTCAAGGGGACGGCGGGCAAGGAGGTCACTATAAAGGTCGCGATCCTCATGCCCAGTCCGCTCATGGCCAAGAACGCGGAGGGACAGAAGGTCCCGGCCCTTGACCCCAGGCTCTTCGCGGTCGGTGAGCGCCATGTCGTCTGCGTCGACCCTCCGATCCCGGGGCAGGACGAGGGTCACCTTGTCGGCGAGAAGATCTGGGCGGCCACAGAGGGCAACCTGCGAATCGCAACGGAGGTTTCCGGCCAGACGGGCTTATCCTGGGGCCAGGCGGCGAACGGCCTGCGCCTGGGCGTCAAACTGGCCGCGCCCGCGGCGCGGGTGGAGTCGGGCAAGACGATAGCCCTGGCAACGCGCCTGGAAAACGTGGACGGAGAGAAGGTCGTCGCCGTCTGGTCCCGGTCCTGCTCGTGGGGCCACGGTCTGCTGACCAGCATCTTCACGGAGGCCGGAACGGGCAAGCAGCACAAGTTCGTAGAACCAGTGGGCTCGTGGCGCAGGAACGTTCCCGATCTCCAAAGCCTCAAGCCGGGAGAAGCGCAGGAGACGGGCCTGACGGATGCCGCCTTCGGGGCAACGCTCCCGCCCGGGAAGTACCGTCTGGTCGTCACCTATGCCAACGCGGACAACGGTGCGGCAGTGATGAAGGCCCGTGCGGCCTGGACCGGGGAGGTGAGCTCCGGCCCGGTGGAAATCGAGATCGTCGCGCCGGGCGGGGCCAAAGCACCCGACGGCGGCGCCGGCTGGCTTGAACTCCTCGACGACCAGCCGGCGTACAAGGACAAGCCCGGCGATGAGCAGGTCTTCAAAGGCCGGCTGGACATCCTCCGGCCCATCACCGAACTTGATGGGTTCGCCTACCGGCTATTCACGCCCGACGGGGGCGGCTTCACCCTGGGCGTGGGCATCACCGAGGCCCTGGAGAAGCTGCGCGACGCCGAGCTCAAGGCCGGCCGGCCGGCCGAGGTGGAGGTCCGCGGCAAGCCTGAGAAGAACGTGCGGCTCTACAAGGGCGAAGGCGGCACGGGAACGGTCCTGTGGCCGGGGGTCATCAGGCTGGCCGCCGCGCCGAACTTCTCCTCAAAGTGCGAGCGGCCCGGCGACGAGGTCGTTGCCGAGGTGGTCGGCGGTGCGCTCGTGCTCACCGTGACCTCACCTGGCGGCATCGGCTCGGCCGAGGTCAAACCCGATAAGGGCGAATGGCCGAAGAAGGTTGCGGTGCGCCTGTTACTGAAGGGCCTGGAGGGCTTCAGTGCCGAGTGCGGCGGGAAGAAGCTCTCCGGCTTCATCAACTCCAGCGGCGCCAAGGGCGGCGAACTGGCCGCCGAAAAGAAGGGCGACGTCATCGAAGTCGCCCTGCCCGAGGGCTTCGCCGCGGGCAAGGACGCCGTCCTCAAGCTCAGCTGGGTGGATTTCTACCGATAGTCGGCGAGTGCACAGGCCTTCTCAACGCAGAGACCGCAGAGGCACGCAGTGGTCGCGGAGGACAACGGCCTGGGGCTCTCGTCACAACAACGACAGAGAGCCCCTCTGCGTCCTCTGCGTTGGATATGCCCCGCCCCGGAACTAGCCCTGGTTGGCCTTGAGCGTCGAGAGAATGTCCCCGATAGCCTTCTCGGCGATGTCCGGCCCGAGCTGGCAGGTCGCGGCACCCTTGTGCCCGCCGCCGCCGTACTGGGCGGCCAGGTCCCCGGCGTTGACCTTGCAGGTGCGGTTGAAGATGCTGTGGCCGATGGCCACCACGGTGGTGTCGCCCAGGCCCTGGAATATGCGCATCTCCACGTTGCACTCCGGGAACATGGTGAAGACCAGGAAGCGGTTGCCCACGGGCAGGTCCTTGACCCCGCGCAGGTCGGAGATGACCACGCTGCCGTCGGCGCGGGCGTGGCTCTTGAGGACCTGCTTGAACCGGGCCTGCTCGGCCAGCACCCGCTCGCAGCGCTTGGCCACCTCGCGGTGCTGGAGGATCTTCTCGATGGAGACTTCCTTGACGTACTCCACGAGCCAGCGGAAGTACTTGCGGAACTCGGGGCCGAGCCCGGTGCGCGGGTCGAGGGTCAGGCCCAGGAGGATCCAGCCCTTGGGGATGGTGATCTCCTCCTGGGTGAGCTGGCCGGAGTCGACCTTATCGGTGGCGGTGAGCAGTTCCTGGAAGCGGTCGAACTGCTCGCGCTTCTCCGGATAGTAGTCGTAGATCACCCGGGCCGTCGAGGGCGCCACCGCGAACTTGCCCTTGAACTCGCCGACCTGCTGGGCGTGGCCGGCCTCGGTAGCGTGGTGGTCGAACCACATGGCGCAGCCCGGCACGTAGGGCAGGTTGACGACGATGTCCTCCTCGGTGCAGGGCACCTTGCCGTCCTGCACGTCCTTGGGGTGGGCGAAGCGGATCTCCCGGATCTTCTCGACCATGGTCAGGAGCACCGCGCTGGTCAGGCCGTCCATGTCGCCGCGGGTCAGGATGCGCATTGGAGATCCCCCAAAAGAAGAGGCCCGTCGATGGGGACCATTATGTCGCGGCCCGGGGAGATTTCCAGTGCAGCGCCCGCCCAGCGGGTCTGTGTCAGTCCATCTGCACTGTGGGCATGGGTTTTGGCGGGTAGAATGGATAGAGGAGGGCTGCCGGAGGAAGAAGAGAGAGGACGCGATACGTGGGCATGACTAACGCTGAGCGCCGGGCGCTGGTGTTAGCGAAGCTAGAAGCGAGGTTGCGGGAGATATGGCCCGATCAAGGGACAGGTGGAATGCGGACGTTCAAGGGTTTCGACGAACTCGAGGCGATGGCCGCACGCACTGGGGACAGTCTGGCGCAGGAGCTTCTAACGGTTGGGCTTACCGAGGCCATGGCGGAGAGGGTGCCTGACCGCCAGGCGCCTTGTCCGGATTGTGGGCGGAGGCTGCAATGGAAGAAGGTTCGGCGGCGGGTGGAGACGATACGCGGGCCTGTAGAGTTCGAGCGGGATCACGGTTATTGCCGTGCCTGCCGGCGCGGCTTTTTCCCCCTGTGAAGAAGTTTTCTCTCTGCCGGAGCATGTGCAGAGTTCTCGGTTGCGGCAGGCACTGAGCGAGTTGGGGAGTTCTTGCGAATTTCGGGATGCCGAGGCTGGGCTGAAGTCACTGGGTATGCGGATCAGTTTCAAGACCGTGGAGCGAGTCAGTGAGGCGGTTGGCGCGGAGGTTACTTTGGAGCAGCAGCGCCAGGCGGCCGGAGGATCGAGCGACGCTTTGGCTCCCGATAATCCGGCGGAGCTGTTGGCTGCAGAGGCTGACGGGATGAAGATTCGGTTGCGCGAAGATGCGGCCACCGATCGAGAGCACGAGGAACTGAGCGCAGCGGAGCGAGCTTTGAACTGGCGGGAATGCAAGGTGGAGTGGTGGTGCGAGGCCGGCATGGCCGGGTGCTTCCTGACGGCAAGTATCAGGAGCCTGAGGCGCAGGTGCAGAGCTACGTGGCGACCTTTGGGGACATAGGCGACTTGGGCAGGCTGCTCAAGAGCGAGGCGCTCAGACGCGGCTGGGCCGAGGCAAAGGATACGCAGGTTTTGTCTGATGCCGGACATGGTTTGCCGGGGATGTGGGCGCGGGAGTTCGGGGGCGTACACTGGGGAATCGACTACCGGCACTCCCGGACCAGACTGTCGGAATGCGCCGCAGTGGTGCATCCGCCGGGAGCGGCTTTTCAGAAGCTGTTCGGGCATTGGGAAAGCCTGCTGTACAATGGGCAGATGGACCGACTGCTGCGCGAACTGGTGGCTCGAGCCGAAGAACATGCGCCTCGGCCGGAGCGCCCCGCAGACTTGGAGGAGGCTTCACCCGGCCGAATCCTGTGGACTCACGTCTTCTACATCGAAAACCGCCGGGATCGCATGAACTACCCCGCCTACCGAGCCATGGGGTGGTTCATCGCCAGTGGATATGCCGAGGCCGCCTGCAAAATGCTGGCGGTCAGAATGCAGGCTGCCAACAAGCGCTGGACGCGCTACGGCGCCCAGTCCGTCGCCACCATCATCCTCGAACGCGCCTGTACCGACGGCCGCTGGGCAAAACGCTGGCCAGCACCCGTCTATCCAAACCCCACGGCGCAGATGAACTGACACAGACCCCCGCCCAGCCGCCTCGGAGTGCCGGCTTTTCCCGCTCTGCGGGCGTAGACCACACCCTGTCGCCTGGGCCGGTCGCAGGGGATGTCCTCGACACCCCGTGATTGCGTGGCTTACATGCCATCGCTCTCCGCCGACGGCCGGCACACTCGTTGCTCTCGCTGCTGTCTTCCAATGGGCGGACGCAGCCGGCCCGGAGGCCGCAGGGGAAGCGCCGCCGAACCAAAGGACCTCGTCTGCAAAGGAGGACTTCATGGCGTTGCGCATCATCAGCCCGCTGATCCTGCTGTCTCTTCTCGTGCTGCCGTCGCTGGGTTGCAGGAAGACCACGGTCCAGTCCACGTACCGCCCCCGGGGCCAGGATCAGGCCATGCAGATAGACGTGCGCTACCACAGCGTCGGCGAGCAGTTCGAACTGCTGATCGACAACACGGAAGTCCTCAAGACCCGGGCGGAGAGGAGGAGCACGGTCAAGGAGTCCGCGGAGTACAAGGGGCATCGCGTCGACATGACCCTGACCCGCAGCCGCCGGGCGGTCCACTGCGTGGTCACAGTGGACAACGAGGTGGCCGGAACCTGGGACTTCTAGTCCGCATCGATACCCGACCTCGCGGCCGGCACCTTCTGGCGCCGGCCGCGGCTTTTTTGCCGGGCACCGCCCTCCGGTCTCTGCGGCTCTCCGCTTGTGTCCGGCGCCTCCCGACTCTAGAATGGCCGCCGGTCGACGCCGGGTCTTCGGAGAGAACCAGAAATGCGAGCTCGCTTCCTTTCGGGATACGTTGCGTTTCCGTTGTCGGTGCTCTGCTCCATGGCGCTTTGGGGCTGCCTGGCCACGAACCAGCCTAAGGTCCAGGAACGCGGCGCCGGCGCGGTGCAGGCCGGGCGCGCGGCGCCTTCGACCCCGATGCCCGTCGAGACCGTCCTGGTCGACCGACCTGGTCTGCTCCTGGCCCGGCTGGCCAACGGCATGGACGTTCTGCTCGCCGAGCGCCACGCCGCTCCGGTGTGCACGGTGCAGGTCTGGGTGCACGCCGGGTCCATTACCGAGGACACCATGCCCGGTTCGGGAGTGAGCCACTTCGTGGAGCACATGCTCTTCAAGGGCACGGCCCGGCGCGGCCCCCGCCAGATGGACCGGGAGATCGCGGCGGCCGGCGGAGGAGACAACGCCTACACCTCGCTCGACCGCACCGTCTACCACATCACCCTGCCGTCCAGGAACATCGACGTGGCCCTCGACGGCCTGGCAGATGCCGTCCAGAACGCGGCCTTCGACCCTGTGGAGTGCGAGCGCGAGCGCGAGGTGATCATCAAGGAGATCAACCTCGGCGAGGACGATCCCGGCCGGGTCTTCGGACGCCACATCAGCACGCTCCTGTACCGGGCGGCCCCCGAGCGCCATCCGGTGATCGGCTACCGGCCCATCTTCGAGAAGATCACCCGCGACCAGCTTGTCGGCTACTGGCGGCGCATGTATTCGCCTGCCAATCTCGTCTTCGTCGCCGCCGGCGACTTCGACGCCCGCTCCGTTCTCAGAAAGGTCCAGGCCTCTTTCGCCGGATTCGAACGCCGTCCGCTCGTCGAGCCGGTGATTCCCGTCGAGCCTCCCCAGGCATCTCCCCGGGAACTCCGGGTGCGGGACAGCCATTTTCGGGATGCCCGGCTCTACATTTCCTGGCCGACGGTGAGCATAGCCCACCCGGACATGTACCCGCTCGACATGGGCGCCATGTTGCTGGGCGGGGGTCGGACCAGCCGCCTGCACCGCCGGCTCGTCGAGCAGGAGAAGCTCGTCTACTCCATCGGCGCCGGCAACCACACGCCGGTCCGGGGCGGCTTCTTCTCCATCTACGCCAACCTCGACGAGAAGAACGTCGACAAGGTCCTGGCCGTCATCGACGAGGAAATAGGGAAGCTCACAGCCGGACCGATCGACGCAGCCGACATGCGCCGCGTGCTCGCCCGGCATCGCGCGCAGGAGGTCTACGGCCTCGAGACCGTCGACGGTCTGGCCAGGTCGGTGGGAGACGATTACTTCACGACCGGCGACGTCGACTTCTCCTCCAAGTACCTCGACCGGTTGGACAAGGTCCAAAGCGAGGGTGTGTCCGAGGCGCTCCGGCGCTACCTGCTTCCCCAGAAGAGGAATCTGCTGGTCGTCCTGCCCGGCAGGCCGGGGGCCGATCCGGGTGCAGCGGTCTCGCAAACCCGGCCGGCTTCTGCGCAATCGTCCACGGCGCAGCCGGCGCCAAAGATCGAGCACGTCGCGCTGCCCGGCGGCGGAAGGCTGTTGCTGTACGAGCGCCACGAGGACCCCATAGTGGCCGTGAGCGCCGTCTTCATGGGCGGAGTGCGTTTCGAGCCGGCCGGAAAGAACGGCGTCTCTGACCTCATGGCCTCCATGCTGACCCGGGGCACGGCCAGCCACACCTCCGAGGAGATCGCCGAGATTCTCGAGGCATCCGGCGGGTCTCTTTCCGGCTATGGCGGCAGGAACTCGTTCGGCGTCTCCGCCAAGTTCCTCTCCAAAGACCTTCCTCTGGCTCTGCGCCTGGTCAACGAAGTCCTCTCGACTCCGACATTCCCGGAGGACGAGTTCCAGAAGGTCCGGACCCGGGTCCTGGCCGGCATCCGGCGTCGCTCCGAGGACATAGAGGAGACCCACGCGCTTCTGCAGCAGAAGATTCTCTATGCTCCGCACCCGTACTCCCTGACTGCCGAAGGAAGCGAGGAATCGGTCAAGTCCCTGACCAGGCAGGACCTCGCCCGGTTCCACGACAAGTACTGTCGTCCGGACAACATGGTGCTCTGCGTGGCCGGCGACTTCGACTCCGCAGAACTGAGAAAGATGGTTCTTGAACAGTTCGCCGTCTTTCTGAAGGCTCGCCCCGACAAGCTCTCGCTGCCCGAGGTCAGACCCGTTCCCGCGCTCGCCGGATGTCGGTCGGAGGTCCAGACGGTCCCCGGAGCCAAACAGGCGATCCTGTCCATGTCGTTCCGCGGAGTGGACGTCCGCAACTCCGATCGATTCGCTCTGGAGGTCATGCGCTCCATCCTGAGCGGAATGGATGGCCGGCTCTTCGGGGAACTGCGCGACCGCCAGTCCCTGGCCTACAGCGTGGGCGCCTACCTGGAAATGGGCGTGGATCCCGGTGCCGTCGTCTTCTACATCGCAACCGAGGCCGACAAGTTGGATATGGCAACCGCCGGAATCCGAGCGGAGATCCGGCGCATCAAGTCCGAAGCCGTTCCCACCGAGGAACTCGACAGGGCCAAGAACCAGATCATCGGTTCCGAGGCCCGCAGAAAACAGAGCATCGCAGGCATCTGTCAGGACATGTCCTACAACGAACTTTACGGTCTGGGAGCCGAAGCCTCCCTGGCCAGAATCGCGGAGATAGAGAAAGTGACTTCGGCCGACGTACAACGCGTTGCAGCGAAGTATCTCACCGAAGACTCCTGCGTCGTTGCCACGACCAAACCGGAGGAAGTCGCAGCTGGAATTCGCGATTGATTACTATGTCATAGCCTGTCCTGCTGTCCGTGATTTCCTGTTCAAAACCTCCTGTTGAAGCCGTTGTGCGATGTTGACATCGCACAATAAACATCCGCTCCGTACGGAAGCGGCGCCCATCTATTGTGGACCATCTTGCCTCCGCCCCAATCGGTTCCGATCTGCTTCCAACGAGAGCTTGCTTGACTGCGGAAACCCTTCTCTTTCGTCAACACATTTGCCACTTGTTCTCCAAGATCCAACAAACCCGTATCACTAATATCGAGTCGATTTACGACTGCAAAAATGACTTTAAACGCTTTCAACCGCACATATAATTAGGGTGGAGATTTTAGGATATCCTGACCCCATACTACCATCTGGGGCCGGGGTTCTTAAGTCCGTTGCGGAGGGTTCTTGAAGATGAAAATCGTCTGTGATCGCTCCAAGCTCCTGGCTGCCGTTCAAGCAGCAGCGGAGGTGGCTCCGAGCAAGGCGACCCGGCCGATAGTCCAGTGCATTCTCATCGAAGCGTTGGAGGATGGCGTTGAACTCGTCGCCACCGATCTGGACGTCGGCATACGCTACAAACTGGAGGGAGTGACCGGCGAGGGACAGGGTCGCGCCGTGGTCAACGCCGGGATGCTGCTGGCGGTGATTCGGGACATGTCCGGCGAACAGGTATCGATAGACGCCAGGCCAGAGAAGACGGTGATCGAATCCGCGGGCAGTCGGATATCGCTGGCCGGAATGGATCCCAGCGATTTTCCGGCTGTTGCGGGGCTTGCGGCCGACAAGGAGGTGAAGCTCCCCGGTGAAACCGTGGTCAAGATGCTGACCAAGGTGGCTTACGCGGCCGGTCAGGAGGAGAGCCGTTACGCCATAAATGGCGTATTTGTCAGGATTAAGAAGAGGGATATGGAATTCGTAGCCACCGACACCCGGAGGCTGGCCATAGCGAAAGCCAGGCTGGATAAGGACACCAAGATCGAGCGCGGAGCCATCCTGCCGCTCAAGCTGGTCGGGATGCTCGGCAAGCTGGCCCAAGGGCAGGAAGAGATCGGGCTGGTATTGAGGGATAACGAGGCGGTGTTCTCCATGGGGAACGCGGTCCTCTCCGGCAGGCTGGTGGAGGGAACCTATCCGAAGTATGAAGAAGCGGTGCCCGGCGATTGCGATCGCAAGCTTGTGGTGGACCGCGATGCCCTGAAGGGGGCGCTGAAGCAGGCGATGAATTTCACCACCGCCGACACGCGCGCCGTGGTGCTGCGTCCCGGCAAGGACAAGGTGGAGATCGAGGCCAAGGTCGCCGAGCGAGGCGAGGCGAGCATCGTGGTGGAGGCCTCTTTCTCGGGATCGGGCATGGAGGTGGCTTTCAATCCGCAGTTCCTGCTCGATGCCATGAGCCGCCTCGAGAAGGACGAGGTGACCATGGAACTCAAGGACGCGCAGCGCCCGGCGGTGATCGCCGAGGGCAAGGACTACGTCAATGTGATCATGCCCGTCAGGTTGAGAGGAGAAGGGGCCTGAACGATCCGGGTCCCTCCCCCGTGACAGAGAACAAAGCGGGCGGTGCGGAGAGGCTGGGCGACATTCTGCCCAGGGCGGTGGTGAGGACCGCGCGCCGAAATCGCTCTCTCCTGGCGCGCGCGGAGAGGAAGTGGTCGAGGAGCGTCGGAGAGGCCATAGCTGTCCACAGCTGGCCCAGGAGCCTGCGCCGGGGACTGCTCACTGTAGAGGTGGATTCCAGTTCGTTGCTCGCCGAGCTCGCCGGATACCGGCGCACCGATCTGGTCCACCAGCTGACAGCGGAGCCCGAGCCGCTGGGGGTTCGCGAGATACGGTTCGTGCTGGCCGAGGGTGACAAGTGACCGAACAGGTTGAAGAGAAGAAGACGACAGGATCGGCACCGGCGTACAACGCCGATTCCATCAAGGTCCTGGAAGGACTTGAGGCCGTGCGCAAGCGCCCGGCCATGTACATCGGCGACACCGGGGAACACGGCCTGCACCACCTGGTCTACGAGGTGGTCGACAACTCCGTGGACGAGGCCCTGGCCGGGCACTGCACCGAGATAGGAGTGAGCATCAACTCGGACGGCTCGGTGTCGATAACCGACAACGGCCGCGGCATTCCGGTCGAGATGCACAGGGAGCAGAAGCGTTCGGCGCTCGAGGTGGTGCTCTGCACCCTCCACGCCGGCGGCAAGTTCGACAAGGGCACCTACAAGGTTTCGGGCGGACTGCACGGCGTGGGGGTCAGCTGCGTCAACGCCCTCGCCGAATGGCTGGAGGTCGAGGTCTACCGCGAAGGGATCGTGCACTACCAGCGCTACGAGCGCGGCAAACCTCTGGCGCCCATCAAGCAGCTGGGCAAGACCAACAAGCGGGGAACGCGCGTGGTCTTCAAGCCGGACCCCGAGATATTCGAGACCACCGAGTACAAGTACTCGATCCTGGCCACGCGCCTGAGAGAACTGGCCTTCCTCAACCGCGGGCTGGCCATCACCATCGGAGACGAGCGCTCCGACAAGGACAAGAGCGAGCGCTTCTTCTACGAGGGCGGCATCGTCGAGTTCATCAAACACCTCAACACCTCGAAGGTGCCGGTGCACGAGGACATCATCCACCTCTCCCGCCAGGGCGAGGGCTGCGAGGTGGAGGTGGCCTTTCAGTACAACGACGGCTACAACGAGGCGCTCTTCAGCTTCGTCAACAACATCAACACCATCGAGGGCGGCACGCACGTCTCCGGGTTCCGCTCGGCGCTGACGCGGACGCTCAACAACTACGCCCGGAACCACAACCTGCTCAAGGGCGCCGAGCCGCCCGGCGGCGAGGACCTCCGCGAGGGGCTCACCGCCATCGTGAGCTGCCGGGTGGCCGAGCCGCAGTTCGAGGGCCAGACCAAGGGCAAGCTCGGCAACTCCGAGGTCCAGGGGGTCGTCGAGCAGGCCGTCAACGACGCCCTGGGCATCTACCTCGACGAGCACCCCAAGACGGCCAAGACCATCGTCATGAAGGCCGTACAGGCCGCCCTGGCCCGCGAGGCCGCGCGCAAGGCCCGCGAGCTCACCCGCCGCAAGGGTGCCCTCTCCCCCGGCTCGCTGCCCGGGAAACTCGCCGACTGTCAGAGCCGCGACAACGAGACCACCGAGCTCTACATCGTGGAGGGCGATTCGGCCGGCGGTTCGGCCAAGCAGGGCCGCGACCGGCACTTCCAGGCGATCCTGCCGCTGCGCGGCAAGATCCTCAACGTCGAGAAGGCCCGCATCGACAAGATGATCGGGCACAACGAAATCGCGGCGCTGATCTCCGCGCTGGGAACGGGCATCGGCGAGGAGGAGTTCGACCTCTCCAAGCGGCGCTACGGCAAGATCGTGATCATGACCGACGCCGACGTGGACGGTTCGCACATCCGGACGCTGCTGCTGACCTTCTTCTTCCGGCACATGCGCCAGCTCATCGAGAAGGGCCACGTCTACATCGCCCAGCCGCCGCTCTACCGGGTCAAGCGCAAGGACAAGGAAGAGTATGTCACGACCGACTCGGAGATGCGTTCGGCGCTGACCGCCCTGGGGCTCGACGGCACCAGCCTCGAGGTGACGGGCACGGGCGAGAGCTTCAAGGGCGAGACCCTCAGGAAGATCGTGACCGCTCTCGAGAAGCTCGAAAACCACGGCCACGCCTTCCGCAAGCGCGGCCTGGACCTGGAGCGCGTTCTGGCCCTGGCCAAGGACGGCGAGTTCCCGGTCTGCCGGGTGCTGGTCGGCGACAAGGAGCACTTCTTCTACTCGACGGAGGACCAGACGGCATTCCTGGCGGAGCTCGAGGCGGAGCGCAAGGCCGCCAACGGCGGGGACGAGGGGCCGGGGTCCGGGGCGGGGCCGGGGGCGGAGGGCGGCGCCGCGCCCGGGGCCCAGCCGGCCGAGGGCGCGACCAAGTCCAAACCCGAGCCCAAGGCCGAGGAGGTCATCCAGGAACGCGAGCAGGTGGTCATCCAGGAGCTGCACGAGGCCCGCGAGCTCAAGAAGACCGTCTCGCGGCTGACCGAGCTGGGCTTCGGCCTGTCCGAGCTGCTCCCCGAGCCGGACTACGACGCCAACGATCCCCGCTATTGGGTGGTCAACGAGGGCCACAAGGTGCCGCTGGCCGGAACGCTCGAGATGTTGCCGAAGGTGCGCGAGTTCGGCCGCGAGGGCCTCGACATCCAGCGCTACAAGGGGCTGGGCGAGATGAACCCCGACCAGCTCTGGAAGACCACGCTGGATCCGTCTTGCCGCTCGATGCTGCGGGTGAGCCTGGGCAACGCGCTGGAGGCCGAGGAGATGTTCTCGTTGCTCATGGGCGAGGAGGTCTCCTCGCGCCGGCGGTACATCGAGAACCACGCGCTGGAGATCTCCAACCTGGACGTGTAAACGGCCCCGGCGGACCCATCCGAAGACAGTTGACACAGCGAGCGCCAGACATAAACTCCCGCACGGTCAGTGCGCCGGATCGCATTGATGGAGGATGGATTGGTGGACGCCGGCCGAGGCCGGCTTTGCGGAGGGCCGGGGATGGGGAGTCAAGGCGGAAATCCAGAGCAGGTTGCTGCGGCGCTCGCTGGGGCCATGCTGATCGCGGCTATTATCGGCGCGGTCATCGGTTTGGGCATTCTGGCGGTCATTTGTTGGCTGGTGTCGAGTTGCTATCAGGTCATCCCTCAGCAATTCCGGCGGATGGAACCCGGGATGGTCTGGCTCCTCTTAATCCCGTGCTTCAATCTTGTCTGGCTGTTCTTCGTCTTTCCCCGGTTGCCGCAGTCCTTCAAGGCTTATTTTGACTCCATCGGACGAACCGATGTGGAAGACTGCGGTGAGAAACTTGGGTGGGCTTACGCAATCTGCGTTGTTTGTGGCATCATTCCGCTGGTCGGCTACCTTGCAGGGCCGGCCTCCTTGGTGCTGCTGATCATCTACCTGATCAAGGTGATGGGCCTCAAGAAGCAGGTGCTGGAGCAGGTCCAGGCTTGACGACAGCCTTCCGGCTGGCCGCGCTGCGTCGCGGCCTGAGCCGGTACATCTTCTCCATCGGCGCTGGGGCCGCGCTCGGCCTCAGCGCCGTCTTTTTACCCGGGACTCTGCCGCGGGTGGAGATGTGCTGGATGAAGCAATACACCGGCCTTCCCTGTCCAGGCTGCGGTCTGACGCGCGCCTTCTGCAGCATCTCGCACGGCCGGTTTGCCGACGCCTGGGCGTTCAACCCGTTCGGATTCCTCTTCTATGCCTGTGCCGTTCTGCTGGCGCTGTATCCGCTTGCCGAGCGCCGCTGGCCCGGCCTGGGCTTGCGGGTCGTGCGTTCGCCATGGTGCGCGCGCTCCGTGATAGGGCTGGTCTTCACCATGTGGGCCTTCAACCTGTTAAGGTTGGGGATCGGCGCGCGCGGTCTCTGACTTTGTCACGAAACCGCGCGGGGAGGCCCCCAAAAGCCTCCCCGCGCCCGTGATCGTGTCTTTGCCGGGAGGTCGCTTAATCCCGGCCTGCCGGCTAGTTGTTCTCGGGGACGACCGGCTCCGCACCGCCGGGCTGGGTGGTGCCCTTCTGCTGCGTCGGCGTCGGCTCGAGGGTCACGCCGGACTCGCGCATCTGCTGCATGTACTTGTCGGGGTTGCGAATGAAGGTTCGCTTTTCCGCGTCGTCCGCGAAGTAGATGCGTTTTCCGTCGTAGTCGACGTAGACGTTCTTGTCTATGGGTTTGCCCGACACGGGACTGACCCGCTGGGGCGGGTCGCCGGCTTTGCTGCCGGCGTTGCCCTCCATGGAGCCGCCGCTCTTCGGCGGTTCGCCCTCCGTGCCCTTGGGGTTGCCTTCCGGCGCGGTGCTTCCCGTGGTCCCGCCGGACTCTTGGCCGCCGCCGGCCTTCTGGCCGACCTCGGGCTGCCCGGACGTGCCCGTTCCGCCCGTTCCGGAGCCGCCTTTGCCGCCGCCCGTCGTACCCGGGTTCTGGCTTCCACAGCCGAACAGCGCCAACGTCAGGACTCCTGGCAAAGCCAATGTCCGCCACCACTTGCCATTCATGGGATTGCTCCTATCGGTCCGCCGGCCGTACATTGCTGCGAAGCGCGACTGCCGGCCCATAGGCGGAGGCCATTCCCCCGCACCCGGGCGGATAAACGACGAGCCGGAGGCGCCGATTCCGGGAAAAGCGAGCGGGGAGGCCCGAGGGCCTCCCCGCTGACAGTGAACGTTCTGCTGGATGTCTTTACTCGACGGCGGCGGCCTCTTCGCCCGCGGCCTTGACGCTCTCGACCACGATGGTCTTCTTGCCGTCCTTGTCCTCGACCTTGCCGGTGACCTCGACGTCCTTGCCGTCCATGCCCTCGACGTCCTTGGCCTTGTCGCCCGCGACGGTGTAGACCACATCGCCGGCCTTGACGGTCACGGTGGCGGCGCCGTCATCGGCCTTCACGACGCTGACCTTGCCCTTGACGGTCTCGGCCTTGTCGCCGGCATAGGCGCCGACCGAAAGGGCCAGAGCCACGACCAGAGCAGCCACCACACCCGACACCTTGCGCAACATTTTCTATCTCCTATCCCCGCGCTGGTCCGGCCCGAGCCGGGCCGCCAGGCGCGCACCGACGAGGGGAACACCCCCCCGTCCCGCGCGCAATTATAGCTCGGGGGGACGCTTGGCAAGGCCATAATCGCGCATTTCGAGGGGTCCAATTTCCTGGCGACTGGGGAGTGGTCCATGGCGCCAGCGCCACTTCGGAGCGCAAGGGTCGGATAACGCGCGGGTTAGGGCGATCGCGCCATGGGCGGCCAGATTCAAAAGTGGTCCAATTCCCAATCGGCGTCGGATGGCCGCGTCGAGGTGTGATCCCGGATGAAGGAACCCTTCGGGTCCCAGGAGCCGTCCACGGTCCCTTGCCATGGTGCGTGCTCCGCGGCCCATCGGGGCGAGCCGCCGGCTTGCCCCTACTTGGAGTACATGGGCAGGTAGCGGTAGTAGACCTCGAGAGTGAGCGCGCCGACCGCGGTGGTGAAGACCCGTCCGCCGTACTTGTCGATGTATGAGCCGTTGGGGTCCCAGGAACCGTCCTTGTCATCGACGGAGCCGTCCATGGGGCCGCCCTTGCACTGGTTGTTGACCAGGGTGGGCTTGAGCTTCTCGTTCCACTTGTTCCAGCGGTCGCCGCCCATCTGGAACATGGCCAGCGTGCCGTAGTACCAGTAATAGAAGCCCTTGTCGCCCACTCCGACGCTGGCCTCGGCGTTGGCGGCCCCTTGCCAGTCGGGCGGGTCCTTAACGATGAAATCGGCGCCCTTGACGAGGAGCGGATCGTCGTTCGATACGCCCATGAATTGCCTGCACACCATGGCCACGCCGGTCATGGACGGAGTCTTGCTGGAGTTGCCGTCCACCCCGTAACAGGCGCGGCCTTCCTTGTCGGTCACCTTGTCCAGGAAGTTGTTGGCGCCCTGGAAGCCGGAGCCGTCCACGGTCAGTCCGGCGATCTTGGCGCTCTTGAGTTGCATCACGAACCAGCCGGTCACGGACGTGTCGCCATCCTGCTTGGCGTCGTAACGCCAGCCGGAATATGGCATTTGGTGAACCTTGATGGAATAGTCCACCGCCTTTTGGGCGACCCGGCCGATCTCCGGATTCTTGCCCATGCCGTAGGCCTCGGCCAGGGCGAGTCCGGCGCAGGCGTGGTTGTAGCCGGCCGAGGTCTCGCCGCTGTTGCCGGTCTGCTCGGCAATAATGCCGTTCGGTTTCTGCATCTTCATCAGGTAATCTTCGGCCTTCTTGACGGTGTCTGCGAACTGGCCGGACCGCTCGGTGTAGCCGGCGCCGAGGAAGGCGAGCAAGGCCAGGCCGGTGCAGCCTACGCGGCAGCGCACGTTGGTTCCCCGCTCGCAGTCGTACTTCTTGACGTCCCAGGAGCCGTCGGCTTCCTGGTGGCGGGCGAGCCAGCGGAGGGCCGCCTCGACGGCGCTCTCGGTCGCCTGGCTGCCGCCGAAGCGGCCAACGGCCTTCTTACGGCCGCCGCCGTCACGATAGCCGAAGACGCCGGCTGCCCCGCCGCCGCCGACGCCGATGGACCCGACCGTGCCGGTGCCGCCGAGCGGAATGTCGCTGATGGCGTCCTCGTTGCCGCGGGCGGTGCTCTTGTCCATGTTGTTGTCGGTCTCGAAGTGGTCGGTCTCCTCCATCTTCTCGTGGGTGACGACCGGGTTCTCGACCATGGTGTCGGCGACCACGTCCTTGGGGTTCTTGAAGATGTCGCGCTTCTTGTTGGGGTCGTACTCGGGAGGCTTCTGCTTGACCACGTCGGTGGCGATGATGACCTCGTCGGTTGCCGAGGGCGCCACGGCGGCGGCGAGCAAGGCGATAAGCAGGAAGACCACTGCGTGAGTCACGGCCGAGATGACCCACCAGGGCAGTGCGCCCACCCGGCGCTCGATCCGGCTCGCCCAGTCGGCCTCGCCGAGGGGCAACTCGCCCTGAACCGGGACTCCCTCTGCCGGCAGCTGTCCCTGGACTTCCTCGATCGCGGAACGAAGGTCGGTTGAAGTGGCCATGATCGCGCTCCTCCTGCGGTCCTACGGTGACTAAACGCGATTCTGGGCGGAGGTTCATGATTAAATGGGTAATAAGTGGACCAGTCTTTGGCCCCCGATTATGAGTGCGTCAAAGGCCGCGGCGGCCAGAAGGCCGCCGCGGCGCAACAGCAAGGCTCGATGGGTGGGTTACTTGGCGTACATCGGCAGGTAGCGGTAGTAGACCTCGAGGGTTAGCGCGCCGACCGCGGTGGTGAAAACCCGGCCGCCGTACTTGTCGATCCAGGCGCCGTTCGGGTCCCAGGAGCCGTCCTTGTCGTTGACCGAACCGTCCATGGGACCGCCTTTGCACTGGTTGTTGACTATGGTCGGCTTCAGCGCTTCGTTCCATTTGGTCCAGTTATCGCCGCCCATCTGGAACATGGCCAGCGTGCCGTAGTACCAGTAGTAGAAGCCCTTGTCGCCCGTGCCGGACCCGGTGCCGGCCTGGGCGGCCTTCTGCCAGTCCGGCAGATCCTTGACCACGAAGTCGGCGCCCTTGACCAGGATCGGGTCCGCATTGGAGACGCCCATGAACTGCCGGCAGACCATGCCCACGGCCGTCATCGCCGGGGTTCTGCTGCCGCCGGGCTCGTAGCTGACGCGCCCCTGCTTGTCCGTGGCCCGGTCCAGGAAGTTGTTGGCGCCCTGGAAGCCGGCGCCGTCCACGGTGAGGCCGGCGATCTTGGCGGACTTCAGCTGCATCACGAACCAGCCGGTGACCGAGGTGTCCTCGCTCACCTTGGCGTCGTAGCGCCAGCCGCCGTAGGGGTTCTGGTGGATCTTGATGGAATAATCGACGGCCTTCTGGGCCACCCTGCCGATCTCCGGGTCCTTGCCCATGCCGTAGGCCTCGGCCAAAGCCAGGGCGGCGCAGGCGTGGTTGTAGCCGGCCGACGTCGAGGAGGTGCTGCCCTCGGCCTCGAATATGCCGCCGTTGGGCCGCTGTTTGCTCATCAGGTAGCGCTCGGCCTTCTTGACGGTATCGGCGAACTGGCCGGACTTCTCGGTGTAGCCGGCGCCGAGGAAGGCGAGCAAGGCCAGGCCGGTGCAGCCCACGCGGTAGCGGACGTCGTTGCCGTGTTCGGCCTCGTACTTGGTGGGTTTCCAGGAGCCATCGGCCTCCTGATGCCTGGCTAGCCAGCGGAGCGCGGCCTCGACGGCGCTCTCTGTGGCGGCCGAGCCGCCGAAGCGGCCGACGGCCTTCTTGCGGCCGCCGCCGTCGCGGTAGCCGAAGACGCCGGCGGCCCCGCCGCCGCCGACGC
>CALGYR010000077.1 GCA_937935355.1 uncultured bacterium | reverse complement strand
TCGTATTCGGTGACTGGAGTTCAGACGTGTGCTCTTCCGATCTCCGCGGCCCGTGGCCGCGGGGATGAATCCTGTGCCCCCTCCGGAGAGAACCGCCCGGAGAACCGGATCCCGCCTGAAGCGTCACGCACCCGGGGGGCGACTTCAACAACCAACGTCCAACAGCCAACAGCCAGCAGCCAACACCATTGAGAGACACTGGGCAACAACGGCAGAGCGACGAATGGCGCCTCCTTAGGGCTGCCGGAAACAACCCCTGGGCGGGCCTGCCTGCAAGTCGGTTCCGCAGCAGGAATCGACCTTGCCGTAGGGGCGACCCGCCGGGTCGCCCCTACCTGGGTCGATCAGTCTGCTGTTCGTCATTCGTACAGCCCAAGGAAGCGCCATTCGACAGAACAACACGCCGAGGACGCGCCTGAGCGTTCGGGTCTGCTCTTGCCTCCACTTGCAGTTGTTGGCTGTTGGCTGTTGCCCCTCCCGCGAAGGGCTCACGCCGTCTGCCAGCGATGCAGCCCCGGCTCGCGGATGACCAGCTCGAAGCCGCCGACCGCCGAGCGCGCCGCCTCCCGGCCATCGAAGAGCACCGGCCGGCCGGCCGGAATTCTGGGATCGCGGATCGTCAACTTCACCGGCTCCATGGGCTCGCGCTGCTTGTGGGGCCGGTCGCAGAAGACCGCGCCGGAGGTGCCGCGCGCGGTCAGCACCACCTCCGCGGAGGACTCGAAACCGATGCCGCCGCCTGCCGCGCCGGGGCCCGAAGGCGGAGGCGGGAAGTCGGCCCGCCGGGCGGCCACCGCCAGGTAGAAGCCGGCGCCGCGGTCGCGGGCGACGAGGACGGACGCGTCGCTCGCGATGCCCTCGAAGGCGAGGCGGTCTGCCGCGATCGGCCGGACCAGGACCAGGTCTCGGCCGCCGATCGAGAGGCCGAGGTTCCCGGGGAGGTCCTCGGCGGCCGGCAGCTTCTCGCCGTCCTTTGCCGGCCGGAGCACCGCCCAGAAGCGCCGCGCGCCGCGCCAGGAGACGTCGAGGTACTCGCCCGGCTGGAACGAGCCGCCGCAGAGGTGGTGTCCGTCGGGCTTGAGCTCGTACTCGAGCCCGTCGGGCGGCAGGCAGACTTCCAGGCTCACGTCCCTGGGCGGGAAGCTCAGGAAGTCGCAGGTGGTCCAGGTCAGCCGGTAGAAAAAGGGGTCAAGAGTCTTTTCTGGGGAGATAAAGGGGTCAGGACCCTTTACCGCGTAGCGCCCTTCGGGCCGTCCCGGCTCCGCCGGGCGGGTAAAGGGTCCTGACCCCTTTATCTCCCCCCGCGGGTGCAGGAACCAGTCGCAGCGCGCCTCCGGGTTCTCCTCGGGCACGACGTCGTCGGCCACCACGAGGTATCCCGGCATCCCCGGCGCGGGCTCGACCTGGACGAGCGTGCGCACCACCCGGCCCTCCGTGCCCAGCGCGCCGATCCGCGTGTACGAGCCGGCGACCCCGCCGTCGGCCCGCAGCGCCTGGGCCCATCCTTTCGACTCGCTTCGCTCGCTCAAGGCCCCGCGCGAAGTCGCGGGGCCGGGATTCACAATGAAGTGCAGCGGGTCGGCGCGGCTGGTCCAGTGGTTGCCGCCGCCTCCGTCGATCGTCGGGAGGTTGTGCATATCAGGCGCCATCCGGAAGCAGCGCAGCGCGTCCCAGCCGTCCCACCTCGTCCACGGGGCCGGCGGCTTGATGGGGTTCGGCTCTGACTCGACTCCGAGCGCCGCATGCAGATGCTCGGGCACGTGCGGCGCGGGGTAGTGGAGCTCATGGTAACCGACGTTCTTCACAAGGTAGGCCCCATGCGCCCAGAAGTCGAAGGTCAGCGAGTCCCAGTGCGAGTGCGGGCTGCCGTAGAAGCGCGGGGCGAAGAGGCAGGTGTGCATCGAATCCATCGACCAGTCGCTGCGCAGGCAACCGAGGCCGGCGTTGCGCGCCACGTAGGAGCCGGCGGGCGGCTCGATTGGCGCGGGCAGCGGGTCGGGGGTCATCAGCCAGAAGGACGGCTCCGCCCAAACGCCGTAGGGATGGCGCCGACGGCGCTCCGGCTCGGCCCGGTCGCCGATGGTCGAGGGGCGGTCGACGCCGCGGCGGCGCTCGTCGTCGCTGCCGCGCAGGGGGAGCCAACCCGGATCGCCGATCCGCTCGTACATCCAGACCGCCCAGCCGGCCACGTCAGGAGGCAGAAGCGGGACGGAGGCCAGGAGCAACTGGGCGGTGGGCGAGACCAGTCCCGCGTCGCTGTGGGTCGCGTCAGTACCCAGCGGCCCGGCGCGGCGGATCCAGTGCTCGGCGCGCATGGCCCAGCGCGGGTTGGCCGCCGGGTTCCGGCCGGTCACGTTGCGGATGGCCGACATGAGCATGATGGCCGGCCACTCCATGCAGGTCTGGTAGCTGCCGCCCTCGAAGTACTCGCCCTCGCCCCAGAGGACCTGCTCGACGTACTGGTCGAGCATGGCCTCGACCTTGCGCACGCAGTCGTCGCGGCCCAGGAGCAGCGCGGCGATGCCCATGAAGCTCACGCCCACCCAGGAGGGGTTGTAGCGCGGGCTCAAGGGGTCGGTCTGGCAGTACTCGAGGTCCCGGGCCAGTCGGGCCTCGAAGCGCCTGCGCTCCTCCGGTGAGAACGAGGCCGCCACCAGGTCGTAGCCCACGGCCAGCGCGGCGTCGGCGACCCAGGCGAAGCTCCAGCCGCTGTCGAGGTCGTAGTCCTCGCCGCCCCAGCCGCCGTCGCCCCACCCGGCGTCGACGGCCTCGAGCAGGAGCTGCCGGGCCTTGGCCAGGAAGCGCCCGTCCTCCTCGAGGAAGGCCACGAAGGCGCAATTGGCGACGGACAGCTTCCAGTTGCCGCCCATGGCCTGGACGGGCGAGATCCTCGTTCCCTGAATTGGGAAGACCTTGAGGGCGAAGCCCGGCGACCGGAGCTCGGCCAGGTCGCGCGCGGCCAGCGCCACCTCGGCCAGCGGCCGGAGCAGAGTCTCGTACCAGTCCTTCCAGGGCTGCTTGCCGAGCCGCGCCCGGAGCGCCGGGCGGTTGTCCGGGCGGCAGAAAAGCACCGGGTGCTCGGCTACGGGATTGTAGCCCTCCGGGTAGCGCTCCCGGGCCTCACGCCCGGCGCGCTTGCGCTCGTCCTTATCGATGGGCTGGCTGTGGTGGAACTCGAGCGTGTGCATCTGCGATCCCTTCCTCTGACGAAGCCGGTGCGAATTCGGACCGACGCCGGGGAAGGGGACGATCAGCCTGGAGTCGCCACCGTTACCAGGTGGCGACTCCCGGCGGGCTGGAGGGGCACGAGGCTACCCTCGAGCGGCCGGCCGTCGAGCGTAGCGGAGAGGCGCTCCGCGCGGCGGGCGCGGCGGATACGGATGTCGTACTCCGCGCCCCGGAAGCGCCGCCAGAGCCGGGCGCGGCGCCACTCCCGTGGAAGCTGCGGGTCGAGGCGCAGGCCACCCGGTTCGGCGCGCACTCCCAGCAGGTGGGCGACGACCAGCCGCTGGAACCACGCGGCCGTGCCCGTGCCGGGCGAGTGGCTGCTCCGACCGGCGGTCCAGCCGGCGCCGGGTCCGCGGTACATGTTCGGCAGGTAGAGCGGCAGCTGTCCGGCGCGCTCGACGGTGTTGGGGTTGCCGCGGTCGCCGGGGAGGATGCGCCGGAGCGCCCTGAAGGCTTCATCCGGCCGGCGCTGGAGGTAGAGCGCGTAGGCCCAGAAGCTCCCGGCGTGGCAGTAGAAGGCGCCGTTCTCGTTGGTGCCCGGCGTCTTGATGGTCACCCGGCCGATGTCCTCGCGCATCGAGGTGTAGGCCGGCCCGCAGACGATCGGGCCGTTGGGGCTCTCGAGCACCCGGCCGACGTTGCGCACCACCGCCGCCGCGCGCCGGCCGGTCGCGACTCCGCCGACCAGCGCCCAGCTCTGGGCGTTGAGCCACATGCGCCCCTCGCGGTCCGAGCTGACGCCGAAGGCCCTGCCGTCGTCGGTGAAGCCGGCGGCGTACCAGCCGCCGTCCCAGGCGTGGCGGTTGATGGCGCGGCGGAGCTTGCCGGCCTCCCGGCGGAAGCGCCGGGCGACCGCGCCCCGGCCGATCTCCCCGGCCACTTCCGCCCAGACGTCGAGCGAGTGGACCAGCGCCTGGCTCAGCCACACCGACTCGCCCTTCATGCGGATGCCAGCCATGTTGAGCGGGTCGCACCAGTCGCCCTCGCCGAGCAGGTTGAGGCCGCGCCTGGTGCGGTCCCGGAGCAGCCAGTCGAGCCCCAGGCAGACGTGCTCGAATACGGTCGCGCGCCGGCCGGACCGGTCCTTGAACGGGACTTTCTCGTCGAGCAGCGCGTAGTCGCCGGTCTCGGCGAGGTAGTAGGAGAGCGCGAAGGCGCTCCAGACGTTCTTGTCGCGGTGCCTGGCGGCGAAGCCGCGGTCGAGCGGCAGCGGCTCGAGCATCACCGACATCCACAGCGCGCCGTCGGAGTCCTGCTCCGCGAGCGCCTTGAGGAAGAGCTCGCGGGCGCGCTCCGGGGCGCCAAAGACCAGGCCCATGGCGTCCTGGACGCAGTTGCGCACGCAGGGCACCAGGCTCATCCGCTGATTGTAGCCGCAGTACATGGTCTGCTTGGGCAGCCAGTGGTTGACGAAGCGGTCGAGGTCCCGGTCGGGCGTTTCGATCCGCACGGCCGGCTCGTGTGCCCTCCGGAAGACCTCAACCTCGCGCCAGGCCCGCTCGATGCCCCCGGGCCGGAAGTACCTGTTCCGCAGTCTTCGGATCCCGGCGCGGTCGCGGGCCGGCCCGAAGAGGAAGCTGACCGTGGCCGAGCGCCCCGGCCGGAGCGCGAGCGGGAACTGCATGACCGCCGCGCAGGGGTCCATGTAGCACGGACGGCTCGAGAGCCTCCGGCGGGAGAGAGCCGCGGGCCGCTCGAGGCTGCCGGCGCCGACGAAGGCCTCGTGCGAGGCCTCCCAGGCCGCCGGCCGGCGGTCGGCCAGGCAGAAGGTGAGATTGTGGCGCTTCTTGAGCTCCCAGTACTCGTCGGCGTCGCTGTGGCCCGGGAAGTGCCGGAGCACCACGCCGCCGAGCGCCGGCTCGAAGCCCCCGCGCTGGTAGAGCGGGCTCGGCGAGCCGATCGGAAAGAAGCTCACCAGCGAGACCCGCCGCGGGCGCCGCGAGCGGTTGGTCACCGTCGCCGTCCAGACCTCCACGTCGTCGCCGCGGGGCACGAAGAGCCGCAGGGCGGTCTCGATGCCGCCAGTGACGTTCGTCCAGCGCAGGTCGTCGAGGCCGGCGGAGAACTCGAAGCTCTCCGGCGGGGACTGGACCGGGTCGTAGGGCGCGCTCCAGACCTCCCCGCTCGCGTCATCGCGCAGGTAGAAGGCCCGCAGGCCCTCGGAGTAGCGCGTGAACTGCGGCTGGTTGAAGTGCGCCGAGACCCGCCCGCGGCAGTCCGCCTGGATGAAGAGGGAGTCGTTGTGCAGGTAGCCGTCGGCGCGGGGGAGCGATCCCGCGTCGCGGATGACGTAGCGGCGGCCGTCCTCGATGAAGCCCTGGGGTGCCCTTCCGAGGCCTTTCGACGCTGGCACCGGACCATCTCCTTCCCTATGGGGGCGTCACTTCTTCCCGGAGGACCTGCGTCCCCACCCGAGAACCGTGTAGGTCGAGGCGCGGAAGCCGGCCAGGCGCAGCCAGAGCTGCAGGGCGTAGCCGACGTCCCGGCCGTGGACCACGTCCCGGGCGTGGGCGTAGTTGCTCTGCCCGTAGACCCCGCCGAGCATCCAGCGGTCGGGACTCGACTTCTCCTGGATGGTCAGGCCGAAGCGCGCCGCGCGCAGGAGCGGCTCGACCAGCTCCGCCTCGGGCAGGATCTCGACGCCCTTGGCCGTCGAGTAGTCCAGGGCCTCGAGGAGCTCCAGCGCCGTCACGAAGGTCCCGCCGTAGCCCGGGAAGGCGCCCCGCTCGTCCTGGCGCGCCAGCTCGGTGCGGATGCGCGAGGCGAAGAGCGCCAGGTAGCGCTCCTCGCCGAAGGCCTCGTGCCCGGCCAGGAGCACGGTGTTGGCGAAGTCGTCGTTGCCCACCGAGACGGTGCAGTCGCCGTGGAAGGTGTAGGCGGTGTCGCCCTTCTCTCCCCCGGCGCAGATCTTCTCGAGGACGTCGAGGACGCGCTTCAGGGCCCGCTTCCAGCGCGCGTCGCCCGTGACCTTCCAGAGCTGGTAATAGAGGAGCGCGCCGCCGGCCTGCCAGTCGCCGCGCTTCCTGCTCGTGCCCTTGCCGCCCGGCAGGTCGAAGTCGTCCCAGGGGAAGCCGTCGCGGTCCGAACCGTGGGTCGAGTACCACTCGGCGAAGAGCACCGTGCGGTCGAGGCAATCCCGCTCGCCGGTCGCGAGGTAGAGCGCGAGCAGCGCGTAGGCCCCGGTGGCCGCGTCGCGGGGGGCGGAGTACTCGTGGCCGGGGTAGACCTCGTGGAAGCCGCCGACCGCCTTGGGCCAGCGCGCGTCGAAGCACTGCAGGCTCTTCAGGTACTTGGCGCCGAGCGCGAGGGCGTCCTCGTAGAGGCGCTTGTCGAGCACCGGGGCCTTGGGGAGCTCGGCCAGCCCGCAGAGGTACAGGCCGGTCAGCCACACCCCGGCAGGCTTGCGGTAGTCGCGCGAGGGGCAGGTCTTCTCGAGGAAGCGCCCGGCGTCGGCGCTGTCCTCGACGTAGTACGGGCCCCAGGGCCGCTTGGGGGTGTTCTGGGTGTTGACCAGCCAGTAGCCGGCGAGCCGCGCGGCCTCCAGGTACCCGGCCTTCTCGGATGCGGACAGCTTCAGGTCGAACATGATTTCTCCTTGTCTGTCTTCACTGCGATCTCAGTCGCAGACCAAAGCGTCATGCCGGTCGGAATTCGGGGCGGGGGCACCCACAGTCATGGAACGCGCCAGCGTTCCATGACTGTGGTCGCGCCTCCTGGTACGCTCGGACGTCAACGAAGAGGCAGATTCAACCCTGCCCGCCTGCGGGGGCCAGGTTTGAATCGTGCCCCCGCCCCGAATTCCGACCGGCATGACGCGCGCTATGCAGAAAACCATTTCCTCCACTCCCCGCTCCGCCACTCACAATCTGCATTCATCCACCGGCACGCTGGCCACCGCCAGCACCCGGTCGGCCGCGCCGTAGTAGACGAGGTATTGGTCGCCGAGCTCGACGGCGCCGCAGGTGTAGGCCACGTTCGGGTAGTAGCCGACCCGCTCCCACTCGAGCTCGGCGCGCAGGATGGGTTCCTCCTGGACCCGGATTATCCGGCTGGGGTCCTCGAGGTCGAGCCACATGACGCCGAGCGAGTACGTGCCGTCCTGGGTGTCGGCCTTGCCGTGCCAGAAGAGCAGCCAGGCGTCGTCCTGGCGGATGGGCGGGGCGCCCAGGCCGAGCTTGCGGCCGTACCACGAACCGCGCTTGATCTCGAACATCGGCTTGTAGCCGCGCCAGTGCACGAAGTCCGGCGTGTGGCCGATCCACATGTTCGGGTCGGGCCGGAGCAGGAAGCAGTAGTCTTCGCCGAACTTCTCCGGGAACATCCCGGCGGTGCGCATCTCGTGCTCGGGCTTGATCAGCGCCCGCTTCTCCCACGAGCGCAGATCCTTCGAGGTGTAGAGGATCACCCGGTCGCCCCACGGCGAGACCCCGGCGGTGGTGGCGTAGAACGTGTCGTCGATCTTCACCACGCGCGGGTCCTGGATGCCCCAGCAGCCGTACTCGCCGGCCGGCTCCGGGCCGATGACCGGGCGGTCCAGGCGCTCTTCGATGTGCAGACCGTCCTTCGACGTGGCCAGCCCCAGGTAGGTCTTCGGCCAGGTCTTGGTGTTCGGCCAGCGGTCCTCGAAGCCCTCCGCGCGATAGAGCAGGTGCACCCGGCCCTCGTGCACGACCGCCGCGGCGTTGGAGACGTTCTGGGCCTCGAAGGCGTGCTCCGGAACCGGCCGGAGGATGGGGTTCCCGTCGTAGCGCGTGAGTCTCACCGGCTTGGCCACGTCTGCGCGTTCTCCTTTCCTTCCCGTCACCCGGGGATACAGGCCAGCCACTCCGCGGCCGGCGAACCGGTCTTCCGGTTGTGTTCCACGAGGCGGTCCCGGAGCTCGCGCCGCACGGCGGCGAAGGCCGGCTCGTCGAAGAGGTTCGTGAGCTGCTCCGGGTCCTCGCGGCGGCTGAAGAGCGCGCCCTCGCCGGAGCGCCACAGGGCCAGCTCGAATTCCCGCGTGAAGACGCCGGCCAGGTCGAAGTGCGAGTGGCCGAAGAAGGCCGCGTCGTCCCAGTCGCGCGAGCCGCCGGCCGCAAAGGCCGAGGCGTCGGCGCCCTGCACCCGGCCCGGGCACGCCAGGCCCAGAAGGGCTAGCGCCGTGGGCATGAAGTCCACGGTGCTGGCGAGCCGGCCCACCCGGGTTCCGGCCCGGAGCCGCATGGGCCAGCGCATGATCATGGGGATCCGGTAGGCGGCCTCGAAGGCCCGGTTCTTGCCGTAGAGCCCGTGCTCGCCCATGTAGTCGCCGTGGTCCGAGGTGAAGACGACCAGGGTGTCGTCGAGCAGCCGGAGCGCCCGTAGTTCGACGAGAACCCGACCGACGTTGTCGTCGATGCACTTGACCTCGCCGCAGTAGGCCGCCATGGCCCGGCGCAGTTCGCCCTCGGGGTCGGGGCCTTCGAGCGCCGACGAGCAGCCCTCCAAACCCTCGCTCGCCCAGCGCGGCGGCCGGGGCTCGCGGAAGCTCCGCGGCACGGGCATGGCAGCCGGGTCGTACATGCCCGCGTAGGGCTCGCGCACGGCGTAGGGCTCGTGCGGATCGGGAATGCTCAGCATGCAGAAGAAGGGCGCGCTCCTCGGCCGGGAGAGGAACTCGATGGCCTTGTCGGCGAGCCAGTCGGTCATGAACCGGCCCTCGCCCGGGTCGGGGCTGAAGCGGGGGCGCTCCGCGCCGGGCGCCTCGACCACGCCCTTGGCGTGGGAGGACTGGAACATCCAGCGGCAGTCGGCGAAGCCGCGCGAGCGCTCCGGCGGCACCCAGCCCGGGCGCGCGGGCAGGAGGCCCACGGGCGTCCAGTCGTTCGGCTTCCAGGCCGGCGGCTCGGGGGGCAGCCCGTCGAGGTGCCACTTGCCGACGTAGCCCGTGTCGTAGCCGGCCTCTCCCAGCGCGTCGGCGAGCGTCCGGACCTCCGGGTGCATGGCCAGCTCGTTGTGCCAGGCGCCGTGGGCCTCGGGGTGGAGCCCGGTCACCAGGCATCCGCGCGAGGGCGTGCACACGGCGCTGTTCGTGAAGCACTGGTCGAAGACGACGCCCTCATGCGCAAGGGAGTCGATGTGCGGCGTGCCCACGACGCTGCCGCCGTAGGCGCCGAGCGTCCAGCAGCTCTGCTGGTCGGTCTGGATGACCAGGAGGTTGGGGCGCGCGGGCATCGGCTACTCCCACTTGACCTTGCTCACGTCCGGCCGCATCACCGCCGTTCCGCCGCTGGCGTGGCCGAGGTTGACCAGCACCCCGTACTTCGCCGAGTAGACGGTCTGGGCGTAGGGCGTGGCGAAGCCGAGCTTGCCGTCGGACTCGAGCGGCAGCGGCGCCCAGGCGTTCTCCCTGAAGGAGTACACCCACTGCGACCCGCCGCGGATCACCGCGAAGACCGCGTCCTGACCGACGATATACTCCACGGTCTGGGCGTCGGCCGGCGGCTGGCGCTTGGGCTTCAGGTCGACGAAGGCGCCGCTCTTCACGTCGTAGACCCAGGTGCCCTGGCGCTTGACCTGCTTGTTCTCCATGGCGCACTCGTAGAAGAAGACCTGGTTCTTGTCGGGGACGAAGCAGAACGGCCGGTCCTCGTTGGGATCGCAATTCGGGCCGGGCGCGACCTTCTGCACGGTCAGTTGGTTGCGGGCCACGTCCAGCGTCGCGAAGTAGATTTCCCCCGGGAAGAAGCGCCCGTCGTAGGGCTCGAGCGCCCCGCCGAAGCCCAGCACGCGCCCGTCCGGCGTCGCCAGGTGCGTGCCGCCGTAGACGCCGGGCACGCCCTCGCCCTTCCTGTACTCCAGCGGCACCTGGCGCCAGACCCCGCCGCGGTCCACGTCGTAGAACCACGAGTATCGCTGATAGTCCTTCCTGGCGTCCTCCGCTCCCCAGCGCCGGCTGGCCGCCCCGAAACCCGAGTACATCCGGCCGTCGAGGGCCACGTAGCTGTTGCGCTGGTGGTGGGCATTGGCTCCGCCGCGCAGCCCGGCATTGGAGCCGCCCCAGCCGGCCGGCGGCACCCAGTCGTTGTGGTCGCCGGCGGCGTAAAACCACTTGTTCACTCCCGGCGCGTAGATGGCCACGTCGTTGACCTGGTAGGTGGAGTGTCCGCCGCCGAAGTAGTAGACGTGCCCGCGGACCGGGTCGCAGGCCGCGTTGCCCCAGTCGCGGCTCGGCCCCTCGTTGGGCGGCCGGACGTGGACCCACTTGTTGGCCGGCAGCGCCTTGAGCTTCGCGACCACCGCCGGGTCGTCCGGCGGGATCGCCTGGGGGCGGATCGGCTCGGGCCCGGTCCAGGCCGGGGCGGGAGCGGGCGTCATCTTGCTGACGTCGAGCCTGAGAGCATAGGTCTCCTGCGAACCCTTGTTGCTCTGGAGGAGAAGCAGCAGTCCGGCCTTCTCGTCGAGGGCCACCTCCTCCATGATCGTGCCCCAGCCGGTCCAGGCGCCGCCGCAGACCGGCCCCGGCCAGGCCTGCTCGTCTAGCTTCGACCACTCGCTCTTCGCGGCGTCGAAGCCCCAGATGGCGGCCTTGCCCCCGGCCGCGGCGTTCCACGGGTTGCCGGTGCGGGTGACGAGCAGCACCAGGCCCGAGGCCGGATCGTAGACCACGTTCGGCCACAGGGTCGGCGGCGGCCGCGTGCCCCTGGAGGCGTCGCGCCACTGCCGCGTCTTGCAGTCGTAGATCCAGGTGTCGTTGAGGCTGCCGGGCGAGCCGCCCTTGTTTTCGGGGGTGCGGAGGTCCAGGCGCACGAGCCCGTTGTGCCCGCCGAACATCACCAGGCACTGGTTCTTGGGATCGTAGACCAGCGGAGTGGCGGCTCGCGGCGGAGGCTCGACGGCCAGAGTCCCGGCGAGGGCCTGGTTGAAGATCCACAGCGCCCGGCCGCCGGCGGCCAAAGCCTCGTCCCACTTGCCGGCGGCGGCGGTCTCCGAGGCCTCCTTGAGCGGTGCGGCCGCCTTGGCCAGGACCGTCCTGGCATCCGCAGGCACAGGCAGCTTGTCGAGTTCGGCGACGGCCTCGGCGAAGCCCTTCTGGACGTCCCCGGGCTTGCTCACGTCCTTGGTGCGCCGCAGCGTCCACGCGCCGTCGGTCGCGGAACTCACCTTGGCGATGAGCTCGAGGAGCGCCTTGCGGGCCTTCTTGAGCTCGTCCGCTCCGAAGGAGTCTCCGGCGCGCCGCCAGGCGTTGTCCTTGAAGCCGTAGACCCAGGTGCCCTGGTGGTAGGTCACGTCCCCGTTGACTTTGGCCAGGTCGCGGTTGGCGGCGTTGAAGTGCGGGAAGAGCACGATCTCGTCGTTGACCGGGTCGTAGCCGGCGCCAGGACCGTAGACCATCGGGGCGTCCGCGGCCTTGAGGTCCCGCCACTTCTTCGATTCGGGGCTATAGGCGAAGGTCATGCCGCCGACGGTGTAGACGATCTCCTTCCGCTTGGAGTCCCAGACTCCGCCGCAGGAGACGGTCGAGGGCACCGGCGTGCCGCCTGGCAGCATGGCCGCCCGGCCCCTGACCCCCACGCCCATCCCGTCTTTCCGGGCATCGGACAGTTCCTTGCGGGATGCGCTGGGAACTTCAGACACCCACTCGCCCGTGGCCGCGTCGAAGGCGCAAATATCGTTGCGGGCGACGCCGGTCTCGCCGCCTCCGCCACTGTACCCGTCCCGGCCCCAGAGGAAGACCTGCCCGCGGCCCGGAGCGTAGACCGGCCGGGCGTGGAAGTAGAGCGGCGCCGACCTGGTGGGCAGCTGCGTCCACTTGTTGACCGGCAGCTCCTTGAGAGCCGGGGCCGGCGCCGGCTCGGCAGCGGGGGCCGCCGAAACGGCCAGCGCGGCCAGGATCGCAACGGCAAGGCTCAAGATTCTCATCGGAAATCTCCTGGCGCTATCTTTGGCCGCAACCGAAACATGCAACACGCAACATGCCCCTCGACAGACTTCCGCTCGGGGCCCTGAGCATGGTCGAAGGGCAACATTCAACACGCAATGAATCAGCGGAAAGGGCCGTCATTGTTGTTGCCTTATCCATCAAACTCCCTCCTTGATTTGCTTTGCGTGTTGCATGTTGGGTGTTGCATGTTGAACGTTCGCTGTGCAGGTAACGCGGCTCCTCCACACAGGAATTCTACTCCCACTTCACCTGGCTGAAGTCCGGCCGCATCACCCAGGTGCTGCCGGCGAAGTTCACGAAGACGCCATACTTCGCGACCCAGACCAGCTGGCCGTAGGGGCTCTGGAACTTCACGCCGCCCGGCTCGGAGGCCAGCGGCAGCTCGGCCCAGTCGCCCTTCTCGAAGGAGTAGACCCATTGCTGGTTGCCGATCATCGCGAACAGGCACTTCTGGGCCTCGCAGTACTCCACGACCTGGACGGCGCGCACCGGCGGCGTCTTCTTCGCCGGCAGCTCGCTAAAGGTGCCGGCCTTCACGTCGTAGGCGAAGGTGACCTGCTTGAGCGGAAACTTCTTCGGGTCGGGGCTGAAGGCCTTGGTCTCGTCCTCGGGCTTGCCGTTCATGATGACGATCTGGTCGCGGTCGGAGGCGTAACAGAAGGACCGCCCCTCGCCCAGGCCGCGCTGCTCCGGGAAGGGCTTGGGCACGTCCTTGATAACTAGCCGGTTCTCGTTCAAATCCAGGCAGCTCACGAAGTACCTGGTGACGTTGGGCGCGTAGTAGTGCGGCACCTCTCCGATCATCGTGAAGAGCCGGCCCTTCGGGTCGGTCACCGACACGTAGAGAGCCGGCGGCACCTTCTCGGGCCGCTCGATGCCGCCGATCTTGAGGTCGCGCCAGACCCCGCCCCGGTCGAGGTCGTAGAACCGGGCGTAGTCCGGGTCGGCGTGGAAGATGTAGTTCCCCGGGAGCTTGTCCTGCGTCCCGTAGAAGAGGTACATCCGGCCGTCGAACGACTGGTAGGTGTTGCGCTGGTGGCCGGTGGGCGGGCCGCCCAGGTGGCCGAGGGTCGAGCCCTCCCACTCGTTGTTGGGCACGTGGCCGTTGTGGTCGCCGGCGCCGGTGACCCATCTGTTGCCGCCGACCGAGTAGACAGCCACGTCGTTGCACTGGTAGGAGGAGTGCCCGCCGCCGAAGTACACCAGGCACCCCCGGACCGGGTCCACCGAGGTGATACCCCAGTCGCGTCGGTTGGGCTCCTTCGGCGGCTTGGCCTGGACCCATGTGTTGGCCGGCAGCGCCTTGAGCTTCGCGACCCAGGCCGGGTCGTCGGCCAGATCTGGCTCGTAGGGCTTGATCGGCGGCTCGGGTTCGGCGGCCGGGGCCGGCGCTGCGGGGAGTTTGCCGAGGTCAAGCTTCAGCGCGTAGGTGGCCTGGCTGCCCTTCTCGGACTGCATCACGACGAAGAGCCGGTCCTTGGCATCGAAGCCGCCCATGTACATGGGCATGTGCGCCTTGGGCCCCTCGCTGCCCTGGCCCGAGTGCGTGACGATCTGGCCGGGGAACTCCTGCTCGTCGCGCTTCGACCACTCCCCCTTGGCGGCGTCGAGCGTCCAGAGCGCGGCCCTGGCCGGCCGGCCTTCGACGGTCACGAGCAGCGCCGACCCGCTCTCCGGGTCGTAGCCCATGATCGGGATGCGCGTCCGCGGCGGCCGGTTGGTCTTGGCGACCTCGCGCCACTGCCTGGTCTTCACATCGTAGAGCCAGGTGTCGTCCAGACCGGTGTACTTGAGCCCCGCGCCGATGTCCGTGCGCGAGACGGTGGTCTGACCGCCGAACATCACGATGCACTTGTTCTTGGGGTCGTAGACCATCGGAGCGGCGGTGCGCGGCGGAGGCTCGACGCGGAGGGCGCCGTCCAGGGCTTCGTTCATGGCCCAGAGCGCATCGCGGGCCGGTTTCATGGCCTCCCCCGCCTTCCCGCCGGAGAGCGCCGCGGCCGCGGCCTTGAGCAGCCCGGCGATCGGGGCGAGACCGGCTTTGGCATCGGCCGGAACGGCCAGCTTCTCGATCTCGCCCGCGACGGCCTCGAACTGCTTGGCGGCCTCGGCGGCCTTGGCAGCGTCCGACTTGCGGTTGAGCACCCACGCGTCGTCCATCGCGGCGCTGGCCTTGGCCATTACCGCGACCAATCCCTTGCGCGCCGCCTTGACCTCGTCGGAGCCGAAGGTGTCGCTCACCAGCGTCCAGGCGTTGTCCTTGAAACTGTAGCGGAAGGTGCCGTAGTGGCCGGTGATCTGACCGGTCGCGTCGCGGAGCGTGCGGTTCTTGGCGTCGAAGTGCGGGAAGAGCAGGATCTCGTCATTCTCCGGGTCGTAGCACGTGCCCACGCCGTAGACCGGCGGGCCGCCGGGGGTCTCGGTCCCGAAGGTGATCTTGTTCTTGTCGCCGTCGATGTACTCCACCGGCCAGGGCATGACCGTCTTGGCGCCGAGGTCCTTCCAGGTCTTGGCCTTGGGGTCGTAGGCGGCCATCAGGCCCTTCATGGTGTAGACCACCTGCTCGCGCTTGGAGTCCCACGAGCCGCCCTGGATCACGTAATACGGCCGGGGCCGGCCGTTCTTGCCCATGCTCCCGACACCGTGGTAGCTCAGGCCCGTTGGACCGCCCGCCGGAGCGCTGGGGTAGTCGGAGACCCAGTCGCCGGTCGCGGCGTCAAAGGCGCGCACGTCGTCGCGGTTGCCCTTGCTGCCTTCAACACCGCCCCAGTGGAGCAGCTGCCCGCGCGAGGGGGCCCAGACCGGCGCGCTCCAGACGTAGCCCGGTTCGGCCTTGGTCTCGAGCCGGGTCCACTTGTTGACGGGCAGTTCGCCGCCGGCGGCGATGCCGGAGAGGAACAGAGGCACGTATGCGCAGAGGCACAAAGGCACAGAGGCACAGAGGCACAAAGTCCGCCGAAACCAAGCCGCTGATCTTCCCAAAGTCGCGCTCATCTCGTTTCTCCTCCTCAACTCGACTCAGTGCCCGAGTGCCTCAGTGCCTCAGTGCCTCAGTGCCTCAGTGCCTAAGTCCCTCAGTCCCTTTGTGCCTCTGTGCCTACTTCGCCCACTCCAGCTTATCGAACTCCGGGCGCATGACCATGATCCGTCCGGAGCCCTCGATGAACCGGATGAGCAGGTTGTGCTTGGGGTCGTAGGCGATCTTGCTCCAGGCGCTGTGATAGCTGCCCTGATTGGTGGGCAGCAGGGCCCAGGCGTTGCGCTTGAAGGAGTAGACCGCCTCCGAGCCGCGGAGCTTCTGGTCGAACCCCAGGAAGCAGCCGGCGAAGACGCAGTCGTCGGCCTCGCAGTAGGCCAGCGCCGTCGGCCGCCCCGGAGGCGCGCCCTTGGGCTCGAGGTTCTTCCAGGCGCCGGCCTTGATGTCCAGCGCCCAGGTCTCGACCGGGGTGCCGTCCTTGCCGACGGGGCCGACGATCATGGAGGTCATGCGCTTCTCTATGAAGAGGTTCCCGGCACCCTCGCCGGCGCGCACCGCCGAGGGACACTTGGCCGCGGCGGCCGGCGTCCACTCGTCCTTGACGAAGTCGTACCAGAAGGCGCCGGAGGCGTCGACCGACATGACCGAGCTCTTTCCGTTGTAGGGGTAGCACATGCCGACGGCCTGCTTCTCGGGCAGCGGCATCCGCCAGCGGCGCGAGAAGTAATCGAACTCGAAAGTGGTGGTCTTGCCCCAGGACGCCGGCAGCTTCAGGAACGCTTCCGGGCCGTACCAGTAGGGGCTGAAGCACTGAATGGTGATGAGCGCCTTCGTCCCGTTCGAGCCCAGGCCGCGCCGGGCGTGGAGGTTGTGGACGCCGCCGCGCCGGTCGACGCCGCCGGGGTTACCGCAGCCCTTGTTCCACGGCGGCAGGTTGATGGCGTGCGCCGGGTAGCCGGAGACCCAGCGGTTGGCGCCCGGGAAGTAGAGGGCGATGTCGTTGGCTTGGTGCGTGGAGTGGCCGCCGCCCCAGAGCACCGCGCAGTTCAGCCGGCCGTTGTAGCCCATCATGCCCCAGCCGTACTCGGTGCCGACCCAGAAGCCCTCGGGCTTGGGGACGGCGGCGTCGGTCCAGGTATTGGCCGGCAGCGCCTTCCAGCGCGCGACCACTGCCGGGTCGTCGGCCGGCGGCAGGAAAGGCTCGACGTCCTCCGGCTTCGGGAAAGCCTCGCTCTTGGGCGCCTCGAGCACCGCGCCGGGGGCGGAGGCGAGCTTGAGCGCGAAGGCCTCCCTGCCGCCGCGGACCATGACGATGGCGTCGTCGGCCTCGGAGTACTCCGCGAAGTAGCTCGGCTCGCCGCGCTTGAAGGGGAACTCGCCATTGAGGAGCAGCTTCCAGTCGTCGGCCGCCGCATCGTAGGTCCAGACCTCGTCGCAGACCTGGCCGCGGTTCTCGAACCAGTAGCTCGAGTAGCCGCCGGCCATGACCGCGGCCTTGAGCTTCGAGTCGTAGACCATGACCTGCATCATCCGCGGCCGCGGCATGGTCTTGGGGCTCTTCTTCAGCCACTCGCGCTTGGTGCAGTCGTACAGCCAGGTGTCGTTTAGCATCTGACGCTGGTCGTGGCCGCCGAATAGCAGGATGGCCTTCTGCTCCGGCAGGTAGACCATCCGCGAGAGCGCCCGGAAGTGCGGATGGCTCCAGAGGTCCTCCTCGACCGCGGCGAGAACCAATTTCAGGGCCTCGAATTCGGCCTTGTAGACGTCGTCGGGGGAGCCCGCCTTGACGAGCTTGCCGGCCGCCGACTCGAGCTTGGCCACGCCCGCGGCCAGCCGCGGCTCGGCCCCGAGCGCCTTGACGTCGGCGGCGAGCTTCTTGAGGTCGGCTGCCACCTTCTCGATGGCCGCGGCTTGGGCGGCAAGCTGCTTCTTCGCCTCCTCGGCCTTCCCGTCGCGGTCGAGGACGACGGCCTCGCCGGTCGCGCTCATCGCGTCCTGGAGCGCTATCCGCACCGGGCGGACCAGGTCGCGCGCCTGGTAGAAGGCCTCCGGGCCGACCTTCGGGCGGGTCCAGAGGTTCTTCTCGCAGCTGTAGATCCAGGTGCCGAAGGAGCCGATGACCTCCCGGTCCTTCTCCCAGCCGTCGAAGTTGTAGATCGCGCCGCCCGGCAGCAGCACGATCTCGTCGTTGACCGGGTCGTAGCACATCGAGCCCCAGGCTACCGGCGGGACGCCGGGGTACTGCTTGCCGAAGAGCTCGACCTTGGCGCCGAGGTCCGTCCATGCCTTGGCCGCGGCGTCGTAGGCGGCCATGAACTGGGTTGCGCCGGCAACGATCCGCTTGCGCTTCGAGTCGTAGGCGATCATGTGATAGAGGAGCATGTCCTTGAAGTTGGGGTGGGTGCCCTTGAGCCCGTAGCACTTCATGAGCGGCTGGTCGCCAGCCTGGGCGCCGCCGGCCGGGGCGAGCCCGACCTGCCACTGCCCCGTCGCCGGATCGAGGTGCGCCGTGCCGTTGCCGCCGGCCATGAGCATCACCACCTGCTTCGTGCCAGGATCGTAGACCGGGTTGCAGTACGCGTTGCCGGGACCGGCGGGCAGCTCGGTCCACTTGTTCCCGGGGAGGCTCTTCAACTCGCCGGCGGGGGCCGAGCAGGTCAGCGCCGCCAGGAGTGTCGCCGCACAAGTCAGGAACAGGCGCATGATCAGTCTCCTCTCACTCGACTCTTCTGGTGGTCTGCCCCTCGACCACGCGCATGGGCAGGAGCACGCCGGCCGGCGACGTACGGCGGCCGGCCAGCAGATCCTCGACCAGCTGGAGCAGCTCGCGGCCCAGCGCCCCGTCCTCGTAGTGGGCGGAGGTGAGCCGCGGCACGTCCAGGGCGTGTTCGAAGAACCGGCCCACGCAGGCGACGCTCACGTCCTCCGGGCAGCGCCGGCCCAACTCGCGGAGCGCGCCGATGCAGGCCGCAGCCATGAAACCGTCGCGCGCGAAGATCGCCGAGGGCGGCGGCCGGAGGCGGAACTGCCCGAGGAGGTCGGCGCGGATCTCCTGATAGGACTCGCCCTGGCCCTGCTTGAGCCGGCCGACCCGGTAGAGCAACTCCTCGCGTTCGAGCCCCGCGCGGTCCAGCGCCATTTCCCAGGCGCCCTGCCGGTCGGAGGAAGCCTTGGCGATCTTTCTAAGGTTGACCATGGCCACCTGCCGGTGGCCCATGTCGAGGAGATGCCGGGTTATGGCCCAGGCGCCCTGGAAGTCGTTGGGGGCCACGAAGGAGAGCGGGGCCATCTCCTGGAAGGGCCCGGCGACCACCACCGGGAGCCGGTCGGCGGCCGCCGCCAGCAGTTCTGGCGCGCCCTCGGTCCAGTCGAGGACCATCAGCGCCTGGCAGCCGGACTCGCGGGCGAGCTCGGCCGGGTTCCTGCCATCGCCGGGCTGAACGGGGAGCAGCTCGAGCCCCACGCCGCGCCGCGCGCACTCGCGCTGAACCTCCAGAAAGGTCAGGTGGTAGACCGGCGAAGCCTGCAGCCGCTCCCAGTCGTAGGCGTGGATGACCCCCACCCGGCGCAGGCGCGCGTCGGCACTGACCGGCGCGCTGCCTGCCGGCATGGCGCCCTGCCGCACGAATGTTCCCCGGCCCCGACCGCGCTCCCGGATCAGGATGCCTTCCCTGACCAGCTCCTGCAGCGCGCGTCGGGCAGTCATCGGCGCCACGCCCAGCTCCTGGGCCAGCACCTTCTCGGGCGGCACGGCCAACTCGGCCGAGTAGCGCCGACCGGCGATGCGGTCCATGAGCGCCTGCTTGACCATCTGATACTTGGGCATGGCGACCAGCTTGTCGGCCATCTGGTGATCCTCCGATGATAAAGGATACACCGGCTGGCCACAAAGATCTATTCAATTGTTATAATATCTAGCTTATTAGTCGAGCTGGTTTCTGAAAGAAGCACAAATAGTTGTTACCTCCGGTATTATAAGTCTTAGGAAGTTGTCCGCAGCGACTATCAGAGATGACAAGATGGTTTTGCGGCACACCACCGCCGATGCCCATATTTCCGGCATTTCATAGCAACATAGGCTCCGCCTCGGGTGTATAGCACCACAACAGAACCACATGTTGGAGGCCCAGATGGCCAAGCGCACGGGGAAAGAACCGAAGCTGTTGCCCGCCGGGCGGCCGAAGACGGGCGGCCGGCTGATGCTCGACTCCATGGCTGACGCCTTGGCCGCGGCCATCGAGGCGGGCGGCGCGAAGCCCGGCGACCTCCTGCCGCCCGAGCGGACGCTGGCCGCCCGTCACAAGATCGGGCGCATTACCGTGCGTTCGGCTCTTCGCCGGCTTGTGGCCGAGGGCGTGATCGAGTGCTGTCCTCGGGTGGGTTACCGCGTGGTCAGTTTCCGGCGCGAGACGGCCAAGGGGCGGCCGGTGGGGCTGATCCGGCAGGACGCGGGCAGCAACGGCCGGGCGCCGTCCAAGTCGATCGGCGTCATCGAGGAGCGGCTGGCCGCCGCGGGCCGCGGGCTGCTGATCTGCTCGTCGCACCTAGACGGCGCGACGGAGGACGACTGCATCCGGCGCTGCCGGGGAGCCGGGGCGGCCGGGCTGATTGTCACGCCGGCCGCCGCGGGAGCCGGCTCGCGCGAGCTGCAGGCGTGGATCCGCGCGAAGCTCCCGGTGGTGCTCGAGGGCCACCCGGGTCGGTGGCTCCTGCCCGACGAATTCGCCGGGCGCTGCGACCAGGTGGACATCGACAACCGCGGCGCGGTCCTCAAGGCCGTGGAGCATCTCCGCGGCCTGGGCCACGCCCGGCTGGGCTTCTTCACATCGGGCGGGCGGCAGGGCTCGGAGCGGATCGCGGCGTTCGAGGAGGCGCTGGCTGCCGGCGGCCTTTCCAGGCGAGAGTGGATACTCACCGGGCTGGCCGACGGCCGGAGCGGCGGCGCCGACGCGCTGGCGCAGATGCTGGCCGCGCCCGAGGGCGGGCGCCCCACGGCGGTGATCTGCAGCGGGAGCGACGAGATTGCCCTGGGGCTCATTGCCGCCGCAAGGGCTGCGGGGCTGCGCTGCCCGGGTGACCTCTCGGTGATCAGCTTCGGCGACAACCGGCTGGTCGACGACCCGGCGGGGCTGGCCGA
Organism: uncultured bacterium; assembly: GCA_937935355.1. Lineage (GTDB taxonomy): Bacteria > Planctomycetota > SZUA-567 > JAKLDR01 > JAKLDR01 > JAKLDR01. Next base: position 59,442 of record CALGYR010000077.1, on the reverse strand, counting down.
GCTGTCCACGCTCGAGTTCCGGCAGGAGGACATGGCCGGGGCGCTGGTCGGGCTGCTCCTGGAGCAGATGAGCGGTGCGCGCCGGGCGCCGCGCCGGGAGCAGTTGCCGGTTGAGCTCGTGCTGCGCGCCAGCTGCGGACGGCCGGAGTCGAGCATGGCTGCCGGCGCCGCCGCCATATCCCAGAGGTGAACATAAAAGGAGGAAGAAACATGCGGCGTGCTGGTGGGTCTAGTCGGACATCCCTGTTGGCGATCGGTCTGGCTCTGGTTGGGGGCGGTTGGTGTTGCGCTGGCGCCGCTGGCGAAGTCGCGGAAGCCAAGGCACCGGAGGTCAGCTTCGGCCAGGGGGTGCCCGGGCTGCCGCCGAAGGAGGGACTGGAGTTCAAGACCAGGCCGACGGTCAAGGCCGATGGCGACAAGGTCCTGATCGAGTTCGAGGTCAACAAGGCCACCGACGTGACCGTGGAGATCCTCGACGAGAAAAGCAAGGTGGTCCGGCACCTCGTGGCCGGTCTGCTCGGCGCGCATGCTCCCGAGCCGCTGGCCAAGGCGGCGCTCAAGCAGTCGCTCGTCTGGGACCGCAAGGATGACGACGGCAAGCCGATGGCCGGGCCGTGCAAGGTGCGCGTGGGGCTGGGCCTGGGAGTGAAGCACGCCGGCGAGAACGCGGCCAATGCCACCAGGGCGTTCTCTTCCCTGCCGGGCGTGCCCTGGGACGGCCGGAACATCCAGCGCATCCAGGACATCGCCGCCGGTCCGGACGGCGGCATCTACGTCCTGGGCGGTTACATCTGGAACGGGCAGAAATCCGCCTTCTCGCACCTGATCGTCCTCGATGCGGACGGGAACTACGTTCGCGAAGTCTACCCGCCGCCGGCCGACAAGCTGCGGCTCGATCCCCAGCTTCCGATTCTGAAGCTTGTCGACGGCGGTCTGATCCTGGAACAGGAGGGGTTCTACTACCAGTCGCGGACCATCGGCGCGCAGCGCCTGGCGGTCGAGTCCGACGGAAAGCATCTGCTGCTGGCCATGGCGCCACGGGAGCTGATGCGTCTGGGCAGCGACGGCTCCTTCCCGGAGAAGGACGTGTACCGGCCCCTGCCTCCCGGGAAGAGCTACAGCTGGGACGCCCGCGCCAACGCCCCGGGGCTGGCCATGGCGGCCGCCGGGCCGGACGGCAGGACACTGTTCGCAGTCGGACAGGAGAAGTCGGATCCCAAGGCGCCGGGCAAGACGGTGATCTACCGGATGGACCTGGATCCGGCCGGCAAGCCTGAGATCTTCTGGAAGGGCGACGACAAGGCGGGATCGGCCTGGACGGACCTGGCGGCCGACGGCGCCGGCAACCTCTACGTCGCCGACTGCGGCGCCAACCGCGTCGTCAAGCTCAACGCCAAGGGCGAAGCCGCCGAGTTGATCAAGACGGAGCGGCCCTACGCCGTCCGCGTGCATCCCAAGGACGGCTCGCTGTACGTGCTCCGGGCCAAGGCCGGAGACCTGGAGTGCGCCACAGCCGAGAAGCTGCTGAAATTCTCCCCGGACGGCAAGGAGCTCGCGTCGATCGACGCCTACCAGGACATCCGTCCGAGGGGCATGCCCGCCTACGCTCCCACCCGGTTCTGCGGCATGGCTCTGTCGACGGCCGGCAAGGAGCCGGTGGTCTGGCTCGGATGCACCAGCTCGGAAAAGATGATCTGGCCCCGGGGCTACGTGTGCGGTCTGATGCGCATCGCCGATGCCGGCGGGGAGCTCCGGGCGTTGCCCTACGTGGACATGAACAGCGCCGTGTGGAGCGGCGCCGATGACCCGGACTCGCTGCCCATCGCCGGCCAGCCCGCCGTGCAGCGGGACGGCTACGCCTACAAGTTCGTCGGCCCCGGGCTGGAACACGAGCGCCTCGGGGGGTCGTGGCTGCAGCGCATGGACGCCTCCGGCAAGGAGGTCCCGTTCCATGGCCCCGATGCGCGGATCTCATCAAAGGACCGGGCCGGGGGCAGCCGCATCCACTGGATGGTGGACGAGGTCAACAGCCAGAACGAGCTCCTGATCCGGTACTTCAAGAAGAACCCGTTCCCGGAGGAGGCCCACCCGACCTACGCTTCGCAGCAGACCGACGGCGTCGACAAGGTCCGCCCCGACGGCACGGTGGTGCGGGACTTCGTGTTCGGCCTGCCCGAATCGGGCAGCCGGGCCCGCAGCGTCCGCTGCGACCGGAAAGGCAACGTCTACACCACCGAGCACTTCTTCCCGGTGGGCCGGACCCTGCCCAGGGAGCTGGAGACGGCGCTCGCGGCCAGGGGCCACAGCGCCTTCGTCCCGCGGGGCCACAGCGGACTGAGCCCCTACGGCTTCAACTGCAGCTCGCTGATCAAGATTTCCAGCAAGGGGGGCGGGTTCGAGTGGAAGAAGGCGGCGGAGGCCAAGCCCGAGCCGGTCACGCAGGACGACCTGCTCAGGAAGCCGGAGACGGTCTGGTGCGGACCGCCGCGCGCGGAGTGGAGGGGGCAGTGTCGGAACGTCGATTGGATCTTCATGGGGACATCGCCGTATCCGGCCAATTTGGGGATCTGCCTGTGCAGCGGCTCGTGGCTGGACCTCGACCTCCACGACCGGATCTTCCTGCCGGACGCCTTCCGGATGTGCGTGCACGTGCTCGACACCGAGGGCAACCTGCTCCTGCGCTTTGGCCGCTACGGCAACATGGACGACGGCAAGGGCCGACTGGCCTTCGCCCGCCCCCACGTGATTTTCCGGGGGAACCAGGACGGCCGAATGAGGGTAATGGACACCCAGAACTCGCGGGTGACGATCGTTGAAGCGGTCTACGCCACCGAGGAAACGGTGGCGGTGCCGTGAGCGGAACATAAGGCGTAGCCACCCGAGGTCTGCAAAGCGATGGACATCACGCGTTTCCCGATCTTCATCCTTTGCGCGGGCCTGTCCGGCCTGCTGCCTGGCCCGACTCGCCGGGCGCTGTCCGGCGAGGCCGGGCCGTCGGCGGGAGAGGACGTCGCCGGAACCCCGCCCGGCATGAAGAAGGGGGCTCTGCAGGAGGCGGCCGGACCACTCGGCAGGCTGCTCTGGCTCTCCTGGGAGAAGCAGGGGATCAGGCTAGACCGGGAGGCCCAGCGGGAGGAGGACACCAAGACCAAGGAGCAGGCCGCCCGGGAGCTTGCCAACCGTTGCATCAACCAGGGCATGCTCGAGGAAGAGGTTGCCAAGATCGTCGAGATGCTCGCGGATAGGGAGGGCTTAGGCCTCTTCGGCGAGATCCGCAGGGCCGGCGGCAGCAGCGGCTGGCTAGTGTCCTCCAGCGACGGGGAGAACTCGGTCCGCTTCCAGGGAACCAAGCTCTGCGGGCGGATGGAGACCGGCCGGGGCTGCTTCCGGGTGATTCTGTCCGAGCAGAACGAGCCCGGCTGCCAGATCGATTTCCAGGACGACGGCGATGGCAGAGTCAGCATCATCGGCTGCGACGCCGACGACACCTTCTTCCTGCGCCTGACCCAACGGAAGGACGGCGGCGTGCGCGTCGTCCTCATCCGCGACAGGCACGTCTTCCATGCCCAGGCCGCGTCCTTCGCGGCGCTGTGGAGGGCGCACCGCGGGCCGGTGGAGAAGGACCTGCTGCCGCTGCTCCGCCACCTGGGCGTCACGCCGCCGCTCATGCCCTGCGACCCGGCGGTGAAGGCCCGGGTGCTCTCCAGGCTGCGCCCGCCGGGCAATGAGGAGCGCAAGGCCTTCGAGGGCGCCGTCCGCGGGCTCAACGACAACGACTTCCAGGCACGCGAGGCGGCCAGCAGGAAGCTGGGCGAGTCCTACGGGCGGTTCCGCGAGGCCATCGAGAAGCTGCTCAGGGAGGGGCCGCTCGCTCCCGAGGCCAAGAACCGGCTGCAAGCCCTGGCCGAGTCCAAGGGGCGCGAGGCGAAGCGCTTCGACGCGGCGGTCGCCGCCCTGGGGCTCCTCGATGACCCCGGCTACCTGGTCGAACTCCTCGGAGAGGCCAAGGGAGCCGACGCCGAGGCGGTCGCCGTTCAGCTCAGGAAGGTCACCGGCCAGGACCTGCCGGACGCGGCTGCCTGGCGGAAGTGGCGGGAGGAAAAGCAGGAGGTCAAGCGAGACAATTCACCCGGGAAATGCGCCCGCCGCGCGCGCGATACCCAGCAAACGAACAATGACGACAAGTAGAACCCCGGCACCACGATCGGTGGGGTTCGGATCGGGCGAAGACTTGAAGGATAGGGAGAGCGACCTTGAGAAATGCGAGACGGCTGAGGTTGATGTTAATGGCGGCGGGCGCGATGTTGTGCGCGGCAACGACGTTTTGGGGCTGTGCCCGTGAGGCGACCCCGGTCCAGCCCAATGCCGACAGCGGCGTGCGGATTCCCCCCGCCGTGGAGGTTCCAAAATTCAGTGTTCGGCCAACAACCACGACAGACGGCCCGAACGTCCGCATGGAGTTCGAGGCGAGCGTGGCCACCGACGTGGCGGTGGAGATCCTGGACGCCAGCGGTAAGGTGGTTCGTCACCTGACCGCCGGGCTGCTCGGCCCGAACGCCCCTGAACCGCTGGCCAGGAACAGCTTGAGGCAGTCTCTGCTCTGGGACCGCACGGACGACCGCGGGCGGCCGGCAACCGGAGGCCCTTGGCAGATACGCGTCGGCCTGGGTCTGACTCCCCGGTTCGACAAGGTCCTCGGCTGGCATCCCCTGTCCGGAATCGCCTCCGTGCAGGCCCTGGCCGTCAACGCCCGCGGCGAGGTCTACCTCCTGGCCGGCGGGCGGCTGCTGGTGCTGAACCGGAACGGAGAGTATCTGCGCGCGGGGCTGTCGGCCGGAGGCGCCGGGCTCCCCGCACGCGGGACGGGCATGGCGCTGGCGCCTGACGGGGCCGCCTTCGTCGTGCAGGGCTACGGCGACGCCCGGCGGGCGGCGCGCATCGGCCCCGACGGAACGGTCTCGGCCCCGCCCGACCGGTGGCTGCTCAGCCCGAAGGGCGACGTGGGCCTTATCCGGCTGGCGCTGTCCCCGGACGGCCGCTGGCTTTACGCCGCCGGGCAGATGTGGGGCCACGAGGATTCGGCCGTCGGCCGGCTGGTCGGCGTCCAGCACATCGTCACGCGGCTGGACCTCCAGGGGCGCCAGGCGGGAGAGGTCTTCCTCGGCGAGAACGAGAACGCCGGCGCCGGCGGCTCGAACGTCCGGGACCCCAAGGGGCTGACCACCGACGGGCGGGGCAACCTCTACGTCGCCGACTACGGCAACAACCGCATCGGGGTGTGGGACCCGGAGGCCATCCCGCTCCGCGAGATCAAGGTGCCGAGCCCGCAGGAGGTCTACGTCCACCCGCGGACCGGCGACATCTACGTCCTGAGCGGGCCGGAAAAGACCATCCCCCGCTGGGAAGGGCACAGCTTCTGGCAGTCGGCAACGCTGTTCAAGTTCTCGGCTGACGGCAAGGAACTCGCGAGGCTGGCGCTGGATCCGCCCTTCATCCAGAAGAAGTCCGGGGAGGCCCTACCCAAGTTCACCCTGACCGGCGCGCTGGACTCCTCCGGAGAGCAGCCGCGGGTCTACGTGGGCTCGAACGGCGGCGACTGGGTCCTGGTCCGGATCGACGACCTGGGCGACAAGTTCGCCGCGCCGGTCAATCTGCTCAAGGACGCCCCCTCGGCGCTTCAGGCCGTCCGCCACGTCGCCCTGGACCGGGCGCGCGACGAGGTGTACGTCCGCGACAACGGGCTCTGGAAGCTCTGGCGGTTCGACGGGGCCACCGGGAGGGGCGAGGCGCTCCCCGTCTGGAAGCTGCCGCGCACCGGCAAGAGCATTCGCGGCTCCGAGATGTCCGTGGGGCCGGACGGCCTGATCTACATCTCCAACTGGGACCAGGACTATACGACCAGCGTCCTGCGCTACGATCGTGACGGCCAACCGGCCAACTTCGCCGCTCTGGACAGCAACGAGATAGTCCAGAAGGGGCTTTTCGAAGGCTCTTCCGGGCAGCGCCAGAAGGGCATCTGCGCCGGGCCGGACGGCAGGCTCTACGTCATGTACGCCGACAGCGACCGCCCGGCCAACGAGTTGCCCGCGAGCCGCTGGGACCGGACCAGCCTGAAGACCTGCGCCGTCGACGTGTACAACCATGACGGCAAATTGCTCAAGAAGCGGCTAGTCGCCCACCTGCGGATGGGCGGAAGCTGCGTGCGCTCCGACCGGGCCGGCAACGTCTACGTCGGCGACAACATGAAGCCGGTCGGCTACGCCTATCCCGCGGAGGTGGCCGCCGCCGCGCCGGACCCGTTCCGGCGCTCGTGCGTCTACATGGACGACCAGGGCCGCTTTGACCCGCGGATCTACAGCTGCGGCTGCCTCTTCAAGTTCCCGCCGTCCGGAGGACGCATCGAGGGGCTGGACACGCGCACTGAGAAGAAGGCCCCGGCGCCGGTCGGGGATCTCTGGACGCCGGCCCCGGAGGTCCAGTGGTTCCCCTGGCACCGGCGACAGGTCCGGCTGACCGGCGCGCTGTGGCAGTATCTGGGCGTGTCGCCGATGCCCGCCCAGGTGTGGAGCAGCTCGGCGGGCCAGTCCTGCGTGTGCGGTGCCGCCGCCTTCGACCTCGACGAGCACGCGCGGATCTACGTGCCCGACGCCCTGGCCGGCCGCATCAAGGTGCTGGACGCCAACGGCAACTTCCTGACGGCTTTCGGCGAGAGGGGCAGCGCGGACGATCGCGGCCCGGCGATCCGCTTCGCCCCCGCCCGTTGCGTGGCGGCCAGCTCGAAGGCTGTCTACATCGGCGATGCGCAGAACGCCCGGGTGGTCAGGGTGCGGCTGGACTACGCGGTGACGGTCACGGTTCAGGCCGCTCGGTAACGGCCGCCGCAACCGGCCCTGCCCGGCGACGTCGCAAAGGTCAGCGCACCGGAGAGCAGACCCACGGCGCACGCAAGTCGCAGATCCATGGTCATGGTTTCGGGGCTCCTGTCGGCCTAGAACGTCTCCGGCGGCGCGGGAATAGGGCGCTGGCGCATAATCGCGCGCCGTATGGCCTCTTCCTCGGCCAGCTCCTTCCGTATTTGTTGTTCAATGCGCGCGAGCTTCTCGGCCGCGAGTTGCCGGACTTGCGGGTCGGGATCCTCTGCGGCGACACTGGTCAGCACTTCGCGCAGGGACCGAAGTATGGAGTGGTCCACCTCGTGGTCGGCGTGGCGGTACATGCCCTCGAGCACCGGGATGGCGGACTTCCCGCAGCCGCCCAAGACAAAGGCCGCGCCCTCCTTGTCCCACCAATGCTCTCCGATGAGCGGGTCGAACACGGCGAGATATAACCGAATATTGAGCGTGGCCAGAGTCTTGCCACCGAGCATGCGGGCCGCGGACGCGCGCGCGCCCGGCTCCTGGCGCACTTGCCGGTAGTGACGGTGCTCCTTGACCACGGCCCGGGTGTAGAGGCCGGAGATCAGCATCGCGGTCAGGAGCGCACCGAGGCTCACCGTGAGCGCGATGAGCACCCTGCGTTTCGTCAGCGTCGGACGGCCTTGCGGCTCTGCTTTGTCGGGGGAGGGGGGCGCCGATGCCCCCGGGATAGTCTCGGGCGTCTCGCGTTTATCCGTCCGAGATTTCCTGGATGACTCGGCCCGAGCCACTTCGGCGAATCGATCTGAGCGTGTTGCAGCCATCGCGTCCTCTCTGCAAGGTAGCCCTCAGGGATTCCAGGACGTCCGCCTACAGGCGCGGGCGGGCGCCCTCCTTCTGCAGGAACTCCAGCGCCAGCCTCCTGGCCGTCGCCTCGTCCGGCGCGCCGGCGGCGGGCTTCGCGGCCCCCGCGCCCTCCGGCGGCAGGACCTTGATGACCACCTCGTTGCTGATTACCGACCCGGTCCAGACACCCCTCTGGAAGTCATGTTGCGCGGCCACAGGGGGTGCGGTGTAGACGGCCTTCAACCGGTGCTCGCCGAACTGGGAGAGCTCGAAGCGATAGGGCAGGTGAGCGACCGGGAAATCCAGGGTGAACGGATAGGTCCAGCCGGTTCCGGCTGCGATCTCGGGGTAGGATTCCTTGCTCGGCGGTGTGGTCGTGATTCGGACGTTGAGTATGGCCGGCTTGACCTCTTTGCCGTCGGGCCCGGTGAGGATCAGCTTAATCCGATAGAAGTCCAAGCAATAGGCATCGAGTTTCAGAGGCTCCGTGCCGACGTTGGCGAAAGCCAGCTGCAGCTTAGTCTTCTGCAGGTCGCCGGATACCCCGCCACCCTGGAAGCTGGGCAGGTCCTCGTAGTCGATCTTGGCGCCCTTGTGACTGTCTCGGGGGTAGACACGGAGGTCCGTCCGGTCCGCTTTGAGCGACAGCTTTAACCCATTCACCGCATCTCCGTCGGCGGGGCCGACGGCGATCTCCACGGGGTTCGTATGGAATTCCCCCGTCCAGGCACCTCCAGCGGCCTCGACTTCCCAGTGTCTGGCCTGGACCACATATCGGCCCGGCGGCAACGAAGACCGATCCCGCATCTCCCCGTAGAAGCAGAAATTCTCGTATCCTGCCTTCTTGGGATCGCCGGCCCAGAGCGTGACGCTTTTAACCTCGCCCGGCCCGATGGTCAGTGGCTCCGGATCGACCACGCGCTTGGTGGCCGGGATGAGCCAGGACCATGCTCCGAAGCGCAGGCCCCAGGCCTCCACGCTGCGTCCGTGGGAGAGAACTATCTCGCGGTCGGAGAGGTTCCTGATGGCGACCTCCAACTCGATCGGCTCGCCCACGGCAAACTGGGTCTTCTTGGTCCGCAGGCTGGCGACGAGGCCCGCGACCTCCTTGCCCCGCTCCTCCTTGACCGCCGGCTTCTCCGCGGCGAGGACCTTGAACCGCGTGGCCGCCTGGTCGCCGACCTTGAGCTCTCCGGTGGTGCTGACCAACTCAGCCGTCGAGCTCTTTGGCTCGACCGCTGTGATTCTGAGCGTGGCGACCTTCTTGCCGTCACGCTCCACGTCCAGCTCGAAGCGGGGCCTGAGACCCTGCTCCGCACCGGCCGAGAGCGTCACCTTGCCGCTGCCCGGCAGGGCGGTCACCCGGCACTCGATGCCCTGATCGGAAACGGCAGATTCGGTTTTGGGCTCTGGGCTTTCGGCTTTGAGAACGGTCGGCTCGGCCGCGGCGATGATCGCCGCCGCGCCGCCGCCGCCCACCGCCGCCGCCGCGACCAGCACCGCCGCCGCCAGCTTCACCTTGATCCAGAACATGGCCTTCATCGCTCCTTCCGCAAGCGCCACCACACCCGTTCCGGCCGCCCCTCCCGCGGCTCCGGCCGCGGCGAACTTCGAGACCGCCACGATGGAAGGGAGGAGCGCGGCCGGCACGGCTGCGGCCGCCTCGGCGCCGAGCAGCCCGACGAGGGCCGCGGAGCCGAGGACGTGCCCGCGCCCGCAGAGCCGCTGGCGCAGGCGCTCCAGCCCCTCGCTGGCCCGCCGCGAGAGCGTCCCGCGGGGACAGCCAGCCGCCTGGGCGGCCTGTTCATGAGACAGGCCCTCGAGGTAGTGCAGGATCACCGCCTGGCGTTGCGCCGCCGGGAGCGCCGCCACTTCCTGGTCGAGATCGGCCAGGACCTCGGCCCGGCCGGACTCGGCACCCGCGCCCGCCCTCCCGTCCCTGCCGCCGGCTGTCCGGATCATGGCCACCGCCTCCTCCCGCTTGGAGCGCTGAAGCCTGTCGCGCAAGTGCCGCGCCGAGACGTTCCGGGCCACCCCGTGAAGCCAGGCCGCCAGGCTCCCCGCCTCCCGGAGGGAGCGCGCCTTGCGGGCCAGGACCACGAAGACCGCCTGCGCGGATTCCTCGGCGTCGTGCTCGTCGCCCAGGACCCGCAGGCAGGAGCGGTAGACCATGGCGCCGTGCCGGGAGACCAGCTCGGCGAAGGCCGGCTCGTCGCCGGCCGCGGCGTAGGCCCTCAGGAGTTCGGCGTCGGTCCGCATGGCGGCTGTCCTACCGTGAGCCCCTTCCTTCCACAATAAGCTCCCGGGCCGGGCCAGGATTGCTCGCTAATTCCGTCCCCCGACCGCTGCGCGATGCGGTGTCTACCGGTCCGTCTCCTTGAGCGCCGCCTCGGCCAGGCGCTTGAGCTCCGGCCAAATCGTATCGGCCAGGAGCTTATGGCCCTCGGCGTTGGGGTGCGAGCCGTCGGGCAGGAGCACGTAGTCCGCGCCCTTCTCGGCGCGGACCTTGGCCATGGCCTCCCAGATGTTGGCGAAGCCGACCTTGCCCTTCGTCTTGGGATCGGCTTCGTAGTCGGCGACCAGCTTCTTCAGAGCCGGGATGTACTGCTCGCTGTGGACCTTGTTGATGTCCGTGCCCGCCTTCATTGTATCGTCCACGCGCTTCTTGTCGTAGCTCAGCGGGGTGACCACCACGGCCCGGCCGCCGGGATTGGCCAGCACCGAGTCGATCATCTTCTTGAGATTGGCGGCGACCTCCTCGGGTTTGATCCGGCCGACGTCGTTGTAGCAGAGCTGGAAGACGGCGAGATTCGGGCCGTAGTCCATCACCCGCGGCTGCCACACGTCCAGGAACTCCTTGGTGGTCGCGCCGCCCCGGGAGGTGTTGAGCGGCCGGACCTTCTCGCCGAACTCCTGGACCAGCCGCCCGGCGAGAAGGCTGGTGTAGCCCCCGCCCTCCGCGCCGACCGAGTCGCCGCAGAAGACGGCGCGCAGCGGGGTGCGGTCCATCTCCGCCGCCCACTTTCCGGCGAGGTCCCCGACCTGGCCCTGGCCGCAGTAGAGCCGCACGCGGATCGGCCGGTCATGCCCGGCCTTGCCGTCGCGCAGCACCGTGCAGATGGAAAGCTTGCCGCCCTCCCAGCCGGCGGCGATGGCCCGCTCGGCGACCAGCGCCAGGACCCGCCCGGCGCCGTCTGTGCGCGCGACCGCGCTGACGTCCACGGTGTTGAGAGGATCGGTCACTGTCTTGAAGTACTCGCCGCCGAAGCCGGTCCAGATGTCGTGAGGGCCGCCCATCGTGTAGTGGTTGGTGGCCTTCTCATGGAGCCCGGTCAGCCCAGGCACAGCCGGCCAGGCCCAGGCGGCCGGCAGCGGCTTCTGCTTGGCGAGCAGCTCGGCCACGGACGACCACTGCGGCCCGCGGCGCAGGAATGACTTCTGGCCATCGACGTCGGCCCAGGCGGCCGCGCCGGAGAGGTCCAGGTCAAAGCGGTAGATGCGGATCCGATCATCCTTGTCGAGTTTGAGGGGGATGGAGACCTCCACCCAGTCGTCGCCGGCCTTGGCGGCAATGGCGGGGAGCTTCTCGCCTTCGGCTTTCCAGGCGGTGCCCTCGGGCCGGGGCTCAACGGTGCGGCCCCAGCCCTTGACCAGGGTGAGCTTGGCCGCGCCGCCGGGCAGTTCGACGACCGCCTCCCGAGCGGAGCTCGAGGTCAGCTTGATCTCGCCGGCCGGACAAAGGCCCGCGAAGGCGGCGACCAGAATTGCGAAGGTTGCGGCTCTCACGTGGACACCTCCCATCGATGCATGCCGGGGCTTTCGATCACTATCTCGAATCCGCCGGCCGAGCACTTCCCCGCCGGCCGACCGTCGAGCCTCACGATTTCGCCGACCACCAGCCGCGGATCGCGGACGGCGAGCTTCACCGGCGCCATCGGCGTCGGCTGCTTGTGGGGCCGGTCCGCGAAGACCGTCCCGCACCCGGCGCGGGCGGTGAGCATCACCGGCGCGGACGCCTCGAAGCCGAGCTGGCCGCCCGCGCCATCGGACAGGCTGGCCCGCGTCGCGTGGTCCACCAGGTAGAAACCCCGTCCGCCGTCGCGGGCCAGCAGCGTGCCCGCGTCGGAGCGGATGCCCCCGAAGCTCAGCTCTTTCTCCCGGATCGGGCGGACCAGGAGCAGATCGCCGCCCGGGCCGCCGATGCGCAGGCCGAGGTTGCCGGGCAGGGCCTCGGCCGTCGGAAGCTCCTGGCCCTCGGCCGCCGGTCGGAGCACCGCCCAGAAGCGCCGCGGGCCGCGCCAACTGACGTCGAGGTACTCGCCGGGCTGGAAGGAGCCGCCGACGAGGTGGTGTCCATCGGGCTTGAGTGTGCACTCCAACCCCTCAGGGGGCAGGCGAACCTCCAGGCTCACGTCCCGCGGAGGGAAGCTGAGGAAGTCGCAGGTGGTCCAGGAAATAGAGGGGCCTGACCCCTTTATTTTGCCGCGCGGGTGCAGGAACCAGTCGCAGCGCGCCTCGGGATTCTCGACCGGCACGACGTCGTCGACCACCACCAGGTATCCGGGCATGTCCGCCGCCGGCTCCACCTGGACGAGCGCGCGGGCGACCTTGCCGTCGGTGCCGAGCGCACCGATCCGCGTGTAGGAGCCGGCGATCCCGCCGTCGGCCCGCAGCGCCTGGGCCCAACCGGTGTTGACCACGAAGTGCAGCGGATCGGCGCGGCTGGTCCAGTGGTTGCCGCCGCCGCCGTCGACGGTCGGGACGTTGTGCATCTCCGGGGCCATCCGGAAACAGCGCTGCGCGTCCCAGGCCTGCCAGGTCGTCCAGGGCGCCGGCGGCTGGATCGGCGTCGGCGCGGGCTTCACTCCGAGCGCCGCGTGGAGATGTCCCGGGATGTGCGGCGCCGGGTAGAAGAGCTCCTGGTAGCCGACGTTCTTGACCAGGTAGGCGCCGTGCGCCCAGAAGTCGAAGGTCAGCGAGTCCCAGTGGGAGTGCGGGCTGCCGTAGAAGCGCGGGGCGAAGAGGCAGGTGTGCATGGACGCCATCGACCAGTCGGTGCGCAGGCACCCCAGGCCGGCGTTCCTGGCGACGTAGCTGCCGGCCGGCGGCTCGACGGCTTGGGGCAGCGGATCGGGAGTCATCAGCCAGAAGGAGGGCTCGGCCCAGGCGCCGTAGGGATGGCGCCGCCGGCGCTCAGGTTCGGAGCGGTCGCCTATGGTCGAGGGCCGGTCGACGCCGCGGCGGCGCTCGTCGTCGCTGCCGCGGAGCGGCAGCCAGCCCGGGTCGCCGATGCGCTCGTACATCCAGGCCGCCCAGCCGGCGACCTCGGGAGGCAGGAGCGGAATCGAGGCCAAAAGCAGCTGGGCCGTCGGCGCAACCAGGCCGGCGTCGCTGTGGGTCGCATCGGTGCCCAGCGGCCCGGCCCGCCGGATCCAGTGCTCGGCGCGCATGGCCCAGCGCTGGTTGGCCGCGGGGTTGCGGCCGGTCACGTTGCGGATGGCGGAGGCCAGCATGATGGCCGGCGTCTCCATGCAGGTCTGATAGCTCGCGCCCTCGAAGTACTCGCCCTCGCCCCAGAGCACCTGGTCGACGTACTGATCGAGGAACGCCTCGACCTTGCGCACGTAGTCGTCGCGGCCCAGGAGCAGCGCGGCCACGCCCATGAAGGTCGTGCCCACCCAGGACGGGTTGTAACGCGGGCTGAGCGGGTCGGTCTGGCAGTACTCCAGGTCGCGGGCCAGCCGCGCCTCGAAGCGCCGGCGCTCCTCGGGCGAGAAGGACGCAGCAACCAGGTCGTAGCCGATCGCCAGGCCCGCGTTCCAGATCCAGGCGAAGGTCCAGCCGCTGTCGGTGTCGTAGTCCTCGCCGCCCCAGCCGCCGTCGCCCCAGTTGGCCTCGGCGGCCTCAAGCAGCAGCTGCCTGGCCTTGGCCTGGAACTGCCGGTCCTCCTCCAGGAAGGCGACCAGGGCGCAGTTGGCGACGGACGCCTTCCAGTTGTCGCCCATGGCCTGCACCGGAGAGATCTTCGCCCCGCGGATCGGGAAGACCTTCAGGGCGAAGCCCGGCGACTGCAGCTCGGCCAGGTCCCGCGCGGCCACGGCCAGCTCGGCCAGCGGCCGGAGCAGCGCCTCGTACCACTCCTTCCAGGGCTGCTTGCCGAGCCGGGCCTTGAGCTTCGGGCGGTCGGCGGCCCGGCAGAAGAGCGCCGGGTGCTCGGCGAGCGGGCGATAGCCCTCCGGGTAGCGCTCCTGGGCACGGCGGCCGGCGAGCTTGCGCTCGTCCTTGTCGACGGGCTGGGTGTGCCGGAACTCGAGCATGTGCATCGGGGCAGGCTCCTATGGCAAGGAACAGGTTTCTTCCGCCGCATAGGTCAGCTTGAGGCGCATGGTCCGCCGGGCGCAGGGCGCCGCGTCGTAGACGTAGGCGGCCTGGTCGGAGACTCTGACTCCGGTCGGGCACTCGAAGGAGATCTCCGGCCCGGGGAGGTTTCCCCTGCCCTCGGGCGCGTCGATGCTGTCGTAGCCCCCGAAGTCCATGATCGGGTTGAAGTTCGAGTCCAGGACGTGAACGCAGAAACGCGCCGAGTCCGGCACGAAGAGCCGGTCGTGGGCATCGAGGTCGAAGGAGGAACCCAGGCACCAGCACTTCGACTTGAAGCCGGTGCGGAGCGGCGCGAGCGGGCTGATGCCCACGTAGCAGTCGACCAGGCCCGCGACGGCGAACTTCTTCTCGCCGGCGCAGAGCTCCATGGCCCGCTCCCCCGCTCCCGCGGCGCCGGGCTTCACGCTCCCGCCCTTGGGGCCGAACTTGAGGATCGCGCCGTAGGTCTCGCCGTACTCATCGCGCCCCTTCTTGTCGAGCTTGGAGATGAAGCCGTCCATCTCCTTCGGCCAGTGGACGCCGGCGGGCTTCAGGTTGTCGGCGGTGTAGATGTTGCCCCTGCGGTCCACCATGACGCCGATGGGTCCGAGCAGGCCCGTGACCGGGATGCCGCGCAGCTTGCCGTCGGACCCGTAGTGACGGATCTGGGTCTTGCCGCCGCCCTGATCCAGGTATTCCAGGTAAAACATCTCGCCGGCCGCCGTGACGCAGAGATTGGCGCGCCGCCCGGCCCAGAAGGCGCCGGTCGCTGGCTCGGAGAGTTTGTCGTCTGTGCCGAAGGGCCGGGGCTCGCGCGCCAGCGTGCTCCGCTCGATCTGAACGTCCCCCTTCTTCGGCTTGTCGCACTTGTAGGTGTAGCACAGCCCATCGCGGCCGATCAGGGCGCGGTCGTAGTACTTCGGCCACCAGGGCTTCCTCTCGCCGGTGGCGCCGGTCTCGAGGAACGAGCTCACCGCCGTGCCTCCGCCGCTCTGGCGCACGTAGGCGGTGTCATCCGGGGTGACCGAACCGGCCGAGTCGCCGAAGCCCGCCGCAGGCGGCAGCAGATCTGAGGCCTCGCCCTTGGGCCCCTGGTCGACGATCTTGAGGAGGCGGTACTTGTTGTACTCGTAGTTCGAGCCCAGGTAGAGGACCGACCGCTCCCCGCGCGCGTCCAGGGCCATGGTCGGATGCTGCATCGGCCGGCCGCGCGCTGTGCCGGGCATGGGGTGGCTCCAGACCTGCTTGCCGCCGGCGTCGAGCTTGAGCAGGCCGGAGCCGCCGGCCGCCGGCACCGAAAAGACGTAGATGGCCTCGCCCTTGGGGTGCACGGCCAGGACCGTCGGGTCGGGGACCTTGAGCTCCCGGACGAGCTTGCCCTCCGGAGAGAGCACGACCACCCGGTTGTTGCGGAGGTCGGAGACGTAGACCTGGCCCTTGCCGTCCACCGCCAGGCCGCGGGGATCGTTGAGCAACTCCGCGCCGGCGCCGGCGGTTTTGTGCTTGCCGAAGAAGACCTCGGGTTTGGCGTCGACCCTGAGCTCGACGCGCAGCACGGTCTGGTGCAGGTTCCTGGCGTACTTGTCCGGGTCATAGTAGCGCTCGTCGGCCAGCCCGGTCACGTAGGCGTACTTGCCGTCGGGACTGACCCCGATGTGGGCGATGCCGCTGGCGATCCCGCCCACTAGGACCGGCCCGTTGAACCGCTCGCGCGGGATGCTCCCGTCGGCGTTGATCACCAGCAGCGAGCGCGGCCCGAAGCCGTAGAGTTCGGTGGCCCAGCCGCTGGCCAGGACCAGCCGGTCGTCGGCGGTCACCGCCATGGTCTGGGGCGGGAGCGACTCGAACTGCGGCAGGACCGTGGTGCAGACCCGCTCGTAGATCCGCGGCGTGAGCCGGCCCGGCTCGGCGGAGACCAAGTCCACGCCGGCGAGCTTCCCGCGCGGGAAGTTGGCCCGGAAGGGCACGGTGGTGCGCAGATACCTGCCCTCGGGCGAGAGGACCACCAGCCGGTTCTCGGTGCGCCCGGCGATGCCCGCCGTGCCGTAGGTCAGGAGCATGTGGATGTTGCCCTTGCTGTCGACGGCCAGGCCGTTCTTCTCTCCGGCGGCCAGCATCGGCTGGATCGGGCCGGAGGGTTTGCCGGACTTGGGGTCCAGAATGAAGCGGTCGAAGGTCGCGCCCAGGCCCAGTCGCACCCGGGCCTTGAAGGGCCCGCCTGCCGCGGGTTTCCCCGCGTCGTCCTTGCCGTCCCAGACTAGCGACTGCTTGAGCCCCTTGACCAGCGGCTCCGGCGGGGTCTCGCCGAGGACGCCGGCGGCCAGGTGCCGGATGATCGCGCCCTTGGCGTCGAGGACCTCCACGGCCACGTCGGTCGGCGCGGCGACCTCGAAGGCGATGCGCGCACCCCCGGCCTCCGAAGAGGCGGCCGGTCTGGCCGTGAATTTGGGTGCTTCGCCGGCCGAGGCATTCCAGGAGACCGCCAGTGCGGCCGCCGCGATCAACAGACTGCGCATCTTCGGTTCGCTCATCGTATTCCCCTGCGCTTCGACGCCAGGCAGAGAAGCTCCGGCCCGGTGATCAGCCAGAGCTCCCGGCCGACCCACTGCAGGAACTTGCCGACCCGGTCGAAGGCCCGGCGCGAGATCGCCGGGTCCGCGGCCGGCTCGATCCGGCAGGGATCGCCCAGGACCAGCGGCCCGATGCCCTCGTAGCCGCTGGCCCACAGGCCGCGGCCGCGCGGACCGGGGAGCACCTGGCGGAGCCCGGCCGGCGCCGGGCCCACGCGGCGGACGTCATCGCCACGCGGGTCCCAGGTCCAGAGGATCGCGCCGGCTTCGAAGTCGCCGCCGTCCTGGAAGAGCAGCCGGCCGCCGGGCAGCAGTTCCCGCAGGAGCAGCCGCGGCGCCTGGCGGAACGGCGCGAAGGACCGGATGACCCGGCAGCGGCGGACGTCGAAGACGACCAGGTGCGCGCTCCGCGCCTGGACTATGGACGAGCCGTTGTCGCCCTCCACCGTGGTGGACAGGTACATCGTCCGGCGGTCCGGAGAGAGCAGCATCCTCGTCGGCGTCTGGCCCGCGACCAGGTCCCGGAAGACCCGGACCCGGCCGGTGTCGAGCTCGATGCGGCTCAGCGCCCCGCCCAGCGTGCCGTAGTAGGGCGAGCTGATCATCCAGGCGAAGTCGCCGTCGTGAATGAGCTGGAGAGGGCGCATCTGGCCGTGGCCGACGCGGGCCAGCTCCCGGGGGTTCTCGGGGAAGCGCCCGCTGCGCGCCGGATCGTACTCGATCAGCGTGCACGTCGTGTAGCTGCCCATATAGACGCGCCGGCGCTTCGGGTCCCAGAACATGTCGTTGATCTGCCCGCCGCCCGGACCGGAGTCGCCCAGGTCGCGGCCCTTTCCGGAGGCGAGATCCACTTCCCAGAGCCGCTGGAGGACGTGGGCCGAGCCATAGGCCTTCGCGAGCTTCCCGTCCCTGACCACCAGGAGCGGCGCGCCGTGCACCGGGCCGGCGATCTTGAGCTGCCGGGTCTCGGCCCGGCTCGCGCCCTTCTCGATCCGGAAGAAGAGGCCCGTCGAGGTGATCCCGGCGAGCGCCCCGTCGCCGGGCGCGGCGAAGGTGTCGCAGTTCTCGGGCAGCCCGGGCACGAGCGGCATCACCGGCCCGGCGGTGAGCGGCCGCCAGCGGCGCCGCGCGGCATCGAGGACGAAGAAGCGGTTGGCGCCGCCGCCCCAGGCCACGACCCGGCCGGCGAGCAGGACGGTCTTGCGGCTCCAGCCGCCGACTTCCGGGGGCGCCGGGATCTCGGCAACGGTCTCGAACCCCGGGTAACGCAGCAGGAAGGCGCGCGCTCCGGAGTGCAGGTAGAGCAGCCTCGGAGTCAGGAACTGCCCGCCCTGGCAGCCGGCCAGCCCCTTGATCGCGGGCGGCTCGAAGTGCTCGGCCTCCAGCGTCTCCTGGTCGAGCAGCGTGAGCACCGCGTTGGGCAGGCTGGACATGACCAGCACCCGGCCGTCGGGGGTTTCGAGTGCACGGTAGTGGTAGAAGGCCCGCGGGTGCAGCGGCGCGAGCTGCTTCACCACTCGTTTCCTGGCGCGGTCGTAGACGGTGAGCATCCCATCCGGCGTGGAGGCCCCGGCCACGATCAGCTTCCGCGTGACGCATCCGCCCCAGATCCCGGGGTTGGCCTCCCGGGCCAGGACCTCGATGCGCCCGCTGGCCGGGTCGAAGCGGGCCAGGTCCCGGATTCCGAAGACCAGCCGTCCCCGCTCGTCGGCCTGGAGCATCATCCCGGCGTGAGGAGTGGCGATGATGCGGTACTCGCGGCCGTCGGGCCGGATGAGCACGAGATGGCCGCCGCGGTTGGAGTAGGCGGCGGTGGCCAGCCACTGACCGACGCCGGGGCGCCCGATCACCGCCATCTCGGTGTTGGCGATGCGCAGACGCACGTCGGGCACGCGGTAGCGGCGTTCGACCTGCAGGCGCGGCGTCACGGTCGTGCTCCCCCGTTCCCTTTCAGAGCTTCAGCCTGAAGACCCACACCTGCTGCTGCCGGTAGCCGTGGCCGTCGAGCATGTAGAAGAGGTCCTGCCTGGGCGAGTAGATCACGCCTGCCTCGGTCGGCACGGGCTTGCACTCGAGCTTCTTCATGACGTTCTTCTCGCAGTCGTAGAACCAGGTGGCGGCCTTGTCGGCTACGAGCAGACCGTCGTGCTTAGGGGAGTAGCAGTAGTTCCAGTTGGTGATGGCCGGCGCCTCGGCGCCCTCGGGCTCCATCCTGGGCTCGAGCTTCTCCCACTTGCCGCCGGCTACGTCGAACGCCCAGAGCGCGTTGCACTTGCCGCCCTTCTCCTTGGCGTTGATCGCGCCGTAGAAGAGGATGCGCTTGCGCTTGGCGTCGAAGGTCGCCTTGGCGCGGTCGTTGGTGCCGAAGGGCGTGTCGCTGCCCTTGAGCCGGGTGCTGGTCATGGCCTTGGGGTCGACCGGCCAGACGCCGAACGGCCCGCCGTACCAGTGCTGGGCGCTGACCCCGTAGGTGTCGGCGACCCCGTTCATCTCCACGCGGGCGCCCAGGCTCTGACCGGGGTTCTCCCTCTCGACCTTGAGCCCCTCCGGAGCGTAGCGCATCCGGTCGGGGTCGTAGAGCGTGCTGCCGACGAAGACGGTCTTCTTCAGGGAACCGCTGTAGCCGTACTTGGTGTACCCGTGGGAGCTGCCGATCACGTGCTGGAAGTGCGGCCCCCAGCCCTCGCCGTCGGGGCTGCCGTGCGGGTGGCAGGGAAACTCCGGGTTCCAGGACTCCATCCAGAGATTGGAGGCCAGGTCGTACTGGCTCCACTCGTTGCCCATGTAGGCCGAGTGGCCGCCGCCCCAGAGGTGGATTTCGTCCCGGTCCCAGTCGTAGCAGAAGGAGCCGTAGGCCCGGCCATAGCCGCTGTAGACGTGGGGCAGCTGCGTCCAGGTGTTGTCGGGGATGGCGTCGAGCAGCTTCTTGTGATCGGCGACCTTGGCGCGGTACTCCTCCTGGGTCTTCGGCAGGAAGCTCCAGGCCAGGTCGTACTTGTCGGCCGGGCCGTCGGAGCCGGCGCCGTACTGCCGGCGCCAGACTTCCTCCGCCCCGCCCGCCGCGGTCTCGGCGACCTTGGCCGACTTGAGGTCCAGGCGCAGGAGTTGCGTGCGCCGCGAGGGGCAGTTGATGCCGGAGAATGTCATGTTGACCAACACGTGCAGGTCCGCCTCCGGTGCATATTCCAGACTGAGCCAAGTGCCGCCCTTGCCCTTCTGGGCGAACTCGCCGGCGACCTCGATCTTCTTCCAGTCGCGTTTGATGGCGTCGAAGGCCCAGAGCCCGGCCGACTGATGTGCCAGAACGACAACCTTGTTCTTCGCGTCGTAGTCCATCGCGACCATCGCCGAGCCGACCTCCGGCGGATGGACGGACGTGCGGCAGCGCTCCCAGCGGCTCGTGTCCAGGTGCAGCAGCCAGGTGTCGGCGAAGAAGCGGTCCTCGCCGTCGCCGCCGAAGAGCACCATGCCCTTGTTCTCGGGATCGAGGACCATCCGCGAGTAGTCCCGCGGCCGCGGGGCGACGGCCAGCGCCTCCTGGGCGTCGATAAGCTTCTTCTCGGCGGCATCGAGCGCCCAGAAGGCCTTCCAGCCGTCGGCGGCCTTCAGGGCCGCGGCGGCGTCCTTGAGCTTCGCGCAGACTTCCTTCTCGACCAAGCCCGCCGCGGTCGAGAACTGCCACTTCTCGTAGTCGCCGGCGCCCTTGCCGCCCGCGTCCCTGGCGAAGGCGGCGAGGTCCGCGGCGAACTTCTCGACGAGCGCGGCGAGCTCCTCCGGCTTCTTCCCGAGCACAAGGTCGCCGTACTCGAAGGCGACCCCGCGGGTCGCGCCCCAGAGCGTGCGCAACTCCGTCCCTGCGGCCAGCAACTTCGCGTTGGCCTCGGCCACCTCCTCGGAGGCCGTCTCCAGCTTCCGCCAGGAGTTCTTCTCCGGGCTGTAGGCCCAGGTGCCGCGGCGGTCCCACCTGTCGGGGGTCCAGGCGTCGGACTGCTTCTCCTGTTTGGTGTCGGTGCGCGCCGGGACCTGGTGGGCCTTGAGGTAACCGCCGCCGAAGAGGATGGCCCGCTTGCCGACCGGGTCCCAGGCCATGGTGCCGAGCATCACGTCCGGCGGCGCGGCGGCCAGGGAGATCTTCATGTTTTCGAAGGCCCGCTTGGCCGGGTCGTACTTGAAGGTCGATCCGCCCCAGAAGTAGAGCACCTTCTTCTCGTCGGGCAGAGGACACATCTGGTGCGCCGACCAGAAGCAGTTGTTGTAGGCCGGCAGCACGGGCATCTCGTAGCCGTTCTCGGTCTTCCACTGGGTGTAGCACGAGCCGCGGGTATTTTGGGCCGAGAGCCGCCCGGCCTCGGGCACCCACTCCTCCCACTTGCGCCCGGCGATCTTGAAGACTTCGGCCCAGTACCGGTTGGCGCCCTTGCCGTCGCGCCGGCCGTAGAGCAGCATGCCCTTCTGCTCGGGCAGGTAGACGAGCCCCGCCGAGGTTCCGCCGCCGGGCTCGTCGCCAACCGTGACCCAGGTGTTGGCCGGGAGGTCCTCGCCGGCGGGGGCGGTCGTGCCGAAGGCGGCCAGGACGGCGAGGCAGGCGGTCCTGACGATCATGCTTGTCGAGGCTCTCATCGCTCGTTCCTCCAGTCGAAGAGGGTGACCAGGCTGCCGCTCCGGCCGCGCGCGAGGTCCTGGAAGGCCCGCTGGGCCTCCCCCGGCGGCACCGCGGCGCAGAGCCCGTCGACGTCGATGCGCCCGTCGGCGATCCAGCGCATGCCGGCGGCGAAGATCTCCATGCGGCTGCTCATCTGGAAGTCGGTCGGCAGGTTGGGGACCTCCCACTCCCAGCCGCTGCGCAGGTCGACGAAGTCGTAGAAGACCCGGTAGAGGATCTCGTGGGCGTAGATCTCGGTCCGGCGCGCCCAGGGCACGCCGACCAGCACCACCTCCCCGCGCTTGCGGACCATCTTGCAGGCGTCGAGCACGGCGGCCTCGTGGCCGGAGCACTCGACCACGAGGTCCAGCTGCCCGCGCCAGGCCGGGTCGTCGACGGGCATGGCCGCGAGGACGTTCCGGAGGCCCTTGGCGGAGGCCCACTCCCGGCGCTGAGGGTTGGGGTCGACGGCCAGCACCTCGTAGCCGGAGGCCGCGAAGATCTGAGCGGCCAGGTGGCCGACGGGGCCGAGCCCGGTGACGGCGGCGCGGGCCGGTGGCCGGGCCCGGGTAGTGATCATCGTGCTCCAGCTGATGCCCATCAGGCGGGTGAGCACCGCCTTCTCGGCGGCCAGCCCCGCGGGCACCGGCGCGGCGCTCGAGGCCTTGACCCGCTGGCGCGAGGCGTGCCGGCCGGAGGTGAAGACGACGTCACCGGCCTTGAGCCCCTTGATCTCCGCACCGACGGCGTCGACCTCGAAGACGGCGGCGTAGCCGATCTCGCAGGGGTACTTGCGCTTCTCCGCGCCGTCGCGCCCGTAGCTGTGCAGCTCGGTGCCGGCGCTGATCGCCGAGAAGAGCGTGCGGCCCTCGACCTCGTCCGAGGCCAGCGGCGCGGCCGGGGATTCGACCTCGAGCAGTTCGGCCTTCTCGACCCCGGTGATGAGCACCTTCTTCATCGCTGTCCTCTTCCTCGATCAGGTCCGATGGGCCAGCCAGGCCAGCGCCTGGGTCATGACCCGGCGGAAACTCTCGTTGCCGAAGGCCTTGGCGTTGTGCCCGGACTGGTAGGTGAAGGCCCGGGCGGCGCCCAGCTGGTGGGCCCAGGCCAGCGCCCGCATGCTCTTGGGATGGTCGGTGCCGAGGAGGACCCGGCAGCCCGGATCCGGCGCGCCCATCGCGTAGACCTCATCGTCCATCTCCCAGGTGGAGAGGCCGCGGGTGATGGGGTGGTCGCCATCGAGGACCTCGGTCCGGACCCGGTCGCAGTCGACATCCCGGAAGCTCCGGTCGGCCATGCCGGAGACCGCCGACCAGCGCGTCCACTCCGGCCAGGCCAGCAGCGAGTGGTGCCAGACCATGATGCCCTGCTCCGCCCGGCCTAGGTCCTCAAGGGCCTCGAGGACCTGCTTGTCGAGCCTGGCCTCCTGGCGCGAAGCCTTGGTGCTTTCGCCGACGATGACCTCCTGGCCGGTCGGCGTCGCCTGGTTGAAGTTGAAGAAGACCAGGACGTCGTAGCCGGCGCGGGTATCGGCCGGCGAGGAGGCGAACTCCTCGAGGTGCTGCGGGTAGGCGTCGACGCCCGGCAGCTCCCGCCACATCCGCTGGAAGGCGGGCACGTCGTAGGGGTGCTTGCCGGTGATGACCGCGACGCGAACCGGGGCGCTCATGCCGATCCTCCCGTCTCCTATTCCCACTTCACCTGGCTGAAGTCCGGCCGCATGACCCAGGTGTTGCCCACCATGTTCACGAACACTCCGTACTTCTCTACCCAGACCATCTGGCCGTAGGGCGCCTGAATGCGCATTCCACCCCCCTCGGTCTTCATCGGCAGCTGGGCCCAGTCGCCCTTCTCGAACGAGTAGACCCACTGCTGGTCCGGGGCGATGATCGCCAGCAGACACTTCTGCGCCGGCACGTACTCGACGACCCGCACGGGCTGCAGCGGCAACTCCCGCTTGGCGGGCAGCTCGCTGAACTTGCCCGTCTTCATATCGTAGGCGAAGGTCACGTGCCGGGTCTCCTCCTTGTCCTTGGGCATCTCGAAAAGGCGCGCCGGGTCCTTGGGCGCGGTGGTCATGAGCACGTAGATGTCGCGGTCGGGCACGTAGCAGAAGGCCCGGCTCTCGCCCAGGCCGCGATGCATCGGGAAGGGCTTGGGCACCTCGGTGACCGTGAACCCGTGCCCGTAGATGTCGTAGCTGGTTAGGAAGGTCTTGGCGATGTCCGCCGCGTAGTAGCCGGCCGTCTGGCGGAAGAGCTGCATGACCCGGCCGCCCGGGTCGACGACCCCGATGCCCCGGCAACCGGGCGGGGGCGGGATCGCCGGCTTGCCGGCCAGCGGCAGTTCCCGGTGGACTCCGCCGCGGTCGATGTCGTAGAATCGGACGCAGTCCGGATCGAGGTACATGGCCCCGTCCTGGAATATGTCCCCCGTGCCGATGTAGTTGTACACCCGGCCATCGAGCGCCTGGTAAGTGTTGCGCTCGTGCCGGCCGCGCGGCCCGCCGCGGTAGCCAAGGTTGTTGCCCTCCCAGTAATTGGGGGGGACATAGCCGTTGTCGTCGCCGGCCTGGAATGACCACTTGTTGGCGCCGGGGTTGTAGACCGACACGTCGTTCCTCTGATAGGTCGAGTGCCCCCCGCCCTGATAGACCACCCAGCCGCGCACGGGATCCACCGCCAGGTTCCCCCAATCCCGTTGCGAAGGCTCCTTCGGCGGCTTGGCCTGCACCCAGGTGTTGGCCGGCAGCGCCTTGAGCTTCGCCACCCAGGCCGGGTCGTCGGCGGGGACCTCCTGGGGCTTGATCGGCGGCGGCGGAGTCCAGGCCGGCGCCGGCTGGCCGGGCAGCTTGGCTAGGTCCAGCTTCATGCCGTAGGTGATCTGGGAGTTGGAGCCATCTCGCCAGTTCATCTCGGGCTGGACGATCAGCAGCAGCCGGCGGACCGGGTCGTAGCCGAGCATGGCCATGGGCGTCGTGGACGCCCACCACGTCACGTCCTGCCAGTCCTGCTCGTCGCGCTTGAGCCACTCGCCCTTGGCCACGTCCAGCGACCAGAGCGAGATCTTCTTTCCGGTGGTGGCCACCAGCAGCATCAAACCGCTTTCGGGGTCGTACGCCAGCTTGGGCACGCGCTGTCCCGGCGGCCGGCCCTTGCAGGACAGCTCCCGCCACTGGCGGGTCTTGCAGTCGTAGAGCCAGGTGTCGTTCAAGCCGGTCCAGGCCAGGGGGTCGGGGACATCCAGATCGGTGCGCGCCAGGTTGGTCAGCCCGCCGAACATGACCAGGCAGCGGTTCTTCGGGTCGTAGACCAGCGGCGCGGCGCAGCGCGGCGGAGGCTCGACGCGGAGCGCGCCGTCGAGCGCGTCGTTCATCGCCCAGAGCGCGTCCCGCGCCGGCTTCATGGCCTCGGCCGGCTTGCCGGCGGAGAGCGCCGCCGCCGCGGTCCTGAGCAGCCCGGCGACGGGCGCGAGCCCCGGTTTGGCCGCGGCGGGCACGGCGAGCTTGTCGAGTTCGCCGGCGGCGGCCTCGAACTGCTTGACGGCCTCGGTTGCCTTGGCCGCGTCGGGCTTGCGGTTCAGGACCCAGGCCGCGTCCGTCGCCGCGCTGGCCTTGGCCATGACCGCGACAAGGCCGGTGCGCGCCGCCTTGACCTCGTCCGAGCCGAAGGTGTCGCCGACCGCCCGCCAGGTGTTGTCCTTGAAGCTGTAGCGCAACGTGCCCATGTGTCCGGTGATTTGCCCGGTGGCCGCGCGGAGCGCGATGCCCTTGGCGCTGAAGTGCGGAAAGAGGACGATCTCGTCGTTCTCCGGGTCGTAGCCCGTGCCCATGCCGTAGATCGGCGGCCCGCCGTCGAACTCGGTCTTGAACTTCCCGGTGGGCGTCCATCCGTTGCCCGTCATCACGTATTCCGGCGTGGGGTACGGCATGACGGTCTTCGCCTTGAGGTCCTTCCAGGTCTTGGCCTTCGGATCATAGGCGGCCATCAGTCCCGCCATGGTGTAGACGGCCTGCTCGCGCTTGGAGTCCCAGCAGACCCCGTTGAGGATCATGGCGGGCCGCGGCCGGCCGGACGGCAGCATGCCGCCCTGGCCCGATTCCCCGTTGATGGCCCTGGGCTGCGGCGGGTCGCTCGGATAGTCCGAGACCCAGTCGCCGACCGCGGGATCGAACGCCCGGACGTCGTTGGGACAAGGTTTGTCGTAGGTGGTGATGGCGCCCCAGTGCAGCAACTGCCCGCGCCCCGGCGCGTAGACCGGAGCGCAGTAGATGAACCCGGGCTGCGCCTTGCAGGGCAGCTTGACCCACTTGTTGGCGGGCAGGCCGGCGAAGCCCGCGTCCTCTCCGGCTCCCGCGGGCGTCGTCAGGCCTAAGGTCAGGACAGCAAGAGTCACGCTGGCGAAGGTCTTCTCGTATCGCACTGTTCACCCCTCCCGGTCATTTCCCGCCGACGACCTTCGCCGCCTCGGCGCAGAGCGCCAGCAGCCGGTCGTCGCGGTCCTTCCAGCCGGAGCTCTCGAAGGCCGCCCAGGGGCCGGTGACGGGCTCCCACTTGGCCTCGCGGGTCTTGAGGTAGTGCCGGGCGCGCTCGTCGAGCAGTTCCGTCCCGCGCTTGGCCAGGTCCGCGCCCAGCCGGCCGGAGTCGACCGCATTCTTGAGGAAGATCACCGCCTCGGCGAACTCCACGCCCTCGCGGAAGGCCTCGTAGCGCTCGCTGGCGACCGGGCCGTCCGGGCCGGCGGTCACGAGCGCCAGGTTGCTGGCCCCCGGGTCGTACTGGCCGAAGTTGGCCCCGAAGATCGGCCGGCGGTCGTTGCGGTTGGCGACGGGCAGCGGCCAGAAGTCGAGCCCGACCATGCCCAAACCGTTGAGATTCCCCTGGAGACACGCCTCGCTGACCATCCGGTGGGCAACGAGCATGTGGCCGTCGGACCAGCGGAAGATTATGCCCACGCCCTCGCGCGGGAAGCCCCACTCCAGGCGCGAGCGGCCGCGCTTCCAGACCGCCGGGTACTTGCCGCCGTAGTTCTTCTTGTCCGGATTGTAGAGCTCCCCGGCCGCCCAGACGTGCTCGGAGTAGGGCAGCGGCACGGCCGCGCCGCCCTCGGACTTGAGGCTGCTGGGGTTGACGTGCCCGGAGTTGAACCACTTGGCGTCCGGCCAGATCTTCTGGAAGACGGCCACCGACTTGGGACCCGGCGCGCGGTCCGAGCAGGACCCGATCGCGGTCACGTCCCACCAGCCCTTCTTCTCGAGGCGCTGGCGGACGCCGGCCAGGACCGGCCGCCAGAAGGCCTCGCTCTCGGGCGTGCCGTAGGCCGGCTGTTCCAGGTCCTCGACCTTGCCGCTGGCGGGATCGAGCAGCGTGACCGGCTTGGCCTGCTTGTCGCAGGACCACTCCCAGGCGTTGATCACCACCAGCCCCGGCTTGCCGGCGGCCTTCTCGTAGGTCTCCAGGTACTTGTCGAAAACGGCGAAGTCGTAGGTGTAGGGTTCAGGGTTCGGGGTTCCGGGTGCGGGCTTCCCCGCGCCCGCCGTTCCATCCGTGGCCCCTGAACCCTGAACCCTGTCCCCCGAACCCTCTTTGCGGATCCAGCGGACCATGGTCTGGGCGTTGTTCTGGCAGTGCGAGTTCCTGAGCAGGTGGACCAGACAGAGCTTGCCGCCCACCTCGTGGGCCAGCTTGAGGTTCCGGCCCATCAGGTCGAAGTGCTTGTCGGACCAGAAGGGCACATCGTAGTAGCGCGCCACGGACTCGTGCGACTGGTAGAAGTTGTGGTGCACGGTGAAGTCCTTGGGGTCGGGCAGCCGCCAGTCGTGGACCTTGAGCCTGACCGGGATCTCCCTGGCGGCCAGACCGTCGGCCTGGACCTTGAGCTTGCCCTCGTATTCCCCCGGTTTGGCGTCGGCTCCGACGCGCACCGTGATCCAGACCGGGGCGGTGGCGCCGGCCGAGGGCTTGTCGTCGGCCCGTACGCCGACGCAACCCTGGGGCCTGCCGGGACCGCTCACCGCCACCGAGGCGGGAGGGGCCTCGACCAGCGCGTCGAACCGCCCCGCCCCGCCGCGCAGGCCGACGAATGAGGTCTTGGGATCGGCCGGCAGTGCGTAGCGCACCAGCACGGCTTCCTTGGAAATCTTCGCGCCGTCCTTGGAGACCAGCTCGCCGGCCTCGGCCTTGAGGCCCTTGATCGGCGCCGCCGAGGTGACCACCAGTCGGCCGGAGAAGGTCCCGTTGCGGGCGGCTAGGATCACGATCGGCTTGAGCTCTCCGCCCGGCCGGCCGTCGAGCCAGGTGTGGACGGTCTCGGTCACCTCCGAGTTCCGGACCTCCACCGCCTCACCGGCCGGCGCGGCCGGCGCCGCGCCGATAAGGCCCGCCAGGGCCAAGCCCGCCGCCCAGAAGTTTCTCAGCATCATCGCCTTTCCCCCCTGCCTTACTTGGCCGCTTCGCCGGCAGCCGCAGGCTTCCGGTAGCGGTAGGCCCACACGTCGACCCGCCAGTCGCGGGTGCCGGTGACCAGGAAGGCCACGTTGTTGGCCGCGTCGTACTGGAACCGGTTGAAGATCCACTCGCTGGCCGCGGGCGCCTTCTCCGGCTTGCCCGGGTTCTTTTCCCACTTGGAAGTCTTCGGGTCGAAGACCGCCAGCCCGTCGCGGCCGAAGGCCAGGACTACGTCGTTGGCGCCGTCGTAGGTGATGCCCCAGCCGCCGTCGCGGTTGGAGGGCAGCTCGCCCTCGGCCTTGACCTCGGCCCAGACGTCCTTGGCCGGGTCGTAGGAGTACATCTTGAGCTCCTTGCCGCTTCGCCCGACGTGATAGGCGAGCTTCCGTCTGGTGTCGTAGGTCATCACCGAGTGGCCGCCGCCGGGGCATTTGGCGCCCTTCCTGGTCCAGGCGTCCTTCTCGGCATCGTAGAGCCAGGTGGCGTCGGAGACGACGATGGCCGCCTTGATGTCCGGGGCGTAGGTGGAGGTGCCGCAGCCCTTGGGGAAATCGGGCTTGGCGCCCTCGGCCTTGCCCGAGCCCTTGTAGGTCCACTCGTTCTTCTCCAGGCCGTAGAGCCAGATGTCGGCCGGCCCGTTGAGCCACACGCCTCCGGGGTTGCCCACGTCGCACCAGAAGTCGACCTTGTTGCGGTTGGGGCCGGAATAGGTCGAGCCGCCGCCGGCCAGCATCAGCCCCTTGTCCTCCAGGAAGCAGATGCTCCCGTAGGTGTGCCGGGTGATCGGCCGCCTCGAGGGCAGCCAGACGCCGGGCTGCTTCTTGTTGTCGACGCCCTTGAGCGCATCTTCGAGCTTCATGCTGATGAACTGGTCGGGCTCGTACTTCCTCTGCCACTCGCGCCTGTCGACGTCCCAGGCCCAGACCTCGTTGCCCCAGTAGTCGTTGTGCCCGCCGCCGAAGACCAGCAGCTTGCGATGGCCGGCGTCCAGGGCCATGCCCGAGAAGCCCAGGATGCCGAAGGGCGGTTCCTTGCCGGCGTCGCGGCCCTTGTAGGTCCCGGCCCCGGCCAGCAGCCAGGAGCCGTCCGGCATGGCCGCGTAGAACTCCGACGGCTTGGGGGCCGGGGCGGACGGGGCCGCCGGGCCCTCGCCGGCCGCGGACAGCTGCGAGGCCGCGACCAGGATCAGCCCGGCCGCCAGGCTCAGCGTGGCGAAAAGTCGCATGACTCGCTCTCCTATTCCCACTTGATCGCGCCGAAGTCCGGGCGCAGCAGCAGCGTGGGGTGCCCGTAGTCGCCCTTGCGGACGAAGATCTTGTGGTGCGGGTCCCAGACGCACTGGCCGTAGAGGTCGAAGCCCTTCTTCTTGGCGCCCGGGTCGTAGGCGTTGCCGAGCGGCTTCCAGGCCGAGCGGTCCAAGTCCAGGACCCAAAGGTCGTCGCTCGAGGGCATGGCGCAGACCATGTAGGGCGTCCCCGGGATGGCGCTGAGCTTGCCCATGCCCACGCTCGGCGTGGTGCCCTTGAGCTCGAGCTTCCTCCACGCGGTCGGGGCCTTGAGGTCGAGTACCCAGGTCTCGGTGTCGGTGCGCTTGTTGTGGTCGCCGGCGCCGTGAAGCACGAGCAGCTCGCGGTCCGGGTGGACGGCCAGGGCGCTCCACTCGCAGTTGAGCTGCGGGAAGGGCCCGGCCGGCTTGATCACCTGGCCCTCGGCCTTGTCCAGGTCCCAGACCAGGAGCTGCCGGCCGAAGTTCGAGTCGTAGTACTCGCCCTTGCCGCCCTGGACGATCTGGCGCTTCTCCGGGTAGAGGCAGAAGCCGTGTGCGAACTTGAAGGGCACCTTCACGGCCTTGAAGTCGAGCGGCCGCTCCCGGGTGGCCCAGTCGAATCCGGCCTGGCAGCCGTGGACCATGACGCCGCCGAGCGACTCGTAGTAGCGGCAGTGCAGTGACAGCCCCATGCCGCGCTCGAAGGCCGGGTAGCCGCCGGCGCAGCTCCAGTTGCCGAAGATCTGCGGGGTGTGCTGGGTCGGGAAGGCGTTGACCCACCGGTTCGACTCCGGGAAGTAGGCGCTGACCGTGTTGTCCATGGTCCCGGCGTGGCCGCCGCCCTGATAGATAACGCAGCGGAGCCCCTCGTCCCAGCTCATCGTGCTCCAGGAGCGGCCGGTCACCTCGATGTTCGGTTTGGCCGCGACCCAGGTGTTGGCCGGGAGGGACTTAAGCCGGTTTAGGGCGGCCGGCTCGGCCGGCGGCGGGAAGGGCGTCTTGTCGGCCTGCTCGCGCGGTGCGGGAGCGGTCGCGACCGGCTCGGGCGTTGACGGGGTCAACAGGTAGGTGGACTCGTCGGAGCCGTAGCGGTCCTTGCCGATGTTGAGCACGTAGGCGTCGCGGGCCTCGTCGTAGGCCATGTCGCAGTACTGCCCCGCCGGGCGGCCGGCGCCGACCTTGCTCCACTTGTCGGCGGCCGCGTCGTAGGCGTAGGTGCCCTTGTTCGCGGCGTAGACCGTGGCGCCGCGCTTGGAGTCGAAGCACATCCCCGGCCAGTCGGCGGCCTCGGGCGCGGCGGCGCGGCGCTGCCAGCGGCGGGTCGCGCAGTCGTAGAGCCAGGTGTCGGCGAGCTTGCGGTCCAGGTGGTCGCCGCCGGCCATGACCATGCCCTTGACCTTCGGGTCGTAGACCACGCCCGTCGAGCAGCGCGGCAGGGGCTGGACGTAGAGG
The DNA here is from genome assembly GCA_937935355.1 of uncultured bacterium. Lineage (GTDB taxonomy): Bacteria > Planctomycetota > SZUA-567 > JAKLDR01 > JAKLDR01 > JAKLDR01. The sequence continues at coordinate 29,005 of CALGYR010000077.1, read as the reverse complement.
TCCTCGTCGAGCACCAGGCGCATCTCGCGGTAGCCGGCCCCCTGCTGAGCACAGAGAGCGGGCAGCTCATCGGCCTTGCCGGCCGCGAAGCCGGCGGCGGCCTTTTCGAGCCGGGCGATGATCGGGGCGAAGTTAGCGGCGGCGTCCCTGGCCTGCCCCGCCTCGAAGCCCTTGAGCTCGGCGGCGAGCTTCTCGAGGGCGGCCCTCTCGGCGGCGAGCTTGCCGGCCAGCGCCTTCTGGGCCTCGCCGGCGGCGGTCATGAGCTTCGCCGCTTCGTCCTTCTTCTCCTGCCGCAGGGCCAGGAGCGCCTTCCAGCCGGCGCGGGAGGCCTCGCGCTGGCCGGCGATGAGCTCGGCCAGGCGCGAGCGCGCGGCGAGGATCTCCTTGCCGCCGAGTTCCGGGTTCCTCCAGGTGCTGGTCTTGAAGTCGTAGATCAGCGTGCCGTAGTGCCCGGCGCGGATCCCGGCGTCCTCCGGCCGCTCCGGCGCAGCCGGGCCGAAGACGCCCATGTCGCCCCAACTGGTGTGGGTCACCCACTGCGGGAAGAGCACGATCTCGTCGTTGATCGGATCGTAGGCCATGCTCCCCCACTGCACTGGGACGGGTCCGAACCAGGGCGCGGCGTGGCGCTCCGGGGCCTTGCCCTCGGTGCGCTTCCCCTCGCGGTCCTCGTAGCCGGCCTTGAGATCCTCCCAGGTCTTCTTCCCGGGGTCGTAGGCCGCAGTCAGGTTGTGGGCCGCGATGACCATGCGATCGCGCTTCGCGTCCCAGCAGGCCAGCCGGAAGAGGAAGAACGGTCCCGGCCGGGAGCTCCCGGCAAGCCACGAGGCGTTCGACTGCCCGCCGTAGAAGTTCCCGCCGACCCCGGCCTTGTCGCCCGGGTAATCGGCGGTCCACTTCGCGCCGTCGAAGGCCCGGACCTCGTTGCCGGAGTTCAAGCCGCCCCAGGAAAGCACCTGCTTCCTGGTCGGCGAGTAGACCGTCGCGGCGCCCATCGACCCGCCGGACTTGCCGATCTGGACCCACTGGCCAGCCTCGCCGGCGATTGCAGGCAGCGACAGCCCGCAGGCCAGCAACATCAAGACCGAACCGCCGAGGATTCTGCGAGCACCCATTGCCCAGCCCCTCCCCTTTCCGACTGCCTACTTGCCGCCAGTCGCCTTGGCCGCTTCGGCGCAGAGCGCGAAGAGCCGGCCTTCATCCTGGCGCCACTCGCGGTGGCCGTCGCCCAGTTCGCGGATCATGTTCTCGGCCCGCTGCCTGAGCAGCGCGTCGACCTTCTTGACCATCTCCGCCGGGAGCTTGCCGCCGTCAGCGGCCTGCTGCAGGAAGGTCATGGCCTCGCGCACCTGCAGCCCCTCGCGGAACATCTCCGAACGGGTCGTGGGCACCGGGCCGTCGGGGCCGGCGCCCAGGAACCAGGCGACGCCGGTGTTGAAGAAGAACTGTCCCGTACCCTGGCCGAAGTCAAGCTGCCGCATGCGGCCCCGCTCATCCGGGGACGCCCAGAAGTTCAGACCCACGCGGCCGATGCCGTCCTGGCCGCACTGCATGGTCTTCTCCGGATTGAGGCGGTACTCGCTCAGCTGTGAGGTCGGCATGCTGCCCAGGTGGCCGTGGAGTTCGCAGGCCCCGGCCCCCGCGCGGGGGAAGGCCACCGAGACGAGGCCCGTACGCTTCCAGGGGGCCGGGTAGTGCGCGCCGCCCAGGAAGCCCTCGCCGCCGAGCGGATTCCAGATGTTCCCGGCACCCCAGACCCACTCCAGGCACTTCACCGGGGCGACGCCGCCGGCCACCGCCTTGGTGTTGGGGTGTCCCGAGAAGAACCAGGCCTTCTCCGGCCAGATCTCCTTGAAGAGCTTGGCCTCGTCAGGCGTGGGCCCCGAGTCCGAGGCGGTGCCCAGCAGGGCCACGTCCCACCAGCCGCGCTTCTCGAGCCGCGCCTTGACCTGCTCGAGGACCGGCTTCCAGAAGGCCACGCCGGTTTCGGGCTTGAGCGGCGGCTGGTCCATAGGCTCGACCTTGCCGGTGACCGGATCCAGCCGGCTGACCTTCACCGGGCAGCTGCCGTCCTTGGGCCGGCTGCTCGAGTGGATGGAGACGCAGACGTCGACGAGCAGAACCTCGGGTTTGCCGAGCACCTTCTCGTGGAGGTCCAGGTACTTGTCGAAGACCGTGAAGTCGTACGAGTAGGGTTCGGGGTTTGGAGTTCGGGGTTCGGACTTCTCCGTGCCCGTAGCCCCGCCGTCCGTGCCCCCTGAACCCTCCTTCCGGATCCACCGCACCATGGACTCGGTGTTGCCGATGCAGAAGGCGCCCTTGACCAGGTGCATGTTGCAGAACTTGTTGGCCAGCGGCGCGGAGAGCTCCAGGCACTTGCCCATCAGCTCGAAGTGCTTCTCGGACCAGAGCGGGACCTTGTAGCGCGCGGCCACGCTCTCGTGCGACTGCCAGAAATCGTTGTGGGCGACGAGGGCCTTGGCGTCGGGCAGCCGCCAGTCGTGGACGGTGATGACCAGCGGGGCCTCGACCCCCGCCATCCCCTGGGTTTCGACGCGCACCTTGCCGCGGTACTCGCCGGCCTTGGCCTCGGGCGGGACTTTCACGGTGACCCACACCGGCTGCATGGCCACCTTCTGGGCGGGGGAGTCGCGATGGGCGCGGTAGTCCCGCAGCGGCACCTGGGCCGGGGGGCTCTCGAGGAGGGCGTCGAAGCGATGGCCGTCGGGCTCCGGGTAGCGCAGCTCGACGCACCCAGCCGGCAGCTTGGCGTTCCCTTCGCCGGCGAGGTCCGTGGCCGTCGCCTTCAGTCCGGCGATGGCCTCGGTGGAGCTGACCACCAGCCGGGCGGTGAAGGCCCCGTTGCGGAACCCGACCAGCCGGAGAGCAGCGACGCCCTCGCAGGGATCGCCGTAGTCGAGCCCGGTGACCGTGGCCCAGGGGTGCGGCTGCCAGACCTGGACCCCGGCGGGCCGGCCGACGTTGGGCGTGACCGCGTCAGGCGCCGCGTCCGAAACCAGTTTGGCCTCGATCAGTCGGCAGTGCGGCCAGGGCCACGGCCAGTCGCGGAACTTCTTGCCGTGGTAGTCGTGCGGCGCACCTTGGTAGACCTCCCTGTAGGGGGCGCGGTGAAGCTCGACGGCCAGGACGTTGACGCCCGCGCGCAGCGCCGTCGCGGGCACCTCGACCTCCAGGCGGCGGACGCGCTTGGCGAACTGGGCGAACTGCTCGGGCGTGGTGCTCTTGGCGCCGGCCTCGCCCAGGGCCGGCTTGCCGTCGGCGCCCAGGTAGGCTTCGTCCGGGTAGGCCGTGGCCAGCGTGTCGAGATCGATCTTGCCCGCCGGCAGGTTGTCCCGGGCGATCTCCTGGCCGTTGACGTAGACCGCCGCGCCGCCCTGGTAGCGCAGGGCGAGCCGGAGCTTCCCGGCCTTGGCCGGATCAGCGACCTTGAACTTGGCCCGCGAGCAGACCGCGTTGACCTGTGCGGGGCTGCCGCCGCTCCACATGGAGAAGCCGGGGTGCAGCCAGTCCTTGGCGTGATAGCCGGGGCCCTGCGGGCCGGCCGCCTGCGGCCAGTCGCCGTCGTCGAAATCGGGCGCCGTCCACCCGTCGGGCGCATGGGCCGAGCGCCACTCCGGCACGGACTTGCCGGCCGGGTCCTCCGCCGGCATCCAGAAGTACTGCTGGAGCTTGAGCGGGCGCGTTTTGCCGTCGGCCTCGAGCACGACCGGCGTCTTCCAGCCGATGTAGGTGCGCCAGAGCGTCCCGGAGCCGTCCAGGATGACCTTGCCCGACGGCGCGGGCTCCCCGCCGAGGGTCGGGCCGGCCAGGCCGGCCGAGATCAGGAGGGCGAGCGGCAGGGCGGTTCTCATGACGCGGTCTCCTTCGGATCCTACTTCAGGCCCATGGCCTTGGCGGCCTCGGCGCACAGCGCGAAGAGTTTGTCATCCTGCTCCTGCCAGTCGGCCCGATAGGGCATGCCCACCTCGAGGTTGTAGGTCTTCGGCTGGAACGGCAGGTTGGCGGCCGCGCGGGCGTTGAGGTACTCGGTGCACCTGCCGGCCAGGGCCGCGTCGAGCTTCTTTTCGGCCAGCGCCTTGAGCAGGAAGCCCAGCGCCTCGCGGACCTGCATGCCCTCGATGTAGAGCTCCAGGCGGGTGGTGGTGATCGGCCCGTCCGGCCCCGGCGCGGTGAAGGCGGTGACGCTGGCGCTCGGGCCGATGTGCATGCCCTGGTCGCCGCTCAGCGGCGTCTTTCGCCCGGGGATCAGCCAGAGGTCGGCGCCGACCCGGCCGATGCCGTTCTGGCCGCACTGCAGGCACATCTCGGCGTTGGCGCGCCAGGCGAAGAGCTCCTCGTCCTGCTGCAGGTGGCACATGCCCGCCCCGGCGCGCGAGAAGGCGAAGGTGCCGAAGGCCGGCCTGGCCGCGAGCGGCCCGGGGTAGGTCTTGCGCAGCGTCCCGGCGGCCCAGACCTGCTCGCCGCAGGTCACGGGGAGCTTCTCCTTCTTGCCGGTGGCGAACTCGCCCGGCCGCGGGTGGCCGGAGAACATGATCCGGGGCGACGGCCAGACCGCCTTGACCAGGTCGTAAGGCTCGGGGCTGCGCGGACCGTTGTCGGAGGACGTGCCGATGACCACCGCGTCCATCCAGCCCTTCTTCTCGATGCGCTTGAAGGCCTCGTCGATCACCGGCTTCCAGAAGGCCACGCTCTCGGGTGTGCCGTAGTCCGGCACCTTCAGGGCTTCGATCTTGCCGGTGGCCTCCTCGAGCAGGCTGACCGAGGCGCCCCCGGTCAGCTTGCCCTCCTTGTCCTTGGCCACGACGTAGGGGTGGTAGACGGTCAGCAGCAGGACGTTGGGTTTGCCCAGCGTCTTCTCGTAGAGGTCGAGGTACTTGTCGAAGACGGTGAAGTCGTACTCGTACTGGTTTTCGCCCTTCTTGATCCACCGCACCATGCTCTCTTCGTTGTTGAGGTGGTAGGCCCCCCTGATGAGGTGCACCACGCAGAAGCCGTTGCCGATCGGCTTGGTGAGCTCCAGCACCTGGCCCATCAGCTTGAAGTGCTCCTCGGCCCAGAAGGGGACCTTGTAGTAGAGGGCGGTGGACTCGTGCGACTGCCAGATGTTGTTGCGGCAGATGTAGTCCTTGGGCTCGGGCATGGTCCAGCCGTGGACCTTGACGGAGAGCGGCACGTCGGCCGCGGGCAGGCCCTGGGCCTCGATCGTCACCTTTCCCGAGTAGGTGCCGGGCGCGGCGTCGGCCGGAACGTTCACCGTGACCCAGACCGGCAGCATGGCGCCGGCGGGCTTCTTGGGTGCGTTGTAGCGGTTGTTGATCGGGACGGTCCTGGCCGGCGCCTCCTTGGGCGGCTCGGAGAGCAGCGCGTCGAAGCGGCACTCCGGCACGTACATGTTCTTGGGCATGGGCTCGCCGGGCAGGGCGAACCGGAAGGTCACCTGTTTGCCGGGGATGGAGGCCTTTCCGTCGGCCGAGGCGAGGTCCGTGGCCCTGGCCTGCACCCCGCGGATGGGCTGGCCGGAAGCCAGGACGATCTGGCCGGCGAAACGCGCGTTGCGCACTCCGGCCAGTTTGATCTCCGGCTTGGCGCCGGCCGGCGGGACGTCGAAGGCGGTGAGCTGGCCCGGCGCGTCGCAGGTCCAGACCTGCACGCCGGCCGGGCGCGCCGGCGCGGCCGGAGCGGTCTCGCCGGCCAGGCCCAGGCCGGTCAGAGCCATCAAGGCTGCCGTTACGAAGATTCCGTGCTTGATCATCGTTTCCATCTCCTCGTTTTCTTCTTCCGGGCGGTTCAGGGCAGCGCCACCGTCTCCTCGGCGGCGTAGACCAGGTCGAGCTTGAAGGCCCGGCCATTCTGCGGATCGACGACGGTTACGCGCCCCGGCATGGTGCTCACGAAACGCGGCCGGGCGAAGGCGACCGTCCCCTTGGCGTCGTCCTGGTTGCCATACCTGCCGATCCGGAGCAGGTAGTTGCCGTTGGTATCGAGCACGTGCACGCACATCCGGTAGGCGTCGGGTACGTAGACCCGGGCGTGGTCGTCCAGCGCCGGGCCGCAGCCGGTGCACATGCACGTGCCGCGGGTGATGGCCACCGGGGCGATGCCGTAGAACTGCCACTCGGCACCCTCGCAGGAGGCCTTGTTGACCTTGCCGCCGCCGCCGTCCTCGACGGACGTCGGCTTCAGGATCAGGTCGCCCTTGACCGCGCCGCCCGGGCCGGCCTGCCCCCACTTGAATCCGCCGCCGGTCGGCGGGAACTTGAAGATACTGCCGTAGGTGGTCACATAGGTGCCGTTGGAGTCCGGTTTGCCCCCGGCGGCGACCAGTCCGGCCTCCAGTTCCTCCGGCGCGAACCGGCCGGGCGGCTGGATGTGATCGGAGACGTAGACGTTGCCCTTGCGGTCCACCATGAAGGGCGTGGCGAAGCAGCCCTCGTGCATCCCGTAGATCAGTTCACGCTTCTTGACGGTCCCGTCAGGGGCGAACTGGTCGACGGCCGTGGCCGGGTACTTGCGCTTGTCGTCGTTGCCCAGCCAGTTGTAGTAGCGGAAGAGGATGTCGTTCCGGTAGGTGACATGAGCCTCGCCGTAGTTGCGAGACGACGGGCGTCCGAGCATCTCGGCCCACTTCTTCTCGCCGGCCGCCGGGAAGGGCGCTTCCTTGCCCTTGGCGTCGAAGCGCTTGAAGTTGAGCACGGTGGGATCGTTGCTGGCCTTGATGGTGTAGTCGTAGCGGTAACCGTCCCGCTGGACGCGCGAAGCGGCCGCGCGCTTCTTCCGGCGGGCCTCGAAGACGTCCGCGCTCATGTCCACGAAGTCGGGCTTGGCCAGGGCGTTGCCGTCGTCGGTCACCTTGACCACCCCGAAACCGAAGCCGTAGGGATAACCGTTGCAGCCGTCGGGATCGCTGGTGCAGCCGATCCAGACCACCGGCTTGTCCCCGGCCAGGCCGATGCCCATGCCGCCGAAGCGCGCGGCGATCCGTCCGTAGCCGAAGGCCACCTTCACGGCGGCGTCGACCGATCCGACCTCCTTGAGTTCGGCGGAGAACTTGGTGAGCTTGCCGATCACTGCATCGCCTATCTTGCCGACCGCCGCGGAGAGCACGTAGACCGCGCCGCTCTTCGGGTCGGCTGCCACCGCGAAGGGTTTTTCCACCTTGGCCTGGCCGGCGAACGTGCCGTCGGGCTTGACGGCCACCAGGCGATTGTTGCCGTAGTCGGCGACGCAGATCACGCCGTCCTTGCCGACGGCCACCCCGGCGGGGTCCTTGAGGTGCTTGTCGTCGCTCCCGGCGACGCCCTCCTCGCCGAAAACCCGCGCGAACCTGTTGGAGCCGTCGAGTTCCAGGCGGTAGACGGCGTGCAGCGATTTCGAGGGCCGCGTGGTGGCCATTCCCGAGACGTAGAGCGCCTTGCTGTCGAGGCTCGCGGCCAGACTCATGCCCAGCGTATGCATGCCGGGGGGCAGTTTGAGGGCGAAAGCGTCCTTCGGGATCGACCCGTCGACGCCGATCTTGAGGAGAGCCCGGCGCTCGGCCACGTAGTCCGGCGCCTCCGTGGCGATGAGCAGGAACCCGTCGGGCGTGACCGCCATCTGCTTGGTCCCGGTCATCGCCGGGATGAAGAGGTCCCACCAGGAGCCGACCTGGGGGATGATGCTCCCGTCCGCGAGTTTCACTGTCGCCATGCCCGGGGTCTTGTCGGGGACCAACTTCGCCGCCGGCGGGTAGACCTCGCGGAGGTAGTTGCCGTCCTTGTCCAGGGCGATGAGGTGCGGGTGGCGGTCGCGCATCCCGTCGAAGAACCCGCCGCGCATGTACACCGTGCCGTCCGGCCCGCAGGCGATGGCCTTCATGTTGTCGATGTTCCGGCCGTCCCAGGGCAAACCCTCCACCGGCTGATAGCCGCCGCCGTACTCGCCGGCGCGCTTGACGCCCAGGCCCAGGCCGACGCGGACCCTGCACGGTCCGGCGACGGGCTTGCCGTCATCGTCCTTCCGATCCCAGAGGAGCGACTGGGCCAGCTTGTCCTTCTCGAAGGGCTCCGGGGCGGTGGGGCCCAGCAGCCCCGAGGCCAGGTGGCAGACCGGCTTGCCCTGTCCGTCGAGGATCTCCACGGTCGCGTCGGTGACCCGGTCGACGGTGAAGTCGATGCGGACCTTATCCCCATCGACCTTGACCATCGGTTTGACGGTAAAGGTGGGTGACTTGACCGCCGCCTCGCCGCCGCGCACCGCAGAAGTGACCAGCAGAGTCAGGAGCAGGCAGCCGGCGAAAGCAAAACAGATCGTTCTCATCGCAGCTCCTCCATCACTTGGCCTTCCGGGTGGTCTCGCCCTCGACCACGCGCATGGGCAGGAGCACGCCCGCCGGCGACGTCCGGCGGCCGGCCAGCAGATCCTCGACCAGCTGGAGCAGTTCGCGCCCCAGCGCCCCGTCCTCGTACTGGGCGGAGGTCAGGCGGGGGATGTCCAGGGCATGCTCGAAGAACCGGCCCACGCAGGCCACGCTGACGTCCTCGGGGCAGCGCCGGCCGAGCGCGCCGAGCGCCTGGATGCAGGCCGCGGCCATGAACCCGTCCCGCGCGAAGATCGCCGTGGGCGGCGGGCAGCGCCGGAACTCCTCGGTGAGCTCCGCGCGGATCTCCTGGAAGGACTCCCCCTGTCCCTGCCTGGGACGGCCGGCCCGATAGAGCAGGCCGTCGCGCTCGACCCCGGCGCGGTCCAGGCACATGGTCCAGCCGCCCTCCCGGTCGGTCGATGCCTTGGCGACCTTGCGCGAGCTGACCATGGCCACCTGCCGGTGCCCCAATCCCAAGAGATGGCTGGTCACCGCCCAGGCGCCCTGGAAGTCGTTGGGCGCCACGAAGCTCAGCGGGGCCATTTCCTGGAACGGTCCGGCAACCACCACCGGGAGCCGGTCGGCGGCCGCGGCCAGCAGCTCCGGTGCACCCTCGGTCCAGTCCAGGACCATCAGCGCCTGGCAGCCGGCCTTGCGGGCGAGGTCCGCCGGGTCGGCCCGGTCCCCGGGCTGGACCGGCAGGAGTTCCAGGCCGGCTCCGCGCCGGGCGCACTCGCGCTGGACTTCGAGAAATGTCAGGTGATAGACCGGCGAGGACTGCAGGCGCTCCCAGTCGTACGCGTGGATGACGCCCACCCGGCGGAGCCGCGCGTCGGCGGCCAGGGCGCTCCCGGGCCGGGCCGGGCCCTGACGCACGAACGTGCCACGGCCCCGGCCGCGCTCGCGCACCAGCACGCCCTCCTGGACGAGCTCCTGCAGGGCGCGTCGCGCGGTCATGGGAGCCACGCCCATCTCGCGGGCCAACTCCCGCTCGGGGGGCACGGCCTTGCGCTCCGTGTACTGCCGGCAGACGATGCGGTCGAGCAGGGCCTGCTTGACCACCAGATACTTGGCGGACTGCTTGCCGTCGGCTCTTCCGTTGATGGTCGACTTCGGTGCCATCGAGCGCTCCTTCCAGGGTGGTGTGTACACCGCCCGATGATTAGTGTCTAGAGATTTATGCAAAAGACCTAGCTTATATGCGTTGCTATATATAGCTTATATCAGCAGGCGCATACGGCTTGCACCGCTCATGTATCGTATCTATATCAACAACAACGTGGCTTAACGTCGACCGTATAACTCCGGATTCAGGCTTGGATCGTTATACATCTTATACTGGCGATAGACCCTGAACCGCCGTTGGCCGGCCGTGGCGGCGGCCAGGAGTTCATCCAGGCAGCCGGCCAGGTCACGGCGCTGCTGGCCGAGGACCTCTAGCTTCGCGGCACACTTGCGGCAGTGCTCCTCGCCGGCCTCGGCGCGGCGGCTCTCCCGCTCCATGTGGTGGCACTTGAGCGCGAGGATGGCCAGCCGGTCGATCATCGAGCCGGGAGTCTCGCTGTTGAGCGGCGCGCCGTCATTCATGGCCGAACCCACCTCGGCGATGAGCGCCTCGTCGAGCCTCTCGATGAGGTCGTTGCGCCGCTGGTTGAGCCGGTCGATGGCCCGCTTGACGCCGGCGATGACCGCGTCGGTCACGTCCGTGCGCCGGGCCTGGTCCTCCTGGTTCCAGAGCTGGTAGTTCTGGGAGCACTGCTCGAGGACCAGCGCCAGGAAGGCGTCGGCCTCGGCCACCCCGGGGACGGTCGCCCCCGTACGGTACCACTCGGCGATGGCCGCGGCCTGGCGCGTGGCGACGGCCTGCCCTTCGGGGATCTTGCTGGCGTTCATGGGCGAGAGGATAGCCGGGCCGGCGGCGGGAGTCAACCGGCCTCACCGCGGAGGCGGGGGGCGTCCCGACGACCAACAACAACGACGAAGCCATCCAACCACAGAGGACACGGAGGACACTGAGGACGGCTGAGACCCGCAGCCCGCGGCAGTGGAGCCTCTTTCACCAAGGAAGCCATCCGCGGGCAATAACCCTTGCCCTTCTCATCGTCCTCCGTGTCCTCCGTGGTTAGTCATCTTCGTTTCAGCAATAGGTCCTTGGCCGGCTCGATCGCGAAGTCGCCCGAGGCGGCGAAGCGCCAGCGTCGAGCGCCGACCGAGAGCACCAGCCCGTCGGCGTCATTGGACTCGACGCGCACTTCGGCGGCCGGCACCGCGCCCGGTTCGCCGTCGCCGACCTCGACGACGTGCGCCAGCGTCAGCGTCCCCGCGCCGCGCGCCGCGAAGCTCAGGCGCTCGTAGCCGGGCTCGAGCGAGGCCGAGAGCTCCGGCGCACCGAGGCCGGCGGCGCCCGCGGCCGGCAGAATCCGGCGGCAGCGAAGCCAGCTCCCGGCCTTCGCGTCGGAGACGGTCGCCACGCCGCCATCGACCTTCGCGCCCTTGGGGACGTGCAGCAACCATTGGACCTCGCCGAGTTCCACGTCCGGAGGGGCCTCGAGCCGGTCGACCACCACGACCGTCGCGGGCCGGACGAAGAGCAACTGCCGGACGCAGCTCCTGAGCGTTCCCTCGGGATACGCCTGGGCGAACTGGCCGGCGGCCGCCGCGTACTCGGGCGCCTCCCGGTGGAAGAGCATGTCGCCGGTCTCGAGCCGCCGGCCCGCGTCGAGTTCGGCCCTGAAGGCCTCGATCGTCCGGAAGTCCTGTCCGCGCGCCTTCCTCTGGCCGCTGCCGCCCACCAGCAGCGTGTTGTGGTGCTCGGTGGCCTGCTGCGGACCGGCCACCTTCTTGTACAGGCAGGGGTCGAGCGCCAGCCAGCGCCGGCGCCAGACCTGGAAGCTGCCCTGGTCGAAGTGGTTGTGGTCGCCGTAGTGGTCGGTGCAGCGGAAGGCCACCACGGTGGCATCGTCGCCCCAGCCGCTGCGGGCCAACAGGTGCCCGCCGTGCGGCGCGCCGGCGAAGAGGGCGAGCGGCGGCTCGACCGGCTTCGGCCGGTCCGTCCGGGCATACAGGAAGTAGTAGATGGCCGTCTCGCCGTAGAAGCGTCCGGTGCCGCGCTTCGCGGCGATCCAGTCGTCGAACCAGGCGCCCTCGCCGGAGCCCAGCAGCCGGCTCAGGCCGCAGAGCACCCCGGCCATCTCGTGGGTCACGCCACCGTCCGGGCCGGCCGTGCGGTCTTTGCCTCCGGACTTGGTGTCGCCGAATGGCGCGTAGCTCAGGTCAGGCGCGGTCGAACCGATCAGGTGCTGGAGCTGCGCCCCGAGCCAGTCGCCGCGCTCCTCCCGGATGCGGCGGGCGACGGGCTGCTCCGAGGCGCTCTCGGCCGCGAGCACCGCCAGCGCCGCCGGCGAGAAGTCGTAGAGCGCCCAGTACCACATGGACTCGCCCGGCGCCCCGGCGAGGTGCTCCATCCCCGGGAAGAGCCGACGGTCGAGCCGCTCGCGCATCGTCTCGTAGAGCCGACCGCTCGCGGCGTCCTCGCCGGCGGTGGCCAGCGCCCAGAGAACCAACCCTCCGTTGGCCTGCCAGACGTAGTTGTGGAAGAGGTGGTCGTCGCCGATCCTCGAGCCCGCCTCGACCAGTGGCCGGACGGCCGCGCGCGCCCCGGCCCGGGCCTCCGGGCCGAAGGCCTCGCAGCCGCAGAGCCAGTCGTAGGCCAGGGCGAACTCGCGCAGCCGGAAGAAGACGTCGAAGGAGTCAGGCTTCTCCGGCGGCTTGAATGCGCCCATCCGCGCGACGGCCACCTCGGCCGCGGCCCGGTCGCCGGTCAGCCGCCAGACGAGCGCCTGGCAGGCCGCGCTCTTCTGCGCCCTGAGCTTCGCGAGCATGGCCTCGAACTCCGCGTCGCGCGGCACGGCCCGGAGCTCGGCCAGAGACACGGCGTGAGGGGTGCGCTCCGGGCGCAGGAGCAGCCGCGGCCGGTCGGCCTTGAGCTCCGCCGCGGCCGGCATGACCCCCTCGCGCCTGGCGGCCGCGGCCCGGCCAGGCTGGGCGGCGGGCGCGGGCGCGGGCGCAGGCGCGCAGGAGCAGACCAGGAGCGGCAGGAGAGCGAGACGGGCGGCGGACCGCTTTCTCATGGATCGGGCACCTCCCAAAGAAGACGCGGCCCGCCGGTCGCCCGGCGGGCCGCGAGTGCGTCTGCAGGATTCGAGACTACTTGAGGTGCTTGCTGACCAGCTTGGTCATCTCGAACATGTTGACGACGCTCTTGCCGCCGAAGACCTTCTTGAGGTTGGCATCGGCGTTGATGTTGCGCTTGTTCTTGGTGTCCTGGAGCTTGTTCTTCTTGATGTACGCCCAGAGCTTCTTGACGACTTCGGTCCGGGGCATGGCCTTGGCGCCGACGACGACGGCCAGGTCCGCGCTGGGGGTCAGAGCCTTCATGAACGCCGGATTGGGCTTGCGCTTCGCCATTTTCCACTCTCCTAAATCCCTGTCGCCGGCCACAGGCCGGCGCGCTTTTCTCGGGGCGGAAGATAGCCATAGAAACGGCGCTGTCAAGCTATTTCTCCTTCGAAAAAGCGCACCCTCCAGAGGGGAACCGGCCGGCTCCGCGGCCCGCCCCGCAGGGGGATGCGGCATTTATGGCATAAAGGGGCGGGGGAGGGCGCGGGAATGGAAGGATGGAAGGGTGGAAGATTGCAGGGTTGGGTGGGTGGAAGACTGGAGGGCGGATGGGGCGCTGGAATGCCCCTGAGGTGCCCCCTCCGTCCCAATCATCCATTCCTCCAGACTTCCATTCTTCCAGCATTCCACCCCCGTCCTTCTTGCGCCCCGCCGCCGGCGCGGCTATGATCCGCCGCCATGGCTCTGCCGCTGGCCTTGACCATGGGCGACCCCGCCGGGATCGGCCCCGAGGTGGCCCTCAAAGCCCTGGCCTCCCCGGAGGCCCGGGGCGCCGGGCCCTTCCTGCTGGTCGGCTCGCGCCGGGTATTCGAGGAGACCGCCTGGCGCCTGGGCCTGGCCGAGGACACGCTGGACGAGGTGCTCGAGTGCTCGGACGCCGAGCTCGGCGGGCGCTTCGGTGCGCTCCACGCGGACCTCGCCGAGGCCGCCGCGCGCTCCGTCGAGGAGGCCGCGCGCGCCGCCCTCGCCGGAAAGGCCGCCGCCGTGGTCACCGCGCCTCTCACCAAGGAGGGGCTGCAGCTCGCCGGCCGGCCCTATCCGGGACACACCGAAATGCTCGCGGCGCTCTGCGGAGCGCCGGGCGCGGAACTCATGCTCCTGGCCGGCGGCGGCCTGCGCGTCGCCCTGGTCACCACCCACCTGGCGCTCTCCGAAGTGCCGGCCGCGGTGACCCCGGAGCGCATCGGTCGGCGGCTCGACGTCCTGGCCGCCGCGCTCCGCAGCGACTTCGGGTTCCTCGCGCCCCGGATCGGCGTGCTGGCCCTGAACCCCCACGCCGGGGAGGGCGGGCGCTTCGGCGGCGAGGAGCTCTCGGCCATCGCCCCGGCCATAGCGGCGGCACGAGCTCGGGGCATTGACGCGACCGGTCCGCTGCCGGCCGACAGCGCCTTCCGCAAACAGATCGCCGGCGAGTTCGACGCCGTGCTCGCCATGTACCACGACCAGGGGCTGGCCGTCCTCAAGACCCTGGCCTTCGACACCGGGGTCAACGTCACGCTCGGCCTGCCCATCGTGAGGACCAGCCCCGACCACGGCACGGCCTACGACATCGCCGGGAAGGACGTGGCCTCGGAGCGCTCGACGATCGAGGCGATCAAACTCGCCAGAGAGATCGCCGACCGGCGGGCCGCCGTTTGATCCAACGCAGAGGGCGCGGAGGGTCGCGGAGGTCGCAGAGGACAGCCAAGGCAGAGGGAAGAAGGCAGAAGGATGAAACCCGCGAAGCAGCCCCGACCACGCAGTGCGAGGCTCATCTATGCCCTGTGGACAGCCGGGCTGGGGCTGCTGCTGGTTTTGGGGTTGGTTTGTTGGCTGTTCATTGCGCCCATGATCGAGGTGCGCAATCTCATTCGCGCAGTCAATCGCGACCACGACATCGCCAGGTTGGCCCAGGATCCCATCGAGAGCCTCGGCGGCCAGAGCCGGGCAGCCCGGGGGCTCAAGCTCTATTTGCGCTTCTACAATGACGGAGAGGAGCATCGACTCCTGGCCATCAGCATGCTCGGCAGGTGCGGCAAAGCGGCCCTTCCAACCCTGCTCAAAGAAGCTTCCAGCAGCGATGAAGAGGCCAGGGCTTTCGCCATTGGCTCGATAGGAGCCGTCGGCCCCGACGCCGCCGAGTGCATTCCCCTTCTGCGGCAGGCGCTCCACGACCAGGATGATAACATCCGCGGTGCTGCGGCGGGGGCCTTGGGCGCGATCGGCCCGACAGCCAGAGAAACCTACATCGACATACTGCCGCTCATGGACGACACCAGCGATTTCGTCCGCATTCATTGCGCGTTGGCCTTGTCCAAGATCGATCCGCCTGCAGGCCAGGTCTTGCCTGTCCTGAAGAAGGCGATGGGGGATTCCTTCGAACCAGTCCGAGTCAACGCGGCCATAGCGCTGGGTAGTCTTGGGCCCACCGCCCTCGATGCGACCACGGATCTGAAAGCCCATCTCAACGACGATGACCCTTTCGTGAAGGCCCACGTCGCCGAGGCGCTCTGGAAGATAACGGGAGACCCGGCGCCGCTCACTCCGGTTCTGGAGCAACTGATGCAGTCTGACCATGGACTGGTGCGCCACATTGCGGAGAGGACGAAGTCGGCAATTGCGCAGGCTGGAGGCAAGAGGTTCCCATGAACCTCCCCGGTCCTCTGCGTCCTTTGCGCTACTCCGCGTCCTCTGCGTTGGAGCGGGGCGAATAATCATGCCCGGCGGGTTCACCCAGGAGATGCGCGCGGAGCTCGAGGCTCTCGGCTTCCGCCCCAGCCGGAAGCTCGGCCAGAACTTCATGCGCGACGGCAACCTGATCGCCGCGCTGGTCCGCGATTCGGGGGCGGCCGCCGGCGACCTGGTCCTCGAGCCCGGCCCGGGCGCCGGGGCGCTGACCGCCGAACTGCTCGCCGCCGGCTGCGAGGTGGTGGCCGTCGAGCTCGACCGGCGCCTGGCCGGCTTCCTCCGCAAGCGCTTCGCCGCCGAGGGGCGCTTCCGGCTCGTCGAGGGCGACGTCCTCGAGAAGGGCCGGCGCATTTCGGCCGCCGCGCTCGAGGCCCTGGCCGGGCAGCCCTTCCGGGTCTGCTCCAACCTGCCCTACTCGGCGGCCACGCCCTTCCTGGTGGCGCTGGGGGCCTCGGACCTGGCCTGGCGCTCCGCGGCCGTCACCGTCCAGAAGGAGGTCGCCGAGCGCCTCTCGGCCCCGGCCGGCTCGGAGCACTACGGCGCGGCCACCGTGCTGCTCGCCGCGCGCGCGGACTGCGCGACGGTCCGCGACGTGCCCCCCGACGTCTTCTGGCCGCGACCCAAGGTGGCCAGCGCCATCCTGCACCTGGCGCCGCTCGCCGCTCCGCTCGTCTCCACTGGGGAGATGGACGGCTTCGCGGAGCTGGTCCGCGCGCTCTTCTCCGCCCGCCGAAAGCAGCTGGCCCGGGCGCTCGAGGTGGCCGGCATGCCCTCCGGGCGCATCGATGCGGCGCTGGCCGCCTCGGGCGCGCCGGCCGGCGCCAGGCCCGAGTCGCTCTCGCCAGATCAGTTCGTACGGCTCTGGCGGGCGGAAGATGGCAAGGCAGAAGGTAGAAGGTAGAAGGTAGAAGGCAGAAAACGCAGGAGAGCGCCGGGGCACTACCTTTCTTTCGCGCCATAGTCGTCCCCTTTCTGCCTTCTACCTTCTGCCTTCTGCCTTCTGCCTCGATCCCACCCCTTCCCCGTCACGCCGCAGGCGGTCGCACGTCCCGGATACGGCATCGAAGAGAAGGAGGACGGGCGATGAGCGGGAAGAAGCTCTTGACCATCGGGGGCGCAGTGATGCTCGCGGCCTATCTGGGCACGAAGCTGGCCGGCCCGCCGGCCGACGGGCTGGCCCTGGCGGCGGCCGGCGCCGGCGTGGAGCCCGCCAAGGGCCTGGTGGCCGTGACCACCGGAGCGCCCGGAGGCAACGCCAACCGGCTGATCCTGATCGACACCATCACCAAGCGCCTGGCCGTCTACCGGATCGCCAACAAGCGCCTGGGGCTCATCGCCCTGCGCAGTTACAACTTCGACATGAAGCTCGACGACTCCGCGGGATTGCCCGGACAGGACTTCGACTACGAGACCGTCCGCGATGCGGTCATGAAGTCGGACCTCCGCGAGGAGGACAAGAAGAGCCTGCCCGCCGGGCGCGAGCTGGTCCTGACCACCGACGGGGACGGCCCGTTCGACGGCAACCGCATCATCCTCGTCAACACCGAGGAGAAGCGGGTCGTCGTCTACCGCCTCAACGGCAACCAGCTCCTGCTGGTGGCCGCCCGGCACTACGACCACGACCTGGTCCCGGAGTTCATTCGCGGCGCCGTCCCCGGAGACGGCTACAACCGCGACCAAATGGTCCAGGCCGGCAAGCGGCGGGACGACCCGACCCGGCCGAACTGAACGGCCGGTCCGGTTGCACTCCGCCGGACTCCGCCTATAATTTCCGGCGTCACGGGCGGCCCCGGCTGGCCGCCCATGGCGCTGGAGACCCGAGGGGCACGCGGCCGGAGTCCGGCCGCCTTGAACCGGGAGGTGCGGCGTGAACTGGAAGCGACTGACGGTGATCTCGGCGGCGGTGCTGGCGGCGGGCTACTGCGGCGCCCGGCTGGGCGGCTCCGACCACGCGGGCACGGCGCTGGCCGGCGGCGGCGCCAACGACAAGCTGATCGTGGTCACCACCGACGCCACGGGCCAGGAGGGAAACCGCCTGATCCTGGTCAACCCCAGCAAGCAGAAGATCATGGTCTACAAGCTGATCGGCAACGACATGGGCCTGGTGGCCGTGCGCGGCTACGAGTATGACCAGGAGCTGCTCTTCACCCGGCCGGGCACCCCGGGCAACGGCTTCGACTACGAAACCATCAAGCGCCAGGTCGAAGACGCCCGCAGGGCGGCCGGCAACCAGCCCCAGTAACCGACAGACAGGTCGGACATTCCGGGCGGTCGCGACGCGGGAGAGATTCCGCGCTCGCGGCCGCCCGGTCTTTTCCGGCCGGATGGCCGCGGCGGGAATCCCCGCTGGAATCGCCCGGCCCGCGGATATAATCCGAGAGCCGCGAAGTCCAGCTCCCCACGCCATCATTAAGGACTCGCCCCGTGCTGCACCTCATCAGGCACATCGAGCGCTGGTTCTGGGCATTCTGCATCGGCGCGGTGCTCTTCGGCCTCCTGGTGCCCCAGGCCAAGCTGCTGATCCACTACCCCTGGTCGGCGGACCCGCACGATCCGGCGAACCTTCCCCTGCTCAGCTATCCCTGGACCACCAAGCTCTTCCTGGGCGGCATCCTCTTCTTCACCGGCCTGAAGATCGACTTCCGCGCCGCCTTCCGGGAGCTGGCCCGGCCCTGGCTGCTGATCTACGTCACGATCATGCTCATGGTGGTCCTGCCGCTGGCCATATACGGGCTGGCCCGGTGGCTGGTCCCGGCCTTCGCCCTCGGCGTGCTCATCACCGCGACCATGCCCGCGGGGCTGGCCGGCAGTTCGCTGACCGACATCTGCAAGGGCAACACCGCGCTGGCCCTGATCGTGACCCTGGTCACCAGCGCGGTCTGCCCGGTGGTGACCCCCCTGGTCATCCGGCTGGGCAGCGGCCAGTCGGCCGGGGCGGGCTGGACCTTCATGGGCCAGCAGACCCTGTTCCTGGCCCTGATCCTCTTCCTGCCGGTGGCCGCCGCGGCGCTGGTGCGCCGGGTGTTCCCCGCGGCCGTCGAGCGCCACCGCGAGGGCCTCACCGGCTTCTCGATAGTGTCGCTGACCCTGCTGATCGCCGCGATCATGGCCTCGGTCAGCGACCAGTTCAAGGAACTGGTCCGCAGCGACGCCTGGCAGGCCGTGTGGCTGCTGCTGTTCATGACGCTCTTCTCGCTGGTCATGCACCTGGCCGGGTACTTCCTGGCCCCCTGGCGGCCGGCCCCGGACCGCGCGGCGCTCTCGGTCAACACCGCCTACGTCAACAACGGCCTGGCCATGACCTTCGCCACCGCCTTCTTCATGTCGACGCACGGGGCCAACGCCGTGCTGCCGGCCATCTTCCTGGAAGTCCCCATGGTCCTGGCCATCCTGCCGCTGCGCGCCTGGCTGGCGCGCTCGCTGGGAACGAAGCCGGCCGAGGCCGGCCGGGCCAGCGGCCCCCCATCCATGCCCGGAGCCTGACCCATCAAGCGCGTGTGACGCATTCTACCGACGGAGGGCCTCCTCTGAAGCGTCCACCCCTTGGCGCCCAACGCTTTCAAGAAAGCCCGGTCCAAGGACGATGATTATATTGTTGAATCGTCGCGGTCCGCGCCGTTAAGACTGCGTGCGGCGGCACGCCTCGGGGGCGGCCCGTCTGGAGGTGTTCATGCGCCTGTCGAACTTCTGCTTCCTGTCGGCCCTGATCGTCTCCGCGGCCGGCGCGGCCCGCTCCGGAGAGCCGACCGAAACCGACGGTCTGCGCGCCCGGCTGACCGCCGAGGTCGCCGACAGCCTGGCCGCACGGACCGGCCGGTCGGACCTGGTCTGCGTGGCCGAACCGGTCAAGGTCCGCGACGACGGCGCCGCCGACTGCCGCATCACCGCGGTGCTCAAGGGCGGCATCCGGGGCGAGGCCAGCCTCAAGGACAAGACCGTCCGGGTGCGCTTCAAGCCGGTCTTCGGCGGGCTCCAGCCCCAGAGGAAGGTCTCGGCCATCTACTTCCTGAAGGCCGCCCCGGCCGAGAAGGACGGCATCTTCTCCCGGAGCATGCCGACCTTCCGGCTGATTTCCGACGTCGACGGCCTGGCCGCGCCCACCGAGGACGGCATGGCCGTGGTGCGCCTGGCGGCGGCCGGCGGGTACGGGGTAGTCGAGGAGCCCAAGGTCGCGAAGCTCGAGATGCCCGCGCCCGAGTCGCTCGAGGGCATGGCCCTGGACGCAACCTTCGTGGCGCTCGGCACGGTCCAGGAGGTCTCCCTGCCGGATCCGAAGTCCAAGGAGGCCGGCTGCGCGGCGCAGCTGACCTTCCGGGTCGAGCGGGTCTTCAAGGGCGACCTCAAGCCCGGCGTGGTCCCCAACATGTATGTGCCCGGCGCGCGGCCGGAGTTCATCGGCCCGGACCACAAGCCGCTGGTCCCCCGGGTGGGCGTGGCCGCGGTGTTCTTCCGGCGCGAGCGCAACGGCGATTCCTACCGCCTGCTCTCCCCCTACCGGGGCTACGTCCCCGCGGAGGGGCCGGACGGGGCGGCGACCCTGACCGTCAAGCTCGCCGCCGCGATCGAGGCCGAGGCGCGCCTGCGAAGCCTGGGGCTCATCGGTAACACCGGCGGGCACGACTCGGTGGCGGACACGATCCGGACCTGGACGGAGGCCTGGAACACCCGCACCGACGTCGAGGCCTGCGTGGCCTGCTACAGCCGGCAGAGCCCCTGGCGCCAGAAGTGGGAGTCCGGCCCGGAGGCCCGCCGGGAGATGGCCGCGACCATGGCCGACTATCCCGCCAAGATCAACGTGATCTGCGACCGGGTCGAGGAGAAGGACAAGGACCGGGCGCTGGCCTCGGTGCGCATCCAGGTGATCGTCACCGACCCCACCACCAAGGCCGACTCCATGCAGGTGCGGACCGCGGTCATGACCTTCGTCCACGAGAACAGCCAGTGGCTGATCCTGGACGAGGGGAACTGACGGAGCCGGCATGCTCCGCCTCCTCGAGCTCGCGAAGAAGAACCCCCGCCGGGTGCTGGGCCTGACCAGCGGCACCAGCGTCGACGGCGTCGATGCGGCGCTGGTGGACATCGCCGGCACCGGCAAGAACCTGCGCTGGGCGCTGCGCGCCTTCGTCCAGCAGCCCTATCCCGAGGACCTGCGGGCCGACATCTTCGAGCTCTTCGACACCGGCCAGGCCAGGCTCTCCGAGCTCATCGAGCTGGAGGCCCGCGTCGCCGCGGAGTTCGCCGAGGCCGCCCAAGCCGCGCTGCGCCGCGCGGGCCTCTCGGCCGGCGAGCTCGACTTGGTGGGCAGCCACGGGCAGACCGTCTGGCATTCGCCGCCCAGCGTCGCCGGTCCGGAGCGCGCCGGATCCTGGCAGGCCGGATGCGCCGCGGCCCTGGCCGAACGCCTGGGCGTGCCGGTGGTCCACGACTTCCGCTCGCGCGACATCGCCGCCGGAGGCGAGGGCGCGCCGCTGGCCCCCTACGTCAACTGGCTGGTGCTCACCGATGAGAAGGTCGGGCGCCTGGTGCTGGGGCTCGGCGGGGTCGCCAGCCTCACCTACCTGCCCCCGGCGGCCGCCGCCGACAAGGTCCTGGCCTTCCACGCCGGGCCGGCCAACATGGTCATCGACGAGAGCGTCCGGGCCCTGACCGGCGGACGCATGCACTTCGACGCCGGCGGCCGGATGGCCGCCAGGGGACAGGTCTCGACGGAGCTGCTCCAGGACCTGATGCGCCATCCCTTCTTCCGCCGGCACCCGCCGCGCTCGACCGGGCGCGACGAGTTCGGTTCGCGCTTCGCGGTCAACGCGCTGGGCAAGGCCCGTCGGCTGGGACTCTCGCCGGAGGACCTGGTGGCCACGGTCACGGCGCTTTCGGCCCAGGCCGTGGGCGACGCGGTCAAGGAGTTCGTCCTCCCCGCCGGGCCGGTCGACGAGGTGATCGTCTCCGGAGGCGGGGCGCATAACGCCCAGCTGGTCGAGTTCATCCGGCGTCAGATGCCGGCCAACGCCTCGGTGCTGCTCTCGGATGAGTTCGGCCTGCCGACCGACGCCAAGGAATCGCTGTGCGTGGCCGTGCTGGCCAACGAGACCATCAGCGGCCATCCCAACAACCTGCCCAGCGCCACGGGCGCCAGACACCCGGTCATCCTCGGCAGCATCATGCCCTGACGTTCCGTTCAGACAGCACGGGGGTCCCGGCGTTGTTTCAACAGGCTTGCGCGGGCTTGTCAACGGGCCGCCATCACATAGACGACCTGATCAGGCCGCATACGCCCAACAAGGCGGCCTGGACGCGCCAGCCGGCGCACCTGTGAAGCGGCCGCCTTTTCGGAAACAGGAGTCTTGACACCGCCGGTTTCACTCCTATAATCCGGCCGCTGGTTGGGTGGCTTCTTAAGAGGAGGATCTCTCATGGAAAATACCATTGGCGAGGCAGCCGGCAGGGTATGGCAGGCCCTGAACAAGAAACCCCTGGGGCTCACGGAGATAGCCAAGGCCACCAAGCTTCCGACCGACCTGGCCAATCAAGCGGTCGGCTGGCTGGCCCGCGAGGGCAAGCTGTCCTCGGTGTCGTCCGGCAAGAGCGTCAAGCTCAAGCTCAAGTAGCGTTTGCATCCGGGATTCGCAACCGGGACGCCGCGCCAAGAGCACAACCGGTGCCGGGTGGGTTGGCCGGCTGACAGACTGAAGGAGACGAAGACGTGGAGATGGAATCAGCCATCGGGTTCGCAGCTGGCAAGATCTGGCAGACCCTGAATGCCAAGGGTCCGATGGCCAAGACGGCCATAGCCAAGGCCACCGGCCTGTCCGGCGACGTGGTCGACCAGGGCATCGGCTGGCTGGCCCGCGAAGGCAAGCTCACAACCGTCAAGGCCGGGCGCGTGGAGCAGCTCAAGCTCAAGGGCTAGCGGCATCGGCAACGGACTCACCGGCCCCCTCCCGGCGGAGGGGGCCGTTCTTTTTTGCGATGACCGCCGGCACCCGGGACGGTTCGAATACACTGCCCGTCGTTCCGTCTCCGCCGGAAGCGTCGCGGACCGAGGCGGGTGGGGGAGTCATGCGAAGCGCTCTTGCGATTCTTCTGGCCGCCGTCGGCATGGCGGGGATCGCCGCGCCGTCCCTGGCCGCGGCCCCGGCCGGCGGTGGTACCGCCGGCGAACCGCCGCCGGCCAACCTCCGCGTGGAGAAGACCGCCGACACGGTCATCCTCACCGACGGCACCAAGATCACCGGTACTATCCTGGCGGCCGGGCTCCGGGCGATCATCATCATCGAGCAGGACCAAGACTACGAGCGGGTCATCAAGCGCTCGGAGATCGAGAGCTTCTCCTACGCGGCGACCGGCAGCGGCGAGGTCAAGGGCTACGCCACGGGCGTGCGCCCCGACGAGGGCCTGCCGGTCATCGTCGGCGAGGGCTCGGCGGCGGCGGCGACCGCGGCGGGACCGTCCACCTCGCAGCCTGCCAGGGGCGGCAAGCCCTCCCCGGCGTCCGGCGCCGACAAGGACCTGGGCAAGCTCTGGGAACTGCTCGGCAGCAACGCCAGCGCCGACGACCTCAAGACCGCTGTCGAGGCCAACCCCCAATGGCGCCGCGAGGTCTCCAGACTGATGGCCGGCAACGTGCCCCCGGAGGGCGCCGAGGCGGTGGGCAAGATCAAGGCGCGCATGGCCAGGGAGCCGGAGCTCCGCAAGCTTATTCTTGACTGGGCCGGCAGGCAGGGTAAACTGCCCGGCAACCCGCAGGGAGGACGCAAAGGCCGCTAGCTTCGCATAGCGCTCGACCGCCGGCCGGCCCTCCCACGCCGGCCTTTTCTTTTGTGAAGGGAACCTACGCCTTGCCCGCAAAGACCATCCTGGAACTCGCCCGCGCCGGGCGCATGCCGGAACCGGTGGCCGCCGCGGCCCGCGCGGAAATGATCGATCCCCGGGCGCTCAGGAAAGCCGTCGCCGCCGGCCGCGCGGCGGTTTGCGCCAACCGCCTGCGCCGCGGGGCCGACCGGCGGATCTGCGCGGTCGGCGAGGGCCTGCGCGTCAAGGTCAACGCCAACCTGGGCACCTCCGGCGACCGGACGTCGCTCGCCGCCGAGCTGCGCAAGCTGCGCACCGCCGAGGCCGCCGGCGCCGACGCGGTCATGGACCTGTCCACCGGCGGAGACCTCCGCAGAATACGCCGCGCGCTCATAGCCCGTACGGACCTGGCCTTCGGCACCGTGCCGGTCTACGAGGCGGCCGTTGCCGCCCGGCGCGCCGGCCGGGGGCCGACCGAGTTCACCGCCGACGAGCTCTTTGCGGCCATCCGCCGCCACGGCGAGGACGGGGTGGACTTCGTCACCGTCCACGCCGGCGTGACCCGCAGGGTGCTGGCCGCCCTCGAGCGCCGGCCGCGCGTGGCCGGGATGGTCAGCCGCGGAGGGACGCTGCTGGCCGACTGGATGCGCCGCACCGGCCGCGAGAACCCGCTCTTCGAGGACTTCGACCGGCTCGTGGCCGTCGCGCGCGAGTTCGACATGGTCCTGTCGCTCGGCGACGGGCTCCGTCCCGGGGCGCTGGCCGACGCCGGCGACGCGGCCCAGTACGAGGAGCTCCGCATCCTCGCGAAGCTCGCGCGCCGCGCTGTGGCCGCCGGCGTCCAGGTGATGATCGAGGGGCCGGGGCACGTCCCGCTCCATGAGGTCGCCGAACAGATGCGCATGGAGAAGAGGCTCTCCGGAGGCGTGCCCTTCTATGTGCTCGGACCGCTAGTGACCGACGTGGCCCCCGGCTACGACCACATCACCTCGGCGATCGGCGGGGCGCTGGCCGCCGTCGCCGGCGCCGACTTCCTGTGCTACGTGACGCCCGCCGAACACCTGCGTCTGCCCGACGAGAGCGACGTCCGCGAGGGCGTCATCGCCGCGCGCATCGCCGCCCACGCCGGAGACATCGCCCGGGGCCTGCCCGGCGCCGCCGAGTGGGACCGGCGCTTCAGCGAGATGCGCCGCCGCCGCGACTGGCCGGGCATGGTCGAAAACGCGCTCGACCCCGAGGCCGTGCGCAGCGGCCACGCGCTCTCCCGCCGGGCCGGCGACGCGTCCTGCACCATGTGCGGGCCGCTCTGCGTCTTCCGGATCGCCGACGAGAGCTCCGGGAATGGACGCCGCCCCCGGAGAGGTAAAGGACAGCATGGCCGCTGACCGCAGCGACCCGCGCCGCGCCGCGCTCGAGGTCCTGCGGGACGAGCTGGCCGGAGGCAGGTATCTGATGGCGCCGCGGAACAAGAAGGGACGAGGGACGAGGGACGAGGGACGGGTGACGGGGAGAGCCGTCCCGGAACCCAAGACTTCTCCCCAACCGTCGTCCCCACCCGCCCCCCGCCCCCAGCCCCCCGCCCCCGAGGGCGGGCCGCCCGAGGGACTGGCCTCTTCGCGCGACGCCGGCCTCATCGACGCCAAACCGCTCACCGACCCGGCGAAGTCCCCCGGGGAGCGCCTGGCCGAGCTCGCCCGCCTCTCCGAGAAGTGCAAGCAGTGCGAGCTCAACAAGACCCGCAACAAGCTGGTCTTCGGCGACGGCAAGCCCGGCGCCGAACTGCTCTTCGTGGGCGAGGCCCCCGGCGCGGACGAGGACGCCACCGGCGTGCCCTTCGTGGGCCGCGCCGGGCAGCTTCTCAACAAAATCATCGCCGCCATGGGCCTCGTGCGCGGCGAGCATGTCTACATCTGCAACGTGCTGAAGTGCCGGCCGCCGGGCAACCGCACGCCGTTGCCCTCCGAGGCCGCGGAGTGCTGGCCGTACCTGCGCGAGCAGATCGAGATCGTCGCCCCCAGGGTTATCTGCGCGCTCGGGTCGCCGGCGGCGCGCACCCTCCTGGGCACCGAGGAGACCATCGGGCGCCTGCGCGGGCGCGTCCACGACTTTCGCGGCACACCGCTGGTGGCCACCTACCACCCGGCATATCTGCTGCGCAATCCGCCGGAGAAGGCCAAGGTCTGGGAGGACATGAAGCTGGTCCTCAAGCTCCTGGGCCGGCCGGTGCCGAAGCCCGGGAAGCCCCAGGGGGGAGGGCAGGAATAACCGCGTGGTCGTCTCCTCCGACCGGGTGACTCGGCCCGCCGCTCCGCGGTTTACAGATGGGCTCGCGCCCCGGGGGGCCGGGGCTTCTTTCGGGAGGTCATCGATGGCTTCGCCGCTTCGCTTCGCCGCCGGACTCGCCCTGGCAGCCGCGCTCCTCGCCGGCTCCGCCTTCGCCGACGAGATCGTCTTCAAGAAGGAGTACGGCGGCGAGACCGTCAAGTGCCAGATCTACAAGGAAACCGACGACTACATCCACTACATCGACATCAAGAAGGATCAGGATGCCGGCTGCGCCCGGAGCATCGTCGAGAAGATCGTCCGGGACGAGAAGCCGCTCGTCGACGTGCAGGCCTTCTTCCTGCGCAAGGCCGAGGAGGCCAAGGACAAGGTCGCCGCCGACGCCGCCCGCGCCAAGGCCGAGGAGGCCCGCAAGGCGGCCGAGGCCGCCGCGGCCAAGACGCCGCACGCCGGCACGAAGACCGGCAAGCTGACCATGCGGCCCATGAACGAGTCCTCCGGCGTCAAGGTGGTGACCGCCCCCGGCAAGACCGGCAGCTCCGAGCTGATCGTCGACCCCTTCCCGGAGGAGGACAAGACTCCGCCTCCGCCGGCAAAGAAGAAGGGCAAGTAGTAGGCACTGAGGGACTGAGGCACTAAGGCACTGAGTGAAGAACGAAGCCGCCGGCTTTCCATCGTCCTCAGTGCCTCAGTGCCTCAGTGCCTCAGTGCCTTAGTGCCTTAGTGCCTTTCCCGGTTAGTCTTTGACATCCCGCGCCCTTCGGTGAGAATCGCCCCCATGCGTCGCGCCGAGGTCTATCTCCACCGCCAGATGGTCCCCTACGGGGGGCTCGGCGGCCACACCGCGGTGGTCTTCGACGTGCTGCGCGCCTCGACCACTTCGGCGGCGGCGCTGGCCGCCGGGGCCGAGTGCGTGATTCCCTTCGCCGAAATCCCGGAGATGCGCGACTTCCGCGAGAAGCTGCCGGACGACGCGGCCGGCCGGTGCCTGCTCGCCGGCGAGCGCGGAGGCCTGGCCGCCCCGGGCTTCGACCTGGGCAACAGCCCGGGCGAGTTCACCCACGAGCGGGTGCGCGGCCGGGTGGTGCTCTTCTCCACGACCAACGGGACCGACGCCCTGGCCCGGGCGGCCGAGGCCGACCGGCTCTTCTTCGGGGCGCTCGTCAACATCGGCGCCCTGGCCGCCGAGCTCCTGACCTGCGCGCGGCGCGAGCACGAGGAGCTGGCCCTGGTCTGCGCCGGCACGGAGCTCTCCGCGTCGCTCGAGGACATCCTCGCCGCCGGGCTGCTCCTCGAGCGGCTGGGCGCGCGCGACGGCGACTGGGAACTGGACGACGGCGCCCGCGTGGCCCTCTCCGCCGCAACCGAGTGGAAGGGCCGGGAGCGCGAGGCCATGAGCCTGGCGGTCGGCGGCCGGAACGTCTCCAAGCTCGGCCTCGACGCCGACATCGAGTTCGCCTCGAAAGTCGACAGCATCGGCCTGGTGCCGGAGTTGGTGCCCGGAACGGGGGCGCTGGCAGGCGTGGACGTGCTGCTCGCGACCAAAGCCGCCTCCGGAACCCAGACTGCCGCCGGGGAACCCAAGCCGGAGCGCAAGCCAGCGGGCAACAAGGGCCGCAAGAAGGACAGGCGCGGATAGCGCGAGCCTCAGGACTGTCCGGCGTCCGCTCCGGCGCCGGCAGGGTCCTGTCCTGGCTTCGCCTCTTTCGTCTCTTTCGCCTCTCCCCGCCGCTGCCACCAGACGTACGCGCCAAGCACCGCAACGCTGAAGACCAGCGCCCCGAGCAGCACCTTGGGGAAGTGCCGCTGGATGACCGCCTGCTCCGCGCCTATGAAGTAGCCGAAGCCGGTCAGCACCGTGCACCAGATGGCCGCGCCCAGGAGCGTGTAGGCCGAGAACTTCAGGTGGTTCATCCCCGCGATCCCCGCCGGGATCGAGATGAGGTGGCGGACCACCGGCAGCAGCCGGCCGATGAAGGTCGCGATCTCGCCGTGCTTCAGGAAGAAGGCCTCCACCCGCGCGAACTTCTTCTCGCTGACCAGCACGTACTTGCCGTACTTGAGGATCAGCGGCCGGCCCAGCCAGCGCGAGGCGAAGTAGTTGGCGTAGGCGCCGATCAGGCTCCCGATCGTGCCGCAGAGCACGACCAGCGGCGCGCTCATCTTGTTCTGGAAGGCCAGAAAACCGGCCGGGGGCATGACCAGTTCGCTGGGCACCGGGAAGATCGAGCTCTCCATGGCCATGAGGATGAGGATGCCCGGGTAGCCCAGGGCGTCGATGGCCTTCACCAGCTGGTGGAAGGCGTCCATCATCCAGGCCAGGAAGTCGTGCATGGGCTCTTTCTCCTTGCTGCTCCGAAACCCGGCCCGCGGTCAGGCCGCCCTTGGGCAGTAGAACCTGAGCAGCCCTCCGAGACGTTCGTAACACTCTACCTGGCTAGATGAAGCCACAATTCCCTCTGTTGCCTCGATCAGCCGGTTACCCAGCCCCTGATGGTTGCGTTCCCCGTGGTAATGCGCCACGTACTCGGCCACCGCCCTCCGGAGCGCTCCCTCCGAGAAGAAGAGCATCCGTTCCAGACACTCCGACTTGATCGACCGCACAAACCGCTCCGCGTAGGCGTTCAGGTTCGGACTCTCCGGCGGCAGCTTGATCGGGTCCACCCCGGCGGCCCGGAGCATCCCCCGGAACGCCTCTGTAAACACCGAATCCCGATCATGGATGAAGTACCTCTTGCCCAGCAGAAAACCGTCGACGGCATCGGTCAGACTCCGAGCCACCTGTTTCATCCACTCGCCATTGGGCTCGGGCACGATCCCGGCGATCTTTACCTTCCGCGTGGAGAGTTCGACGACAAAGAGCACCGAGTAACGCACCAAACCCCGCAAGGTCATCACCTCCACCGTGAAGAAGTCCGCAGCCGCTATCTGCTCCCAGTGAATCCGCAGAAACTCCGCCCAGCTCATCCCCTTCTGCCGCTTGGGAGCAGGGTCCAGCCCGTTCTCCAGCATGATGCGCCTGATCGTACTGCGACCCACAGCGTGCCCCAGGTTCTTCAGTGCCCCCTCGATCCGCGTGTAACCCCAGCCGAGGTTCTCACGCGCCATGCGCAGGATCAGTTCTCGGACGTCCTCAGCCTTCCGCCGCCGTCCCAGTCTGCGCTTCTTGCTGCCGTCGTACTTCTCGGCGATCAGCTTCCGATACCAGCGCATCAACGTGTCCGGCGTCACCAGGCAGTGTTCAAGCTGCTTCAGTATCTGCGGCCCCAGCACCTTCGCCTTGGCCGCCAACCTTCGGCGCTGCTCATCTGTGAACAGCATCCGCTTGTTGCCGAGCAGCTCGCGCAGCGTCCGAATCTCCTCCTGCTGGAATTCGATCACCTGCTGCTGCTGCCGGTTGATCCAGCCGGCCATGGCTACGAACGCCAACTGACAGGGCTTCAGTAGGTTGAACATGACGGCACATCTTACCCCGCCTCAGCCTTTCTGCACGGCCGAAAATCGCTTGCTCCCGGCCGCCTTATCAGCCTGCCACTCAGCCACTTGGGGCGCGGCTGAGTTTTGGAACACGTAAGCGTCCCGTGAACACCACTCCCCGGTCGTAGGGGTTCAGGCACGAAGCTTGCGACGAGGGGGCGAGTTGTTATTAGGGCATAGCGGCCAGGGCGGACGCCTCGGCGGCTTTCTTCTCGCGAAGCTCTTTCCACTTGTCCGGGAGGAACTCGGCAA
>CALGYR010000076.1 GCA_937935355.1 uncultured bacterium | reverse complement strand
CGAGCTCGATCGCCTCGTCCCAGCTGCCGCCGCAGGCCACCGGCACGTCGGTGTCCGGGTACTTGAGGAGCAGCTCGGTCACCTTGAGCAGCATGTTCGTGCCGCCCGCCCAGGTGGCCTCCATGTGCGAGTCGATGACATCGACCTCCCACGTGTCGGCGGCCTCGGCCTTGTCCAGGCTCACCCACTTGCCGCCCAGGTGCAGCTTGCTGACCGGCTCGTCCTGCTCGCCCTTGCCGACGAACAGCAGCGCCGGGCCGTCGCCGTTGGCGGCGATCATCTCCTTGACCGCCTTGGCGTGCTCGGCGTTGGCGCTCTTGGTCAGATCGATGATCTGGGCCTTGTCGGCCTTGCCCTTGAGGGCCTTGACCACCGTGGCCGTGGCTATGCCCTTGTCATTGACCGCGCCGATCTTCAGCAGCAGGATCGTGTCGGCCTTCTCGACCAGGTTCACCGGGGTGAAGTTGGGATTGATCAGGGCGTACGCAGCGGCCCCGACCACCAGGAAGGCCCCGCACAGCATGGCCACGAGAGCGGTCTTGCGCATGTTCACTGGCTCCTTAACAGGTCTCCCTGAAGACGTCCAAGCGCTCTGCATCCACCTGCAGCGCCGGGGCATTCTAGCGGCCGGCGGCTGCCTTTGCAACCCATCGGCCGCGGCGGCGGTTGTCACCCTCCGCCCGACCCGGCAATCAACTTACACTCCTCGCCTGCAAAGGTTCGTAAGCTTCCCGATGACGACAGGCTGCGAGCGCGGGCACTATCCGGCCGTGGCCGGCGGAGCGGCCTCCGGCGGAGTCGCCGCGGGAGGGCTCGAAGGTTCCGGGCCCGCGGTCGCCGGCGGGGTCGCTTCCGTCGCGCCGGCGCCCCCCCCCGCCCTCTGGGCCTCGACTTCCAGGGCCAGCGCCCGGTAGGCCTCGGCGCCGTGGCAGGACTTGTCGAAGTGGATGACCGGGACGCCCGCACCCTGGCTCTCGGCGATGCGGATGTTCTGCCGCACCACGGTCTTGAAGACCTTGCCGGCCAGCCGCGGATGCGCGCCCAGCTTGTCCATGACCTCCCGGGAGATGTTGGTGCGGTTGTCGAACATGGTCACCAGCACCCCGGTCAGGTCGAGCTCCGGGTTGATCTCGGCCTTGACGAGGTCGAGAACCTCGAAGAGTTTGCCCAGACCCTCGAGCGCGAAGGGGTGGGCCTGCATGGGCACGAAGACCTCGGTGGCCGCCGCGCAGGCGTTTACGGTGATCAGCGACAGCGACGGCAGGCAGTCGATCAGGATGTAGTCGTGGCTCTGAGCGATGCCGCCCATGGCCCGCTTGAGCCGCAGCTCCCGGCCGATCATCGAGACCATCTCGATCTCGGCCCCGGAGAGATCGATGTGGCTGGGCACGATCTCGAGATTGTCCCACGCGGTCTTGCGGACCGCGGCTGCCAGGTCGATCTTGTGGTCGATCATCACGTCGTATATGGACTTGCCGGCCGAGACCTCCTCGTGGCTCAGGCCCAGCCCGCGGGTGAGGTTGGCCTGGGGGTCCATGTCCAGAACCAGCGTCCGCCGGCCGAGTTCGGCCAGCGCCGCACCCAGGTTGAGGGCCGTGGTGGTCTTGCCCACCCCGCCCTTCTGGTTCATGATGGTGATGATCCGCGCCGGCATGGCAGACACCCCCTTACCGGCGGCCAGTCTATCCCGCCCGGCGCCCTCAGTCAACACCAACGCGCGGAGGACAACGACGATACAGCCACAGATGCACACAGATGAACACGGATAGGATGGGAGTATGCGGGGGAGCATGCCAACGCCATGCTCAGGACGCGGAAGCGTCCTGGCGATGCGGTCCGGGCGAAAGCCGGAAACTCGCGCCCGGCCTTTGCCTGGGGCGCGGCGTCGTCCTCCCGCCTGACTCATTGTTATCTGTGTTCATCTGTGGCTGACCAGCCGCTGTTGCGGCTCTGCGATACTCCGCGCCCTCTGCGGTAATCGACGCGCTCAGCCCTTCCCGGCCACCGAGAGACCGCCGACCAGCACCGAGCCCGAGCCGAAGGCGCTGCCCATGCCCGGGATGCCGTACTCGAAGTCGCTGCCGGCGGCCCTGATGGCGCCCAGCATCTCCAGGAAGTTACCGGCCACCGTGAAGTTGTGGAGCGGCTCGGCCCGTTGGCCGTTGCGGAGGGCGTAGCCCAGGGCCGGCAGGGAGAAGTCGCCCGAGACCGGCTGGGCGGCGCTGTGGAAGCCGGTGAGATCGACGATCTCGATGTCCGCCCCGGCGCGGAGCTTCCCGGGAGAGTCGCCGCCCGCCGGCAGGAAGAAGTTCGACGGCGCCACCGAGGGCCCGGCCTTGTAGCTCCGCACCGCGTGGCCGGTGGGCTCGACGCCGGCGCGCCGCGCGGTGTCGGACGTGTGCATGAAGGCCCGGAAGACGCCGCCCTCGATCACCGGCAGCCGCCGGGCGGGCACGCCCTCGGCGTCGAAGGGCCGCGAAGCCGGGTTGGCCGGAAGCGTCGCGTCGTCGCTCAGGAAGACGCCCTCGGCGCCGACCTTCCGCCCGAGCCGGCCGGCCAGCGGGCTCCGGCCCTCCTCCGCCGAGCGCCCCGAGAAGACCGGCGAGAAGGCGGCCAGCAACCCCGCGAAGCTCCGCGGCGAGAAGAGCACGTTCCGGCGGCCGCTGGCCGGCTCGGCCGCGCCCAGCAGCCCGACCGCGCCCTCGCCGGCGGCGCGCCCGAGCTTCTTGGGATCGAGCTCCGAAAGCCGGCGGGCGAAGCAGTGCTCTGAGAAGGTCTTGGCCTCCTGGCCGCGAGCGGCCAGGGCCTGGACGAAGAGCTGGGCGCTGCCCAGGCGCTTGCCGCGCTCCAGGCCCGCCGTGTTGGCCACGAAGACGTCCACCACGGTCTCGCCGTACCCGGCCCAGGGGACGTTGGCCACCTCGACGCCGACCGTGCGCGCGGCAGCCTCCATCCGGCAGACCATGTCGATCTTCTTCTCGACCGGACAGCCGGCGATTTCCGGACACTCCAGCCCCGGGACCTCGGCGGCGGCGGGCCAGTCGGATAGCTCCACGCCCTTCTGGGGCTCGAGGTGCCCGGCGATCTCCGCGGCGGCGGCCAGCGTCTCCTCGACGGACTCCCGGGAAAGGTCCTCGGTGTAGGCGCAGCCGGCCCGGCCGTCCGCGACCACGCGCAGCCCGAGCCCGCCGGCATCGGCGCGCTCGAAATGCTCGACCTCGCCCCGGAAGCAGCGCACCTCGATCTCGCTGCTCGAGGAGTAGAAGGCCTCGGCGGACAGCCCCTTCCGACCGGCGGCGTCCAGCGCGAAGCGCGCCGCCTCGCGCCCGGTCACGAGCCCCTCCCGACGACTACCCAACCACCAAGACACCAAGACACCAAGGACTCACAAAGAGAATATTGACTCTGAGTACAGAGACAAAGGCCCCTTTGTGTTTCTTGGTGTCTTGGTGTCTTGGTGGTGAACTCGTCGCGGGAGATCATGAGGCGCTCCTCCCGCCGACCGTGATCTCCGAGACCTTGATGGTCGGCTGGCCCACGGTGGTGGGCACCCAGCCGGAGATGGAGCCGCACGACCCCGTGTCCATGGCCAGGTCCGGGCCCACCATGGTGACCCGCTTGATGATCTCCGGCCCGAAGCCGATGAGGCTCGCGCCCCGCACCGCGCCGGCGAGCTTCCCCTTCCTGATGAGGTAGCCCTCCAGCACCGCGAAATTGAACTCCCCGGTGGCCGGGTTCACCGAGCCGCCGCCCATCTTCCTGGCGTAGAGGCCCGAGTCCACCGAGGAGATCATGTCCTCGACCCGGTCCTTCCCTGCGGCGATGTAGGTGTTGCGCATGCGGCTGGTCGGCGCGAAGCGGTAGCTCTGGCGCCGGCCCGAGCCCGTGGGCTTGTAGCCGGTCTTGAGCGCCCCCAGCCGGTCGACCAGGTAGCTCTTGAGCACTCCGCGCTCGATGACCACGGTCCGCTCGGTGGGCCGGCCCTCGTCGTCGAAGGCGGTCGTGCCCCACTTGTCGCGCGCGGTGCCGTCGTCTATCGCGGTGAGACACTCGGCCGCCACCTGTCTGCCGAGCTTCCCGCCGAAGGCCGAGGCGCCCTTGGCCACCGAGGTGGTCTCGAGCGAGTGCCCGCAGGCCTCGTGGAAGATGACCCCGCCGAAGTCGTTGCCGATGATCACCGGCATCCGGCCGGCCGGTGCGTGCGGCGCCCGGGCCATCCGGACGGCCAGCTCCGCCGCCCCCCGCGCGGCCTCCTCCACCGAGAGCTTCCGGAAATCGGCCAGGCCGGTGCGGCTCGAGAGCACCTTGCGCCCGGACTGGCGCTCGGCGCCCTCGGCGGCGATGGCCTCGACCGAGCTCATCAGGTAGCTGCGCGACTCCCGGCAGTGGGTGCCGTCGCTGGCGGCCACGAGCACGTCCTTCTCGATCCAGCTGACCGAGACGGTCACCTGCGCGACGGCCGGGTCCACGCCGCGCGCCGCCGCGTCGGCCCGCCGCGCGAAGTCCAGGTGTTCCCCGGCCTCGGCGGAGCCCGGCGGCACGTCCACGGCGATGGCGCCGCCGACCGACAAACGGCCGAGCTTGCGGCCGGTGAGGAGCCTGCGAGCGGAGCCGGAGGCCGCGGCGCCCTCGGCCAGGGCCAGCAGGCTCTCGCGCGAAAGGTCCGAGGCGTGGGCGAAGACCTGCCGCGTGCCGTAGAAGAGCCGCAGGCCCGCCCCGCGGTCGTGCCCCCGGACCATGCGCTTCGCGGCGCGGTCCACGTAGTTGAAGCTGAACTCGCGGGAGTCCTCGGCGAATATCTCAGCGAAGTCCGCTCCGCGCGAAAGCGCGCGGTCGAGGACAGCGTCGAGCAGGCCCTTATCCAGCACGGACGACCTTATCACCACCAAGACACAAAGACCAGACACAAAGACACCAAGAACAACCTGATTCCGCTTTGTGACTTCTTCGTGTCTTTGTGACTTTGTGGTTGAGCACCCTAGGCCTTGGCGGCCTCGGGAGCGGCGGCTTCGGCGGCCGGGGCGGCCTTCTTGATGCGCTTCTCGGCCTGGGTGAGCTTGGCCAGGCGGCGCTGGGCGCGCTTGTGGAGCTTCCGGGTCTTCCGGACCTTGTCCGGCGTGGCCTTGCTGCCCTCTCCGGTCTGCTTCTTGAGCGCGGCGGCGCGGCGGTTGACGGCCTTGCTGAGCTTCTCGCGGGATTCCATGCTATGCTTTCTCCACTTGCCTCGATCGGCACCAACACGAAAGAGCCGCGCCCTGGCGCGGCCTGCGGGCATAACAGTACACGGGCGGGCGGGGCGTGTCAAGAAAGGCAAGGGCTGGAGCAGGGCCTTTCAATTCCCTTTCTACACGACCGGACGACCTCTTAACCACTGGAGTTCAACAAACTCCACGCATCGCCGCCCAAACGGCGGTGAGCGCTTACGCCCCCTCCGGGCACTCCAGCATCCGCCCCAGCCGCTTCCGGGCCAGGGCCAGGCAGGCCAGGGCCAGCGACGCGCAGGTCAGAGCCGAAGTCAGCGTGCAGGCAAGGTACATGCCCAGGGCCCCCGGATCGGTCGGATCCTGCAGGAACCTGAGCCAGCCGGCGAAGTCCATGCCCGACGACAGCGCGTAGAGGCCGCTTGCCGCCACGGTGGCCACCATCACCGGAATGGGCACGGCGAACATCGTGATCACGAAGGCCAGCGCGGTCGCCCACAGGCCGCGCACCAGCACGCCGCACAGCACCGCGGCCGCTCCCCAGAGCGCCACCGTGGCGAAGAGGCTGAGCGTCTCGACCGGCACCAGGGCCAGGAACGCCTGGTCCCGGCCGACCGCCGCGCCGACCATCTGCCTCTTGAGGAAAAGCGGCGCCATGTAGACCAGGAGGCACAGCCAGAAGCCCCGCATTCTCGCCTGGAACCGGCAGGCCAGCAGCCTGCCGGGCTCCACTCCGGAGAGGGCCAAAGACTCGAGCGTGTCCCGCTCGCGCTCGACGGCAAACGCCCGGGACAGGAAGATCACCACCGTCACCTGAACGATAAGCACGTCGAGCTCGGCAAACGCCAGCGCGGCCGCCTTGATTTGCCCGACCAACTGCACCGGGAGGCCGCTGCCGCCAGCCGCGTCGGACAAATGGACGCCTATCAACTCGCTGAGGGCCGAAACCCCGAGCGTGATCAGCAGCGAGCCGCCGCACAGGGCCGGGAGCATCCACCTGAGCTTGCGACGCCAGAAGGTCCGGGCCTCGATCCTGCAGAACCCGTCGTTGCGCGCCGCCAGCAGTTCCCTCACCACGCCCGGCATCTCCCATTGGCTCCCTTCGGGGGCGAGTCTAGCCGGCCGGCGGCGCCCGCGCAACGGCCGGGAGTCCACCGGCAGGGCTCTTCGGTTCCCCGCCTTCCGTCCCACGAACGGCATTTCAACCACCAAGGCACAAAGGCACAAGCTGGCCCGCCAGAACCGGTGGACTCCGGCGAAGGCGGATGAAACCAAGAGCGACGAGCGGCAAGCGGCGTGATCCGCGGCAAGCGCCCGGACTTGCAGGAGGCAGCCGCCGCGGACGACAACTGAAGCCGTTCTTCGCGTCTTGGTGTCCTGGTGGTTGGACAAGCCGTCCGCACCCTCGCGATTCCGGCCATCTTCCTCCGAACCTTTTCGGAAGCGCGCCTGTCTGACAGGCGGATTTGGGACGGCGTGCGAGGAGGATGGCGAAATGGCACCGGTCGAACTCCAGAGCAAGCTCCAGGCCCTGCGCGGGAGGCTGCGCGCCTGCTTCCTTCTCGACGGCGCCAGCCGCTCGGCGGCCGTCTTCGTGGCGGTGGTCACGGCCTCGGTGTTCTTCGACTGGCTGGCCAGGCTCCGGGAGGACCTGCCCTCCGAGGTGCGGCTGACGCTCTTGCTCGGAGGCATGGGGCTCTTCGGATACGTGGTCTGGCGCTACCTCCTGGCTCCGCTCGGGCTCCGGCTCACCGCCGACGACCTGGCCATCGCCGTGGAGCGCGCCCGGCCGGAGCTCCGCGACCGTCTGATCAGCACCGTGCAGCTCTCGCGCGAAGGCCTCCTTCCGGAGTTCGGCGCATCGCGCGAACTGGTCGGCGCCCTGGCGAGCGAGACCGTGGCCGCGACCTCCGGCATGCGCTTCGAGGAGGTCGCCCGCCTCGGCGCGCTCCGCCGCCAGCTCCTGGCCGGCGCGGCCGCCGTGGCCTTCGCGCTGGTCATGTGCGGCGCTGCCGGGAACTGGGTGAAGCCCGGACTGCTGCGCTACTTCGCGCCGTTCGGATCGGTCCGCTGGCCGGCCACCACCGAGCTCGAGCTCGTCGGGCCCCCGGCGATCGTGGCCCGCGGCGAGGCCGTCGAACTCGCCGCACGGCAGGTGCGCGGGGCCCAGACCCGCGGCGAGATCTGCTACCGCCCGGCCGGCGAGCGGGACTGGACCACCGAGACGCTGCTGGCCGGCGAGGACGGCGCGCTCCGCAGGGAGTTTCCCGCCGTCTCCGGCGACCTCGAGTACTTCTTCCGCGCCTACGACGGCTTCTGCGGCACTCGATCCGAGCCGCACCGGCTGGTCGTCACCGACCGCCCGGCGGTGGAGAGCGTGTCCCTGCACTACGCCTTCCCGGCCTACACCGGCCTGGCCCCGACCGACGGCGAGCCCGGCGCAGCCGAGGCCCGGGCGCTGGTCGGCACGGAGGTGACCGCCCTCGTCCGCTTCAACCGGAAGGTCGATCGGGCAACGCTCACCGCCCCCGCGGCCGGCGGCGCGGACGCTCGGGAGACGTTCGGCATCGCGCTCGCCCCGGATGGACTCTCCGGCGAGGGTCGCTTCACCATCCGCCGGGCCGGCAGCTACGAGATCTCGGCCGTCAGCGTCGTGCGCGCCGGTCGAGCCGACGGCTCCGAGGCGGTCCGGGAGCTCGAGTGCCTGCGCCCGGCCGCCTACCCCATCAAGGCCCCGCCCGACGAGGCCCCGCGCGTCAGAATCGAGCAGCCCGGGGCCGACCGGGACGTCGCGCCGGAGGCCAGGGTCGAGCTCCTCGCCGAAGCCCGCGACGATTTCGGCGTGGCCGCCGCGGATCTCCGCTACGAGATCGGCGACCGTCCCGGGCCGGTCGGGGTGTCCCTCAGGCCCGACTCCGGAGCCCTCCCCGCCCGGGTCGCCGGCTTCAGCCATCGCTGGGACCTGGCCGGGCTCAAGCTCGTCCCCGGCGACGTGGTCTCCTATCGCGTCGAGGCGCGCGACGCCTGCACGATCCCCGGCCCCAACACCGGCCGCTCCGACACGTTCCGCCTGAGGGTGGTTTCCAGGAACGACATGATCGCAATCCTTGCCCAGGAGGAGTCCGCCATACGCCGCGAACTCGAGAATATCTCGGAGCGCCAGACAACCGACAAGGCCCGGGTGGACGACATCCGCGCCCGCCCGGCCTTCGAGAACTCCGACCGCCTGGGGGCCGCCGCGGCCGAGACCGAGCAGCGGGGCATCGCCCGCTCTACCGGCGAACTCCGCGCCCGGACCGAGGCGCTTCGCGACAGGATGAACGCCAACGGCCTGGCCACTCCCGAGAAGGACGCCCAGTACGGCGCCCTGGCCATGGCCCTCGGCGGAATGGAGAAGCAGAAGATGCCCGACGCGGCCGAGGCGATACGCGCCGGCCGCACCGCCGGCTCCGACGACGAGCGCCGCGCGGGTCTGTCCCAGGCCTCCGGCCGGCAGCGGGAGATCCTCGACGAGTTGAACGGCCTGCTCGGCCGGATGAAGCGCTCGGAGCTGACCGACGATCTCGCCCGCCTGGCCCGCGAACTGCTCAGGAAGCAGCGCGAGCTTGCCGGAGAGTCCACCGCCTTCGCCCGGAGCGGCCGGTTGGGGAACGCGCGCGCTCCCGGGGAGCTCAAGGACGAGGCCGTCCGCACGGCGCTCGCCGCGCTGGCCGTGCGCCAGGCCGGCGCCGCCGGCGACATGGACGACCTGGAGCGCCGCATGGTCGAGGCCCTGGCCGCTCTGCGGGCCGGCGACGCCTTCGCCGCCGCCAAGGTCGGCGACGCGCTGGCCATCGCCCAGGACGCGGACTTCGCCGCGACCGCCGACGGACGCACTCCGCCGCCGACCGCCGAACGCCAGAGCGTCGCGAAGGTCATGACCGCCGCCGCCGAAGCCCTCGGACGGTTGCAGATGGGCCGGGCCACCGGCGAGCAGGAGCGCGGCGTCCAGGCCCTTGAGCGCATTGTCGCCTGCCTGGAGCGCCGCAAGCGGACCGACTTCGACGATCTCGTCGGGAAGCTCAAGGGACTGGAGGCGGGCTTCGCGGAAGCCGCGACGCGCCAGCACGGACACGCCGCCAGGACCGCGAAGCTCGAGGACGGTTCCCGCGACGGGTCCGGGGAGAGCGCCGCGCCGTCAACCGACGGCCAGGCCAGCGACCCCTCCGGCGGGAAGCGCAGGAAGGAGCTGGCTGCCATCGCCGACGACCAGGCGCGCACCCGGGAGCTCACCGACAAGCTCCGCAAGCTCAGCGACGAACTGGCCCGCGAGACCGGCGAGCAGGGGCTCGAGGACGCCTCCGACCACGCCGGCAAGGCCGGGAACAGCCAGCGGCAGGCCGAGGGGCAGCTCGGCCAGGGTCGGGCCGGCCGGGCCGGCGAGTCCCAGGAGGAGGCCGGCGACGAGCTCGAGAAGGCCAGGCAGGCGGTCGCCGACGCCAGGGACCGCATCCAGCGGCGCCAGCAGGAAGAGAAGCTCTTCCAGATCGAGCAGGAACTCAAGGAGGTCCTGGCCGTTCAGCTGGGCGTCAACGGCACCACCACGGACGTCGAGAAGGCGCGCGTCGGCAACGAGCTCACCCGCGAACAGGCCGCCGCGATCCTGGAGGCCGCCAGACAGGAGACCGTGATCTTCGGCCGGGTGCGCTCCGCCATCCGCCTGCTGGACGAGAGTCCGGTCTTCTCCTGGGTACTCGACGAGGCCTCCGGCGACATGCGCGAGGTCCGCGACCGCCTCGACCGCCAGGACACGGGCGGCGTCACCCGCGACGTCGAGAAGGACGTGGTCGCCAAGATCGAGCAGCTCATCGCCGCCCTCCAGAAGGAGCGCGCGAGCCGCGCCGAGGACAAGAGGAACCCGCCCCCGGGCCCGCCGCCCGGAGGCGGACCTCCCGGCGGCAAGCCGCCGCTCGTGCCCCCGCTAGCCGAGCTCAAGATGATCCGCTGGATGCAGGAGGACGTGAACGGCAAGACCCGCCGCGTCGACGACCAGGTGCGCAAGGCCGACGGAGCCAAGCTCACCGAGGAACTCCGGGCACTCCTCGAGCGCGCCGCGCAGAAGCAGGGCGACGTGGCCCGGATCACCGGCGAGCTGGCCGACCTGCTCGAGAAGAGCGAGCGGCAGGCGCATCATTAGAGTCTGTCGAGGACCAGGAGACCTTGCCATGCTGCGACGACGAATCCTGAAGCTCGCCGGACTCGCCGGCCTGACACTGCTGGCGCTCGCCCCCGCGGCCCTCGGCGCCGAGAAGCCGGCCGCGCCGGCCGCCCCTCGACCCGTCGGGACCGACGGAGCCCCGGGCTCCTCCGACCGCGACTCCCTCCACCGGCTGGCCGTCGAGATGCGCCGGATCAAGGACCAGCTCGACGCCGAGCATCACGGCTCGCGCGTGCTCTCCGCCCAGGAGGACGTGATCGCGGCGCTCGGGAAGCTCATCGCCGCGCTTCAGGACCAACAGCGGCGTCCCTCGCCTCTAGGCGACCCGGGCGACGCCAAACCGCGCCGGGAACGGCCGTCTCCCGGCCCGGGCAACGGCGGCTCGCCGACTGCCGCGTCCCGGCCGCTCTCCCCCGCGCAGCTCGAGGCCCTGACCCGCGGCACGGTGCTCCACGGCCCCAAGGAGGCCGCCGAAGTATCGTCCCGGGGCGCGCGCTGGGGCTTGCTGGCTCCCAGGATGAGGGACGAGATCGATCAGCCGGCGTTCGAACGCCTACCGGTTCGCTACCAGCGGCTGATCTGCCTGTACTCGCTCGCAGCGGCCGAGGAGGAGTAGCGGGCGCACTCCGATTCCCCCGAAGAACGGGCGGAACACTATCCGCCAAGCGCCCCGCCCCACCCTTTCACGGACCCCGCCTATCCGAACGCGCGCTGCTCGCCGGCCCGGAGCCCGGCAGCCAATCCACGGAATCCCGGAAAGGAAACCGCCCCCCTCCCGTCGTATAATCGAAAGGAGCGGGGAATGGGTTTCGTCAGGGCGACCGCGGAGCTGCTCGACACC
Organism: uncultured bacterium; assembly: GCA_937935355.1. Taxonomy (GTDB): domain Bacteria; phylum Planctomycetota; class SZUA-567; order JAKLDR01; family JAKLDR01; genus JAKLDR01. The sequence goes on along the minus strand of CALGYR010000076.1, from coordinate 68,475 downwards.
GGCCGACGGGAGATCATGACCGCATCCTTCGAATCGCTGGCGCACCGGGAGCGTGATGGGCTGGTGGCTTTCGCGCGCGGGATGCTCGCCGACGGCCACGAAGCCGAGGACGCCGCCCAGGAGGCGCTGCTGCGGCTCTACCGGACCTGGGGCCGCGCCGAGAACCCGCGCGCCTTCCTCTACAAGACCATCGCCAACCTGTGCATCGACCGGCTCCGGCAGCGCTCCGTGCTGCCGCCGGCGGGAGACCCTTCGATATCCGGTTCGGGAAACGCGGCCGCGGCCCAGGGCGAGACCGCCCGTCCCGAGCTTGACGAGCGCGCCGCCGCCGTGCGCGCGGCCATCGAGGAACTCCCGCCCGACGAGCGGGCCGCGGTGCTCCTCAAGGAGGTCGAGCGGCTCTCCTACGCCGAGATCGCCTCGACCCTGGATGCCACCGTCACGCAGGTAACCAACTGGATCCACCGGGGCAAGAACCGTCTGCGCCGGAAGCTCGCCCCCTACATGGAGGAGGGCAAGAGACCATGACCTGCACCGAAACACGCGAACTGCTGGTGCGCTACGACGACGGGGAGCTCGGAGGCGGCGAGGCCGCAGCCGTGGCGGAACACCTGTCCGGCTGCGCCGGATGCTCCGGAGAGCTCTCCGCGCTCCGGGGGGCCATGCGGATGGTGGGCAACTACCTGGCCGGCCCCAAGCCGGTGGAGAGCGCAGCCCGGCCGCCGGCCGTGCGGGTCGCCCGCCGTCCACTGGCCCCCATGTTGGCCGCGGCGGCGGCGCTGCTGCTCGCGGGGGCTGTCGGCTGGCTGGCCTTCCGCCCTGCCCCCGCTGCCAACGCCGCGGAGATCGCCCGCCGGGCGCTGGCCATGCTCGAGACCCATCGCAACGTGCGCTACCGGATCGAATACCTGCTCGAAGGCGGCAAGGTCAAGCCGGCCGGCGAAATGATCGTGGAGCCCGGCGGGCGCAGCCTGATGCGCTACACCTACTCGGGCATCGAGTTCCTGATCGGTCGCGACGGAGAGCGGCGCTGGACCGGGACTGTCTCCTACCCCGGCGATCCGGGCAGCTTCATATCCTTTCCGGCGGGCGCTGACCGCGACGACACTCTCCTGGATCGGGGCCGCGTGCCGGACTTCGAGGCATGGATCAAGGGCCTCAAGGAGGACGGCTCCCGCTTGATCGTGCTGCCCGGCGAGAACGTCGAAGGCCGCAAGTGTCGCGTGATCCGCTCCGCCCCTCCCGCGGACTTTCCGATGGACGCCTCGGTCACCTACTGGGTCGACGAGGATGACGGCAGCATCCGCCGGGTGGAGAGCCGCATTCCGGGCTTCATGGACCTGCGGCTCGTCCTCGACGCCACCGACGTCCCCGTCCCCGAGGGCTTCTACAGCCTGCGCGGACACTCCACGGATAAAAGCCGCGTGGTCGAGCTTACCGCGGAAGAAACCAAGGACCCGGCCGGGCAGTGACCGGCCCATTTTCGAAAGGAACCCTGCCGTGAAACACCGCAACGCGAAGCTGGCGCTCATCGCGACCCTGGTCCTGGCCCCCGCCCTGTCCGCGGCATCCCGCGCCGGGGAAGGCGTGGACCTCCGCCTCAAGCTCCAGCCGGGGCAGGTCCTGCGCTACGAGAGTTCCTCGCAGCAGGACATGGACATCGACATGGACGGCCAGAAGGTGACGATGAAGAACCGCCAGGAGGGCGTCTCCGCCTTCAAGGTGGTCTCCGTGGACGACCGGGGCAACTTCCGTATGGAGCTGACCGGCGAGCGCCTCAAGATGTCGATGCAGTCGCCGGCGATGAGCATGGAGTACGACTCCACCAAACTCGACGACCAGGAAAAGCAAAAGGAGAAGAGCCTGCTCGGGAAGTTCACCGCCCTCATGGCCACCGCCAGATTCACGGCCACGCTCAGCCCCAGCGGCCAGGTCGTCGAGTCCTCCGGCATGGCCGAACTCCAGAAGCAGTTGCTGGAGGCCTTCCCGGAGGCCGCCGGCCAGATCAAAATGATGACCGGCAAGGAGACGGAAGAAGCCCTGTGGGCGGCCTTCTGCCAGCGCCCCCAGGAGCACAAGACCCCGGGCGACACCTGGGTCACCGAGAAGAACGCCATGGGCATGATGCAGATGAAGATGACCTCCCGGCTCGAGAAGGTCGTGGACGGCCAGCCGGTGGTGGTGCCCGCCGGCCTGGAGATCGCCTTCGGGGACTTCGCCAAGAAGGGAGATCCGGCCAATCCCTTCGCCGCCCTGGCCAAGAACATGAAGGCAACCAAGACCGAGCTAACCGGCAGCACGACGCTGGACGCAGCCAGCGGCGTCGTCAGGCAGTCCGACTCGAAGATGGTCCTGGACTACGGACTGACCGTGCCGGGATCGGACAAGGCGGTCAGCTACCACATCGTGCAGACCGCGACTTCCAGGCTGCTGCCGGCCGCGGGGACTGGCCCGCAGAGCCGCAAGTAGCTTACGGCTGCCGCCTTGCCCTAAGAGCCTCACATAGAATGATCCCGGGGCCGCGACGCCCGGGATTCTGGCTTCAGACGAGAATGGTTTCGTAGGGGCGGGTTTCAAACCCGCCCCTACTGGGACAGCGACGACGAACGGCGAAGTATGAAGACAAAAGACCGGCGTCCCTCCGGGTTGGGGCTCTGCTGCCCGGCTGCGGCGTTGCTCGTCGTCGCCGTGTCTCTTGACACTGCTCTCCTCCTCGCGCCTTGCATCCGGCCAGCAGAGCCCCAACGCGACCCCGGGCTCATTCTTTGTGAGGCTCTAAGCCGTCGGAGTCGCCAGGACCTCACGGCTGGAAAGGACGCTCACCCCACCGCGAGCGTCCACGCGCCGGCGCCGGAGCGGCCGGGTTTCGCGAGGACGGTCTCGACCAGCGCGATCGAGAAGAAGCTCGTGAAACGCTCGTCGCCGAAGAGCTGCCCGTAGCTGCGCAGCGGCCAGAGCGGCCAGAGCACGCGCGTCCGGCCGGCCGTGGGCACGGAGAGCCTCGCACGAGTCCCGAAGAGCGGCGTCTCCACGGCCACCTCGCGCCTCACGGACGTACTCACGAACGGCTCGCCGGAGAGCGCCCCGCGCCTGTAGGGCAAGACCTCGCCGTCGCCCCGACCCCGGCACGCCCCGCTGCCCCGTTCCTTCGGAAGCGGCAGCGCCCGGCCGTCGGCCGAGGCCCGGGCCGTACGCCAGAGGACGAGCGGCAGGGCCAGGCGCAGTTCGCGCAGCCCCACCGCCCGGTAGCGGTAGCGGATCGCCACTCGGTCGCCGGCGGGCTCGAGCTCGAAGCGCACCGTGGCATGGGCGAAGACCAGCTCCAGCCAGCCCGACTTGCCGGCGAGCCCGCTCGAGGCCGCGCGGCAGTAGTAGAGCGAACGCCGCCTGGCCATCTCGGGACTGCCGACGTCGCTGGCCGAGCGCGAGTAGCCGTCCGGCTCGCGGTCGAAGCCCGGATCGACCCAGACGTTGTAGAGCGGCTGCCGGGCGGTGAGCAGGCTGTGGCCGCCGCCGAGGACCAAGGAGGCGCGCTCGTGCCAGAGCTCGATGCGGCTCTGGCGCTCGAGCCGGTAGATGAACTGCGCGTCCTTGGGCACGTCGGAGAGCTGGCTCGAGAGCGCCAGCGCCCACTCGCCGCGCCGGGCCATGGTGCCGTCGAAGTACGGCGTGTGGTTCTCGAGCGCGCCGCGCGAGGCATCGAGCGGTAGCCTCCCCGCCGCCCTCCCGGCCTTCCGGGCCAGGCCGCCCATCGAGAGGTGCAGGAGCGTCTCGGCGGCGAAGGGCATCCCGAAGTAGGCGTACCAGTTGCTGGGTCCGACGGCCCGCGGAGTGTCGAGCCAGCCGGCGCGCTCCCAGAAAGCGAGAATCCGCCGGAGGTGCACCTTCCCCTCGGGCACGAGCTCGAGCCCCGGAACGGCCAGCCCGAAGTAGCCGGGCGAGGAGCTCTGCCGCCCGTCGAAGGCCCCGGCGAGGACCCCGTCGGGAAAACTCCACCTCGCCATGAAGCGCGCGAGCCTTTCGGCAGCGGCGCGGACCTCGCGATCCCCGGTCTCCTGGACGATGACCGCCAGGGCTCCGAGCATCAGGCTGTTGTACTTCATCGACGGGCCGTGGTGGCGGCCCTCCTCCCAGAACCCCTCGGGCGTCTGGTAGGCCAGGAGTTGCCGGGTCTGAAAGAGCGCCTGCTCGCGCCACGCCGGCTTCGAGAGCACCCGCGCGGCCAGCACCGTGGTCGCCAGGCGCCAGGCCTCGTGATTCGGCGCGGTGAAGAAGAACGGCTTGGGCAGCTCCTGCTCGACCCACCACGCCAGCATCCGGCCCCAGCTGCGGCGGCGCCGGCCGGAGACCCTGGCGCCCAGGAGCTCGAGCGATCGCGCGGTCATGAAGGGCGGCCACTCGCTGTACTCGAGCGGCTTCCCGGCCGCGAGCGACTTCTCCCACTTCCCGACCCACAGGTCGACGAGCTCCAGGTGCCGCGAGAGCATCTCCGCCGAACCGTAACGCGGGTTGGCGGGGTGCCGGCACAGATAGAGGGCCAGACAGTCATGCGCGGCGTAGAGGTAGTTCTCGTGGGCGTAGGAGCCAGGATGGCTCTGCCCGCCCTGGGCCTCGAGGATCTCTCCCGCGTCGGCTTCGAAGGCGCGGACACAGGAGAGCACGTAACGCGTCAGACCGCCGATGACTTCCTTCATGGGATCCCTCCGGGCGGGATGATAGGCCGTCGCCGGGCGGACGCAAGCGAAGCGATCGTCAGCCAAAGACAGGGGGCCGGCCCCGCCAGCGCGGGACGGCCCCCTAAGCGGATCCGCGAAACAAGTGGGACACTTCAGCTGCATGGACGACCGCCGATGACGTGCTTGGCGGCCGCGTGCGCGACATCACAGCCGCGGTCTTATCCTTTGGCCCGGTGCTCCACAACCCACGGACAGTCCGGGTCGGGGGCGTCGACGCTCCCGGAGACGGCCAGCGCCACGGCGTGGCAGCCGCCCTTGCAGAGCCGCAGGTAGTCGCAGGCGGCGCAGGGCTCCGGAGCCGAGTCCGTCCAGCGCCGGTAACGCTCGAGCTCGGGAGAGCCATCCCAGGCCTCGGCCAGCCGGTCGACTCCGAGCTCGAGCGCCGGCAGGAAGGAGCAGCCCGCCACCCGACCGTCGCTGCGCGCGCCGACCAGGAAGTTGCCCGCCTCGCAGCCGCAGACGCACAGGGATTCGAGCAGTTCGATGGGCGGCCGGTGCCAGCAGAGCATGGGCACGAAGGAACAGTCGATCTTGGTCTTGACCCCGTGCTCTTCGGACCAGCGCTGGAAGGACGGGAAGAGCTCGCGGTTCTGCTCCGCGGTGGTGCAGCTCGCGGAGTAGAGCCCGACCGCCCGGCCGCTGGGCTTGAAGCGCAGGAGTTCGACCTCGGAGGCGTCCCTTCCGGCGGCGTACCGGAAGAGCTCCGGGAGGCCCTCGAAGTTGACGCGACCGACCACGCAGTTGATGCCGGCCGAGACTCCGGCCTCGAGGAGCAGCCCCAGGGCGCGGTCCACGGACTCGAAGTCCGCACCGCCGCGGAAGACGCGCGCGAGATCGCCCACGCCGTCGAGGGACACGTTCACCTGGCCGAAGACCTTCATCCGTCCGGCGGTCTCGCGATCGACGAGCCGCCCGTTGGTGGTCAGGTTGGGCACGAGCCCAACGCTCCGGGCGTGCGCAGCCAACTCGAATATGTCGGGCCGCTCCAGGGCCTCGCCGCCGCCGAGCGCCACGTGGAAGACGCCCATCCGGGCCAGCTCACCGAGCGCGCGCTTGAATTCCGCGGTGCCGAGCTCCCGCGAACCGGCCGCGCCCGAGCCCATGTAGCAGTGCGCGCAGCCCATCGAGCAGCGGTCGGTACAGGCGAAGTGCACCTCGACCGGCGCGCTCAGCCGCCCGATCCGGCCGTCGCCGCCCTCCCCTTTCCCCGCCTCCGCGGGGTCCTCGCGCCAGCGCTCGGACTCGCCGAGCCCCAGCTCGCGCATGTACTGGCGGTCGACGAAGGCCAGGAGCGGCGGATCCTCGCTCGCGATGATCCCGCCGAACGACTCGTGGCGCCAGGCGAACGGCCTGTCCGGCCCGCCCCCCGGCGAGGGCGCCCCCGCGCCCTTCCGCTCCGTCACTTGCCCGCCTTCTTGCGGTTCTGGATGATGCGCTCGCGGAACTCCGGGTCGTAGAGCGGCAGCATCTCATCGGGAACGTCGGCCTGGGTGGCGATGTCCTTGACCAGGAAGTTGATCCGGCCACTCCCGGCGTCGTATTGGCTCTGCCCCCAGCAGTACCGCAGGGTGAAGAGCCCCATCAGCGAGCCGGCCACCACCAGGACGCCGAGCGCACCCAGCAGAATGCGCCGCGCCGCCCCGGCCAGCCGCGAGGCTGCCGCCACCACGGGCAGCGCCGCGAGAATCGCGAAAACCCCGTACCACCCCAGGGTCCGCAGCGGCCCGTCGCCCAGCTGGCCGAGCCGGAAACCGACCAGCGTCGGCGTGGGAAACTTCTCCAGCCCCTTGGCGGGCGGACCGAGCAGCATCGGCACGAGTAGCACCAGGGCCGCCCAGACCACGAGTGCCCCGGCGAACGGCGCGATCGTCCGTCCCCAGCGGATGTCGGCCGAGTCGGCGCGCGAGAGGCGCCAGAGCGCCATGACGAGCGCGAGCGCCAGCACGCCGATGAGCCCCAGCGAGGCGCGCGAGGCGAAGCGCCGGCGCCGGGCGGTATCGAGATACGACATGATCGAGGTCTTGAACTCGAGCTCCGGCTTGTCGCGGAGCGCCGCGGCGAAGGCCTTGGCGGCCTGGTCGTAGCGCTCGAGCACCTGGCAGTTGAGCCCCAGGTAGTACTCGGCCATGGCCCGGTGCGGATAGTCCGGGAAGCGCTCGATGACGCCCTCGAGCTTGGCAATCCGCGCCTCGGCCGCGACGGCGTTGGCCGTGGCCAGCCGGGCCTCGTTGAGGACGGCGTCGGCCTCGGCGAAGCGCGGGTCCGCGCTGCGGTAGGCGCCGTCGTCGCCGCCGCTGCCCGTCCCCCCGCTCCCGCTCTGGTAGTCGAAGTCGTCGAACGACGAGGCGGCGTCGGCCTTGGTCCAGAGTCCCACGCCCCCGACGCCCTTGAAGGTCTCGTCCCGGGCTTCGAGCAACTTCCGGAAGTCGAGCCAGGCCTCCATCCGGTCGCCGCTGAAGGCCACCTTCATGACGAACCACTGGCCCGGCTCGATCGCCACCGTGCCGCCGTCGGCCAGTTGGGTCCGCTTGCCGTCCTTCACGCAGTAGAGGCGGAAGTTCTTCTCGATCGGGTTGTAGCGCGCGAGGTAGTAGTTCGCCGCGTCCTTCGCACGCCAGATGAGGCCGCCGCCCTGGTCGATCTTGCCGGAGTCGGCGCGCACCCGGACGGAGATGGTCCCGTCCTCCATGCCGACGCCGGGCGCCCAGCAGAGGTTGTAGTGGCCTTTGGAAGCGTCCGGGATGGCGGTCACCGCCAACACGTTGGTCCCGGCGCCGGAGCGCTCGCCGGCGACGACCTCCCATTTGGCCAGGGCCCCCTCCGGATTGGTGGCCTCCACCTTCCAGCCCTCGGGGAGTTCCCCGGGCTTGAGGGCCTCGAAGTCCAGTTTGCCCGCAACCGCCTTGCCCTGCTCGCCGGCCGAGGCCGGCAGGCACGCCGCGCCGAGCAGCAGGGTCAACCAGAAGCCCGCGCGCCTCATGACTTCTTCTCCCTGGTCTCGGCGGACTCGGCGGACGGCGCAGCCGGAGCGGCCCCGGCCGCGTCCTTCCGGGCCATCCGCGCGGCCAGGAACGCCGCCGCGCCGGCCAGGAACACGGGCGCGGCCACCAGCGCCGCCGGGATCGAGAAGATCACCGAGCCCAGCGAGCTGGAGTTGGGGTTGAAGCCCTCCTTGACGCGCAGCACGCGGCCGCGGCCGGCGTACGGTTCGGGCTGCCTCGGCAGACTGCTCATGACTTCATCGCTCATGACGGGGACTCCTTCACTTCTCCCGATCGCCGGGTCACTGCTCCTGAAGCCGTCGCTCCGCTATTCCGTCCCGCCCTGCTGCACCCCGTTGGCGTACATCCGGCGGCCGTAGAGGTCGGACACCTGGAAGCCTTCCTTGTCGAAGATGGTGCGCCCCGCATCGGAGGCGACGAACTTCACGAACTCGTCGGCCTCGTGCGGTCGCTTGGAGCAGGCCAGCGACACGATGGCGATCCTCACCGGGGCCACGAAGTACTTCCGGCCGGTGGCGCTGGTGATGGCGTCGACCCCGGGCTCCGGCAGGGCCTTGCCCAGCGGCACCACGTCCAGGTCCTTGGCGCGCAGCCCGGCCACCACCTGCCAGACCAGCGCCGCGTCGGCCGAGCCCAGGATGATCTGGTTGGCGACCCACGAGCCGCTGCGGTGGGTCGGGGGGCTCTTCGTCCGGTTGAACTCGTCGAAGTCGACGCCGCCGCGCTTGAAGATCGCCGGCAGCATCTGGCCGAGCGTGGAGTGCTGGTAGTCGGTGAGGTAGACCTTGACGTCCGGGCGCATCAGGTCGGCCAGCGTCCGGATGCCCTTGGGGTTGCCCTTCTTCACGACCATCACCGGGTAGAGCTCGGCCAGGCACCAGGCGTTGACCCCCAGCCCCCGGCGCATGGCGATGTCCATGAACGGGTCGTGGGCCACGTACAGGTCGCCCTGGAGCTTCATCTCGATGGTGGCCAGCAGCTCGCCCGAGTCGGCGGAGGTGACCTCCACCTTACGGCCGGTGGCCTTCTCGTAGGCCGCGGCCAGTTGGTTGAAGACCGGGGTCATCGTGCCGCCCACGTAGCAGGTGAGCGGCCGCTCGCCCTCGACGTGCGTGTTGGGCCAGACCAGGATGGCCAGGCCCACCGCCGCGGCCAGGGCCATTATCGCCACGGGCATGCGCTTCATTTCGCCGGACTCCTCTCCTCGATGCTCTCCAGCCGGCCGGCGTTCATGACGCCGACCCGGTCGCCGAGGGCCTCGGCCTCGGCGCGGTTGTGACAGATGTGGACGATGGTCAGGCCGCGCTCGGAGTGCACGCGCTCGAGCAGCGCGCAGATCTCGCCCCGGGAACGCTCGTCGAGGGCGCTGACCGGCTCGTCGAGCAGCATCAGCCGCGGCTCGCGCGCCAGCGCCCGGGCCAGGGCCACCTTCTGGCGCTCGCCGCCGCTCAGGCCGCGGATCCGGCGGCCGAGCAGGGGCCCGATGCCCACTTCCCGGGCGACCGCTTCGACGCGCGAGGCTGCTTCTTCCGGGCCCAGGCCGGCGAGGTCCAGGGCGAAGCCCACGTTCCCGCCGACGTCGAGGTGAGGGAAGAGCCCGGACTCCTGGGGCACGTAGCCGATGCCCCGCTCGCAGGGGTCGAGGTCGGTCACATCGCGGCCGGCGATGAGGACCTCCCCGGAGTCCACCTCCTGCAGGCCGCAGATCGCCTTGAGCACCAGCGTCTTGCCCGCGCCGGTGTGGCCCATGAGGATGAAGTACTCCCCGGCCGGGACGGCGAGGCTCACCTCCCGCACCGCGAAATCGCCGGCGCGCAGAGAGACGCCGCGGAGCTCAAGGCCCGGGGCGCTCATACCGCCGCGCCCTCCGGCGAGAGCCAGTGGACCACGGTCAGCGCCACCCCGGCCAGGCCCAGCATGATCAGGGCGATGGCCACGGCGACCTCCATATGGCCGGTGCTCAACTCCAGCCACATGGTGGTGGGCATGACCAGCACGCGCGGACCGGTGCCGACGACGACCATCAGCGGACCGAAGACGCCGATGGCCCGGGCCCAGGCCATCACCCCGCCGGCCACGATCCCGTGGTGCGCCAGCGGCAGGGACACCCGCCAGAAGGTCCGCCACTCCGAGCAGCCCATCACGCGGGCCACCTGTTCGAGCGAAGGGTCCACGCCCTGGAAGGCGGTCTTGGCCGAGCGGATGCAGTAGGAGACGGCAACCAGGTACTGGCTCATGACGATGCCGAAGGCCGAGCCGATCGACAGCTCGAGCGAATCCAGGGCCATTCTCAGCGGCTTGCCCGCGCCGTAGCCAAAGAAGGCCAGGAGCGAGATGCCCACCACCACCGGCGGCAGCACGATGGGCGCGTCGACCACGGTGTTGACCAGCGAGCGCCCCGGGAAACGGAAGCGGGCCAGGGCGTAGCCGATGGGCACGGCAGTGAGCATGATCAGGACCAGCGTGGTCAGCGAGGTGGCCAGGCTCATCCGCAGGGCGAACTTCACCTGGTCGATCACGCGGGAGTCCAGATCATGTATCCAGCCGGTGCCCTTGCTCAGCAGATAGCTGACGTCGGCCGCGACCAGGCAGCCGATCATCATCACGAAGAGCGACAGCAGCCCGCCGCAGACGACGACCAGCGGCGAATTCCAGCGCCGCCGCCCGGGGCGACGGCGGCTGGCAGTGCGGCTGTCGTCTCGCTTCGTTGCGGGTTTCATCCCGAAGTCGACCCCGGTTGCCCTGCCCTCAAGTCCTGAGCCGCCTAAGCCACGATGGAGGATCGTCCGCAGAGGACGAGCCGCGGCGGTCCTGATACACTACGCGTCGCAGGGCGCAAAGGGACATGATTTCGGGCCTTGTGCGCCGGACCGCAGCCATTGCATAACGCCGGAGAGAGCCACAAATGGCCTCGGCTCCGGCACTTCCCCCTATTGACAGCCATGCACTTCCCCGGCATATTGTCACTGGTGGGCTAGGGGGACAGATGACCGGTTCCAGGCGGCCTTCCGCCCGTCAACTCGCCTTCGCCGAGATCCACGACAGAGCCCTGCAGGTCGCTTCCGACCACCTCCGCGCCGAGGCCGAGTTCGTCGGCTCGCGCGACTGGGTGATCTTTCTTTTCAGCGAGAGGTTCCCCAACGTCTACCCGACCGATCTCGACCGCAGGTTGCTCGGCAACTTCGTCCAGCAGGCCGCCTACCACGGCATGAAGCTCGGCCTGATCAAGGCGGCCAGGAGGCCGGACTCCGCGCGGCTCCAGGCAGCCACCTGATCCCTACCTGGCCTCCGGCAAGCCCGAGCGCAGGCGAAAGTAGTGCGACCTTCGCGAGGCGCTGGGCGTGACCCTTTCGATATAACCTTCGGCCAGGAGAATCTTGAGATCGGCGGTGGCCGTCGGCCCGGACACGCCCGACAGCCGGACGATCTCGGCGCGGGTCAGCTTGCCGTGTTCGCGGAAGTGGCCGCGCAGACGGTCCAGGCGCCGCATGGCCGTGCGCCCATCGCGCAGCGATCCGGCGATCGGACTCGCGGAGGCCGTTCCTCCCGCCTTCGCCGGTGCGCCGGGGCGGCCGGTTGCGGCATCGGGCGCGCCCGCTTCGGCCGTCACCGGCTTCGCCAGGATGGCGTCGAGATCCGAACCTTCGTAGGCGAGCTTCTCGGAATTGAGCAGGCGCAGCCGCTCCATGGTGCTGCGGAGTTCGCGCACGTTGCCAGTCCATTCGAGCGAGCGCAGTCGGACGCGGAATGCGTCGGACAGCGCCGGCCGGCGGGAGTCGCTTCGGCCCGCGCATAGAAAATGGTCGGCGAGCGAGAGGATGTCCTCCCGGCGCTCGCGGAGCGGTGGGATGTACAGCTCGAGCCGGCGCAGCCGGAAGAGCAGATCCCGCCGGAATGCCCCGCGGGCCACCAGATCGTCCAGATCGGCGTTCGTGGCCGCCACGATCCGGCAGGCCACCTTGCGGCTGCGGCTGGCTCCCACCGGGCGGACCTCGCCGGCCTCCAACACGCGCAGGAGCGCCACCTGCAGACGGGGCGGGATATCGCCTATCTCGTCGAGGAGAACGGTCCCCGCGCCCGCCTCTTCGAACAGCCCCTTGCGGGTGCGCTGGGCGCCGGTGAAGGCCCCGCGCTCGTGCCCGAAGAGCTCGCTCTCGAGCAGACTCTCGCTGATGGCCCCGCAGTTGACGGCCACGAATGGGCGCCCGGCCCGCTGACCGGACTCGTGAAGCGCGCGGGCGGCCTCCTCCTTGCCGGTGCCGGTTTCGCCGGTCACGAGCACCGGAGCGTCGAGAGCCGCGTACTGGAGCACCGTGTGGCGCACCCGCTCCATGGCCGGGCTCCTGCCCACCAGACGGGCCACTCCCCGCGCCTGAGCCGGGGACGGCATCTCCGGCGGAACGGTCTCCGACTCGCGGGCCTTGCCCGACGGAGCGCCGGCACTTCCTCCCGCGGCCCGCACCATCCACATCAGGTCGCCCGGGGAGAGCTCGCAGCTCAGGCGCAGTTCGAAGTCGAGCCTGGGTTCGGCCCGGCATCTCCCGGCGTTCTTGAGCGCCACCGCGAAATGACCGGCGGCGGCATCGCGCCGGCCGGAAAGCAGCGCGATCCGCGCCATGAAGAGGTCGTCGAAGGGGTGGACGTTGCCGATGTCCCGGCGGATGCGCAGGAGCCGGCGGGCGGCCTCGGCGTGGCCGCAGGCCAACTCGGCCCGGATGAGGTTGAAGCCCACGAAGGCGCACTCGGTGACGTACATCTCGAGCCAGGCGGTGGACTGCCTCCTGATGCAGGCCAGGGCCTCCTCCGGCCTGCGGGCCAGAAGCATCTCCAGAGGCGCTAAGGCGTGTTCTTCGCGGTCGGCCGGAGGCCCCTCCCCCTTGAGGAGAGCGATCAGAGCCCGGGCCATCCGGATGCGGGCGGCGTTGACGGTTGCGAAGGCCTGGTCCCGGGCCGTCTCCTGCAGCAGGGCCAAGGCGTCGTCGGCCCGGCAGGTTTCCACGCTCTGTATCAGCCTGATGCCGCAGAAAAGCCGCGCCAGATCCTGTCGCCCGGCGGCCGCCTCTTCCAGCTCATGCTCCAGTTCGGTCGCGCGTCCCATGTTGGCCAGCATGGTGGCGTACTCCGTGAGCATGAATACCCGGTGTGCGGATTCCAGCGGCGCAGCACGCAGCGTCTCGCGGTAGATCTCCTCGGCCCGGCGTTTGTTGCCGGAGGAATAGACCGAGTGCATCTCCAGATAGGAGACGATCCTCCAGACCTCATAGGGAGTCTCCGGCGTTCGGAAGTCCTGCGCCCTCTTGCACAGAGCGCGCATCTCCATGGCCCGGTCCGCATCGTCCACCATGTGCGCCCACAGCGCCAGCGTGACTATCGCCAAGTTCGGATCGATCCCATCCAGCGGGGCCGAGCGCGCGATCCTCAGTCCTTCTTCCTTGGGGATTTCCCCCCTTAGAGCCCTGAGCAGTTCCCTTATCACCTGAACGGGCGCCTCCCCCGGGCAGGGTATCTCTTCGACCAGCCTGTAGAGCTGCCGGCCGGTCCGGCAGAAGGCTTCTATCAGCGGGTGAAGCTTGGCCACGGGCTGCTCCTCTCGGAAGACTCGAGACATCCTGTGTCGAGCACTTTATTAATTATCACATAAGTATTAGTAAATATCAACTGCCGTCAATAAGCATAAGGTGCCATATAGCGCGTCTTAAGTCATTGGTTGACTGGCTCAATGATTGCTTTCTCATTCCATCAGGAGGGCAACATGCTGAGCAAGCTGCTGGGAATTCGCATCTTCGACCTGGAGGCCTCGAGCCGCTGCAACGTGCGCTGTCGATTCTGTCCGCGCGACCTCCTGCCCGAGACGGGCCTGATGACCCAGCCGGTCTACTCCCGCTTTCTCAGCCAGGTGACTTTGGGCGCCACCGACACGCTTTCTTTCGTGGGCATCGGTGAGCCCCTGCTCAATCCACTGCTGCCCTCATTCCTCCTGCAGGCGAAGGTCTGGCATCCCCAAGTCCGCACCTGGGTCACGACCAACGGGACGTTGCTGGACGAGGCCCGGCTGACCGCATTGCTGGAATCCAGGCTGGACACTCTCGACGTCAGCGTCAACGGCACGGATGCCGCCTCGTATGAAAGCGTGGTTCGCGGGGCCAGCTTCGAGCGGACTCTTGCCAACATAGACCGGACCGTGCGCGTCATCGAGGAGACGCACAGCCCCACCCGCCTCCAGATCAACTTCGTCTTCGATGGCGACCGGGCGACCGAGGAAAGGATCAAGGGCTATTGGCAGTCCCGCGGCGTGAACCGCTTCCGGGTTCAGCCGTTGCACAGCCGCGCCGGCGCCATCGCGATTCCCGGCGGGTGCACCGAAGACGACCGCAACCCGGACGGAGCAGACGCCGCAGCCATGCGCTGCGAAGTCTTCGAACTCTTCACGTTCCTCACCTGGCAGGGAGACGTGCTCTATTGCTGCAATGACCTGGCCAGGCGCGCCCGGCTCGGCAATATCGGCCGGGATGCCTGGGCTGGCATCGAGGAGCGCAAGCGCGAGATCGCGCGGAAGGGCACTTGGCCCGCCTTCTGCAGGCGCTGCACCAGTCCCCAGCGACACAGCCTCTTCGCCTATGTCGACAGACAGCTTCTCTCCGAGTTGGGAGGCACCCTGCGCGGGGGGGCGGCGACGCTCCTGGGCAGGAAGAGGCGCCGCGCGCTGCCGGCCTTACCGGAAGCGACCTCTGCCGCCGTCCCCCGCCCGACCGGCCGCGGCGCAGCTGTCGCCACCGGAGACCCGGCTGCCGTCTGCGCCGCTGAGGAGGACTGAGCGCCATGTTCCAAGAAAGACGAGTCGAGAACCTGGACTACGCCGAACGCTGGATGCGCAACGGCCTCGAAGCCTGCGCCTCGCCGGGTTTCTCGGTCTCCGTCGAGGCGGACATGACCGGATGTCGGAAGCTGGTGGAATCCCTCCGGACGCGCGGCGCGCGCGTGACCTACACGCACCTCTTCGTTCATGCGGCGGCCAAGTCCCTCGAGCGCCACCCCGACCTCCACCAGTTGGTCCTGGGACGCAGGAGACACCGTCCCGGGCGGGTCAGCATAGCTCTTTCGGTCGCCGGCCACTCGTTCGTGGCTCCCGTGCTGCTCATCAAGGACGCCGCCCGGAAGACTCCGGTGGAGATCGCCGCGGAGGTGACCGCCGGGGCCGAAGCGACTAGACAGGCCCAGCTTCAAGAGTTCGCCAGGCTACGCCGGTGGGGCTGGCTCGTGCCCTTCGGAGCGCTGCGTCGCGCCCTGCTGCGCTTCATGATGCCGCGGATGCTCTGGACGCGCGAGGACGCGCCGGCATTGCAGGTCACCGGCCTGACCGACATGGACCAGGTGACCCCCATGCTGCTCCTGGCCACGGGAGTCCTGGCCGTCGGGCAGGTGCGCGAGAAGGCGGCCGTCGTGGACGGCAAGGTGGTGGCCAGGATGCAGGTTACGCTCACCTGCAGCGTCGACCACCGGGTGTGGGACGGGCGCATGGCGGCGCGATTCCTGAGCGAGGTCAAGTCCGCGCTGGAAGCGGTGCGCCCGGAAGCCCCCCTTCGTTCTCTCGCGGTCCAGCCCGAGCGCCGGACCGCGTGCCAGTTGGCGAGGAACTGACCGTGGCCACCCTCTGTCGTCGGGGCGCCCATGATGCATCCCGCCGCCGCATTCTCTTCGTCGGCGAGTCGGTGAGCCTGGCGCACGTGGCGCGGCCTGCGGTGCTGGCGCGGTGGGCGCGGGAGGACGGCCACGAGGTCCACTTCGCCTGCGGACCGCGCTACGCCGGAGTCGCCCGGGCCGAAGGGCTCGAGCCCATCGGCATCGAGACCGTCGATCCGGCCGACTTCTACGCGCGCCTCGGCAAGGGACGGTTCTTCTACACGACCGCGGAGCTCCACAGGTACGTCCGCGCCGAGCTCGATCTCATCGAGCGCATCGGGCCCGACCTGGTGGTCGGAGACTTCCGCCTGACCCTGCCGGTCTCCGCGCAGCTCTGCGGCGTCAAGTGCCTCTCGCTCGCCAACGCCCACTGGAGCCCGGCGGCCGGGCGGGACCTGCCGGCACCGGAGGGAGGGCTCTTCGGGACCCTCCCCCGCTCCCTGCGCGAGCCGCTCTTCGCCCTCGTCAGGCCCCTGGCCTACCGCTTCTTCGCCGCGCCGCTCGACCGCTTGCGCCGTTCCTTCGGCCTGCCGGCCTTCGACGACTTCCGCAAGCACTACACCGCGGGGGACTTCTGCGCGCACCTGGACCTCCCGGAGCTGTTTCCGGCTTTGGGCAATGGGCATTGGGCTTTGGGAACGGCGGGCGCTACTAAAGCCCAAAGCCCAAAGCCCAAGGCCCCGCTCCCCCCCGGCCACTTCTTCCTCGGCCCGGTGGACTGGTCGCCGGCCAACACGCCGGAGCCTCTGCTCGACGATCTCGGCACCCGGCGCCCCCTGGCCTACGTCACCATGGGCTCGACCGGCGACGGCCGGCGGCTGCCGGAGGTCCTCCGGGCGCTGCTCGATGCCGGCTGCGACATGGCCGTCTCGGGCGTGAAGGAGGAAGCCGCCGCCGGACTGCTCCGGACCATCCCCGGGCTCCTCGGCCGCGCATACATGGCGGACTTCTACAATCCGCGCGCGGTGCTCTCCGCCGCAAGGCTCACTGTCTGCCACGGCGGGAGCGGGACGGTCTACCAGTCGCTCGCCGCGGGCGTGCCCGTGCTCGCCTGCCCCGCCAATCCCGACCAGAGACTGGTCAGCGAGGCGGCCACGGCCGCCGGGGCGGGAGAGATCGTCGACTGGAGCGATCTCCAGGCGCAGATCGGCAGGATGCTGGCCGGCGGCTGCCTGGCCGGCGCCCGGAACATCTCCATGGCCATGGCCGGACACGACACCCGGGCGAAATGGGCGGAGTTTCTTGGAGGGGGGCGAACCGTGCAGAGACGGCACACGCTTACGCTGCACATGCGAGTCCTCGAAGAACAGGCCGACAGGGAGTCGGCTGCCCCGGCGGTGGGTCGCTTCTCCTTCGGAGACGGCAAGTATACGATCCGGGTGGCCAACGATCTCGAGAGCCGGCGCAAGGCCTACCGGCTCATCTACAAGCTCTACCTGGAGAAGGAGTACGCCAGACCGCACCCGTCGAAGATGTGGCTTTCGATCTTCGACGCGCTGCCGGACACGACGACGCTGCTGGTCGAACGCACCGACACCGGGGAGGCGGCGGGGGCGCTGACCGTCGTCTTCGACTCCCCCCTGGGCCTGCCCGCCGAAAACCTCTACAAACCGGAGCTCGACGCGCTGCGCACCGCCGGCCGGCGGCTGGCCGAGATCGTCTCCCTCGGCGTGGCCGAGGAGGCGGCGGCCGGCTCGCAGATCCTCGTCAAGCTCTTCAACTTCGCCTACGTGGTCGCCAGGCGCATCCGCAGCGCCACGGACTTCGTCATCACCGTGAACCCCCGGCACGTGGCCTTCTACCGCCGCAAGTTCTTCTTCGAGGAAGCCGGCCCAGAACGGGACTACGACAAAGTCGGCGGCGCGCCGGCCGTGCTGCTCTCCATCCCGCTCGACACTCCCGACCGCGTGACCGGCAAGGAACGCGAGCGGACCATCTACCGCTTCTGGATGGGCGAAACCGAGGAGTCCGCAACGACCACCGCCATCACCCGCCAGTCCAGACCGATGGATGGCCGGGATTTCGGCTACTTCTTCGTGGCCGAAACCGATCTCCTCGCCGAGGCCACAGCCGCACAGCGCGCCTTCATCCAGGAACGGCATCTTGCCCACGCTTTCGAGGGCGGCCCGGACGAAGCCTTCCTGCGAGACTAGCGCGTCCGCGGCGCTCGCGCAGCCACGAACCTGCTCGGCCCCCTCCGGCAACCACGGAAGCACCTCGATGCTCTCCGGCACCGTGGGGATGACGACCGTTTCGCGGATCGACTCCGCCGCCTGCAGATGCCGTCTCGTTCGGTAGGTATTGGAGCGGGCGAAGGGGTTCGAACCCTCGACCCTCGCGTTGGGAACGCGATGCTCTACCACTGAGCTACGCCCGCTCCGTGATGGCCGGGATTGTAGGTTGGCCGCCGGGCTTGTCAAGCACCCAGGCCGACCGTCGAGGAAACAGCGATCTCGAACCGCCAAGACGCCAAGGGCGCCAAGAACAACGACATGGGATCTGGCGCAGCGTTCACGACGAAGATCTTGTCCGCGGCAAGAGCCGCTCTTCACCGCCGAGGCGCGGAGACGCAGAGCGATCTCCCGAACGCGGCGAACGCCTATTGCCGGGGAAGTCCTGGGCCGCGGACAGCATCCTGTCTCGGCGCCTCCGCGCCTCCGCGGTGAAACCGCCTCATTGACGAAGCGGGCCCGGCCGGCTCAGCCGCCCTGACGGCTGCGGAACCAGCCCTCCGCTCGCGAGCTGAAGAGGTACCAGGCGGTGCCGCCGGTCATCGCCAGGCAGCCCAGCGCCACGCCGCCGCGCAGCGAGGCCTCCGGGGAACTTCCGATGCCCGGGATCGTGCCGGCACCGATCACCAGGACGAGGACGGCCAGGGCGATGATCAGCGCCCGCGACCAGCCCCGGCCGGCGAGCATCCCCCACCCCGCCGTGCCCACCCAGACGGCCGGCAGCAGCGCGCCGGGGAGAACCGGCAGGAGGTAGGGCCATGCGGCCTCGCCGCCGACCACCTTCGCGCCACGCACGAAGGCGATCTGCAGCCCGTAGAGGAGCATGGCCCCGGCGATGCCCAGGTAGAAGTACCCGAGAAGCGCCACCCCCCGCGGCCGGCCGGCGCCCCCCGCGATCAGGCTCACTGGCCGCGCTGCTCCGCGGCCTCCGGGTTGACCGCGTTCTGGGGCACGCCGCCGCGCAGGGTCGTGATGATCGCCTGGGCGGCGGCCTCGGACATCATCCCCCGGGTGCGAATGGTGGCCGAGCCGATGTGCGGCAGGAGCACGACGTTGTCGAGCTCGGCCAGGCCCGGCGCCAGGCGCGGCTCGTTGGCGTAGGTGTCGAGCCCCGCGCCGGCGATCTCCCCGGTGCGCAGCGCCTCGACCAGGGCCACCTCGTCGATGACCAGCCCGCGGCTGGTGTTGACGATGATGGCCGACTCCTTCATGGCCTCGAACTGCGAGCGCCCGAACATGCCGCGGGTCTCGTCGGAGAGCGGCACGTGGACGGAGATGAAGTCGCTCTGGCGCACCAGAACCTCGAAGTCCACCTGGGTGGCGCCGCACTCGGCCTCGAGCTTGTGGTTGCGCGTCCCGTCGCAGTAGAGCACGTTCATGCCCCAGCCGCGCGAGCGCATGGCCACCGCCGAGCCGATCCGCCCGGCCCCGACGATGCCCAGGGTCTGCCCGACGAGGTCGGCGCCCAGGAGCTCGCCCGGCTTCCAGCCGGTCCAGCGGCCGGAGCGCACCAGGGTGTCGCCCTCGATGATCCGCCGGGCCACGGCCATGATCAGCGCCCAGGCGGTGTCGGCGGTCGCGTCGGTGAGCACGCCGGGGGTGTTGGCCACCAGCACTCCGCGGCGGGTGGCCTTGGCCACGTCGATGTTGTCGTAGCCCACCGCGTAGTTGGCGAAGATCCGGCAGTCGGCCGCGGCCGCCAGGATGTGCCCGTCGATGCGGTCGCTCAGCAGGCAGAGCACCCCGCGCCGGCCGGCGACCTCGGCGGCCAGCTCCTCGGGGGTGTAGGGCCGGTCGTGGGGGTTGATGTCCACCTCGCCGAACTCGCGGCGCAGCAGCTCCACTCCCCTGCCGGGGATCTTGCGGGTGACCAGAATCGGCGCGCGGGATGACACGGGGCGGGGCCTCCTTCCGGGGCGCCGGGATGTCCCAGGATGCGGTCGCAAGGCTGCGTCCCGGCTGCGCGGCCATTATAGGGCCGTCCGGAGCGGACTGTCAAACGCCGGGGAGGAACGCGGGGTTGGAGGGATGGAAGGCTGGAAGGCTGGAAGAATGGAAGGATGATCCGCGTGAAGCCGTCATCCCTGCCCCTCGGCGAGGCGTCAGTAGTCGAAGACGCTGATCGTCAACACCGTTTGCGAACTGCGCCACGCGAGGCCAGTCATAGATGCAAACTCTTCGGCAATCTTCTCCACTTCACTCAGCTCTTTCGAGCGGCCGAGAAGCATCCGGCCCTTTGGGAATCCTATGAACAGCGCAAAACCGCGCCAGTCCTTCCCGCTGACGCTTCGAATCAGAGCAGGGCTCACTATTGCAGCAGCATCTGCGTACTGGAGTTCCAAACGCTTGTTGCCGAACAAACCGCCGCGAATGTGGCTTACGAGCTTCGCCTTTGGATCAAGCAAGCACCTGCGGGTGGACATGAAGAAGTGAACCGCGACCAATAGAAGGCCAACAAGCATCAACACGACGACCCAAGGCGTGAGGTCGTGCACATCCAAGAATATGCCAAGACCCTGCTCGGCGTCTGCCAGCATGAAATAGAGGCCGATGATCGGCATCACGGCCATGGCACAACATGCAATCGCGACGGCGATGTGGTCGCGCACGTAGCAGACGCGTCCCTCAGAATCGACCCTGGGCGTTAGGTGCGGGCTAAGCGTCATGGCCAGCAAGCTTGATCAGCAGGTACACACCGGCCACGCCCAGCAAGACATATCCGATCTTGCGGAGCCTGCCGGTCTTCTTGCGCAGGTCAGCCTCACTTCCGCCCTTCTTCAGGAAGATGTCCGGGCATGCCGTCAGCAGCCGCCCGACCAAGAGCGGGATGGCCACGTCCACATAGCTCATGCCAAGAGGCTCCGCCTAACGTCCTTTCCGCTTCAGCGGCCGGTTGACGGCATTATCGGCGGCGCCGTCGAGGGCGCAAGCTGGCATGGAGAAGTTCGGGCTGGATCCTCACTCCCTTGATTCTCCCCCCTGCCAGCTGATAATGCCGGCATGAGCGCCGGAACGTACCTGCATATTGGTGGCTTGGTGGGCGTAGGCTTCGACAAGAGCGGAGCCTATCTGCTAACCGTCTCGCACTCCGGCAGGGGCGTCTTCTCGACGTCTACTTGGGAGAGGGTGGCTCGCGACTACGCCCTTGCTTACCCGAAAGCCGGAACTGCTGTCGGCATAGGTCCGATAGCTGGCGAGGCTATCCCCGTAGCTGCAATGGACTCTGAACATGACATAGGAGTCACGAACTCAGACAGGAGGATTCTGCTCAAGTGCAGCAGTAGCGGCATTGAAGTCGTGAAACTCGGTGACGACCAGGTGCGCTCATGCTGAAGTTCACAGACCCAGAGCTTCAGAAGCACTACGAAAGCATCCGCCATACACGTGTAGAAGGGGTTACTCCGGAGATCGAGGATATCTTCCATCTCATGGAGATGCTTGCCCCATTCGGTCACAGAGAGCTGCAAGCATGGCCTGCCGACAGGCAGTGGCGTCCTGCCTCTCCACAACTCACGGAGATATTTGCGAAACTCACAGCACCTGAGAACCGAACAGGGCTGCGCAAGTGGTACGCGATGGCTGGGGAGAACATCAACCCGACCGCTTTGGCCACAAGAGATCTGCTCAGCGACATGATTGGCGAAGAACTCCGCCCTCCTCGGAATCCTAATGGACGATGTGACGACAAGAGTGTCTATCTGCAATGGAATGCAGGGGCTTCAAGTTGTAACGGGTCACGCATTCCGTTCAGCAAGCTAGTCGCTCCCCTATGTCTGGTAGGCTTCGGCATCCTGATCGTGGTTGCGGTGCTTTTGCGGCACGGGCAGCGGCATAGCCCCAGAGACTCAGGAGGAAATAGTGTGATTGCGAACACTCTTTCAAAGCTGCCCTCAGGCCTGGCCAGTCTGCCCGAATGCCAGCAGGCACTTTCGAGTCTGCTGCCTGGCAAGATCAGAACCTTCTCCACTTATGACTTTGGGCGCGAGAAGGACCCTGCAAATCTGTCCCTGCTCGTGCCGAAAGAGGAAGCGAAGGTGGTCGTCAGCCAGTTGCGGAAGCGCCTTGGATCTGGGCTTGTGACGTACGTTGGCAGCGGTGGAGAGGAAGTGGTAATCGGCAAAGGCAGCTCTCAGTTCGACATTCTCCGACTCGCACGAACCGATGCCGCCAACTACGATATGCTCACCGAAGACCTTATCAAGAAGCTGCAGGACTATCATGAGCAGGTCGGGATCGACATCTACCACGCAGAATCGGACACCATTGAGTTCCGACTTCTCACCCGACCAAAGGACATGGCTGCCTTTGCCAGAGACCTGTACAAGTTCTGCCCAGACATCGTTGACCAAGGCTGCGAATCGGTTGAGGCGCTCGAAGCCGAAGTGAAGCAGCGTGGCGAAGTGTTCCTTTGGTGGGACTAGACGAAGGCGGAGGAATGCAATGGGAGAGTCATCTGGCACATCTCGCCCGAGGAGATGGATCGCCGTTCTGCTCTTTCTGTCTTCCACGGGGCTAGGCATTGGTTGTGGCGACAATTCCATTCAGCCAAGCCCCCCGCCACAAGCGACGCCCTCCCCCAACGCTCCCGCGGACCGACCAATAAGCATGAAGGACCAGACGCAGGCCGAGGAGTACCAGGCAGCCATAGCCCCCTACGTCGAGAAGGGACGTCGGACCTACTCCGAGGCCAGGAAACGGTACTTGGCAGGACTGCCGGAAGGCCAGATATTCTTCGCCGTCACCAACCTGCACGATGAGTCCGGAGTCTTCGAACAAGTGTTCGTGCGCGTCGAGAGCATCAGGGATGGCCGGATCATGGGACGGATTTCGAGCCACATTATGGCGGTAAAGGGCTTCAAGAGTGGCGACCAGTACACATTTCCAGAAAGCGACTTGTTGGACTGGCTGATCGCTCATCCGGATGGTAACGAAGAGGGCAACGTTGTCGGCAAGTTCCTGGATGAATGGCAGCAGGCTCATCCAGGAAGAGCTTCCAGGTGACTTCCAGATGAACATGCCTCACTGGCGGCCAGCTTCGCATCGAGATCGCGGATGATCGGGAGCCGAAGAAGTGACCGCTGAGTGGAGATTGACTGAGGGCCTCCAAATGGACATGCTGCGTTGGTTAGAGAACTGGTACACGCAAGCCTGCGATGGCGAATGGGAACACCGTTACGGCATCCGCATCGACACTCTGGACAATCCTGGCTGGTCGCTGAAGGTTGACCTGGTGGGAACGCCTCTGGAAGAAAAGCCTTACGAAGCAGTCAAGGTAGAGCGTAGCTCCAACGATTGGATCCACTGCTCAGTCAAAGACGGCGTCTTCAGCGGATTCGGAGGGCCAGGGAGCCTGAACTGTCTGATCCAAGCATTTCGACACTGGGCAGAAGAGACAGTTTCATGAAGATGGAATTCATCCCCGATGCCTCGGAGGACTGCCCGCTGATCAGGCTCTATGACTTCAAGCCGCAGGAGGCTCGTGATCTGCAGAAGGCCTTGGAGCGCCTGGCTGAGGAGAAAGATCAGGCCATCGCTCTGCATGAGCAGCCTTGGATACAAGCCATCAACTGTGGTCTGACACTGAAGGCGGGCAAGAGGAACATCGGCATTCGTCTGACCCCGAAGCTCTCCGAGTTGGAATGCACCCTGAGGGCAGCCTATTGGAAGGGGGCCGCCGGCCTTGCTGAGCCGTTTGGTCTGGATGAGCCCGGAACTGGGGACTATCAGTGACTCGACGAATCTGGAGATGTGCGGCTGCTCATCTCCAGGGATGGGGCTTGGTAGCGATGTCTCTGATCGTGACGACCTTCACTAGGGAGCCAGAGACACAAGCCGTCATGACCCATTGGCCACAAGGCCCCGGCGAACATCTTGCCGGCTTCGAAGTATCTTGGACTGACGTGTGGGGATCGGAAGCCGTTCGCAGAAGAGGGGCACGTTTCCTTCCGACCTTGAAGGACTCGGATCTATATGTTGAGGCTGCAGAGCTACCACAGTTCAGGAATGAGTGCCAGGGCCTGCTGTCTGATATAGCTGCATTGGCCGCAGACGTTCATGTGAATGAGGGCTCTCTTAGCCAGTGGCTGCGCAATCTCCTGAGAGCTGTTGATGTCGCCATTGCTCAGAATGGAGGAGTGTACATTGGCTAGCGACATGAAGGGGCACCCAAGTGAGTGAGCCTGCTGCTCCTTCCGCCAAGGCAGACCGCAGCCTCCTTGTCTTCTATATCGGGCTGGGGGTGATAGCGGCCCTGATTGGGCTCTTCTCAATCCTCTGGACTCCGCTAAGGGTTTGGCATTGGGAGCGGCAGGCGCGGGTGGCGAAGGATGAGGCCCCCCTGCCCTACTTAGGGGTGGACCAGGCCAAAGTTGCTGCGGCTATGAAACTGGCAACCATTGGCGAACCGGCCCAGGCAGCCTTCCGGAGGCTCCTAGCATCTGAGGACAGCAGCGTGCGCTATAATGCTGTGGAAGCGTTGTCAACAGGAGACCCACACTGGGCACTGTCCCTGCTTGTCGATGCCGCCAAGCAGGAAGCGGATGGCCGTGTTCAGGCAAACATAGTCAGTACGGCCAGGTACCTGAGCGGCCATAGGCCCTCGAACTCCTCCTGCAGTGCAAGTGGAGAGTGGAAGCAGGGCATCCCAGATCTACTGGCTTGGTGGGAGCGTGAAGGCAAGGCCAAGTATGACAGAGGTGGGAAGTGACCTCGCCTAAGCCGGAAGCTGACTGTTGGCCATCTGGGGCGGCATTGGAGCCATCATTTGCGCCTGCACCACGCCGCGCCACTCCTGGCCGTGGCGAAAGGACGACATGGGGGATTAGGATGCCATTCGGGGAAATGCCTGGATTGCCGATTGACGGGGAGGATGGCCCTGGAAGGACTGCAACATGACTGTGGTCTCTGATCTGCCGCGTATGGATGACGAGGCTCTTGATGAAGCCTGCGTTGCCATCGATTGGCGGGAGGAAGAAGAAGCTATCGTTGAGTATTTCGCCGAGAAGCTGGCCGACAACGACAAGCTCGAGGCAGTATGGAAAGGCGACGAACTGTGGGTCGTCTACAACGGCAAGGAGCACAAGCTGCCTTTGACGATCTCGCCCAAGGACCGGTCTGTGGCCCTCAGTTCATTGGCCGTCGTGCTCCAGCCGAAGTACGAGCTCCGTTTCCTGTTGCAGTCTGCTGGAGGGGATACGCTCAGCTTCCTTCTTTTGCGCCGGGACGAATGGGGGGAGTTGGCCCGCTCGCATTCCGACTGGCTCATGGAGCATTTTGAGCCTTTGAAGATGGGACACGACTATTTCGGATGCGGAGAAGTCCCCTACGTAGGTCGCGAGGGGCCACCGCCAAGCGCCAAGAAGCCGTGGTGGAAGGTCTGGTGAGATCAGCAGGCTACGCCGCACCGCGCCGAGGGGCAGGGAGAATCGGAGTGGAGAACAGAATGGCCCGGTCACCGACGGCCTGCGGCGAAATGCCGGCGATGCCGAGGGCGGGGCCGGGGCGAGTAAGAGGCGGCAGGAGAACCACCCATGCGCCGGGTAACTATCGCCATTGTCACCATGATCGTCTTGGGTGCTGCCGCGTGCCAGCGATGGGGCGGCTCCTCTCCATTCCTGGAGACGGGCTCGGCACAATGGGACAGATGGCTGGACGGCGAGACTGAACACGGGAGCTTCACCCGGTTCAGTGTGGGCGCTATCCTGGGGGCGCTTTCCGGGCCCGCGGACATAACGGTTCTGGCCAGCCGAGACGAGCTTGCCCGCAAGATCGAACTCTTCGATGTCAAGGGCCTCACCCGCCGACAGGCTCTCCGGAAACTGTCGGAGAAGCATGGCCTGTCGCTCCAGTGGGCCACCACCCACGAGCCGCGCACGTTCCTGGACGTGCTGGAGACCGAGGAGCGTGCCGGCGGCCCTGTGGGCTGCCGCACCATGACCTTGGTATATGTGGAGACGTACGCCGAGTACGTCGCCAGGAAGAAGGAGGGCCGCGTGTCCAAGGAGATGGATGCCGGCGACTTCGTCTACTACGCGGTTGACGCTGAACGCGACATCCGCCCGCCAAACGGTCCGTCCTGCTGGTTCACCGAGGTCGAGCGCTTCAAGGCCCGTAAGCCCGCACAGGTGTCGGCCGCCAAGTTCACCAAAGCGGAAGCCTTGCGCCTTATTGAGGAAGATGCCAAAATGAGGGGCGACACGCCGCCGGGGGCATGGCTGCAGGCTAATGCCGTGCCGGCCGGTACGGAGGCGGTCCCGGTCCTGATCGAGCTCTTGAAAGAGGGAACCAATGTTAACCAGATGATCTTCGAGTCCGTTCTCATCATTGATCAGGAGCACGGCACCAACGAGTACGTGGGACTGCTCCTTGCCGACGGACTCGGCATGGGTGTGCGCGAGGCCGCAGCCGC
Organism: uncultured bacterium; assembly: GCA_937935355.1. Lineage (GTDB taxonomy): Bacteria > Planctomycetota > SZUA-567 > JAKLDR01 > JAKLDR01 > JAKLDR01. The sequence goes on along the minus strand of CALGYR010000076.1, from coordinate 42,419 downwards.
CGACTGCGTTCGCCATCGTGGCCGCAGAGTAGCCGAAGGGCTCGATGCGGTGGCCGCCGACGGGAGTCGGACGGCAGAAACCCGACACCTCGCTAGGGCGCTTTCAGCGAAGATCGTGAAGTGGATGTCCGAAGACAAGGACCTCCGCGAGGATTGCCGGTGGGCCAGGGATCGGATGCGACGGGAAGAGCCATCGAAATGACCTTGCCCGCCAGCGCCAAGCCCGCACCTGGCGGCCTATGGTGCTCTGGTCGGCCGACATCCTGATGGCGCTGGGGCTGGCGTGGTCATGCGCAACGGTCGGTGTGGCGTGCGTGCGAATTCAGACGCACCGCCCTTGCGGCCTCTTGTTACGGTTACTGATGAAGATGAACGAGAAAAGGGCTTACATGCGTAAGCCCTTCATTTTTCGTGGTACGCCCGGCAGGACTCGAACCTGCGGCCTACGGTTTAGGAAACCGTCGCTCTATCCACTGAGCTACGGGCGCGCGATGGGGAGAGCATACCGCGGCCGCCTCGCTCGCGCAAGGGAAGAGGCCGTCGTTGCAGGGCTATTTCAAGAAGGCCGCTTCACCGCGGAGACGCGGAGACGCCGAGGGGGCTCACGAACGCGACAGACGCTTCTTGACAGGGAAGAGCCCCCGCCGCGGACAAGATTTCACCTCTGCGTCTCAGCGCCTCGGCGGTGAAGGCCGTTTCCTGAAATGGCCGTGGCCGTCGTTGTCGCTCACGCAAAGCCACGAAGCCGCCAGGAACAGCAGCCCCGGCCGTTTTTGTTCTCCGTGGCCCCTGCTCTGCGAAGCCGTGCTCCGCTACGCAGGGCGAAGCAGAGTTGGCGTCTCCGTGTGAGGAACGCCGTTGTTGTCGTCCCGCTTCATTCAATGGCGTTCCCTGTTGGCTGTTGGCTGTTGGCTGTTGGCTGTTGGCTGTTGGCTGTTGGCTGTTGGCTGTTTGACAGCCGCCGCCGCATCTGATAGATTGCCGTCCGTCGCAGGACCGCGCCCCGTCGGCCGGAGGCCGGGGGCTCGGGCTGGGACCCATGCAACGGGGGCTGCGAACCTGGTCAGGCCGGAAGGAGCAGCCATAAGCAGAATCCCCGTGTGCGGTGGGAACACCTGGCCCGGGCTCCCGCCCCCCGGAGGGGGATGCCGGGAAGCCGGGGGGAAAAGAAGGAACGTGTAAAGATGACCTGGGGAATGGCAAGGCCGGCCGCCGGAACAGCGCTATGAGCTACGTCGTCCTCGCCCGCCGGTTCCGTCCCCAGAAGCTCGAGGAGGTCGTCGGCCAGGAGCACGTGGCCGCGACGCTGCGCAACGCCATCTCCGGCGACCGCCTGGCCCACGCCTACCTCTTCTCCGGGCCGCGCGGGGTGGGCAAGACCTCCATGGCCCGTATCCTGGCCAAGGCCCTCAACTGCCACAAGGCCAAGGGACCCACCGCCGACCCCTGCGGCAAGTGCCCATCCTGCGAGGAGGTCGCCGAGGGCCGCTCGCTCGACGTGGTCGAGATGGACGCCGCCAGCCACACCGGCGTCGACGACGTCCGCGACCTGCGCGAGGGAGCGCTCTACTCCACGGCGCGCGACCGCTTCAAGGTCTACATCATCGACGAAGCCCACATGATGAGCCGCTCGGCGTTCAACGCGCTCCTGAAGACGCTCGAGGAGCCGCCGCCGCACGTCAAGTTCGTCTTCGCCACCACCGAGCCCGAGCGGCTGCCCGACACCATCCAGTCGCGCTGCCAGCGCTTCGACTTCCGGCGGATTTCCACCGCCGACATCCGCAAGCGCCTGGAGCAGATCGCCGCCGGCGAGAAACTGGCCATCGAGCCCGAGGCCCTCTCGACGGTGGCCCGGCACTCGCGCGGCGGGCTGCGCGACGCCGAGGGCATGCTCGACCAGCTGATCTCCTTCCGCGGCAAGGAGAAGATCAAGCTGGAGGACGTGCTCGGGCTCATCGGGGCGGTCTCGGACGAGGCCACCGGCCGGCTCTTCGCCGCGCTGCGCGCCGGGGACGGCGGCGCGGCGCTCGCGATCCTCGCCGGATGCCTCGACGCCGGCGCGGAGCTCGACGAGGTCGCCTCGGCCCTGGCCGACCGCGCCCGCGGCGCCATGCTCGTGGCCGTGGCCGGCGCCGATTCGGCGTTGGTCTCGGGCGACTACGGGCACCTGGCCGCCGAGCTCAAGGCCGAGGCCGACGAGGCCGGCACCGCGAACCTGGTGCGCATCGGCTCGATCCTGGCCGAGGCCCGCCGGGCGATGCGCGCCTCGCCGGACCCGCGACTGGTGCTCGAGCTCGCGCTCGTGCGCCTGGCCTCGCTCCCCGACGTCGCCGACATCCGCGAGATAGTCGACCGCCTGGAGCAGGCCCCCGCCGCCGCTCCGGCGGCCCCGGCCGCTGCCGCTGCCGCGCCGAGGACGTCGTACGCCCCGGCCGCGCCCCGTCCGGCGGCCCCGCCCCCCCCCGCCCCTTCGATGTCGCGGCCCGCACCGGTCATCCGGCCCGCGCCGGCTATGCCCGAATCTCCGACGCAGGCCGGACGCAGCATCGACGCCGAGTGGGCGGCGATCCGCGCCGACCTGGCCGCCGCGCACGCCGCCACCAACCGGCTGCTCGAGAAGTGCCAGTCGGCGTCGCTCGCCGGCGACGAGCTGACCGTCACCCTCGCCCCGGGCGCCAGCTTCACGCTCGAGCAGCTCGACAAGCCCGACAAGCGCGCCCAGATCGAGGAGGCCGCCGCGCGCGCCCTGGGCCGGGCCGTCAAACTCGGGCTCTGCATGGCCGGCGCCGGGTCCGCCGCGGCCCGCCCGGCGCCCAGACGGGCCCCGCCCAGCCCTGCGAAGCCCCGCTTGGCTGCGCAGGGCGGAGCGGAGCCGCCCGCCCCGGCGGCTCCGGCCCCGCGCCCAGCCGCCGAGTCTCCGGCCGGCGCGCTGGAGAAGGCCGCCGAGCATCCGGCCGTGCGCAAGCTGGTCGACAAGTTCGACGGCCGGATCATCGACGTGAAGCGGAGCAAGCCGTGAACATCCCCGGGCTCGGGGACCTCGGCAAGCTCTACGGCCTGCCCTCCAGGCTCCGCGAGATACAGGAGCAGCTCTCCAGGCGCACGGTGGAGGGCTCGGCCGGCGGCGGGCTGGTGACGGCCACGGCCTCCGGGACCGGCGAGGTCCTCAAGGTCGCCATCGATCCCTCGCTCTACAGCGGCGAGGACCGAGAGATGGTCGGCGACCTGGTCGCCGCCGCCGTCAACGCCGCCCTGGCCAAATCGCGCGAGCTGGCCGCCGCCGAAATGCAGAAGGCCCTGGGCGGGTTGATACCTCCGGGGCTCGCCGGACTGACCGGGTTGCCGGGTGGACTGGGGAAGTGAGCGTGTCGAAGGTGCAGGGCAGCTCCGACGAATCCTGGTTTCTTGTCATCCATATCGGGATCGGTATCGCTATCGTAGTCGGCCGTTCTCCCGACCGCGGCTCCGATGCCGACTGCGATGCCGATAGCGACGGCGAGCGAAGACGCCGATGACCACTCCCATCGAGCCGCTCGAGAGGGTCATCGAGGAGCTCGCCAGGCTCCCGGGCATCGGCCGGCGCTCGGCCGAGCGCATGGCCTACCACCTGATGGCCGCGAGCGAGAAGGACGCCATGGCCCTGGCCGTGGCCGTGCGCGACCTCAAGAAGAAGCTCCGCCCCTGCCGGGACTGCGGCATCGCCGCGGAGGGAGAGCTCTGCGCCTTCTGCTCCGATCCGGGCCGCGACCGCTCGACCGTCTGCGTGGTCGAAAGCGTGCGCGACGCCCTGGCCATGGAGGACACCGGCTCCTACCGCGGCCTCTACCACGTGCTGGGCGGCCGGCTCTCGCCGGTGGCCGGCGTGGGCCTCGACGAGCTCAGCGTCGAACCGCTGCTGGCCCGGGTGGGCGGCGGCGAGGTCCGCGAGGTCATCCTGGCCACCAACCCGGACCTGGAGGGCGACGGCACCGCGGCGACGCTCGCCGAACTGGTCTCCAGGAAGGCCCCGGTCCGCCTCACCCGGCTGGCCCGGGGCCTGTCCGCCGGCGGCCAGATCGAGCTGGCCGGGAAGGACAGCCTGGGCGCGGCCATCGCCAACCGCCAGCCGATGAGAACGGAGAAGTCCGAGTGAGCTTCATGCAGCAGTCCATGTCCCTGTCGCAGCGCATGGAGCTCAAGCTCCAGATGACCACGCAGATGATCCAGTCCATAGAACTCCTGCAGCTGCCCCTCCTGGCGCTGCAGGAGCGCGTGGAGCAGGAACTCGAGGAGAACCCCGCCCTGGAGCAGGAGGAGCCCGAGGACGCCGCCGAGCAGCACGGCACCGAGGACGAGGCCGGCGACGACACCGCCGAGCGGGCCTTCGAAGAGCAGATCTCCGACATGGAGGAGGAGTGGAACGAGAGCCTGGGCTCGAGCTACCGGCCCCGCGGCGAGGGCGAGGACGCCAAGTACGAGGCCATGCAGAACACCGCCGCGCCGGGCAAGTCGCTCCGCGACTTCCTCGACGAGCAGCTGGCCCTCTCCGAGGCCCCGCAGCGCCTCAAGGACCTGGCCGAGCTCATCATCCACAACCTCGAGCCCAGCGGCCTGCTGCCCATGCCCCTCGAGGAGGTCTTCAGGCCCACCTCCGTGTCGCCGGAGCCCGGACCCGAAGCCGATCCCGGGCAGGAACCGCCGCCGGTCATCGGCCAGTCCTGCGCGACCGGCCCCTCCGACCAGGGCGCTTCCGGGCTGCCGATCGGGGCGGCGCTCGTCGCCGAGTCCCCTCCTCCGCCGCTCGACCTGCCCCCCCCGCCTGCAGAACCGGCCGCCGGACCGGACCCGACGGTCCCGACCGCCCCAGCGGAGACAGCGCGCCAGGATGGGCCGGCGCCGGAGCCGCCCATCGATCCGCCCCCGACTCCCGAGGAGGCCGAGGAGGCCCTGGCCCTGGTCCAGAGCCTGGATCCGCCGGGAGTCGGCGCCCGCGACACCCGGGAGTGCATCGTCATCCAGCTCCGCCGCTCCCCGGGCGACACCAGCTTCGAGGAGCGGCTGGTCGAGGAGCACTTCCAGGACCTGGTCCAGAACCGCCTGCCCAAGATCGCCAAGGAGATGGGCACGGACATCGAGCGCATCAAGGAATCCATCGAGGTCATCGCCACGATGAACCCGCGGCCGGGTGCGCTCTTCGGCGGGTCGACCGCCCACTACGTCCGCCCCGACCTGATCGTCGAGCTCATCGAGGACCGCTACGAGGTGCGCCTCAACGACTGGGGACTGCCCCGCCTGCGGGTCTCGCCCTCCTACCTCGACATGCTCCGCGAGCAGCGCAAGGACAAGCAGCTGCGCGAGTACGTCCAGGACAAGATCCGCTCGGCGCGCTGGCTGATCGAGGCCATCAACCAGCGCAAGAACACCCTGCTGCGCATCGCCCAGGCGGTGGTCGAGCTCCAGCACGAGTTCATCGAGAAGGGCGTGGCCCACCTCAAGCCCCTGCCCATGCAGGAGGTCGCCGACCGCCTGGGCCTGCACGTCTCGACCATCAGCCGGGCCATGACCGACAAGTACATCCAGACGCCCCACGGCGTCTTCCCGCTGCGCTACTTCATCGTCGGCGGATACCAGACCGCCGACGGCGACGGAGAGAGCGCCCGGGCGGTCATGGAGCGCATCCGCGAGATGGTCGGCAAGGAGAACCCCGACGATCCGCTGACCGACCAGCAGATCGTCGCCGCTCTGCGCGCCGCCGGCCTCGGCGTGGCCCGCCGCACCGTCGCCAAGTACCGCGAGCGGCTGGGCATCGCCGGCAGCCGCCAGAGGAAGAAGTACTGACCGGTCCGCATGTAAATTACGTTGCAGGCAAGGCCCGCTCCCACGACAATGCCCGCAAGGTCCGGGGAACGCGGGGAGCCATGCTCCGAATCATAGCCGGCAAAGCCAAGGGGCTGAACCTCCAGGTGCCCACCGGCGGGGGCACCCGGCCGATGGACAGCCGGGGCCGCGGCGCCCTCTTCAACATCCTCCAGACGGCCGTGCCCGACGCCCGCGTCCTCGACCTCTACGCCGGCTCCGGCTCGCTGGGCCTCGAGGCCCTCTCGCGCGGAGCCGCCGGCTGCGTCTTCGTCGACCGCGACCGGCGCGCGGCCCGGACGCTCGGCTCCAACCTGGACGCCGCGCGGCTCGATGGTGGGGAGGTCCTCTCCCTGCCGGTGGGCACAGCGCTCAAGACTCTGGCATCGCGCGGGCGGCGCTTCGACCTGATCTTCTTCGACCCGCCCTTCCGCGACGAGCGCGAGGCCGCCTCCCGCCGGACGGTGCTCGACGAGCTCGCCGCCGCCGGCCGGCTTCTGGCGCCGGAGGGACTCCTGATCTGGCGGCTCGAGCGCCGCAACTTCCACCCCGAGGAACTGCCCGCGGAACTCGAAGTCACCGACCGCCGCGAGTACGGCCGGAGCCTGCTCATCATCCTGCGCCCCGGGCCGGGCCCGGCCCCGGCGGAGGCCGCTCCCCAGGCGTCTCCCGAGGAGCCCGGACCGTGAGCGCGCCGGATCTGGCCGCGGTCCGCGACGAGTTCCTCCGGGTCCGGGAGGCCGGCCCGGCCGAGGATGCGCGCTACCGGGAGCTGCTGGGCATCCTCGACGACGTCTACTGGAAGAGCGTCGAGAAGACCGTGGAGGCGGCCCTCGAGAAGGGCGGGGACCATCTGGAATTGGAGCCGGAGGAGTCGCTCCTGCTCGATGCCGGGCTGCTCGACGAGCGGCTCGTGGCCCGCCCGGGCGAGGACCTGGCCGGGCGGCTCTCGGCCGAACTGGCGGCGCCGGGGGACGCCACCGTCCTCCACCTGAGCCAGTGGGCCTCCGAGCGCCTCCGCTCGTTCCTCGCCACCCGCACGCTGCCGGGCGAGAACGTGGGCCAGAGCCTGCTGCTCAAGGCCGTCAACGAGCAGGACGCCGAACTGGCCCGCTCGCGCCACCAGCGCAACGAGCTCTATCAGCGCGTCGCCCCGCTCTTCGAGGATCTGCCGGGCGCCGGCCCGGAGCTCTCCACCGCCATCGTCCGCGGCACCGTCGACGACCGCATCGAGGAGTTGCTCCTGGCCGGGGCGATCGGTTCGCCGGCCGCTCCGGAGCCCGCCGACAACGAGGCCACGCGACAGGCGCGCCGCTACGACCGGGTGGTCCAGCGCGCGCTGCAGCTGGTGGGCGAGCGGGCCCAGAGCGACGAGGAACTCCTCTACGTCGAGACCCTGACGAAGCTCCGCTCGGCCATCTTCCGCAAGAGCCTGATCCACGCCCGGCGCTCCTCCGACTCCGCGGGCGAAGTGCCGGCCGGCAGCGGCGCCGCCCCCGAGGCCACCCGCGCGGAGGTCCGCCGCTTCATGCGCCGCGAGTTGCGTCTGGTGCGCTCGCTGCTGCGCATCGGCTCCCAGGAGGGCCGGGGCGGAATGCCCTGCTCCGTGCTGCTGCACGACGCGCCGCGCACCACCCGCCCGCTGGCCGGCGACACCCTCCGGCTGGTGCGCGAGCTGGACCCCCGGTTGGGCCTGAGCCACTGCCTGCTCATCGCCCCGTTCACCGGCGGCGGATTCTTCGAGTGGGACCGCGACACCCTGGTGGCCGCCATCAGCCCGGCGCGCAGCGCCGAGGAGTCCGTGGTCAACGCCGTGGCCAACCTCCGCCTGCTGGCCGACGCCCGCCGGGGAGGGGGCTGCATCGCCCGGACCTACCGGGACCAGTACGGCCCCAAATTCCGCGACCACTTCCTCGGCGACTACCGGGCCTGGGTGCTCAAGATCGGCCGGGGCCGCCGCGAGGCCATGAACGACCGCAGCTTCCAGTTCTTCGCCGAGCATATCGGCCCGCCCCCCGGGGGGCCGATCATCCCCGCGGAGCTCGCCCGCCTGTCCCTCAAGGAGCGCGAGGACCGCACCGCCCGGCTCGAGGCCGTCGTCCGGAGCGGCCGGGCCGACGCGCAGGAGCTCCACCATCTGGCGGTCCTGCACTGGCAGGCCGAGCGCATCGACGCGGCCATCAAGGCGATGGAGTCGGCCGCGGCCGCGGCGCCCGGGGACGGCCGGGTGCTCTACAGCCTCGGCCTGCTCTGCCGCCGCCGCCGGCTGGTGGGCGAGGCGCGCCGGGCCTTCCGCGACTGCACTCAAGTCGCGCTTCGCTCGCTCTGGGGCATATATGCCAACGAGGCGCTCAGGAGGCTCGCGTGATCCGCATGGACCTGCTGCTCTGCAACCTCTTCGTCGCGGCCTCGGCCCTGGGGGCCGAGGCGACGCCGCCGGGAGGCCCGGAGGCCCCTGCCGACTGGATGACCGCCGCCAAGCCCTACGTGCTGGTGGCCGGCATCATCATCCTCCTCTTCTCGCTGATGAGGATGCGGCGGCGCCAGGCAGCCGGCAAGTCCGGACGCGCAGAGGCCTCAGCGGCCTCGAGCCGGAGCGTGTATCGGGCGGACGTGGAGCGCCTGGCCGTGGACTTCGAGGAGACCGCGCGCTCGGTGTCCGCGCTGCTCGACACCAAGATCCGGGTGCTCGACAAGCTCATCGCCGACGCCGACGCGCGCATCGCCCGGCTCGAGGCCCTGGGCGGAGGCTCCGCGGCGGGCCCAGGCGACGCGGCCGGCCGGCCCGGCCCGGACGGGCCGGCGGCGGAGCCGGAGCCGCCGGCGGCTCCGGAAGAGCCCCTGGGCCACCACGCGCACATCTACAGTCTCGCGGACCAGGGACTGAGCGTCCAGGAGATCGCCGAGAAGAGCGGCCATCCGGTCGGCGAAGTCGAACTGGTGCTGTCCCTGCGCAAGATCAAGCGGCCTCGGAACTGACCCGGGCGGAGGAATCGGTGCCATGACCATCAGTTTCAAGTGCTCCTGCGGAAACCCGATCAGCGTGCCCGACGAATCGGCCGGCCGGGAGGCCTTCTGCCCGGCCTGCCGCAAGCGCATGCCGGTCCCGGCCGCCAGCCTGGAGCTGACGCCCTCGACCGCCCCCGACCGCCGCGAGGCCTCGGAGTTCCGGCCCGGAGCGCTCGCCCAACTCCTGGGAAACGACGCCCCCGCCGGCGGCGCCGCCGCCTCCCCGGCCAGACCCGCCTCGCCGCAGGCCGCGTCCCGGTCTCCGGCGCAGAGCGCCCCGCAGGCAGCCTCAAACGAAGCGCCCCGGCCCGCGCCGGCCGGCTCGCCTCCGGCCGGGCAATCCGCAACGCCCCGCAAGCCGCGCGTGGAAGTGCTCCCCGACAAGGTCAAGTTCCATTGCGAGTGCGGCCAGAAGGTGTCGGTCAGGCGCCCCGCGCCCAAGACCGCCGGGAAGTGTCCCCGCTGCGGACGGTCGCTGCGCGTGCCCGATGTGGACGAGGGCAGCCGCGCTCCCGCCGCCGCTCAGAAGGAGGGCGCCCCGCAGCGCGAAAAGATCAACTGCCTCAAGTGCGGCAGGCGCATCGAGGACCTGACCGCGGCCTTCTGCCCGCGCTGCGGCTTCCCGCTCGCCCTGCGCCCGCCCGTCGCGACGCCCGATGCCGCGAGTCCGGCGGCCGCCTCGCCGGCGCCCTCCGCCCCGCCCCCCCCCTCGACCCCTCCGGCTCCGGCCACCGCCGCCCCGGAATCGGCCCGTCCGCCGTCGGAGGAACTGCGCCGGCGCAACGCCCGCGAGGCCGCCGAGGCCGCCGCCGACCTGCTCCGGGCCGCGCCGGCGTCGCGCCCGGCCGGGGACGGCCCCGCTCCGGCCGGACTGGTCCGCCGGCTCGCCGCCTTCCTGGTCGACGCGCTGGCCGCCGCGGCCGTGGGGCTCCTGGCCGTCAAGCTCGGAACCGGAGTCGGGAGCGGGACGGGGCTGGCCGCGCCGACGGCGGCGACGATCGGCGCCAGCGCCTTCCTGCTGCTCAACGAGGTCCTCTTCGCCGGCTGCTCCGGGGCGCGATCCCTGGGCATGCTGATCTGCGGAGTGGCTGTCTACGGCTCATCCGGACGGACGGCCGGCCCGCTGCTGCTCGGCGCGCGGACCGGGGCGTTCCTGCTGCTCTTCATCGGAGCGCCTCTGGCCCTCTTCGAGGCCCGGCGACGGACGCTCCACGACCTGATCTGCGGCACCACCGTGCGCCGGGCGAACGGGGGATAGATCGCTCTTGCCGGCGCCCAGGACGGTCCTTTTCGCGGACACGTCGCCATTCCTCGGCGGCGCGGCCAGGAGCCTCCTGGATCTGCTGGGCGCGCTGCCCCTCGGGGAGGTCCGCCCGCTGCTGGCCGCCGCCTGCGACGAAGTCTGCGCGGCGGCCCGTTCCGCCGGCGTGGAAACCTTCCAGCTGCGCTTCCCGCTGCCCTCGCGCAGCCTGGCGCCCTGGCGCAGCCTGCCGGCCATGGCCCAGATACTCTCGACCCGCCGCGAGCTCTCCGGCATCGCCGGCCGCATGGGGGCCGAACTGGTCCACGCCAACAGCACCTGGGCCCACCTGATAGCCGGAGACCTGCTGGGCCTCCCGGGCATCTGGCACTGCCGGGACCTGACCCGACTGAGCATGCTTGCCGGCCGCCTGGCCGACACCGCCGCGCGGGTGGTGGCCACCAGCCAGGGGGTGGCCGGCCACCTCACCGCCCAAGGCCTTCCGCCCGACCTGGTCCGGGTCATCCACAACGGCGTATCCGTCGAGGGCGTGCCCGCCCCGGAGGAACGCTCCGCGCTCCGGGCCGCTCTGCGCGCCGGGTGGCACGTGCCCGCCGATGCGCCGGTCCTGGCCTGGGCCGGCGAGTTCGCCCCCTGGAAACGCACCGAGGACTTCCTCTCCGCAGTCGCCGAGCTGCGCCGCCGCCACCCCGCGGTCCGCGCGCTGGTCCTGGGCGAGGCCCTCTCCGAGGAGCACAAGGAGCGGCCCGGCCAGCTGGCGGCCTTCGCCAACCGCCTGGGCATCGGGGCGGCGGTGTCTTTCCTGGGATGGCGCCGGGACGTGCCCCGCTGCCTGGCGGCTGCCGACCTGCTGGTGCTCACCAGCGAGAACGAGCCCTTCGGACGCATCCTGGTCGAGGCCATGGCCGCCGGGGTGCCGGTGGTCGCGCGCAACGGCGGCGGGGTCTCCGAGGTGCTCGGCCGGGAGACCGGCCTGATCATCGAGGCCCCCTCGGCCGCGGACTTCGCCGCGGCGGCCGACCGGCTGCTGAGCGACCCGCGGGAATGCGCGGAGATGGCTGCGGCGGGCGTGCGCCGCGCCCGGGACATGTTCGCACCGGAACTGGCCGCCGGCAGGATCCTCGAACTCTACCGCGAGGTCTGGAGCCAATAGGAACGGGACGGCCGCAACGGCCGTCCCGTCGATTGCCTCTTGCCGTTGGCCGACCGCTACCAGCCGAAACCGATGGTGTAGCCGCTGCGACCCAGTTGCCGGTGCCAGGAGAACCCCAGATCGCCGTAGGGCCCCCAGCCGATCGCATACCGGTTGCGCCCCCGGCTCCAGTCGTAGCTGAAGGCCGGGAAGAGCCAGCGGTACCGGCTGCTGTAGCAGTCGCTCCGGGGATGGCGCTCGACCTGGACCGGCCGGTAGCACTCGTATCTCGCCGGGACCGCGTAGTAGTGCCTTTCGATGACCGCGCCCGATGCGGCGGCCCCGGGCTCCGCGGACGCCACGGCCACCGGAGCCGCGGCCTGCGCCAGCACCTTGAGCCGGCCCCCGCCCCTGCGCTCCCCGTCCTCGAACAGCGAGAGATAGACCGCCTCCGAACCGTCCGCCGACGTGCGGGTCAGCGTCGCGCGACTCTCCCTGCCGGCGACGACCTTGACGACGTGGCTGTCGGCGCCGGCCACCCAGGTGAGCCGGTAGGCGCCGGGAGCCAGCCGGTACACCTGCGAGGAACGCGCCGGCAGCGGCTCGCGCCCCTCGGCGCTCGACGCCCCGTAGTAGAAGATGTTGCCGTGCTCCGGATCGACCTGCACCGAGTAGTCGCGGCTGTCCAGGTTCTCGAGTATCAGCGTGCCCACGTCCGCAGCGGAAGCTCCGGCCTGACGCTCGGGCGACTTCGCGCCGTCACCGGTCCCGTCCCGGGCCGCCGGGGCGCCCTGCGCGGACTCGATCATCGCCTTGAGCACCGCGTCGGAGATGCCTTCCTTCTTGAGCCTGACGATCTCATCGGCGGTCAGCGCGAACCGGGCCCTGGCTGCGCGCATCTGCGCCAGGATAACCTCGTCCCCCACCCCGGCCTTGGCCATCCGGACCAGGTCGTCCGCCTCCAGCCCGGCGGCCGCGGACGTGAAAAGCATCACGAATGCCAGTGAGAACACCGCAACGGCAGCCCTGCTCATCGCGCACCTCCCTTGCCGGTCCCCCTTGTATGCTAACGGACGGAGGGGCCGGGCGCAATATTCAGGGGCGGTCAGCCAGGGTTTCCTATTCTCGCCGTTCGCCCCACGGATAGCATCTGAACCACAAAGACACAGAGACACCAACCTTGCCCGCCGAAGCCGGCGAACCCTGGCGAGGGCGGGTGGCACAAAGAACTACGAGCCAGCGTGATCCGCGGCAATAGTCCCTGCCTGCAAAGGGCTACCGCCGCGCATGACAGCCAAAACGGTTCTTCGTGTCGTCTTTGTGTCTTCGTGCCTTTGTGGTTAGAGAGATGGTCCTGTCGCGTCAAATGGGGCTCGAAAGCCCTGGGCTGTCAGACGCCGTCCGCGTCCCGCGGCGGCGACGGCTCCATGCTGCCCAGATACTCCTCGCCGCCGAAGCCGTCGAACTCCTCGACGCCCTGCGCGTCCATGTCCCCCGGGATGGCCTGGGGGCGGTACCCGGGCTGGCGGCTCCTGGCGGACTCCTCTTCGTAAGCGGCCAGAATCCGCCGGTTGAACAGCTCGCGACACTCCTGGCTGATCGGGTGAGCGACGTCGGCGTAGAGCTTGACCCGCCCGCGGCCATTGGCGGCCCCGGAAGGCGCGGTCAGCCGGCTGCCGCAGGCGTTGCAGAACTTGGCCCGCAGATGGTTCTTGCTCACGCATCGCGGACAGCAGAAGGTCAGCTTCCGGCTGGGCATGGCCACGAAGAGACCATTGGGACGGCTGATTATCTTGATATCGCGGATTACGAAACAGCCGTCGAGAGCCACGCAGGCGAAAGCCCGCAGCTTCTCATCTTTTCCGGCCACAAGCCGGATGCGAACGTCGGTAATCTCCACCGCAGACCTTCCCGTCGGCCCAGCCGACCTAACCCCATACTGCGCCGTTCCATTCCCATCCGCTCACAGGCCGAACCGGTCGCAGATCGTCTCGGCGCAGCGTCTTCGAGACTTCCGTCGCCAGTCCGCCCAAGTCTCCGGGAGCCGCCAACGCATAGAGTGTCGAACCTGAGCCTGACAGCAGCGCTCCCAGGGCCCGTGATCCGATCAGTCGTTCCTTGGCGGACGCGAGCTGGGGATGGATCTCAAAAACCGTTTCCTCCAGACGGTTGAACAATCCACTGCCCACCACATCCAAATCGCCTCGGCACAACCGCTCGGCGAATTTCGTACCCGAACGCAGCCCGTCTGTCAAGGGAACAATCATCCCGCGATAGACGTCCGCCGTGCTCACGTGAACGCCGGGCAGGTAGAGGAGTATCCCCGCCTCCAGGCGGACGTCGAGCGGCTCCACCAGCTCCCCGCGCCCGCGGCAGAGCGCCGTCCCTCCGTGCAGGAAGAAGTTGACGTCGCTGCCCAGCTGCGCGCCCAGCTTCTCGAGGTCCGCAACGCCGCTCCCCAGCCGCCAGAGCCGGTTGAGCCCGACCAGGACCGCACCGGCGTCCGAGGACCCCCCTCCCAGCCCGCCGCCGGAGGGAATGCGCTTCTCGATGTGCAGGTGGAGGCCCTCGCGCACTCCCGCGGACTCGAGCACCAGTTCGGCCGCCCGCAGCGCCAGGTTAGTGCCGTCCGCGGGCGCGTCCCCTCCCGCCACCGAGATGCTCAGCTCCCCGGGCCCGCGGCGCCAGAACGATATCCGGTCGCACAGGTCGACGGACTGCATGACGGTCTCGATCTCGTGGTAGCCGTCCGGCCGCCTGGCCAGCACCTCCAGGAAGAGGTTGACCTTGGCCGGAGCGTCAAGCTCCAGATCAGGCGGACCGGCCGGAACGGGCGCTCCCCGCACCCCGGGCTGCGAGAACGATCCTGAGCTCAATCGCTCTCGTCCTCCTTGAACTCCTCGGGCGGCCACCAGTTCAGTGCCAGGCTGCGCCCCCGCCGGTAGTCCGAGCCCCACCTGGTGACGAACCCGCGGGCGTCGACGTGCACGAAGGCCGCGCAGGACTCGGCGGTGTCGTAGCCGTAGACGCCGATGCCGCCGGGCCGGACGCTGCCGGCCAGCTCCAGCTTGCGAAGCGCCTGGGCCACGACCAGCGCGTCGCGATGATCGCAGACCCCGTCGCGGTTGAGGTCGTCCATGCGGTCGTTGCCGTCCTGGTCGACCATGACGTCGGCGGCGTCGCCGAACATGTGGCGGCTGTAGCCGCTCCCGCCGATGCGCGCGTTGTAGACCGGCGAGCGGAAACCGCTGTTGATGGTCAGCCGCTTGAAGCGCACGCCGCCGGCGGCCAGCTCCCGGCTGAGCCGCTCGAGCTTCTCGATCAGCGGCCGGTTGGGAGGAAACCAGGCGGTGTGCCGCCGCTTGGTCTTGCGGCCGTCGACCTCTATGAAGCTGACCATCTGGCCGGCCAGCAGGTGCGGCGCGAGCTGCAGCCGCTCGGTGGACCCGTCGATGCGCAGGAAGTGGCGCGGCGGGGCGTAGAGGTCCTTGTGCTCGCGAACCAGTCGCGACGCGCTCGCGGCCGGATCGGCGTAGGTGCCCAGCGTCTCCCGGCCGATCTTCAGCCGCCACGTGCCGGGCCGGCGGTCGCGCGTCGCGGCGGCCTCGGTCAGGACGCACAGCCAGAAGGCGACGCGCTTGGCGCCGCGCATCTCCAGCCTGTACATGCCCCCCGGCTTTTGCGGGACCTTGAGCGCCAGGACATCGCCGCCCGACGGCTCGGCCTTGCCGCCGGCCCCGGTCCAGGCGCCGGGATCGGCCAGGGCCAGCTCGTATCCGGGACGGAGCGACTTGATGGTGGCGGCACCTCCCGGCGGCAGGCACACCGTGTCCCAGGCCCAGAACCGGCCGGAAAGCTCGGGCGCGCCTTCGACCGCCACCTCCAGATGCTGGTCGGGCACGTCGGCCGGCTCGCCGGGCGACTCCACGGCCGGCGCGGTCGGCGGGGCCTCCTGCGGCTCGTCCTGCGGAGCGCCTTCGAGGTCGATGTGGGCCAGGTCCGGACCGTCGGATTCCCCGTCCGCTCCGGGCCCCGGCAGCTCGAGAAGACAGCCGCCCAGACCCAGCGCGGCTGCCATGACTATGGCCAGTCTCATGCCGGTATTCTCGGCATCGCGGGGCGCGATGTCCAGCACTTTCCGGCCGCGCGAAGCAGAGTTGGCGACAGCGCGCGAGAAACCGCCGTCGTTGTTGCTCACACAAAGCCACAAAGCCGCCAAGAACGGCAAGCCCGGCCGTTATTGTCTTGTGTGGCTTGCCAGCTCCGTGTGAGTCACCGCCGTTGCGGTTCAGTGCCGCTCGATGGCGCTGGCTGTTGCTTGTTGGCTGGTCGCCTCCCGCATTTGACAGCCAACACCGCCGGGCTAGAATCAGAGTGTGGACCAGAAAATGTCGATGTGCGACCTGCACTGTCATACCTTCCTGTCCGACGGAGATCTTTCGCCGGCCGAGCTCTTTGCGCGCGCCGAGGCCGCGGGCATCGGGGCCCTCGCCGTGACCGACCACGTCGAGTGGGCCACGGTCGAGACGACCGTGCCGGCCCTGGTGGCGGCCTGCGAGGCGGAGCGTTCCGGCGGGAAGCTGCTGGCCCTGCCCGGCGCCGAGCTGACCCACGTGCGGCCCTCGCAGATCGGCCGGCTGGTCGAGCGCTGCCGCCGTCTGGGGGCCATGATCGTCATCGTCCACGGCCAGACCATGGTGGAGCCGGTCCCGGCCGGCACCAACCGCGCGGCCATCGAGGCCGGCGTCGACGTCCTGGCCCACCCCGGGCTCATCACCGAAGAGGAGGTCCGCCTGGCCGCCGCCGCCGGGGTGCGCCTGGAGATCTCCGGCCGACAGGGGCACTCGCTCACCAACGGCCACGTGGCCCGGCTGGCCGCGCAGGCGGGAGCGGAGCTGACCTTCGGCAGCGACAGTCACTCCCCCGGCGACCTGCGCGATCTGCGCACCGCCCTGGCCATTCTGCGCGGAGCGGGCCTCGACGAGGCCTCCGCCAACCGGGTAATCGAAAACGGCCGACGGCTCCTGCAGAGCCGTTCCGCCAAGTGACCGACAGAGAGGACCCCCAATGTTCTACCGCGGCAAGAAACGCGCCAGGAAGGAGCCGGACGCCTTCCAGAAGACCTTCTCCGGAGCATTCGATCGCCTGAGCGGCCTGGGGCTCGCGCTCCTGCTGCTCTTCCTCGGCCTGGTGGCGCTGGGCGGCATCCTGCTGGTGACGAGCAACCGCTCGGCCAGCCGCGAGACCGAGGCCCAGTCCAGGCTGGTGGCGGCCATGGAGCAGACCGATCCCGTCAAGCGCAGTTCGGACCTCGAGAAGCTCGCCGGCGATTCCGGCGGTACGCTGGCCGCCCCGACCGCCCTGCTGCTCGACGCCACCCTCCTCGAGGCCGAGGCCATCCGGGCCGAGGGTCCCGTCCGCGCCGAGAAGCTCAAGAGCGCCCTGGCCAAGCTCGACGAGTTCCTGCCCGCGCACGCCGGCCACCCCCTGGCCCCGCTGGCCCGGGAGCGCCGGGCGCTGGTCCTCGAGGACATGGGCGACTTCCAGGCGGCCGCCGACGCGTTCAGCGCGGGCATCGCGGCGGTCGAGAAGACCGACTTCGCCTATCTGAAGGGCAAGATGCTCTACGGCCTGGCCCGCTGCCAGGAGAAGCTCAACAAGCGCAGCGACGCCATCGAGAACCTCGACCGGGCGCTTTCGGCCGCCAACGAGTACAGCAACTCGCCCTGGCGGCCGTCGGCCAGCGCGCTGCTGGCCCAGCTGCGTCCCGCCCCCAAGAACCTGCTGCTGAAAGGCGTGGCCGAGGACAAGCCCGCGGCCGCCGCCGGCGATACCGAGACCAAGCCCGCCCCGGAAAAACCGGACGGGAAGAAGCCCGAGGCAAAGAACGCGGGGAAATAGCCCCGGCTCTTGACAACCGTCCCGGGGCGCGTAGGCTTCGCCTTCGTTGGCACGCTCACCCGGGCGCGCGGGAGTTTGAGGGCAGATTAGGAGAGGGAGGCCCATGGCGGACTTCAACAAGATCTCGGAGCTGTTGCAGAAGGGCAAAGCCAAGGACGTCGAGGCGCTGGTCAAGCAGGCCGTTGACGAGAAGACTCCGCCCGGCGATATCCTGAGCAAGGGCCTCATCGCCGGCATGGCGATCGTGGGCGATAAGTTCAAGAAGAACCAGGTCTACGTTCCCGAAGTGCTCATCGCCGCCCGGGCCATGCACGCAGGCCTCAAGGTCCTCGAACCCCTGCTGGCCGCCAGCGGCGTCAAGCCCCTGGGCGTGGTCGCGGTCGGCACGGTCAAGAACGACCTCCACGACATCGGCAAGAACCTGGTCATCATGATGCTCAAGGGCGCCGGCTTCCAGGTCATGGACCTGGGCATCGACGTCCCGGCCGAGAAGTTCGTCAAGGCCGCCGAGGACGGCGCCCAGGTGCTGGGGCTGTCCGCCCTGCTGACCACCACCATGCCGCAGATGAAGGCGGTGGTCGAGACCGTCAAGAAGGCCAACGGCAAGGTCAAGATCATGATCGGCGGAGCGCCGGTCACCCAGGCGTACTGCGACGAGATCGGCGCCGACGGCTACGCGGCCGACGCGGCCAGCGCCGTGGACATCGCCAAGAAGCTCATCGCCTAGTCGATCGCCAGCGAAGTTGTCGAGCGGGGACCCCGGACTGCGGGGCCCCCGTTCGTTTATGGCGGACGCGGAGCGGCCCCGTCTCGCGGAGGCCGGCGTAGGGGCGGGTTTGAAACCCGCCCCTACATCGCTTCGTCCCGCGAGCCCGGGACCCGCGCCCCGGCGCGGTCATCCCTCACACCGCCCTCCGCAAGCATGCGGGGGAGCGCCGCATCTCATCGGCGCGATTGCGGACAAGATGCGGCATCGCGCACCTTGATTGACCGTGCTCCTTTCCGGGCCACCTCCGTTCCTATAGGCCCCTGGCGCAATGCCGAGGAGAGCTTGAGCTCCCCTCGGCCTCGAGTATGATGCGAGGCATGGCTGCGAACCTGCGGGCGCTATTGCCCGTCCTTCTCTACCTCCTCGCCTGGGCCGGAGCGCCCAGGTGGCTCCTGGCCAGCACGGGTGCGGGTAAAGAAGCCGGCATCAGTGCCTCCTGTTTCTGCCTCCCGACCGGCGGGGCTCTGAGTGGCGAGGGCGCCCTCTCATGCGCACTTCTGGGCGATGGAGCCGCCGTCCGGTCGCCTGCCCGCTTGCGCGGCGGGCCTGGTGCAGAGTCGCCGTCTCGCCCAGGCATCGCCGGGCACGTCGTGGCGGGCTGCCTCGCCGCCGACGGCTGGGCTCTGGTCAAACACGCTGGAGTCTGTGAGGGGAGACAGAAGCTCAGGTGTTCGCTTACGGCCTTCGGTGAAATACCCGGGGCGCCTGCGGGGACGGGGAGAACTGTTCCCAAGGAGACCTCCAAATGCTGAGGCGGATTGCCCAAGTTCTAACAGCCTTGGTCATCGTGGTGACCACCGTCGCAGGATTGCTGGCGCTGGCAGTGATCTTGTTCCCGCTCGAGGGCTGCAGCGCTGAGCCATCCAAGACTCCCGAAGCGGCTGCGGCGGCACCGCTTTCCCAGGAACAGGCGGAGCGCAGGGCCAAGCTGCTGAAGATCCTGGATACCGACACCTCCGAAACCTTCCAGGCCTTTGTGCGCAACAAGGTGATTCAGGAATTGGTCTCCCTGCGGCAGTTCGACGAGCAATATGCCGCGGTCATGGTCCGCGCCGCGGGCAGGGAGTGGCGGAAGAACTTCGACTACGGCGCCATGCCGGCTCTGGCCGCAGCAGGGCGGGCGGCGGTGCCAGTCGTCATGAAGGTGCTGGAAACCGCCAAGTTGCCCGACGACAAGACCGACAACTTCCAGTTGCTGGTGGCATTGGGAAGGATGGGGCCTGAGGCCAAGGACGCCATCCCGGCACTGCGCAAGCTTCTTGAGAAGAATGACCTGCCTGAAACTGAACTTGTGGCCCTGCGGGTCGCACTCGCCAACGCTGGTTGGGAGTCGAAGGAGAATGAGGACTACCTTATGGCCTGCCTCCGTGCTAAGTCCGAAGAGGGCAAGGCTGCGGTCAAGGCCATGGCTTGGGCCGGCGTAGGAACTTGGGCCAAGAAGGAGATGGTCGTCGAGCTAGGCAAGTGGCTGGGAGATCCCGAGAAGACCAAGCTGGATGGGGATGACTTCGTGCATGCTGCCATAGCCTTGGGGACATTGGGGGAGCGCGGCCAGGATGCCATCGCGCCGTTGCGCGCGTCTTTGAAGGGAAAGGACGAAAGCGCCATAGCGATTGTCCTGTGGGCATCCCTGGCCCGGATCCATCCGCCCGGCAAGAAACGGACCGAGGCCGTGCGCATGATGCTGAAGGCCACCGGCAGTTTCGAGCGCGAGAAAGCGCCGGGGATCATCTGCGTGTCCTTGCTGCTGCGTGACGCGCCGATGCGCGCCACGCTTGTCGAAATGCTCAAGGATGCCGACGCCGCCGTCGTCAATGGGGCCATCGCCCACATCATGGCTGACGGTCGGGAGGCACCCGAAGCCCGGGCGCCGCTGCAGAAGTTCGTTCAGGGCCGGGGCGAGGCTCTCGGCCGGTACACCGGTGCTCAGGCGCTGGGAATGACCTGTTCGCCTGACGACGTTGGCATGCTGGAGAAGATGCTCGCGGCCGAAAAGGACGGATACGTTCGAGATGGCCTGACTGAAAGTATCGCCATGCTGAGACTAGCTTGGAGCAAGAAGGCTGCGGCCATCGAAGACGATGAGACGAGAATCAAGGCCCTGCGGGAGGAGAATGAGCGACTCAAAGAACAGTTGAAGAAGAGAGGGACGGAATCTTCGAAATGACCACGCCCGCCCGCCCGCCCGCCCCTCCCCTCCGCACCTGGCGGCCGATGGCGGCCTGGACGGCGGCGATACTGCTGGCGCTGGGGGTGACGTGCTGGCTGACGTGGCATCGGGTGCATGCAGATGCCCATGACCGCACGAGCGAGCGACCCGCCCTCATTGCCTGGGCCGAGATCGTGCGTGCGTGGAAGGCCTACGACGTCCATCCGTCCGCCAAGACAGGCGAGGCACTCCTGGCGGCACTGCCGGACCAGCCCTTCCGCTGGGAAGGCCTGCTCGGTGAGGTTGACCCGGAGGCTGGCCGCACGATTCGGTACATTGACGAGCATTTGGGAGTTCTGTTCGCGGGCATCAAGAAGGCAGACCCGACCGCTGTCCGTGTCGGATTCAAACTGACGCTGCTGATGGACAGCGCGGCCGCGCCACTGGAGACCCTTCACGACATTCTCGGACAGGTGATCCCCAAGAACCCAACTCTCTTCCTGGCCGAGCTCAAGAGGCACGGGGTGGACCGGATCGACGTGGGTTCTCTTACGTGTTGCTGCTTCGAAGCGGTCGACGATCTCCCGGCACAGGAGCAGGAGCTGAAGCACCGGCTGACGGCCCTGAAGACTGTGAACGACCCCGGGGTTCGCTCCGAGAGGGACCTCTGTATTCAGGCCATTGAGGAGGATCTTCGGAAGTACCATGGCCCTCGCGCTCCATCCCGAGGGCCAGCGCCTACTCCTGCTCAAGAGGCCCGGGGTAGGCTACGTGGCAACGAGGCGGGCAAGTAGGCCCCTTGCGCCGCGCCGAGAGGGCGGGGAGAATGAGGTCATGAACACTGTCCACACCCTGCTTGTCGCCCTTCTCGGCGCAATCGGGCTCTCCTGCCTTGGTCTGGTGCTGGCCTCTCTGCGCACCCGCAAAATATGGGGCCGGCGCAAGTCGTCAGATCCACGGCGTCCATGGCGCGCCTATGAGAACTGGAGTTCGGGCTTCTCGTTCCCTGCGGTGGAGGATGCCAGGGCCATTAAAATAGCCTGGCTGGTTGGTGCCGGCAATGCCCTGCTGGCAGCGGGGCTCATCTGGGCTGCACACGCTGAGGGCTTCCTGCCCCAGTTCACGGTGGCCATGGACGTATATGGGCTGGCGGTCTTGGCCGCCTTCGGCGTGGCCCTCTGCCGACAAGCCCGTCTCCGTCGGCACGGGTTGGCCAGGCTGGTCCTCGAGGAGTTTCCCATCGTTCCCGGACGCAGCTTGGTTGGCGCCGTTGTCTGCGCAAAGGCCGTCCCGGTCGTGGGCCTATTCCGGATACGCCTGAAATGTACGAGGACCATGGTCGGCGCGGAGTCTCCATTGTCCAACGTGCTTCTGGAATGTCAGCGTGAAGTCCAGCCAGCGCCCGCTGGCAACCGCAAGCGGACCGTGGTGCCCCTGAACATCTCCATCCCGGAGGAACTGCCGTCGAAAACGGACCCGGGAGAGATGCCCGACGTTCGATGGACCCTCACGGTTGCCGCCGACACGAATGGGCTCGCCTTTGAGGCGGCCTTCGATCTACCGGTCTACCGCGTGGCGGATGTTGCTCTCATCGAGAGAAATGCGGCCAGTGAGATGGAGGGGCTTAACGGCGAGGAGGCGAGCTAGTAGGGTGCACTCGCCCTTGCGCCACCTCAGGTCCGAGAGGAGAATTGAGTGTAGGAGGCAGCGCCCAATGGTCTCTCTACCTACGGCCTTCGGCAAAATGCCCGGGATGCCTGCGGGGGCGGTGGGCACCATGGCGGAGCAGTACCATGGATAATCAGGATGCGTACCGGGAATTGGCGCGTACTCTCGACGAGTACCGTGCCAAGCCGTATTCGGACCTCCTTCGCCTTGTAGGCGCAGCACCTCAGCTTCACTGTGTGGTCATCCAGGGAGACGAGGTGACCATCGAAGTGCGCGTGAGCCGGGATGGTCAGAGGGCGAACTGCCTGCACATCGAAGCGGCCGCACTCGGCCCGAGCTGTTGGCGCCTGGAGCGGATGGAGAAGCACGCCACAGTGGCACCTACGGAGGAACCCTGAAGACCCGAGGTAAATACCCCGGTAGGCCACCCGCCCTTGCGCCGCGCCGCGGGGCGGATGAGAGACAGAAACATAGGTTTCCATGCCTTTGGAGGGGGCTTCGTGAAGACTCTTGGAGCGGAAGATGTCACGGCACTCGTCACCAGATTGGATGAGGGGATAACTAAAGAAGGGGCATGGGTTCGTGTTCATACCGGCATCTGCAGACATAAGGACATGACGATAGACTGGGAACCGGGAGCCCCACACGTGTTGCCACGTGCAACCTATCACAAGGACATACGCATAGTGGCCAACAGACAGGGCTTTCTGCGTCTGGGGGTCGAATGCCTGAAGGCCGCTATCGCCCCTACTGAGGATCCGGCCAAGAAGCCAGGGCTTGTCAACAACGTTCGCACCGACTGGGGATACTTGGTCAATGTTGACGAGGATGTTTCCTGCCACGCTTGCGTGGGCAGATTCGAGACAACACCTGCTTGGATCAAGGAGTGGGATGATAGCGAGAAGGGCAAGACCCGGTCGGGGTGGCTTGGGAAGCTCTTGTGGGGCCTCATTGCAGGCCTGTCCATAGTCGGCACGGTCGCCACGTGGCGCTTCTTGAGCGCACTTGGCCACAGCGTTCTTCAATAACCATTCTTGCACGGCGCCGCGGGGTGGGGAGAATCAGGGGCAGGAGATGCCTCGCAATGACTTGGCCAGCGACGGCCTTCGGGGAAATAGCCGGGGGGCTGGCCGTTGGTCGGGAACAGTGGAGACAGATCGAGCCGCCGATGCGGCTCAGGCCGAGCCGAACAGAAAATCTCGGTTCATTCGAACCGCGGGGCCCCGGGAAATGAGAATGAGCACTCACACGCGGGTTGGACTAATCGCAGCGGTTCTGACCATCGGCGGCGCCGTTGCGATACTCGCGCTGCTTCCTGCCGCCCGAAGGCCCGGGCCGGAGGGCGCAGCTTCGCCCGAGGAGGCGCTGAGGATCATGCACGAGGCGCTCGTGCGCGGCGACCGTGAGCGCTACCGCGCCTCGCTCACAGGACCGGATGGGGCGCTCGACGTTCTGGACGCCACGTTCGATTTCGCGCAGGCGGGGTACGCGTTCCAGGACCGCTTCGTCGCGACCTATGGCCAGAAGGCTTGGCAGACGTTCCAATCCGAAAAGGGGGTCCCCGGCTCCAAAAAGGAAGGTACCCTGAACGTCCATCTCAACCTTCCGGAGCGTGACGGTGCGTGGTTGAACGAGGTGAAGGTTCAGACGGACGGCGACACGGCCCGTTGCACGGCCCCGGACGCATTCGCTGGCCTTCAGTGGGTGAAAGAAGGGCCGGACTGGCGTCTGTGCGCCGAAACATTCGGAGGAATGGGAGAAGGCCATTGGCCCGAGCAGGCAAAGCTCTTCCGCGGACTCGCTGCGGTCGTCCGTGACATGACTCCGAGAATCGGCAAGGCGACCCCTCCGGAGGAAATCGAGAAGGAGATGGCCAAGCGGCTCAGATCGTCCATGTTCTGAAAGCGTGGAAGATGGAGTGTAGGAGGTACCGCCCAATGGTCCGGTTAACGACGGCCTTCGGCGAAACATCCGGAGGGCTGGGAACGGGGAGGAGGACTGATGCTGGCCGGGTGGTGCGTGTCCGCCCCCGGAACCATGGAGAGGGCTTGACTGAGACCTTGTCCTTCAGATGAAGATATACATGGCGAAGGAGTACGCCTACCGGCGCTGGCAGACGCTGCTGGGAGGCGCCATCGCGACTCTGCTCGGCGGGGTAGTGCTCTTTCTCGCCATCCGCGACGCTCTTCCGATCGGACAGGGTCCAGTGACCGCTCTCGCGGCGGCAGGAATAGCCCTAACGCTTGTAGTCCCCTCCCTGCTGTTCTCGGCCGGTCTGTGGATTCTGCATGCCTGCCTGGTCAAGAGGGTGAACCGGCTGGAGATCTCCGATGTTGGCATCAGGTATGGACAGAGAGCGCATAGGTGGGAGCAGATCAAGTGGATTTCCTGCCATGCCCTTTCCAAGGGGAGCCCAACGCTGTTCTATCAGAAGGTGGGATTCTCGTTCGATCACAACCTGATCTTGACGGAGCCGCTGACCGATGACGAGATTGAGGCCCTCTTCGGGGCTCTGCGGACGGATGTCGCCCCTTTGCACCCGCACCTGGAAATTGGCTGAGAGGAAGAATGCAACTCCGTCCCCCTCGACAAGCCAAGTGCCAGATCACCTCCCCGCGCTTGCGCGCCACCGCCGGGCGGGATAAGTTGACTCCGGAGGATTCAATGGTCTCTTCACCGATGGCTTTCGGGAAGTTAAGCAGGCCATCCATTGGGGCTTAGGATGCCATGCCGGATGTAGCTGAGCAGCCACGCAAGCATGGCCGGAGCATGGTCGGCTTCTATATCGCCGCGGGTGTCGTCGCGGTGTTGGTGAGTCTGGGCGCGTGGTTGTGGGCACCTGCCAAGATATGGTACTACGAGCGGCAAGTGCGCGTCATGAGTCATCCGGAGATGAGCTTCGGCGAACTCGCTAACGAAGGAAGCGCAATCCGAGAGCAGAGAACTGTGGCTGCGGACAAACTTGTGGCCATAGGACCAAGGGCTTCCGATGCAGTAGCCCGGTTGCTGGCGTATAGCCCAGGCAGTCTGGTATCCGTTGCAGAAGCCGTTGGCAGACAGAAGGCCAAGTGGGCGGTGCCAATACTGGTGGAAGCGTGTCGAAAGGAAACGAGAATCTATTGCGGAACCATGATCATCGGGGCTGTGAGTGAGGCGACAGGGAGGCGGTTCCCTTTGCCCATGACAACTAATGCACTAAGGGTAGAGGAACGACGTGTCGAGATGTTCCTGGCTTGGTGGGAAGGTGAAGGCAAGGCCGAATACGGCGGCGCGCCGAAGTGAGCGAGTACGAACCGGCGGCCGGTCCGGGATCAGGGTGTCTACCCCTCCCCCGCCCCCTCCCCCGCCCCCAGCGCATCGCCGGCCTCGGTCCACTCGTTCATAAGCGCCCCTAGCCGCGCGTCGGCCGAGCGGTACTCCTCGCCCATGCGCCGGACGGCATCCAGGTCCTGGGCCATGCCCGCCGCCGCGATGCGCTCGTTGAGCCCGCTGAGCTTCTGCTCGAGCTCGTGGATCTCGCCCTCGAGCTCCTTGAACCGGGCGGCCAGCCGGGAGCGCTGGCGCATCCGCTTGCGCGCCTCCTCGCGGCTTTCGGCCGCCGCCTGGCGCGCCTCCCCGCCGCTTCCGGCCCCGCCCTCCCCCGACCCCCGCGCGGCGCCGCGCACCCGGAGGTAGTCCGACCAGTTGCCGGCCGCGACCTTGAGGCCGCCGTCGGCGATGATCCAGAGGTCGGTGGCCAGGGCGTCCACCAGGTATCGGTCGTGGCTGACGAACAGCACCGTGCCGTCGAACTCCCGCAGGACCTCCTGGAGCACCTCCTGCGAGGCGATGTCCAGGTGGTTGGTGGGCTCGTCGAGCATCAGGAGGTTGGCCCCGGCCAGCGCCAGGCGGGCGAGCGCCACCCGGCTCCGCTGGCCGCCGGAGAGGTCCCGGATCCGCTTGAAGACATCGTCGCCGCAGAAGAGGTACGACCCGAGATAGCTTCGGACCTGCTCCGGCTTCATCGCCGGGCGCGCGGCGCGGACGGCCTCGATCACCTGCATGTCCTCGTCGAGGTCGGCGTGGGTCTGGGAGAGGTAGCCGGTCTGGATGCTCGCACCCGGCTTGACCGTGCCGCTCAGCGGCGGTACCTCGCCGAGCAGCGTCCGCACCAGGGTGGTCTTGCCCGAGCCGTTGGCTCCAAGCAGGGCCACCCGCTGGCCGCGCAAGAGCTCGAGCTCCGGGACCCGCAGCAGCGGCCTCTCCCGGTCGTAGCCCACGACCAGTTCGCGCGCACGGACGACCCGGTCGCCGCCGCGCTCGGCCTCGCGCATCTCGACCTTGATGCGCCCGGCCTCCGGCGGGCGGTCGATGGCCTCGCGCTCCAGGAACTTCTCGAGGTGCGCCTGGCGGCCGCGGGCCTCCTTGGAGCGCTGCCCCGCCCCGTAGCGGCGGACGAACTCGCGGGTCTTCTCGATGTACTCCTGCTGGGCCTCCCAGCGCGCCAGGCGCTCGGCGTAGCGTTCCTCGCGCTGCCGGGTGTAGGCGCTGTAGTTGCCGCGGTAGGTCTCGAGCGTCCCGAAACATATCTCCCAGACCCGCTTGGAGAGCTTGTCCAGGAAGAAGCGGTCGTGCGAGACCACCACCAGCGTCCCCTCGAAGCGATCGAGGAACTCCTCCAGCCACTCGATGGCATCCAGGTCGAGATGGTTCGTGGGCTCGTCGAGGAGCAGCACCTCTGGGTCCTCGAGCAGGAGCCGCGCGAGGAGCGCCCGGGTCCGCTGCCCGCCGGAGAGCTCGGCCAGGCGCTGGCCGCGCTGTTCGACGGTGAACCCGAGGCCCGAAAGCACCGTCTCCATCTTCCGCTGGTAGGAGTAGCCGCCCCCGTGCTCGAAATCGAACTGCAGGGCGCTGAGCCGAGCCAGCAGGCTATCGTGCTCGGCGCCGGCGACCCTCCTTCGCTCTCCCAGAGCTTCGGAGGGCTCCGAAGCCTTGGCGAAGGAGCCCGGCTCCGCGGATAGCCGTTCGGAGAGCTCGTGGATCTCCGCCTCAATCCGGCGGAGCGGCTCGAAGACGGCGAGCAGGTGCTCCCAGAGCGTGGCCGCGCCCTCGTCGGCCGGCGGGACCTGCGGCAGGTAGCCCACGCGCAGCCCGCGCCGGAGCTGCACCTGGCCGTAGCTCGGCTCCTCCAGGCCCGCCACCAGCTTGAGCAGCGTCGTCTTGCCCTCGCCGTTTGGGCCGACCAGCCCGATGCGGTCGCCCTCCTCCACCTGGAAGGCGAGGTTACGGAAGACCTCGTGGGCGCCGTAGTGCTTGCCGACGCCCTCGCCGATGATCAGGGCCATCGCGCAGGCCGGCTCACGGCCGCCAGCTCTTGACCGTGCGGCAGAACTCGGCGATGTTCTCGATGGGCGTCTCGGCGGGCAGGTCGCAGCCGGTCGAGGCGATGAAGTTGGCCACGCCGCGCATGGAGTCGAGCAGCTCGAGGGTCGCGTTCCGGACGTCCTCGCGGTCGCCGTTGAGCATGTCCGTCACCGGGTTGAGGTTGCCGATGAGCACCACCTCGGGGTCCACGCGCGGGGCGACCTTCGGGAAGCTCACGGCCGAGTCCAGGCTCAGGCCCTGCGCGCCGGTGCGGCACATCGGCTCGATGAGGTGCTCGGTGTTGCCGCAGACGTGCAGCACGGTCTTGATGTCCAGGTGGCGGATGACGTTGGCCGTGCTCTGGCCGCTGAACTCCCAGTAGGCCTCCGGCGAGAGGATCACCGCGGTGGGCTCGAGGATGGCGATCATCCCGGCCCCGGCGGCCTCCAGCGCCTTGGCGTACTCGATGACCACGTGCTCGCAGAAGTTGACCGTGGCCCGGACCACGTCCGGAGCGTCGATGGTGGCCAGGGCGATGTCGTTGGCGCCGATCATCAGCCCGGCCAGCGAGAACGGCCCGATGACGTAGCCGCCCACCGGGATGGAGAGCTTCCGGGAGAGCTGCCGGACGGTCTCCTGGAAGACCCAGGCCCGTCCGTCGAAGAGAGGGTCGACCACCTTGAACTGGTCGAGGTCCGAGACGGACTTGACCGGGTGCCACTCGACGGTGGCCGACTCCTGCAGCGGGAACTTGATGGGCAGCCCCAGCGCCCCGGCCTCCACGGACAGGTCCATCATCATGAAGATGGCGTCCGGCAGCGTGCGCTCGGCCAGCTTGTAGAGCGATCTGGCCTGGAGCTCGGCGTTGAACTCGTTCTGCTTGACGGTGGACCTGGTCAGCTGCACGCCGGGGTAGCCGGCCAGCGGCATGACCAGCCGCCGGGGGCTCTCCCGGACCATGTCGATGAGGCGCATCGGAGTCGTTCCCTGCCCTTTCCCTGGATGTTGCCTTCTCGCAGTGCCCGCCGGCGGTCACGGACCGCCTTCCCGGTCGGACAACCGGTCACTATATTGCCGCCGGGGGTCGAATCAAGGACGGCCGGATAAGCGGGTCCGCAAAACAAGTGAGACACTTCACCTGCATGGATGATAGACGATGACGTCAACATGCAACACCCAACATGCAACACGCAACATGCAGAGCAAATCAGGGATGCAGATCAGTGGTCAATAGCAACCAAGCCCGAGGCAACAACAACACAATCGGCCTCTTCCGCTGATTCTTTGCGTGTTGGATGTTGCATGTTGCATGTTGGGTGTTGCATGTTGCCATTGGGCGTCTTCTCGCTGTCCCTTGGGGCAACTGCCTCATTTATTTCGCGGACCCGCTTAGCACCTCCCGCCCGTCGCTCGTCACCTCGAGGCCGCCGTCCCGGGCCAGGACCACGCGGTCCTCGCCTCCGGCCCTGCGAACGATTACGATCAGTCCGCCGGCGTTCTCCTCGACGGCGACCGATTCGACCGCCGGCCTGCCGCCCTTCCGGACCGGCTCGATGGCCGCGGCGAAGCGAACGGCTTTGCCGCTGCGCGTGACGATGGCCAGCGGGACGCGGTCCTCGACCGAAGCGCCCACGCCGTCGCCGGTCCGGACCTCGGTGCCGGGGGCCGGGGCCACGGTCAGCCACGCGCCGGCCTCGTCGCCGGCGAACTCCACGCGCACGGGGCCGTCGGTCCGGCCGGACTGCAGATGCTTGATGTACTGCCGGCCGGCCAGCTTCCACTCCGCGGCGCCCTCAGCGGCTGCCGCGTCGCAGCCCGCGGCCGTCCCGCGGTTGTGATAGATCCAGTCGAACCGGCGCGGCTTATCGGCGGCCAGCTCGTCCACGACCAGCAGATAGCCGGGCAGGAGGCACAACATGCGCCGGTGCCTGACGCCCTTGTAGGCCGAGTCGCAGGAGGCCAGGGCCGCGGCACAGGCGTCGCTCGCCGCGAAGAACTCGAGCCGGCCCTCGGCGGGCTCCTGGCTCGCGCCGTCGACCAGCACCGCGTTGTGGCCGACCGTGGCCTTGTACCACTCCGAGTGGACCGGCAGGCGGTAGGCCTGGCTCGCCGCCCGGCCCGGGTCGACGCCCAACTCGCGGCCGAACCCGAAGAGGACGAAGCTCAGCTTGTCGAGGTGGCCGTGGAAGCCGCCGTAAGGTCCGAAGGTGAAGGCCGCGACGGGCGCGGCCTCGCCCTTGACGCGCAGGATGGCGTGGCCGGCGCCGCGGAAGAGCTCGCTCCCCAGCGGGGTGGCGCCCGCGGCCGCACCGGGCTCCCGGCCGAACATGACCGACTCCCAGCCGGGTCTGGCCGGCAGCAGGCCGCGGATCGCCTCCTCGCGCGTGGCGTTCCAGGCGCACTCCAGGAGCCCCGGGCCGCTCGCCGCCGAGGTGTGAACGTCGTCGCCGAAGCGCGGCAGGCTGCCGTCAGGCATGGCGTATCGCGCCGAGAGGGTGAACATCCGCCTGAAGGCCGGATCCTTCCAGAGGTCGATGCCCAGGCGGCGGGCCGGCTCGGCCGCGGCTACCAGCGCGTGCAGAGTGTAGAAGTGGTAGCCCCAGCTGTTCTCGTACCACATGCCGTCGGCGCCGACCGACGCCTTCATCTGGAACGCGAAGCCGTTGGCCGGATCGGAGACGGCCCGCCTGACCCAGGAAGCGTCCCCGAGCAGCGCCCCGCCCCAGACCATGCCGGCGTTGTGCCACGACTGCCAGTTGCTCTTGCCGGCCTGGTGCCTGGCCATGTTCTCGAGCATCGGCCGGATCAGGCCTTCGCGGATGGCCCCGGCATCGGCATCGGAGAGCACGCCCGAGCCCAGCACCAGGTCGAAGGCCGGGCCGATCTCCGTGGAGAGATGCGCCGCCTCGTTGAGGGTCTGCTCGAAGATGTGCCCGCCGGACTTGCTCGTGGCGTTCTTCCAGTTGTTGGTGTGGTAGGGGTACCTGGCGTAGCGCTCGGCGTAGCCCTTGAGCACCGCCGCCGCGTGTTCCGAGTAGCGCCGCTCGCCGGTGATCGCCCCGGCCCAGGCGCAGTCGGCCATGCCCTTCAGAATGGCGTAATGCTGCCGCTCGAAAATCACGTCGTCGTAGGGCTCGCCGGTGTAGACCTTGCCGCACTTGGGGCAGCGGTGGTGGGTATCGTCGACCGTCACCAGCGCCATCTGACAGGCGTCGCACTGGTACCACTGGTTGTGCTGGCCGCCCCGCGGCGGGAAGGAGACGGGCTTGCCCGCCACCTTCTTTGCCCGGGCGACGACCGCGGCGACGACGTCGTGCGCCGCGCCCCGTCCCTTCCAGGCGGTCTGCAGCCGGCCGAGTTCCTCGGGGGTGCAGGCCAGGCAGGGATGCTTGGCGCCTTTGGGCAGGGCGATCCGGGACATGGCGGGCTCCTCGCAGCGCGCGGAACCGCTGGCCGCCAGCATGAGCGCGAACATGGTTACTGCCCACTTGCCGGCCTTGCTCATCGGTTGCCCTCGCTGCTTCCTGCGTAAATCGTAGTACCGCCGGGCGGGAGGTCAAGGGGCGACAGGCAACCCGCCGGTTGCATAGCCCTCTGCGCGCTGGATAATCTCGTCCATGCCCAACGAACCACTGGATGACGCCACCGGACGCGAGCCCGAGCCTCCCGAGGACGAGGCCGCCCTCGGCGCCTCGCCCGGCGAGGCGCTGGAACTCGTCGTCCCGGCGCTCGCCGGGCGCGAGCGGCTCGACCAGTTCCTGGCCGCGCGGCTCAGGGACTGCTCGCGGAGCTACGTCCAGAAGCTGATCAAATCGAAGCTCGTGTTGCTCAATGGCTCCCCCGCCAAGGCCTCGAAGGCGGTCGCCGGCGGCGAGCGGCTCGAGATCGGCTTCCCACCGGCCGAGGAGGAGCCGGCGGCCGTCCCCCAGGACATCCCTCTCGAGGTGGTCTTCGAGGACGAGGCCCTGCTGGTGGTCAACAAGCCCGCCGGGATGCCCACCCACCCCTCCTGCGGCCACGCGCGCGGGACGCTGGCCAACGCGATGGCCTTCCACTGCGCCGGGCGCCTCTCGGGGCTCAACGGCCCCGTCCGCCCGGGCATTGTCCACCGCCTGGACATGGACACGAGCGGCGTGATCCTGGTTGCCAAGAGCGACCCGGTCCACCGCGAGCTCGCCCGCCAGTTCGCCGCCCGCGAGGTATCGAAGACCTACGTGGCCATCGTCCACGGCGCCATGCGCCCGCCGGCCGGGGTCATCGACCGCGACCTGGGCCGCCATCCGGTCAAGCGCAAGCAGCAGGCCGTGCTGCGTTCGGGGGGGCGCAACGCAGTGACCGAGTACCGGACCGCTGAACGGTTCCTGGTTCCTGGTTCCTGGTTCCTAGTTCAACGGCCAAGGACCAGGAACCAGGAACCAGGAACCAGAAACAGCCTCAGTCTTGTCGAACTAAGGCCCAAGACCGGCCGCACCCATCAGATCCGGGTGCACCTGGCCTCCTCGGGCTGCCCCATCCTCTGCGACGGGCTCTACGGCCGGGAGACGGCGTTTCCGGCCGGGACGGGGACGGGAACCGAGGTGGAAGGTGGAAGGTGGAAGGTGGAAGGCAGTGACGCCCGAACCAAGTCCCCCCCCCCCTCCACCCTCCACCTTCCACCCTCCACCTCCATCGGCCCACTCTCCACCGCCGTCATCTCCCGCCAAGCCCTCCACGCCGCGGCCATCGAGTTCACCCACCCGGTCTCCGGCCAGAGGGTGAGCTTCGCGGCCCCGCCGCCGGCCGACTTCGCCGCCGCCCTGGAACTGCTCAGAAGAAACAACGGCAACCTGTAACCGCCGATGCACGCCGATAGACGCCGATTGACCTGACCACAAAAGCGACACGCTGCACGCTACATGCCGGGGCGACTCAACTCACTGGGCGGTTGTTATCGGCGTGAATCGGCGTGCATCGGCGGTTCCTGCCGTTGTCGTCGTTTCCCGGCCTTCGTTTGCGTTTTGGGGCCTCGCGTGGACAATTCCTCCCCGGAGGAATGACGCCTTTGGCCACCTGGAACTACGTGCTGCACGGGGGCACCATCGTCGACGGCACGGGCGCCGAGCCCGCGCCCGGCGACCTGGCCGTCGCCGACGATCGCATCGCGGCCGCCGGCGTGCTGCGGCTGCCGGCCGACGGCACTCTCCCGACCGTGCTCAACTGCTCGGGGCTGGTGGTCGCCCCCGGCTTCATCGACGTCCACACCCACTCGGACCTGACCCTGCTGGCCGCCCCGGAGGCATCCACGCACCTGCTCCAGGGCGTGACCACCAACGTCTGCGGCAACTGCGGCTGGTCGGCCTTCCCGGCCTCCGGAGAGCGCGCCGCGCGCATGAAGGAGGAGTGCGAGGGCTACGGCCTGCCCTTCGACTGGGAGGACCTGACCGGCTTCCTGAAGCGCGTGGAGCGCACCCCCGCGGCCATCAACCGGGCGCTCCTGGTCGGACACGGGGCGGTGCGCGGCTCGGTGCTGGGCTACGCCAACCGCGACCCGAACGCCGAGGAGCTCGAGGCCATGCGCGGCCACGTGCGCCGGGCCATGGATCTCGGCTGCCTGGGGATCTCGAGCGGACTGATCTATCCGCCGGGCATGTACGCGAAGGTCGAGGAACTTGCCGAACTCGCCGGGGTCGTCGCCGGGGCCGGCGGCCTCTACGCCAGCCACGTCCGCGACGAGGGCGCCGGGCTCGAGGCCGCCGTCGAGGAGTTCCTGCGCATCGGCCGCGAGGGCGGCCTGCGGGTGCAGTTCAGCCACCTCAAGGTCAGCGGCCAGGAGCACTGGCACAAGATCGACTGGCTGCTCGACCGCCTGGAGGCCGCGCGCGCCGCGGGGCTCGAGCTCTTCGCCGATCGCTACCCCTACACGGCGAGCGAGACCGGCCTCGACGTCCTCCTGCCGCGCTGGGCCTTCGAGGGCGGCACCGAAGAGGAGCTCGACCGGCTCAAGGACCGCGTGGCCCGCGGACGCATGGAGAAGGAGATCGCCGCGGCCAACCCCGCTCCGGAGTTCTGGGAGCGCGTGGTGGTCGGCTCGGTCGAGGCGCCGGAGCTCGCCGCCCTCCAGGGCCGTTCGATAGCCGAGATCGCCGTCGAGCGCGGCCGCCCACCGATGGAGGTCTACTTCGAGATCCTCATCGAGGACCGCTGCCGAACCGGGGCGATGTACCACAAGCTCAGCGAGGAGCACCTGGAGCGCATCCTCGGGCTCGACTGGGTGATGATCGGTTCCGACTCCTCGGCGCGCGGGACCGGGGGCCCGACCTCCCGCGGACTCCCGCACCCCCGGGGCTGCGGCACCTTCCCGCGGGTCATCGCCAGGTACGTGCGCGAGAAGAAGCTGCTCACGCTCTCCCAGGCAGTGCGCAAGATGACCGGGCTGCCCGCCGAGGCCTTCGGCCTGAAGGACCGGGGCGTGGTCCGCAAGGGCGCCTTCGCGGACCTGGCCGTCTTCGACCCGCGGAAGTTCGGCGACGCCGCCACCTACCGCAACCCCAAGGCGCCGGCGACCGGTCTGGTCCACCTCTTCGTCAACGGCCGCGCGGTGGTCATCAACGGCAAGCCGACCTCCGAGCGCCCCGGCCGGTTGCTCCGCCGCGGCGGCGACTGACAACGCCACAGATGCACACAGATGAACACGGATACGGGAGCCCTAACAGAAGAGGGCGCGGAGTAACGCAGAGGGGGCGGCTGGGGTTCCTTCAGGCCGGATGGTGTCGGGCCCGAAGTGATAGAGCAGTCCCTGCTTTTCATCAGCGTTGTCATCCTCTGCGATACTCTGCGCCCTCTGCGGTGGACACCCTTCAACGCATCTGTGTCCATCTGTGTGCATCTGTGGCCGATGAGCATGGGAGATTGACCCGTGGCTGACGCCAAGCGCCCGACCGTCCTGGTCTCGAGCTACTACTTCCCCATGCCGACGAACCCGGCGCGCTGGTTCCACACCGCCGCGCCCATGGCCTACTGCGACTCGGTGCGGCTGGCCGGCGGCTTCCCGCTGGTGGCCCCGCCGCTCGACGACGACGAGGAGGCCCGCGAGGCCCTCGCGCGCGCGGACGCCGTGCTGCTGGTCGGCGGGCCGGACATCGATCCCCGGAGCTACGGCCAGGAGCCCCACCCCGAGATCAAGCTCCTGCACCGCCGCCGCAACGACTCCGACCTGCGCCTGGCCCGCGTCGCGGCGCGGTCGGGCAAACCCACGCTGGGCATCTGCGGAGGAATGCAGGCCCTCAACGTGGCCCTGGGCGGCACGCTCCACCAGCACATCCCGGACGTGCCCGGGCTCTGCGGCGCCGACGACCATTCGCTGCGCATCCCGGACGACAACCACCACCGGGTGCGCATCGACCCGGCATGCCGGCTGGCGAGGGCCATGGGGGTGACGGCGGTGGAAGGTGGAGGGTGGAAGGTGGAAGGCGCCGAAGATGACGCATGCGCCTCGTCACCTCCCCATCCCTCCGCCATCGACCTTCCACCCTCCACCGCCGTCGGCCCCACCTCCACCCTCCACCCTCCACCTTCAACCGTCTCCGTCAACAGCGCCCACCACCAGGCCATCGACCGACTCGCCGCCGGGCTGCGCGCCGTGGCCTGGTCGGAAGCCGGCCTGATCGAGGCGGTCGAGGGGCCGGCCGACGGGCCCTTCCTCGTCGCCACCCAGTGGCACCCCGAGCGCCTGGCCATGACCCCCACCGGCGAGGACCGCGGCGGCCGGCCGACCGCCGGGCGGGCGGACCAACTGGGCATCTTCCGGGCGTTGGTGGAGGCGGCGAGGGAGAGCAAGACATGACGCAAGGCAAGCAGCGGCGCACGCCGAAGCTCGACCGTTGGACCCTGGCGGTCATGCTCGTCACCCTGGCGCTCTTCACTGCCGCGCTCTTCGTCAAGGGCTTCACCCACGACTTGCTGCTCGAGGCCGGCGTATTCCTGGTCTCGGTAAAGCTGATCATCATGATCTACCGCAGCCAGGTCGCCACCGAGGGGCTCGAGAGGCGGTTGGACGAGCTCAAAACTCTCCTGAAAGACGGCAAAGTCCGTCCACAAGAACCCGGCACAGGCGGCAATGAAGGCACCCCGCAGAACCAGGACTGATGACGAGACGTCTGGATCTCGCGGCCGCTGTGGAGACCACCGGCGGATCTCGAGTCCGACTTTCCCGGGATTCCTGTAAAGAGCCCCGCCCACGGCCGCATCAGGAATGGCGAGAGGACCCGACGGGATGAGCGAGCGACAGGCCGAGCGCAGCGACTCCGAACTCCTGGCCGCCTACCTGGCGGGCGGGACGGGCGCATCCTCGGCCTTCGAGGACCTCGTCCGGCGTCACGGCGGGATGGTCTACGGGACCTGTCGGCGGGTGCTCGGCTCCCACGAGGCCGCCGAGGACGCCAGCCAGGCCGCGTTCCTGGTGCTGGCACGCAGGGCCGGATCGGTCCGAGACGACCTCGAGGGCTGGCTGCACGCCGTGGCCCTGAACGCCGCGCTCGTGGCCCGCCGCTCGGAGCTCGCCCGCCGGTCCCGGGAGAAGGAGGCCGCCGCGATGTCCGCCGAGAGCGACGCACCCGGAGCGCCCGAGCCGCCGGCCGACTGGGCGGCGGTCCGCCCGCAGATCGACGAGGCTGTCGCCGCTCTGCCGGCCGGACAGCGCCGGGCGGTGGTGCTCCACTACCTCGAGGGCCGGACCCAGCGCGAGGTGGCCCGGACCATGGGACTCTCCGAGGGGGCGGTGGCCTCGCATCTCCACCGGGGAACCGAGCGGCTGCGCGAGAGGCTCGCGCGCCGCGGCGCAACCGTCCCGGCGGCGGCCCTGGGGCCGATGCTCGCGGCCGGCTGCGCGTCAGGCGCCTCCTGTCCGACGTTCCTGCTGGCCGCGGCCGCGAAGATAGTCTCTTCCGCGGGCGCGGCCGGGGCCGCCGGGGCGGGGGCCGCGACAGTGGGCGCCGAGGTCTCGGCGCTGGCGAAAGGAGCGATGCAGATCATGTTCTGGAGCAAGGTGAAGACGGTGGCCGCGATCGCGTTCGCGGCGGCAATCCTGGCGGCCGCCACCCCGCTGGCGCTGATCGCCATCTCCGGGGAGCCGGCCGGGACGAAGCCTGCCGGGACGCCGGCGGCCTCCGACCCTGCCGCCCCGGCCAACCCGGCCGCCGAGAAGCCCGCCCAGGCCCCGGTCGTCGACGGTCTGCGCGTGACCCTGACCGCCGCGCCCGAGGTGCTGGCCTGCTCGGACAAGTGCCGGCAGGCGGCTCCGGACGGCAAGTATCACCCCTGCGCCGGCACCTGCGGCTTCAACTGCCAGGCCCCCTTCAAGTTCTGCTGGGCCTGCGCGGCGAAGCAGGGCCTCTGCCAGGTCTGCGGCGATAAGAAGCTGCCGGCCGACGCCCTGGCGGTCAAGGAGCTCAAGGCCGGCGAGACGGTCATGCTCGCCCTGGCCTTCGAGAACACGTCCAGGGAGAAGCTCCGGATCTGCGACTACATGCTCGGCGCCTGGAAGCTCAAGTGGGAGCTCCAGGGCCCCGACGCCCAGTCCGTGCGCACCGACCCGACCGGCGTGACCTTCATGCTCGCGGCCATCACCGGGGCCAACTTCCCGGAGATCGCCCCGGGCGCTCGCCTGGTACTGCCCATCCGCCTCGGCGGCAACCCTCCGGCCATCAACCAGGGCACCTCGGTGACATACCTGCTCAAGCCCGGGGCCTACAAGCTCTCGGCGACCTACACGAACAGAGAGGACAGCTACTTCGACAACCAGAAACGGCTGAAGGTCCAGCCGGACGGGAAGGTCTGGAAGGGCGAGGTCAAGACCTCGGTCCTCGAGCTCAACGTGGCCGGCGAGGTCAAGCCCGCCCCGGAGCCGCGCGGGCAGGGAATGTTCCGCCCGATAATGGCGAACTGAAGCGCCCGTCGTGGGGGCGGGTCTAAGAACTGCCGGAAAGAACCACGGGACGGGCCTGATCGACCCAGGTAGGGGCGACCCGGCGGGTCGCCCCTACATTCACGTCACATGCCGCCCGACTACGGCAACAGCCTTGACGCCCCTCCCGGACGCGATTATACGAGTCGTCGGGCGCGCCGCCGGCGGCGCGCCGTTCCACCATTTTGAGGAGCCCCCCCATGAAGATCCCGTTCCTGCCGCTCGCCTGCGCCGGGGCCCTCGCGGCGCTGACTTGGACAGCCTCCTGCACCAATTCCGATAGCGGCGCGGCGTGCGGCCCGGTCAAGGCCGACGCCACCACCGGGGCCACCAAGGCCTACACCGACGGTGACCGCGGAACGCCCCCGCCGGCGGCCGAGGGCTACCAGGTTCTCGGCGCCAAGGACGGACTCAAGACCTGGGTCGTGAAGTACGACGATCGCCTCCTGCGCGGCGGGGAGTTCTTCAACGAGAAGGCCGGACAGACGATGGCCTCCCTGGGCGTCAAGACGGTCATCTCGGTGACTCCCAATGACAGGGAGCGCGAGCTCTGCCGGAAGAGCGGCCTGGCGCTCGTCGAGATCCCCTTCGGCAAGGAGAAAGGCCCGAGCCCCGAGGACCTCCGGCGCTTCATCGAAACGGTCAAGACCGGGAAGGCGCCATTCTATGTCCACTGCGTGGGCGGCACCCACCGCGGCGGAGTGCTGGGCGTGGCCTACCGCGTCCACGTCCTCGGCTGGCCCTACGAGAAGGCCCTGGTCGAGTACGGCCGCCTGGGCGGCGACCTCAAGGCCGACCACGCCATGCTCGAGACGGTGAGGGCGTACAGGCCTTCGGACCTGGGGCCGAAAGCCGATCCCAGATAACATGCAAATCCCAGCGCAGATCGACGCCGAACGCCTGGTGGTGCGTCCCTTCCGGGACGAGGACATCGCCGCCTACCTGGAATTCATGACTGATGAGGAAGCCACCCGGCACCTACTGCTCGAATCGGCGCAAAAGACGGAGTCCGGTGCACGCACCCTCTTCGACTTCGTCAGGCAGTCCTACGCCACTGACGAGCCGGTCTGGGCGCTGGCCATAGCCACCGAAGCCGCTGGATTCATCGGGTCGTGTGGCATCTCTTTGATAAGCGGCACCGTCTTCGAGTGCTATTACAGCCTCCTCCCCAGACACTGGGGAAATGGCTACGCCACGGAAGCACTGCGCGCACTGCTTGGCCACGTATTCATGAGCACCCCCGTGACCGAGATGCGAGCCTACATGAGCCCGGCCAACCCGCGGAGCGCAGGGGTGGCCGAGCGAATCGGGATGGTACGCAAGGGGCTCCAGGTCCATCCCCAATTTGGGAACCGCGGGCTTCTGTACGTCATCACCAAGGATGAATGGAAGGCATCGAGCAAGAGCGGGGCCGGCAATCCGCCCTCGAACGCAGACCCGCATCAGGCCCGGATCACACCGAAGCCGGGGTCAAGTCCTGATTAGCGATCAGCGCCCCCCGGCTCCTCCGGCCCCCGCCACACGCTCCCGCCGAAGGTGGCGAGGTAGATGACGCCCGCCTCCCCCGGCACGAACTCCACCCGTTGGACGTTCTTGAAGGGCAGTTCCTCGAAGGCCCCCCAGGTCTGGCCGTTGTCCTTGCTGAGCCACAGCCCCGCGCCCGGGGCGCCCTCCGTGAGGGTCGCGTAGATCCAGCCCGGCTTCCCGGGGTGGAGCGCGACGCCGAAGTGCTCCGGGCCCTTGCGGAGGAGGAGCGTCCAGGTCGCGCCGCCGTCGGTCGTCCGGTAGAGCCCGCCCTGCTTCTCGCTACCCGCGTCGGCCGCGGCCAGGTAGATGGTCTTCGAGTCGCGCGGGTCGAGGGCGAAGTCCTTGGGCCACAGGAAGGACTTCGTCGAGTTCACCTTCTCCCAGTTCGCTGCGCCGTCGGTCGAGCGGTACAAGCCCGGCCCGTCCGGGAGAAAGCGCTTGCCCTCGCGCTTGGCGGTAACCAGCGCGAAGAGCGTCCCGTCCGCGTGGAGCTGGATGCGGCAGACCCGGACGTTCCCGGCTGCGCCCAGGCCCTGGCTCGCCTTCTTCCAGGTGGCGCCGTCATCGGTCGACTTGAAGACGCCAGCATCGAAGAAGCCGGCGTAGAGCGTCCTGGCCCCCGCGCGACTCTTCGGGTCGAGAACCACGCAGATGCAGGGCGCTGAGGGCTGTCCGCTGCAACAGGGCTTCCAGCTCGCGCCGAAGTCAGTGCTCACGCAGACGCCGCCCGGGCGGTCGGCGCGGTGGCGGCCGGAGATGACGTTGTCGTTGGGGATGTCGTGGACATTCGAGAAGGCGCCCCAGATGCGGCCCTTCGCCTCCGGGTCGAAGGCGAGCTCATAGCAGGTGTTCTGCCAGGGCGCCCACTGCTTCGGCCCCCACCACATCCAGCTCGCCCCGGCGTCCGTCGAGCGCGCGAAGCCGATGTCGGTGTAGGCGATGTAGCGCCGCGCCGGCTCGAAGGGGTCGGCGTAGTAGTGCCAGGTCGTCGTGACCACCAGACCGTTGCAGAGCCAGTGTGAGTCCGCCCCCTGATCCCCGCCCTGTCCCCTTCCACCCGGCGCCGGCGTCGTGTGGCCCGGCCGCCAGGTCTTGCCGCCGTCCTCGGTGAGGTAGCAGGTCATACCGCCGCAGAAGATGACGCGCTCCGGGTCCGACGGACACACGGCCGCGCCGAAGGGCACCTCCTGGTAGAACTGCCCGGCGCCGCTAGCGCGCCAGTCGAGCTCGACGTTCCGGCCGCCGAAGCGCTGGTCGGGCGTGAAGGTCGCGCGCCAGGTCTTCCCGCCGTCGTCGGAGCGGTAGGCGCTGGCGTGGTGCGGCGGCTTCACGCCGGTGTTGGCGTTGAGCGCCCAGACGGTCATGGGCTTCGCATCCGTGGCCAGCACCCAGTGGAACTGGGCGACCGGTCCCATGGCCCACTGGTCGGCGGCCTTGACGTCCTTGTTGATGCCCTCCCCCATGGCCGACTCCCAGCTCTCGCCGCCGTCGGTCGAGCGGAAGACGCCGCCGGCGTATCTGCCGCCCTCCTCTTTGGCCGGGATGGCGCAGTAGAGCGCGCAGACCCTGGCCTCGGCGTTCGAGCCGCCGGCGAAGCTCCGGATCTCGCGCCAGGGCAGCCCCGCCGACTTCTCGGCCCAGGTCGCGCCGCCGTCGTCCGAGCGCCAGATGCCCCCGGCGGTGGCCGCGGAGCAGCGGCGGCGCTCGGCCGGGCTCGTCCGGTCGAAGTGGAAGCCGACCGCCGCGCCCTTCGGCCCGGCGCACTTCGCCCAGGTGACGCCGGCGTCGGTCGAGCGCCAGACCTCCTCGCGCACTCCCGCGAGCATGCGCCGGGGCTCGCCCGGATCGATGGCGATGGCGCCCTTGAGGCCGCCCGGAAGGTTGCCGATGTCCGCCCATGTGATGCCGGCGTCGCGGCTGACCTTGAGCTTCCCCCAGTAACCCGAGGCGGCGAAGACGGTCCTGGCCTCGGTGGGATGGAAGGCCGGCCGGCAGAAGGTGTTCCCGGCGAGCTGGGAATGGTGGATCATCTGCCAGGTGCGGCCGCCGTCGGCCGAGCGATAGGCCCCGCTCATGTCGCAGTTGACGATCATGAGCTTCGGGTCCACCGGACTGTAGGCCGGTCCGAACATCGACCCGCCTCCGGAGAGCCCGACGGGCGCCCACGCGACCTTCCCGGCCGGCGCAGCCTCTTCGCCGGCGCAGGCGAAGCCCGCCAGGGCCGTAGCCAGTGCCCCTACGCAGATCGTCCGGCAGAACCTCATGG
Organism: uncultured bacterium; assembly: GCA_937935355.1. Taxonomy (GTDB): domain Bacteria; phylum Planctomycetota; class SZUA-567; order JAKLDR01; family JAKLDR01; genus JAKLDR01. The sequence continues at coordinate 1,619 of CALGYR010000076.1, read as the reverse complement.
CGCACCTCCGGCCGGCATTCTAAGCCCGCCGCCGACGGCAGGCAACGGTACCAACCACAGAGGACACGGAGGACACAGAGGACGGCCTTCGTATCCGCGGAACCATGCCCCGGAGGCTGCGCCCTAAAGCAGCGGAGGCGGCCCGTAGGCCGCCCCCGCTCTTTGGACTCAGTGCCTCAGTGCCTCAGTGCCTCAGTCCCTTTGTGCCTCTGTGCCTTCTAGACCAGCCCCTGATCCAGCATGGCATCGGCGACCTTCACGAACCCGCCGATGTTGGCGCCCAGCACGTAGTTGCCGGGCTGCCCGTACTCCTTGGAAGTCTCGGCGCAGTTCTTATGGATGGCCTGCATGATGCCCTTGAGCTTGGCATCGACCTCCTCGCGGCTCCAGCCCATGCGCATCGAGTTCTGGCTCATCTCCAGGCCCGAGGTGGCCACGCCACCGGCGTTGGCCGCCTTGCCCGGGCCGTAGAGGACCTTCTTCTCGATGAAGAGCTCCACGCCCTCTGGCACCGTGGGCATGTTGGCGCCCTCGCTGACCACGTAGCAGCCCTGCTTGACCAGCGTCGCGGCGTCCTCGGCCGAGATCTCGTTCTCGGTCGCGCTCGGGAAGGCGCAGTGGCACTTGATGCCCCAGGGCCGCTTGCCGGCCTGGTACTCGGTGCCCTTGAAGCGCTCGGCGTACTCCTGGATGCGGCCGCGCTTGACGTTCTTGAGCTCCATGACCCAGGCGAGCTTCTCGCCGGTGATGCCGGCCGGGTCGTGGATGGTGCCGTTCGAGTCGGACAGGCTCACCACCTTGCCGCCGAGCTGGTTGAGCTTCTCGACGGTGTACTGGGCGACGTTGCCGGAGCCGGAGACCGCGCAGATCTTGCCCTGGAAGTCCTCGCCGCGCGTCTTGAGCATCTCCTCGGCGAAGTAGACCGCGCCGTAGCCGGTGGCCTCGGGCCGGATGAGCGAGCCGCCCCAGCCGAGCTTCTTGCCGGTGAGCACCCCGGTGAACTCGTTGCGCAGGCGCTTGTACTGGCCGAACATGAAGCCGATCTCGCGCGCGCCCACGCCGATGTCGCCGGCGGGCACGTCGGTGTCGGCGCCGATGTGGCGCTGGAGCTCGGTCATGAACGACTGGCAGAAGCGCATGACCTCGTTGTCGCTCTTGCCCTTGGGGTCGAAGTCCGAGCCGCCCTTGCCGCCGCCCATCGGGAGCGTGGTCAGGGAGTTCTTGAAGACCTGCTCGAAGCCCAGGAACTTGAGGATGCCCAGGTTAACCGAGGGGTGGAAGCGCAGCCCGCCCTTGTACGGGCCGATGGCCGAGTTGAACTCGACGCGGTAGCCGCGGTTGACCTGCGCGCGGCCCTGGTCGTCGAGCCACGGGACGCGGAAGAGGATGACCCGCTCGGGCTCGACGATGCGCTCGAGGATGTTGGCCTGGACGTAGCGCGGGTTGCGCTCCATCACCGGCTCGAGGGACTCGAAGACCTCGGTGACCGCCTGCAGGAAGGTGGGCTCACCGGCGTTCTTCTTCTTGACCTTCTCCAGGACATCCTGAGCGTAACCCATCGACTTTCTCCTCGTATCATGAGTCCCCGTGAGGGGACTGCCGTGATGGTTCTGCTTTCC
>CALGYR010000075.1 GCA_937935355.1 uncultured bacterium | reverse complement strand
GATACGGCAACCACCGAGATCCACACTCTTTCCCTACACGACGCTCTTCCGATCTGGCCGAGCGCGCCCGACCAGGCCAGTTCCTCGACGGCCGAGCGGGGGCGCGCGCCGACGGCTCGAAGCAGCAGCGCCCCCAGCCCGACCGCCGCCGCGAGCGTTCCGAGGACGAGCAGGACGGCGAGCAGGCGGTCCTGGAGCCCCGGGGCCAGGCCCGCGGCCACGGCGGCGACGGCCATGGCGGCCAGCGCTCCCCAGCCGGTGCGTTGCGAGCTTCCCCGGTGCCTGGCCGCCAGGAAGAGCAGCCCGCCGCCGGCGACGAGCGCCGCGCCGACGCCCAGCAGACGCTCCGCTCCGAATTCCAGGATCGCCTTCATGCCGGCGGCGTGAGGGTCGGAACTGCCGTAGTACCAGAGCGCCACCAGGGCGCTCCACGAGACGAAGAGGACGGGCGGCAGCCAGGCGGGCAGCAGTCCCGCGGCCCGTCCGGTCTCCGGCTTACCGTCCGGCGCCTCCTCCGGCCCGCCCTGGGGGGGGCGGGGAGGGGAGTCGCGGTGCGGGGCGGGCCGCGGTCGATCGGAGCTCACGCAGCTCCCGCCTCGGTATTCCGCTGTGCGTTCGCGGCGCCGCCGCTTTGCAGGTATAGCCGGCGCGCCGGGAAGTCGAGCGTGACCGTGTAGCGCGAGAAGACCCCCAGGCCCAGCAGCGCGGAGTTGCCCTCGCAGAAGGCGAGCCCCTCGTGCCGCCGCTCGCCGAGGGTCAGGCTGGGGAGCAACCCGGTGCGCGACTCGACCGAGCCGCCCACCACGCTGAGGCAGGCCGCAGCCGGATTGGCGATCACCTTGCGGAAAAGCCGGGCCGGCAGCGTGCCGCCGCCGGCTGCGCCGGTATCGACCAGGAACCAGTGCCGGCCGGCGTCGGCCACGGCGGCAGATATCTCCGGGCAACCCAGGCGCAGCCGGATGGGCAGCGCCTCGCCCCACTCCGGGTGTTCGCGCCCGTCGGAGCTCAGGAACTCCACTTTGCGGCGGGCGAAGTCCAGGCGCACCACGAAGTGCTGGAGGAAGTCCATCCCCAGGATGCCGGAAACCTCGCGCCCGCAGATCGAGCGCAGGTTGGAGAGGTCCGAACAGGCCACCCAGTCGAGCTTCCCGGGGACGGCTATGCCGCCGACCGACGCCCGGGGCGCTTCGCAGATGGGCATCTCCATCACTCCGCCCGGGGTGGTGGTGAGGTAACCGCCCTTGCGGCGGGAGAGCTGCTTCGCGAACGAGTCGTCGACGATCGACGCGGCGCACCCGGTGTCGAGGACGAATGCGCGCTCCCGCCCGTCGACCGACACCGGGACGAGCACCAGCCCGCCGCCGCGCGAGGCCGGGAGCTCGGCGAGCGTCTCGGAGCGCGGACGGATCGCCGAGTACGCCGGTATCACGTTGGGCGCGACGGGGCCGCCGGGCGGCCGGCAGCCGGACGGGGCGGCGCAGAGCAGGGCGAAGAAGAGGGCCAAGAATAGGGCGAGGGGGCGGGCGAACACCGGCTTCGGGAAGGAATGCAGTCTGACCATCTCGATCCTTGCGTCAGGAGCCAACCGGCGACGGGAGCAGCCACCCGGCGAGATTCATGTAGAAGAGCACGGTGAGCACGTCGGCGGTGGCCAGGACCACCGGTCCGGAGGCCACCTTGGCGTCGTCCTTGAAGGCGCGCACCAGGGTGGGCAGGGCGATGCCCAGGATCCCGGCGGAGAGCACGGCGAGCGCGATGCTGCCGCCCACGGTCGCCGCCGCCCGGGCGTCGCCCTTCCAGAGCCCGGAGATCACCGCCACGAACGTCCCGGCGGCCAGGCCCAGGAGCCCGGCCGTTACGAGCTCGCGGGCCAGGGACTCCAGGAAGGCCTTGAGGCGCACGCCCGAGGAGTGGAAGCTCTGCAGGGTCAGGGTCATGGCCTGGATGCTGACGCTCTCGGCCAGGGCCAGGACCACCGGCAGGAAGAGGGCCAGCACCACGAACTGGTTGAGCAGCGACTCGTAGCGGCTGGCCACCACGGCGCAGAGCAGGCCGCCGATGATGTTGCACAGCAGCCACGGGAAGCGGTCGCCGAAGGAGCCCCAGGGCCAGGCCTTGCGGGCCTCGGCCACTCGCACGCCGATGAGCTGGAAGAGGTCGGCCGCCGCGCGGCTCTCGTTCATGTCGAAGACTTCGTCGGTGAAGAGGCTGACGTCCACCACGCCGGTGATCCGGCCCCCGGCGTCAACCACCGGGAAGGCCAGGAACTGGTGCATGACGAAGAACTCGCAGGCGTCGAGCACCGTGGCTGTCTCGGGGATGGCCACCACGCGGGTCATGAGCTCGGAGATGCGCGTCTCCGGCGCGGCGGTGAGCATCCGGCGGGTGGGGACCACGCCCTGGAGCCGGCCCTCCGGGTCGGTGGCGTAGAAGTAGATGATGCTGTCCTTGGGCGGGTCCCGCCGGAGGTTCTCGAGGACCTGGCCGACGGTGGACCCGGTCGGCAGCGTGACCGCGCCCTGGCGGACGTAGTTGCGCACCGGGGACTCGAGCTTGTCGCGCCCGATGCGTTCGATGCGGATCTGGCGGAGCTCAGGCACGAGAGGACGGCCTCAACACGCAACATGCAACATTCAACATGCAACATCCAAAATCAGCTGGATGTTGGGTGTTGCCGGTTACGTGTTGCATGTTCGTCACTACTTACCCCCGATGATCGTCCCCATGTCCGACCCCAGGTAGATGCCCTTGAGGTTCATGGCCAGGCTCTCGGGGTTGGGACTCGACTCCATGGCGGTCTGCTCGGTGATCAGCCCCTTCTTCACGAGGTCGACCAGCGACTGGTTCATGTCCTGCATGCCCTCCTCGCGGGCGGTGCGGATGACGTCGCCGATCTTCTCGTCGCCGCCCTCGCGGATGAGCTTGCGGATGGCCGGGTTGACGATCATCAGCTCCATGGCCGGGACCATGGGCGTCTCCTTCTTGGCGCCCTTGAGGAGCTGCTGGACCATCACCGCCTTGAGGGTGAAGTAGAGCAGCTGCCGGATCTGGCTGTGCCGGTGCGAGGGGAAGAAGTCCAGCACCCGGCCGATGGTCTGGGGGGCCGAGCCCGAGTGCACCGTGCCGAAGACCAGGTGGCCGGTCTCGGCGGAGATCAGCGCGGTCTCGACCGTGTCGGAGTCGCGCATCTCGCCGATCAGGACCACGTCGGGGTCCTCGCGGACCATGTACTTCAGCGCGGTCTGGAAGCTGTCCACGTCCACGCCGATCTCCCGCTGGTTGACGAAGGACTTGTCGTCGCGGTAGAGGTACTCGATGGGATCCTCGAGGGTCAGGATGTGGCAGCGCCGCGAGTGGTTGATGAGTTCGATGATGGCCGCCAGGGTGGTCGACTTGCCCGAGCCGGTGATGCCCGCGCAGAAGCACACCCCGGCCTGGAAGTCGGCCAGCCGCTTGATGCTCAGCGGCAGGTTGAGGTCCTCGACGGTGGGGATCTCGAAGCGCACCCGGCGGATGGCCGCCGAGACCGAACCGCGCTGGCGGAAGACGTTGACGCGGTAGCGGCCCACGCCGTGGATGCCGCAGGCGAAGTCCACCGTGCCGGTGGAGTCGAATCGCGCGGTCTGGTCGGGGGTCATCATGCTCCGGACCAGCTTCTCGACCTCCTCGCCGGGAATCGGCGGGCCGTCCACGCGCCGGGCGATCCCGGAGATCCGGAAGATCGGCGGGCTGAAGGCCTTGAGGTGCAGGTCGGTGGCGCTGTGCTTGGCCATGAGCTCGAGGTACTGCCTCATCTGGGGGATGAGCTCGGGCTGGGCTTGGATGCTGATGGCCATTTATGGCTCCTCCTGCGACGCATCAGGCCTCCGAGCTTCGGAGGTCCCGGTCT
>CALGYR010000074.1 GCA_937935355.1 uncultured bacterium | reverse complement strand
CACTCCGAGGTTGACACGGCGGGCCTCAAGGTCGGCGGACTTGACCTCCAGAGACCTTGACTTGGCGACGGCGTGCATGTGGATCGCCAGCGGGAAATAGAAGGAGTCGCCGATGACGACCGACTCGGTGACGGGGCTTGGGCTGCCGGGGAAGTAGGTCATGCGCTGATGACCCCAAAGGTCTTCCATGTTCCGGGCGTGCCAGCCCCGGTGCAGACCCAGCCGACATAGCCCTCTGCGGCGGGGGCGGTGTTGTAGATGATGTCGCCGACAGCCCATGTGCCAGATACCGGGGCGGCACTTCGCGCCGCTACGGAGACGGTCCCATAACGCGACTCGTCGTAGGCGTACGGCACCCACTTCGTCGTGCTCCATGTGTAGTTCGCACGCTTCGTACATTCGTGGTCGCCAGTGGGGATTGAGAAGTCATACGTGACGTTCCCCCCACAGCGGTTGCCCTCGATGAGCAGGGCGTACGCGGTGCCGATGACGCGGATGCCGTACGCGGCCGAAACGCCGTCGCCCTTGCAGGTGTTACGGCAGACCCGCACATTGGCGAGGCTGGAACCCTCCAGGTGGATGCCCTTGTCGGTGTAGCCCAGCAGGGTATTGCCGACGAAGTCACAGTGCTCGATGCCCTCGGCTGCGCGGACGGCCACCGCACCGCCGAGTACGGTGTTGTCGGCCACGATGACGCCCTGAGACTCGGTCTTGATGCCGCTCGTGCAGCCCTCGATGATGTTGTTCCTGATGACGTTGCCAGAGTAGGCGGTGTCCGACGCTGTCGCCCGCTCCTCGATGCCCATCGTCGCCGCGTCGATCACGATGTTGTCGCAGACGCAGAGCCGCAGGCAGCTATCGCTGATGACGCCGTAGCCAGCGTCGATGATGGTGTTGCCGGAGATGACGATGTCGGCGGGCTTGTCGGAGGTGCCGGATGAGTTCTTCACCACGGCGACCGACATATGGGTCGTGCCCTGCCCGGTGATTGCGTTACCCGAGATGTTGATGCGCGCGGTATTGGAACGCACTATGAGCCCACCGTCGATGACGTTGCCGGTCACGGAGACATCGGTCACGTAGCGACTCGCCGTGCCGCCCTCGGTATAGAAACCGATGATGGACAACGGCCAGCAGGCGGTCCCGATGTCGTTGAAGAGGTAGTTGCCGGTGACGGTCACGTCGTAGATGTCCGCGTAGCTACCCCAGAAGCAGAGCCCCTCGTCGGCGTGCGTCGTGATGGAGTTGCCGGTGACTACGATGTCGTAGGAGTCCCAGTCGGTCGTACCGTGGTCGGTGTCGTAGCCACCGTAAATCCAGATGCCGCCGCCAGCAGTGAGGGTCTTCTTGTTCTCAATGTCGCAGCCCGAGATGTGGACGTGCTTACAGCCCCACAGCCAGATGAAGGTGCGGCCGTAGTAGTCCTTAGTGAAGATGCGCGTCAGACGCAGACCCGTGACGCGAGCCATCGAGACGGGGCCTCGCGGGTGGCCCGTATAGGTCAGGACAGCGTCGGCGGTGACGGTGAAGCAGAGGTTGTCGATGGTGATGTTCTCGTTGCCGTCCGTCTGGTCTGAGTTGAGGATGACGCTGCGCTTGTCCGAGTCGAAGGTGTCATCTACGAGGATGATCGACCCACGCCCGCACCCGAGCAGAGTGCAGTTATCGGGGACGCTGACCTGCCCGTCGAGCAGGTAGGTGCCCTCGGGGAAGAAGACAGTCCCACCGCTTGACGGAAGGGCGGCTATGGCAGCGTTGACCGCCGCTGTGTCGTCTGTCGTGCCGTCACCCTTCGCACCGTAGTCCCCGACACTAATCACCGAAGAACCCAAGCCCGTAGGGACGACACCGAGCGGACGGGCGACCGTGTCGCCCTGAGCCAGACCCCACGGCTGTGAGTCCTCAACCCAGAAGTCGATGACACCAGTGGCGGGGACCGTATAGGGGTTGTCTTCTTCTGTCGAACCCGTCGCCGTGGTGTACAGCGTAGACTCGGTTGTCATAGCCTCGTCTTCATAGACCGTCAGCGTGCGACCGGCGGCGACCGCCCCCGAGGCGAACCTACCATCTCTGTTGACGCGGTAGCGCATCAGGCCACTCGCGTATACGCCGTCGAGTGAGACACCAGCGGCAGGAAGAGGTCACCGACCGCGAGGAAGTCACGCACCAGTCGGGGGACGGATTGGTACGCAGCCCCCGAGCTGGCCTGTATCGCCGTGACCCAGGCGTCAGACTTGCGCGTCGGCGAGACGATGGCCGGGCCGATGAAGGTGGGGGCCGGGACCGTTGCGTGCCCGACGTAGATGCTGTCGCAGGTCTGGGCGTTGACCGCGCTGGCGTCGCCCTGCGTGGCGTTGGTGCTGTCGAGGTTCACGTCGACGGTCGCAGCCCACGTCCAGCGGCCGACGACGTAGTGGACCGTCCCCGACGCCCACGACTGCGCGGCGGTGAGCGAAGACACCGTATCCGTCCCGTCGGTGATGGCGCAGTTCACCTTGTTCGCCATGTCCTTGAAGAAGCGCACGCGGTCGTATGCGCCCACGTAGGCGTAGAAGAGACGCTGCGTTGCGTTGTCGTTGCCGGCGAACTGAGGGACGAAGCGGAAGGCGATGGTGCCCGCCGTGGAACCGAGCCCGTACATGATCCGCAGCAGACTCGCGGGGTCGCCGTTCGACGGCCGGAGTTCGCGCCCGGTCCCATACGCCGTGTAGCCACTTGCCGTGACGGGCTGCACCGGCCTCAGTATCCCGGCCCGCACGAAGTCCTGCGGAGTCTCACACTCACTTATGCGGGGACGCCTGCGGCTCATACCGAGATTTTGGTGGCCGCCACGGTCACGGTCTGGGCGTCACCAGTGCCGTTCGAGATGTAGGCCCAGGCGTAGTCCCAGCCGTCGATCCACTGCGTGAACAGGTCGCCGTTCGAGGTAGTGGAGTTCGCGGCCACAGCTGCATAGAGACCCGAGGGCTCCTTGGTCAGCGAGGCGATGCGGGTGTCGCCGAGGGCGATCTCGTTGGCGTCGGATGTGCCCTGCCCGAACTGGAGCACGGTGGCGGTCGTCGGGGTGACGGTGATGACATCGGTGGCATCCACGGCAGCGGCGGCGGCGGTGATGCCAGGAACGCCGTAGGTCGCGTGCTGGAGCAGGGCCGCGCAGGCGACGGAACCCGCTGCCTGACTCGCGTGATACCACTTGCGCGCCGAGGCGACGGCGTCACCCTCGGTCGTCTCAGCCGTAAACGTCAGGCCGTTCAACACGAATGTGTCCCCATCATCTACACCCGTGGCGTCGGCCATCGTCAGGGTGATGGTGGGGATGGTGCGCGAGCGGTAGAACTGCACCGAGTACGCCTTGTCCGACTTGATGCGCCAGTCGATCTGCGCGGCGTGGTCGGTGTTGTCGCACATGACCAGAAGCTTCCCGGTCGTCGCGGGGATGGTGCCGATCTTCCCCAGCCCGCCGGTCGAGGCGGTCGCATCGGCGAGGATGACCTCGGTCTCCGCGTAGGCCCCCGAGGCGGTCTTTAGGCTGCCGCCTCCGTCAACCGCAACATTCTTGTACAGGGCATCGGCTTTCTGCCCCTTCATCACAATCGCCACAGTGTTCCTCCTTGACTTCCGATTGCTCGTCCGTGGTCTCGGCCACGTCCAAGGATGAGGAGGGGTCCGAAGACCCCTCCTCCAAGACCGAGAGGCACCACTCGATTGCCTGGATCGCCCCGTGTGTGGCGTTCAGGTCGGCGGTCAGTTTCTCCCGCTGCTCAAGCAGCATCTCTCGGGTCAGCATCAGTCAGTGCCGGCGAAGTAGGGGATACGCATGGCGTTGCCCGCCACGCGAATCTTGATGTAGCCGTCGGCGGTGGAGTAGGTGCCATTGGTGCCGTCGAGGCAGCCCGACTCGGCCTCGAAGTTGAGGAAGTTGTCGAGCGTGCCCGCGCCGGACTGAGACACGCGGATGAAGGCGTCGTTCGCGCCCGCCGTCCAGCCAGTCACGATGTTGGAGTCGAGCTGCAGGGCAGCCAGGGTGCCACCGGGGGTCGGGGTCGTGCCCGCGACCTCAAGGGTCGCCCGGATGGCGTTGAGCGCACCAGAGACGGTCTTGCCCGAAGCCACACGACCAGTCGCGTGGATGGCGTTGACCGTGCCGCCAGTGGCGACCAGCGTGCCGTCGGCGATGCCCCTGACCCGGAGCGTGTCGCCCGAACCAGTCGATTCGTGTTCGAGGTCGATGTAGTGGGCGCGCACATCCCCACTCGTCGCCTTGCTGACGAAGTAGTCACGCTTGAAGTTGTGCGAGCCGTTGGCGGTGAGCGGGCGAGACGCGCTCCCGACGCTCCTTACCTTGGGGCCGTAAAGGGCCATGTGCTACCTCCTATGTGTGGCCTCGGGGGCGGGTCTCCCCGCCCCCTCAGACACCGTCAGTCAACTACCAGGTGAGGTAGCCGAGCTTCGCGTGCGAGTACAGGGCGTCGACCACCTTGACGCCGACTTCGCCGAGATACCGCTGGCGGTAGGCGTCGACCGCGTCGTCTTGGAAGGTCACGGTGGACTTGGAGAAGGGACGGAACTGGGCGAGGGCGATCTTGTTCATGTCGATGATGAACAGGTCGCTCTTCGAGCAGTTCAGCGTCCAGATGACGTCGAGGTCCACACCGAGGTCGGAGCGGAAGGTGTCGATGTAGCGGCCCCACTTGCTCTTCTCGGGGCTGGTCACGACCTTGTCCGCGCCGAAGGCGCTGATCTCACGGGCGCGCGCCGGATGGCAGACGATGATGTACGGGTCTGCCGGGTCAGAGGCGTCTTCGAGGATGCCCGCGACGAGCGCGTTGATGGCCTCTTCGGTGACGCTCTTGGTCGAGTAGTCGATGTTGGCACCCGAGGCCGAGACGTAGCTGTCGAGGCCCTTGGTGCGGCGCACGTAGGAGTCCGAACCGGCGTTGGCACCGTTGTTCAGGCAGCCGTAGAGCAGCATCCCCTCCAGCTCGTTCTGCATCTGGCGCATGCAGTTGTCGAACTGCGCCTGCAGGTTGTCGGCCGGGATGAGGCGCTTGCTGGCCGCCTGCGAACCCGTGACCGCGAGGTAGAAGTCGACGATGTTCGTGTAGCCAGTGACCAGCGTGACGTCCTTGTACTTGTTGCGGTCGGCGTCCGAGCCCTCCTCCTTGGGCGCGTAGATGACCTCGAAGTAGTCGCCAGCCTCGTGGGCCGTGGAGCCCGTGCCCGAGTTCTGGCGACCGACGTCGCGCACGACGGTGCAGGCACCGGCCGTGTTGGCCGTCACCTCAAGCAGTTCGTCAGCACCGTAGGTGCCGATCGGAGTCGCCTTGGAGACGTTCTTGATGATCGAGCCGACCTCGATGTCGGTGCCCGAGGTGAACGTCGCGGCGACGTTGGAACCCGAAGCGTCCTCGATACCGCTGGCGACGGTGGAGAGCACCCAGCGCTTCGTCGGGGCGTTCGCCGTCTCCCAGTTGAACGTCGAGTCATCGACGGGGAAACGCTTGGTACGGTCGAGCAGGGGGGAGCGCGCCTGCAGCGCCTCCCAGAGTTTCGGGTCGACACTGGGGTCGAAGGTTCCCGACGTCTTGTCGTAGGTCGCGGTGTAGTCAGTAGCGGGCCAAGCGATAAGCCCTCACATCCTTTCTACAGTCTGGCTGGGGTAGGTTCCCAGTCCAGCCGAGCATGTTTGTGCATGTTGCAGGAGGGGCAGGAGGTAGCTAGGTTGTTGCGGCTGTGCGGGCCGTTCTTTGCGAGTGGAACCACATGGTCAATGTGGCACTCGGGACCCGGCAGCCACCCCCCACAGATGTGACACCTAACAAGCGGCAGTCGGCGGACGGCGTCGTAAAACCACGCGAGGTGTTCCCCACCGGCGATTCGTGCGCGGCGGCGAGCCTCTGCGTCGTTGTGAACGGCACGTCCGTGAGTAGTCGCCCGGTATTGCGCCCCATACTCGTGGTTGCGTCCCCGTACTTCCTCGCGGGCGTTGTAGGCCCGCTTGCGTGCAATATGCGCCTGACGATTGGCCCACCACTGAGCCTTGCCGCGAGCGTTCTTCTGCTCGCGCCTCTCCGCCTCTGAGTAGAAGGGGGGAAGTTCACCAACAGTTGCGATCCGCTCCTTGTAGGCGCGAATCTCAAGTTCGCTCGGTGACTCGTAGGGTGGGATGTGGGAGATTGCCTTGATGCGACGGATGTAGGCGTCAGCCTTGCTATCCGTCAGCGAACACTCCTTGCAGCGCGAGCGGTAGCCGTGCCACTCGTACTCGCCATTCCTGACGACCATCGGGTAGAAGTCGCCTAGGGGCAGTAGTTCGTGACACCGCGTGCATTCGCGGAGTGCAAGGTTCACTCGCTGACCACCTCCAGTTCCGTTGGCAGCGCAGAGCTGCGCGTCCTCTTATGGACACGGAGCGGAAGTGGTTGGCTATCCGTCCGCCGAGGTCTGAGTGAAGGTCGCCCTATCGCTCTCGCCATCGGAAGCGGCGACTTCAGTCGCCTATGTCACGGGCTCTCGCCCGGTACGGTCAAAAGTTGAAGCTGTCTCCGACGATGGCATTGAAGGCGGCACGGGGGTCGCCGCTACGCACCTTCGCCATCAGTTCCTTCTCTTCGTCCGTCGAGGGAGGAGCCTTCGCGCCGATGGGGCCGGTGCCCCAGGTCTTCGCGGCCTTCTCCTGCGCCCGCTGCTCGGCCTCTTCGAGGAGCTTCTGCTCGCGCTCCCTGAGCTTGGCGGCACGGTCGCGGATGAACTTAGACGTGCGCTCGAAGTCGTCGAGCGAGTTCACGTCGGCCTGCACCTCGGCGAACAGCTCCTTCTCTAGGTCGTCGGCCTTGTCGGTGAAGTGCTCGATGGCGGTGCGGAGCGCGTTCTTCTCGAACTTCTGCTCCAGCGAACCGAGCTTCTTCTCCAGCTTGCGGGTGATCTTGTCGTCTTCCCCGTCGTAGCGCTCTTCCGCAGCTTCGACCACGTCGGCGTGGGTCTCTTCGATATTCTCTTCGGCATCGAGTTCGGCGAGGATGTCGTCAACATCGGACATGCTAGATTCCTCTCATTTGGATAAGGCCGCTCTGTTGCCCGACCCCGAAGGAGTCAGCGGGCTTCTTGAAGTAGTTTTGCTGCTTGTTGAGCGCCTGCTGGAGCTGCGCCCTCAGTTTGGCCGACTTCGCTCCCGAGAACATGACGCTCTTGGTCTGCTGCTGGTCGAGGCCGCCGAGGTCCCATTGGGACGCGGCCTGGGTCTGGCCGATGGTGGAGAAGTTCTGGATGAACTCGTCGTCGGTGATGCCGCTCTTGAAGAAGCTCCTCTCCCAGCCCTCGGGGATGTCGATGCCGCCCTGCTTGAAGGCGTTGCGGAAGGTCGTCTGGTACGCCTGATAGGCCAGCGGGTTGACCTGCTTGGCCGCACCCTTGGCCCGCTGTGCCTTGGCGAACGCCGCCCAGTCGGGGTACTTCTCCTTGAAGCCCTTGAGCTTCGTCAACTCACTCTGTAGTTGGGTGGCGGACCAGCCCTCGCGCAGGTAGCGCTTGGCGAACCCCTTTTCGAGCCCCACGCCCACGGCCCTCATGTAGGTGCGCAGGTCGGACATCTTCTTCTGCGCCTCGGCGGAGCGGAAGTACTTGGGGTCGGTCTGCCGCACCATGAACTGCCAGTAGGTCGTCGACCAGTTACCGTCCTTGGCCTTCTGGAGCAGTGCCTTGGGCGGGGTCGCCTTGGGGTCGCCGAACATGATCCGGTAGGCTTGGATGTAGGCCGAGAGGCCGCTGCCCGCGCCGCCGCCGGAGCCGTATCCGTAGCCGCCGCCGGCCGAAGAGCCGCCGGTCGTGTTCGTGGTGCCGAGCGAGACCGCCTTCCAGCCAAGAATCCTCGTGCCGTCCGCGTTGAGTACGGGCTGCCAGTGGGTGCCCGGCGGGGGAGGCGTCTTGGGGTACGGCTTGTTCCAGTAGCCCCCGGTGAACCCCGGAACGGCCACCGCCTCCTGACTGGTCATCACTACTGCCACCGCACCTCCTCTTCTCCTCTTAGTATACCATAGGTTCTCACAGCGCCCGCCTCATGGCATGACTACTTGTAGTACCACTCAAGCGCGGCGCTTGCATAAGTCTTCGTTGAGCCGAAGTAGAACTTCATGTCCTTGGCGAACTCGCTCGCCCCCAGAAGCTCCCTGTCCTCCTTGATGAGGTCGCGCATCAGATCGGAAGAGCGTCGTGTAGGGAAAGAGTGTAGATCTCGGTGG
>CALGYR010000073.1 GCA_937935355.1 uncultured bacterium | reverse complement strand
CGAGGAGGAGTGACGAAGGATGAGGCCGCAAGATCAAGCGTCCCTTCGGGTTGCGCTTCGCCTCCGGCTTCGCGCTCTTGCGGGGCGCATCTGCGATGCGCCTGTCTCCGGCCATCCCTGGCCTGCGCCCGCGACCGGACGGCCCGTCTGCGGCGTTGCCCTTCGAGAGCCTCAGGGCCTTGGCCCCGAGCACAGTCGAGGGGCTCGTCGTCGCCGTGTCGCTGCGGACACGGCTTCCTCCTCCGGGCTTCGTTCGGCAGGATGCCGATACGAAGCCTGGAGCCGCGGCGCAGCCATGGATGGCGAAGCCGGGCTCTTCCACCGCGCCTGCCGAACTACGCCCCGACACGCGCGCCTTGCCCGCCACACAGAGGGCGGGCAAGCATCCGGGCCGTCCGGTCGCAACGCGATCCCCGGCACTTTTTCAACGGGCTGCTAGGCCCCGCACCCGGCGAGCGTCAGGCACTCCCATACCCGGCTCTCTTTGCGCGGCGCGCAGCGGCGCCGCCTGGCCAGCCGCCGCTCGACCGCGCCGCGGTCCACGACCAGCCCGGCTTCAGTCAGGGAGACGAGCGCGCGCACGTCGAAGACCGCCTCGAAGCCGGCGGCCTCGTCCGCCCCGAGCGGCCGGTCGCCGAGACGGAAGAGGACGGCGCCCGACGCTCTGGGTATAGAGGCGATGAGATCCGGTCCGCGCACCGACGCGGCGTCGCGGGCCATCCAGAGCTCGCGACGCTCCCCCCCGAGGACCGCCCGGCCCAGCCGCCAGAGTCTGCCCGGGCGCAGAGCCTCGACCGGCCCGCAGGCTCCGAGCCCGTCGTGGAGCGCCTCGGCCAGCGGGGCGAAGTCCACGAGCCAGCGCTGCAGGCGTTCCCGGGAGACCTCCACGCGCCCCTTCTCCAGGCACTGGATGTGGAAGTGCCGCCCGCCATCCGGGGCCGTGGATTCCTCCACCCACTCGGCATGGTCGTGCTCGCAGGCCTCGCAGCCGACCGCCCTGGCGAGTTCCCCGGGACGGAGCAAGCCGGCGGCCTTGAGCCGCTCGGCCGTCTCGGCCGGCAGCCGGCGGACCTCGTCGGCGGCCAGCACCGGGTGGGGCGCCTCAGCGGACCGATATACGATGCTCATGGCCTCGCTCCGCCCGGGACCCTGCGTCCGCCGCTCCTCCCTGTTCGTTTCTCCGATCATCGGCGTTCCTCCCTGAATTCCCTGAACTCCCTGAACTCCGTGCAATCCATGCACCTTGTGAATTCCGCTTCGCGCCGGCGCCCGACTCGACGGGCACCTCCCGCGGGCCGGCCCCGGCCGGCAGCATCTCGAGGTGCATCGAGAACTGCAGCCGGTCGAGGTCCACCGTGGTAATCCTCGGGAAGGACCCCGAGAAGTTCACCATGCGCAGGAATGCGTAGACGAACCTGCCGATCCGCCCGGCCTGGTCGTCGTCCGTGCGGCTGTCGAGCCCCGCCGGTCCGCAGAGCGCCGCGAGGAACGAGGCCTCGCCGTCGGTGGGCGGCGGGTCGGCCCGGCGCCAAGCCTTGCGGGCGGCCTCCAGAAACGCCGCGAAGGGTGGCCTGCGTCCTGACGCGGGGCCGGCGCCGGCGCAGATGGTCCGGGCCGGACCGCGCACCACCGCCCAGAGAGCCTCGACGCTCAGCCTGGCCGGGACCCCGAAGGCCCCGCGCATCTCGTTAACCGGTTCGGCTTCCATCCGCTGCATGACCGCAACCTCCCCGCTCATCGCTTTCCTCCCACCAAAAAGACGGGTCCTACGTCCCGCGGCGCATGCCCGGACGCGGACCCTAATTCCCTCTCGCGAGGGGTAAAGGCAGCTCTGCCCTTTAGGCCTGGATGTCTCGTCCCGCGTCCGTTAACCGTAGGTCCTCAGGGAGCAGACCACCACTCCCTGGACCGCCACCTCCCTGGCGTAGATGGGCCCCATCCGCGAGTTGGCCGGCTCGAGCCGCACCCGGCCCGATTCGCGGTAGAAGCGCTTCACGGTGGCCTCGTCCTCGAGCAGCGCCACCACGATCTGGCCGTCCTCGGCCGTGTCCTGCCGGCGGACCACCACGCGGTCGCCGTCGAGGATGCCGGCCTCGACCATCGAGTCGCCGGTCACCCTCAGGATGAAGTACTGTGCGCCGCGCGGGCCGCGCAGCATCGAGCGGTCCAGCCGGACCCGGCCCTCGACGTTTTCCTGGGCCAGGAGCGGCACGCCTGCGGCCACCCGGCCGACCTCCGGGACCGCCAGCGACTCGGAGTCGTCCCCGGCGGCCTCGAGCACGGACAGGGGAGCCGCGGCACCGGCCGGGGCCCCATCCGTGGCCGCGCCCGGGATCTCGAGCGACCTGGCGCCGAGCTTGCCGCGGCGGATGTGCCCCTTCTTCTCGATGAGCTTGAGGTGGTCGAAGACCGACGAGGAAGCCATGCCGAAGTGCGCCCCGATCTCGCGGACGGTGGGCGGCAGGCCGTGCCTGGCCTTGAAGGCCACCACCCAGTCGAGGATCTTCTTCTGCTTGCGGGTCAACTCGCGCACTTCGCTTGCTCCTCTCGGTCTACCGGCTATATACCTAACGGCCGTTCGGTTGTCAAGAGGAAAAATTCCAGAATCCACCGGAGGCGGGCGGCGAAAGCCCGAGGTGGGCAACGACCAACAGCCAACAGCCAACAACCAACAGCCAAGAAGCAACAGCGCCTGCAGGCTCGGGCGGGGCCGAGCGGGAAGGGCGCTTTGTAGAGCAGGGGACGCAGAGGCGCAGAGAAGAGCCGGCTTCCGGGTGTCGGCCTTCGGGATGACGACTGTTCCGATAGCCGAACGCGGAATGGCGCCCCAGTTGTTCCCGGCGTCTCAGTGCCTCGGCGGTGAAGAACGTTTCCTGCAATGGCCGTGCGGGCCCTCTTCGTGCGCTTGTTTCCGCGCCGCGCCGGGCCATAATCCGCGCAGATGGGGCCGCGGCCATCCCGAACCGAAGATCAGGCCCCGTCCCCCGAACCTCGAACCCGGAACTCCGAACTCGGAACCCGGAACTCGGGACCCGGAACTCAAGAGAAGGATGAGGAGGCCGACGATGCGTACGATCCTTGGCGCGGTGCTTTCCCTGACGCTGGCGGCGAGCGCGACCTTCGCGCAGGAGATCAAGGCTGACAATGCCGGAGCCATCAAGGCGGCGCTGGCGGCGGCCGGCCCCGGCGACACTATCGTGATCAAAGCCGGCGAATACGACATGGGCGGCAGCGCGGCCACCGGCAAGAACGGCACCAAGGAGCAGCCCATCACCATGCGCTGCGAGGGCGACAAGGGATACGCCAGGCTCAACCTCAGGGGGCAGGTGGCCTTCCGGGTGAAGAACAAGTTCTGGGTCTTCCAGGGCATCCACTTCAACGGTGACCGCAAGGGCACCTCCGCGGCGGTCTTCATGGACGGCCCGGGCGGCTGCGGCGACGTCCGCTTCGTGGACTGCAAGATCTCCGGTTCGGCCGACCATGGCATGAAGGGCGCCAAGCTCCGCGAGAAGCCCGTCGACAACGTGGTCATCGAGCACACCGAGCTCTTCAACACCGGGGCCACCGGCTTCGACCTGGTCTCCGGCGACAACTGGGTGGTCCGGGGCTGCTACGTGCACGACTACGGCCAGGACGGCGGCGTGACCTACGGCATCTTCCTCAAGGGCGGCGGCAAGCACGGCATCATCGAGGGCAACATCGTCGACGGCAAGAAGAAGAACACCACCCTGGGCATCTCCTTCGGCGGCGGGCTCACCGGCAAGCAGTGGCTGCCCATGGGCGCCGACGGCAAGCTCGGGCCGGAGCACGACGGCGGCATCTGCCGCAACAACATCGTGATCAACGCGGCGGACTCGTCCTACCACTCCAACAACGGCGCCAACTGCAAGTTCTACAACAACCTGACCTGGGGCGGCGACACCTTCCAGCGCCAGGCGGCCTATCCCAAGGACCCGGTGCTTATGAACAACCTCATCGGCGGCAACACCTCCAAGGGCGCCTCCGAGAGCAAGAACAACATGGCGCCGAAGAAGGAGTGGTTCGTCAACCCCGACGACTGCGACTTCCGCCTGACCGACGCCGGCAAGGCGGCCCTGGCCGGCAAGGGCGCGCCGGTGGCGCTCGAGGAGTGCCCCACCGACTTCTTCGGCACCAAGCGCGACGCGGCCAGCCCCTGCCTCGGGCCGGTCCTGCCCGACGCCAAGGAGTCGACCAAGTGGGTGGACCGCCGGAAGTAGCCTTCGCCGCCTTCGCCGACCCGCCGCGGGAGTTCTCGCTCCTGCCCTTCTGGTTCTGGAACGACGAACTCACCGAGGCGGAGATCCTCCGGCAGATCGCCGACTTCGAGGCCCACGGGATCTTCGGCTTCGTCCTCCACCCGCGGGTCGGCCTGCCCCGCTCCATAGCTTGGATGAGCGAGCGGATGCTCGGCTTCATGGCCGTGGCCATCGGGGAGGCGGAGCGCCGCGGGATGCAGGTGGTCCTCTACGACGAGGGCATGTACCCGTCGGGCTCGTCCTGCGGCCAGGTGGTCGCCGAGAACCCGGCCTTCGCCTGCCGCGGACTGGTCTGCCGGGAGCTCTCCGGGGACTCCGACGCCCCGGAACTGCCCGCCGGCCACAACCTGGTCGCCGTGGTCCGGCGCGCCGGCGGGCGGAGGATCGCGGTGATCGACCGGCCGGTCGGCTCGACGATCCGCGGGCTGCACTACCGCGACGACGACCCGCCGCGCCACCCCGGGCCCGACGATCCCCGGAACCCGGGCAGCCCGCGGCCCGACCCGCCCGAGGACGAGCCCGCCGCGGCCGACATCCTGAACCCCGCAGCGATCGACTGCTTCATCCGGCACGTCCATCAGAGGCTCCACGACCGCTTCGCGCCTCACTTCGGAAGGACCGTCACCGGCTTCTTCACCGACGAGCCCTCGCTGCTGGGGCGCGGGGCGAAGGTGCGCGGCGCCGTGCCCGGGACGACCGACATCCTGGGGCACGTCAACCGGTTCCTGGGCTACGACTTCGCCCCGCACCTGCCGGCGCTGTGGTTCGACGACGAGCCGGAGGCCGCGCGCTTCCGCGCCGACTACGAGCGCGCCGTCCGGATGCGCCTGGAGGAGACCTACTACCGCCGCCTGTCCGAGTGGTGCGCCGCGCACGGCGTGGCCCTGGCCGGCCACCCGCACAGCGAGGACGAGATCGGCCTGCTCCGGCAGTTCCATTGGCCGGGGCAGGACCTGGTCTGGCGCCACGTGGCCCCCGGAGGCTCCGGCGCGCTCGAGGGCCGGGTCTCGACCATGGCCAAGTGTTCCTCGTCGGCCGCGCTGCATCTGGGCCGCCGGCGGAACCTCAACGAGTTCTGCGGCGCCTACGGCCACGGCCTGACCTTCGACGAGATGAAGTGGCTGGCCGACTGGTGCCTGGTGCGCGGGGTGGACCTGCTCATCCCGCACGCCTTCTACTACTCGGTGCGCGGCCCGCGCAAGGACGAGCGCCCGCCGGACGTGGGCCCGAACAGCCCCTGGTGGGGGCGCTTCCGGGAGTTCGCCGACTACTGCCGGCGCCTCTCCTGGATGAACGCGGAGGGCCGGCAGTCCTGCGCCGTCGCGGTGCTGGGCCTGAGCGACTTCCTCCCCTGGCGCGCGGCCCGGGCGCTATTCGAGAGCCAGATCGACTTCAACTACCTGGAGGCCCGCCACCTCTGGCAGGACGCCGAGGTGGGCGCCGATGGCGTCCGCCTGGCCGGAATGCACTACAGGACGGTCGTGCTCGACGGCCTGCCGGCGCTGCCCGGCGAGGCCGCGCGGCAGCTGGCCGCGCTGCGCGAGGCCGGTCGGCTGGTGGAGTTCGCCGAGGAGGCCGGCGGGCGCGGGCGGTTCCTGGCCGCGGTCGAGCGCCTGGCCGGCCGCGACCTGACCCTGGAGCCGGCCCACGACGGCATCCGCTTCCGGCACGTCGTCCACGGAGACGCGCACCTCTATCTGCTCCACAACGAGAGCGACCGGCCCTTCCGCGGCCGGGTGCAACTGGCCGCGGCTGCCGGGCGAAAGGTCGTGCGCCTCGACCCCTGGACGGGCCGCGCCGCCGCCGTGGACCTCGCGGCGCCGCTCGACCTCGGCGGACACGAGACCGTGGTTCTGGGGGTGGGGGTGCGGCCGGAGTAGGCAGGCTCACCCGGCCCAAGTCCGACCCTTTCCGCTGCAGGGGCAGGTCTAAACCCGCCCCCACCAATACAACTACAACGCCGGTTCTATTCTGAGGCGCGGTCTTGCCTGGCCGGGGTCTGCTGATCCGCCGCCTGACTGCCGCGCAATGCGGCCGTCCCGGCAGCCGAGGATGGAGGCCATGAGCCACCAAGCTCCCGCGATGAGCAGCAGGGCGGCAACCGCGGCCATCCTCCCCGGGTGCCAACTTGTCACCATGTCACCATGTCCCCGTGTCTCCGTGTCCCCGTGTCTCCGTGTCTCCGTGTCCCCGCGTCCCCGCGTCCCCGTGTCTCCGCGTCCCCGCGTCTCCATGTCCCCGCGTCCCAACGTCCCATCGTCGATTCCCGCAACGACCGGGGGACCCGCCGGCGTCCGGCGGCCCCCCCGGTCCGGTCCATAGCTCTCAGTTGCGCCTGGCGAGCCCCCTGGCCTTCTTCACCAGCTCCAGGAACTCCTTGCGGTAGCCCTCGGGGTCGGAGCCGACGCCCTCGGCGCCGAGTTCGAGCACCGCGTCGTAGTTCGAGTCGCCCTTGAGCTTCGAGTCCCGCAGGATCATGCCGAAGCCGGCGACCGCCGCGGCGAACTTGAAGTCGCCCGAGGCCGCGGAGTACTTGCGGCCCTCGTCGACCACCGGCGTCTCGAGCAGCAGGGACTTCTCCCCGTCGGGCAGCTTGTAGCGCAGCCGCACGGTGAGGAGTTCCGGGTTGGCCTCGGTCGTCTCGGAGCTCGGCGGGTCGCTGTACTTGTCGTCGTCGGCCGCGGCCTGGCCCGGGGGCTCGACGCCGGCCGGGACCACCTCGTAGAGCGCGGTGACGGTGTGACCGGCGCCGATCTCGCCGGCGTCCTTCTTGTCGTCGTTGAAGTCCTCCTTGCGGAGCATGCGGTTCTCGTAGCCGATCAGCCGGTAGGCGCTCACCCGGTGCTTGTTGAAGTTCACCTGGATCTTGACGTCCTTGGCGATGGTCACGAGCGTGCCGCTGATCTGCTTGACCAGGACCTTCTCGGCCTCCTCCAGCGAGTCGATGTAGGCGTAGTTGCCGTTGCCCTTGTTGGACAGCGCCTCCATGGTGTTGTCGCGGTAGTTGCCCATGCCGAAGCCCAGGATGGTCAGGAAGACGCCGATCTTGGCCTTCTCCTCGATCAGCCGCTCGAGGTCGTTGCCGTTCGTGACGCCCACGTTGAAGTCGCCGTCGGTGCAGAGGATCACCCGGTTGACGCCGCCCTTGATGAGGTTCTCGGTCGCGACCTTGTAGGCGAGCTCTATGCCGGCGCCCCCGGCGGTGCTGCCGCCGGCGGTGAGCCGCTCCAGGGCGTCGAGGACGGTCCGCTTCTTGTCGCACGCGGTGGAGGGCAGCACCTGCCCGGCGGCCCCGGCGTAGACCACGATGGCCACCCGGTCGTTCTCGCCGAGCTGCCCGACCAGCTTGGCCATGGAGGCCTTGACGTAACCGAGCTTGTTGGCGTCGCCCATCGATCCGGAGACGTCGAGCAGGAAGACCAGGTTGGAGAGCGGGCGCTTGTCGACCGCGATCTCCCGACCCCTGAGGCCGATCCTGACCAGCCGGTGCTTCGGGCTCCAGGGGCAGCCGGCCACCTCGACCGTGGTCGAGAAGGGCGCCGACCCGTCGGGCTGCGGGTACTCGTAGGTGAAGTAGTTGACCATCTCCTCGATGCGCACCGAGTCGACGTGCGGCAGGTAGCCTCGGGCCAGCTGCTGGCGGATCATCGAGTAGCTGGCGGTGTCCACGTCGATCGAGAAGGTCGAGAACGGGTTCGCCGCCGCGGCCAGGAAGCCGTTCTCGTCGATCCGGGAGTGGGTGCCGATGGGCTGGGGGCCGGGCTGGACCGACACATGCTCGCCTGGCGATACGATCACCGAAAGCGCCTGGGCAGGTGACGATGCCATTGGCGACGGCGGCGACGGCGGAGGTGGCAGTGGCCGCGGGGGCGTGTATTTCTCCGGTTTCGAAGGGGACGCCATCGACTTGCGGCTTTCACCCGGACCCGCCGGGCACGGCGCCGGGCTCGCCGGACGCTGCATTCCATAGGCGTCCGATGCCTCAGCTCCTAACCTCGCGCGGGAGTTGCCCACGATCGCCAGCCCGCCGGCGCAGACCGCCACCGTCGCGGCGGCCGCTATCCAGAGCGGGAGCCTCCTGCGCCGCGGCGTCGCCGGAGCCGCCGGGGCTGCCGGGGCCGCCGGGGCCGCCGGAGCCGCCGGAGCCGGAGGGCTGCCGCCGATCTGGCGGGAGAGCGCCTGCCTTTGTTCGGCGGTCAGGCTGGGCATGGGCTCGTTGCTCAACTCCTCGCGCAACGTCGCGGCGGTGCCGCGGTACTCCGCGACCAGCGCCTGCAGTGTCGGATCGGCTGCGACCGCGGCGGCGATCTCTTCGCGCCCCGGCCCCTCGAACTCGTCGAGGGCGAAGGCGAGTAGTCTCGGGTCGTCTCGCAGTGGGTTCATCTTCGGATTCATCTTCAGATCCTCCCGGCTTCCGCGGCCTTGCCAGCTTCTTCTGACATGGCCCGGCGGATGGCCTTCATGGCGGTGTGCAAAGTCACGCCGACGTTCGAGACGCTCAGGTCCATCACCCGGGCGATCTCTCTGTAGCTGAGGCCGCTCTGGAACTTGAGCCGGACGATCTCCTGCTGGCGCTCCGGCAGGCTCCCGATGATCCGCGCGGCGCGGCCGCTCTGCTCGCCGCGATCGCTCCGCGCCTCGGCCCGGTCGGGGGCGGTGGTCCGAATGGCGCCAGCGGCGGCCCCTCTCTCGTGTGCCGTCTGCATCCGCTTCTCCTTCCGCAGAATTTCGAGCGCCCGGTGCCGGCAGACCACGTAGAGCCACTCGCGGAGCCCCTCCTGCGAGGCGGCCTGCGGCTCCCGGCACAGGGTCAGGAGCGTCTCCTGGACCGCGTCGCGGGCCAGGTCCAGGTCGCGCACCAGCCGGCCGGCGTAGCGCAGGAGCGGCCCCTCGTGCTCTTCGATGGCCCGGCGTATCCGGTCACCCTGGTCCATTGTCTTCCCTTCGTTCATTCGCGACTCCGGACGTGCGCCTTCCGCTACTCTTCGACTGCAGCTGCAAGGGACCCGTTGCACCCTTTACAGTGCCGCAGGCGGCATTCTATTAGGGCGTGGCTACTTTTCATGAGACAGTTCTCCAGGCCAGGTGACCATGGAG
>CALGYR010000072.1 GCA_937935355.1 uncultured bacterium | reverse complement strand
ACGCCATGCCCGACATCGTCGTCGACTGTACGCAGCACTTCGTCGCCGCACGCGATCTGCACATAGAGCCCGGGGTGAGGCGCCCGTTAGCCTGAGCCCGTGAGGGTACCCCCCCTTGCCGTGGGCGGCCGGCCTCCCCGACCGTGGTGTCCGCCGGAGCACCGGCCGCCCCGCCCCGCAGGCGGACGAAGGGCAGGCATGGACGTTGCGCAGAAGCTCGTCACAGTCATCTTCCTCTCGGCGGTCGCCCTGGCCGGGCTCGCCGTCCTCGCGGATCCTTGCGGCGCTTACAGCCCTCGTCGCGGGGTGTATTACCGCGAGGCTCTCGAGGCCCAGGCCGAGGCTCGTGCTGCCGCCCGGGCCGAGGCCAAGCGCGAGGCAGCTCGAGAGCGCGAGGCGCGCCGAGTCAGAAAGGCGACGGCGCGCTACTCAGACCTCTACGGCTCCTCGGTGGGACGCTGGGTACGACTTGCTCGCAAGGTCGGCTGGTCCTGGGCCGAGATGCCGACCCTCATGCGCATCGTCTACGGCGAGTCGCGCGGCTACCCAGGGGCCACGAACGGGCAGTATCGGGGCCTCATGCAGCACGGGTCCTACTGGTACGCCTCGTACTGGCACTTCGACCCCTACGCGCCCCGGCAGTCGCTCAAGTACGGACTCAAGCTCAAACGGCTCTGCGGGTGGCACTCGTGGAGCGTCTACTGACGACTGAGAGGAGGTGACCTATGGACTGGGCTCGTATCCAGGCAGCGCTCATCCGCGGCTTCTGGACCATCGTCTTCCCGCTCATCGGCTCGCTCGTCGTCTACCTGATGGAGCCGGGCGTGCTGGAGAGCGTCGGCGTCACCAACGCGACCATCGCGCTCGTGATCGGCGCCGTGCTCTACGCGGTCAAGAAGGCAGTCTTCCCCGATACGAAGTTCTGAGTAGTGCGCTGCGGGGCGCACCTGCCGGGTCCTCCTTCCCGGCCCTCCAGAGCCCGCCGCCCTCCGACTCCGGGGCGGCGGGCTCGCCCGTCTCAGCAGGCGACGGCCCACCACACGAGCGCGATCACCCCAAGCCCGATCAGGCTGACGACGAAGCCCATGATGCTGCACCCGGCCTTCGAGGTGGCGTCGCCCGCCTTCTCCATCGACTCGCCGGCGCTCACCATTCGCTCGGCAAACGACTTCTTCTCCTGCGGCTCCTCCGACACGTCCCCTCCTCACGATCGTTTGCGGCAGCCTACTCCCGGCAGGCTCTTCCGTCATCGTCACCCGCTACCATGCAGGCCCCCTCTGGTCCCCGCCGAACCGGGTAGTATCATCGGTGACGACGAAGGAGGGTCCGTGGGGGAAGAGCCGAGCTGGACGATCAGCGAGATGACGGGTGAGATCAACGCCAGGTACGCCGGAGAGCCGTGGACGCCGGTGAGCAGACAGTCTGTTCAGCGCCTCTGCCGCAAGGGACGCATCGGCTGCTGGCGCGACTCGTTCGGCTACTACCACATCCCAAAGTCTAACCTTCATGCTACGGCTGAGGCTTTGAAGGTGAACAGGGGTATTGACACGAACGACTCCGCATGACTTGAATAGGGCTGTTCAGACAAAGCGACGTTGAACGGAGGTGAGCCGGGCGCGAACACGCAAGGAGTCGTGAGCTAGCAAGGAGGAGTCGTGCTCGCCGAAAGAGCGAGCCTGACACGGGTTGCAGCCCGGCCAGGCTCTAAGCCCCCCAAGGATCTGTGGTCACAAGGAAGGGCTTTGCCGTGCAGTATGCACGGAACCCCTCAGTTTGTCCACCGTTTCACGCCTGATTCACCGCCGACGCCCCGCGAGCGCACACCATGACGGGGCCTCGTCAGATCATCCCGCACGCGCTCTACGACCCCCAGGAAGCTGCCGACGCGCTGCGCATCGGCCGCGACAAGCTCGACAGTCTCGTGGCCGAGGGGCGCATCCGTCCGGTCGACTACACGGCCAAGTGGCGCTTCTGGGGAGAGGACCTGATCGCCCTCTGTCGCGCGGCAGGCGGTGTCTCATGATCGCCCGCACCCTCGCCGTCGCCCTCGGCCTCGCCCTCTTCATCGCCGCCCTGGCTCTCACCGGCTGGGCCGCCGAGCACGCGCCGACCTGGCTCGCGCTCGTCGTCGTCCCGGCGGTCGGCGTCGTCTTCTGGCGGCTCTACCGGGGCGGTGAGTCATGAGCGACGCCCCGCTCTTCAACGGCGACCCGTGCGCGCTCTGCGACAGCCGCCGCCTCTCCGAGGACGACGGCGAGTTCATCTGCATCGCCACGCCGAGCGGCGAGCGCGACTGTGCGCTCATCGCCGACCTCGCCGTCATGGAGCACGTCGCCCGCGAGGTGGCGACCCACTTCGCCCGGATCTGCGACCGCACGCTCCGGCGCGAGGTCGTCGAGGGCACGGCCGAGGGATTCGCCGAGGCCTGCTCACTGCAGGGCCGCGGCGTCGCCTTCGACGAATCCGGCTTCTGCAGCCTCGCCGGTGTGCCACGGGAGGCGGGGGCATGAGCAACTTCGCACACGAGGAGCGCGAGCTCGAGGAACGGGAGTTCGAAGAGGAATCCTGGTTCGCGTCCCATTGCCGCACCTACGACGAGCTGCGCGAGGTCCGCATGGGCATCGTGCCGCGCGCCGTCATCGACCGCGCCCGGGCCGCCCTGACAGCGGACCCCGAGACGGCCGAGATCATCGAGAGTCTTGACCGGGGCGATGCGCCCTGTGGAGGAAGAGATGACGACTGAGATCGTGAAACAGGAACAGACGGCCCCGCCGGCCATCGCGGCCGCGCAGGCGGTCGAGCTGCAGGCCATGCAGGCGAGCGTCCTGCTTGCCCGGATGCAGTCAGTCGAGAACGTCGTGCGCGAGGTCATGAAGCCGGGCATCCACTATGGGCCCGTCGCCCCCGGTGTCCCCGGAAACATGCTCTACAAAGCCGGCAGCGAGATCCTCGCCGCCGCCTTCCAGCTCGCCCTGGCCTACGAGATCCGCACCGAGCACGACGAGGACGGCCGCCGCTATATCGCCGTCTGCACCGTCACCCACCAGCCGAGCGGAACCTTCCTGGGCTCTGGCGTCGGTGAGTGCTCGACCTCGGAGACGAAGTTCAAGTGGCGCGGCGCCCACAAGCGGGAGTACGACGCCACGCCGGCTGACCGGCGCCGGGAGAAGTTCACGAAGAAGGGTGACCGCTACTACCAGGTCCGCGAGGAGGTCGACGACAAGGCAAACACGGCCCTCAAGATGGCCACCAAGCGAGCCGCGGCCGACGCGATCCCCGCGGTCCTCGGCGTCCGCGGCTCCGTGCTCCTGGGCGACGCGAGCGACGCGGCCGCCCAGACGGCTGCCATGAAGGTCGGAGACGACGCGATCGCGACACTCGCGAAGCTCGCGGCCTTGAAGGGCACGGACAGCACGGGGCTCCTGAAGGCCGCCAGTAAGCACCGCGGCTACCGCGGGCGTCTCGAGGACGTGCCGGCCGAGCTCTACGGCTGGATGATCGCCCAGCTGATCGAGCTGCCCGACAAGGTGGACCCGATCTCCGGGGAGGTCATCGACGCCGACGACGAGCAGGCACGCGCCGACCAGGGCGACGACTCCGAGCCCGAGTCGGCAGACGACGGCGGCGAGGACGGGATCGCAACCGAACAGATCCCGTTCTGAGGCGGCGTCGTGGGCCGCCCGAAGCACACCTCACCCGCCGTCGTCGCCACGCGCCTCAGCGCGGACGGCATCGAGCGCATCGTCGTCCTCGGCCCGGGCCGCTACCTGCGCGAGCGCCTGACCTCCGACGAGCGCGTCGTCGCATCCCGCCCGGTGAGCCGTGAGGAGGCCGAGGCCGCCGCCGGGCACCCCCTGACGGCGACCCCCGGGACGGAGCCGCGCCTGACCGTCGAGCGCGCCCTCTTGCGGCTGCTCTACGAGAACGTCGGCGAGGTCGTCGGCTACCGCGACGTCGAGGCCGTGATGGACCGCCGCGTCACCCGGCAGGCGGTGTGGAAGGCCGCGCAGAGGCTCTCCCACGCGCTGCCGATCGAGGCGGTCGCCGGGCCGCGCGGCGGCTACCGGCTGCCGGTGCCTGTGGAGGTGGTCGCATGACCATCCTCTGCGCCGTCACCACCCCCACCGGCTCGGTAATCGAGCTGCACTACGAATCTCGCAAGTACAGGACCGTCTCGCGCGTCATCGAGTCCGAGGTCGAGGTCAGCGCCGAGGACGCCGCCGAGTGGTACGAGACGGCGCGCCAGCTCGGCGGCGTGATGTACCGGCCGCTGCCGGAGAGGGGGGCGGGGTGAGCGAGCAACTGGCGCTCGGCGTGGATCCGCTTGCCGACATCCTGGCGTGGAAGCGCAAGAACCCCGACGCATGGCACGCGGTCGTCACGTGGGCGCACCAGGACCGCGCGGCTGGCATCGCGCCCTCGACACGTCTCTACTGCTGTCTGCTCCGGCGCCCGCACTTCGCGGCCGTGCTGGGTCTGCAGCGCATGGGGACGGATCCGGTGCTGGTGAATGACCACGCCTCCTCCGGCATGGCCCGCCTGCTGAACCGGCTGTACCCGGACCTGAAGTGTCCGACGAGGGCGGCCAGCGTCGACTCCTGGGACGGTGCCTCATGAGCAGCGCCCCCACCTCCGTCTCGTCCGTCCTTCGCAACCCCCGGCCCATCATGGAGTACCACCCCGTCGCGACCTCGCCGCGCGGCCGCGTCTGCGCGCACGAAGGCTGCGCGACCATTCTCAGCGTGTACAACCACTCGGCCTTCTGCGGCCTGCACGAGCCCGAGGACGGCGAGGTCACGGAAGGGACGAAGCAGTGCTCGCTCTGTCTGCGCGTGCTGCCGGTGGACGCCTTCACCCTCAAGGTCAAGCGGCGCGGCGACAACGTCTACACCTGGCGGCTGGGCTACTGCCAGACATGCGACGCGACGCGCAAGCGGATCCGGCGCGCGAGGGAGGGGACGCGGCGCGAGAGCTACGCCGCGCAGCTCGAGCGGAAGCGCGACGCCTACTACCGGCGGCGCTACGGCTACCCGGACAGGGCCGCCTATCTGGCGGCGAAGGAGGCGGGGCTGGTATGACACTCGAACCTCACATCCACTGTGCCGAATGCGGCTGCGAGATTCGCACGAGCGTCCCCGAGAGAGGCGGCAAGACGCGGCCCGCCGAGATTCACGCCGGGCAGCAGGTGGCGGTCGTGATGACGCCCCAGGGTCCTGGATTCGTACCCCGGCCGGTGCCGCTCTGTGACGAGTGCGCCGAGCGGCTGGCCAAGGCAGAGAGGCCGCGGCTCGTGGTGCCGAAGGGGGTGCGGCCGTCGTGAGCGCCTGGATCGAGTCGCATCAGACGCTCCGCGACCACCCGAAGACGCGACGGTTGGCGCGGCGGTGTGGTGGCATCGCCACGGCCGTCGGACACCTGCACTGTCTGTGGTGGTGGTGCTTGGACTACGCCCCCGACGGCGACCTCGGGCGCTTCGACTCGGAGGACATCGCCATCGCCGCTGAGTGGGACGGTGAGGCCGCCGAGTTCGTCGCCATGCTCGTCGACTGCGGCTTCATCGACGAGGACGGGCACGGCCTCACCGTGCACGACTGGTACGACTACGCGGGCAAGCTCATCGAGCGACGGGAGAAGGACAGAGTTCGGAAGGCCGAGTCCCGTCGCGCGCCTGTCCGTCGGACGTCCAGCGGACGTCCAGCAGACGGCGCACGTACCGAACCTACCGAACCGAACCTACCTACAGAACCAACCGAATCGCGCGCGCCCGCGCGAGGGCCTGTTGACAACTCGCCTCAGCCTGTGGAAAACCTCGGAGGTGAGCAAGCTCACCAAGACCTGCCCGACATCAACCTCGTCGCCGTCGTCGGACCGATCGGCCGCCTCTGTGGCGTCAAGCGCATCGATGAGGCCCTGGACGACACGACCGACCTGAACCACGCCATCCGCCGCTACCTCGCCACGGTCGACGCCCTCGTGGCCGACCACCTCGGCGAGCTGAACGGCAAGACGAGAGAGCAGGCGGTCAAGGACTGCCGCTACGCCTCGCTCGAGCGCATCACCACGAGGCCGAAGAATCCCGCCGCCTACCTCACCGCCGCCGCCGGCAACGCCACGCACCTCGGCGACCTCGTCGGCGACGAACTGGTCGAGACGCTGAGGCGGCCGAAGAGGAGGAAGACGTGAGCGACCTCGACAAGCTCCACGCCGACTGGCGCTCGTTCATCGCGGCTGCACCGGGCAATGACGCATGGGCCATCGCCATGAACGCGAAGGCCGACGCCCTCATCGCCGCGCTGGAAACCGCGCTCGACACACTTGGCCACGACTACATCGAAGCGGTTGAGAGCGCCCGCAACGACTGGCGCGAGAAGTGCCAGCAGGCCGAGGCCGAGGTGGAGCGGCTGGACGCGCTGTTGAAGTTGGCCTGCCAGAAGTGGGCCGCGTGTTGTGACCCGTCCGTTCTCTTCCCACCGCGAATCGCCAGCGGATTCGATGGCTATCGATGGCTCCTCGAGCAGGACGACGCCGAGGTGAAGCCGTGACCCTCACCCTCGCCATCCTCGCCATCGTCGGACCTCGGTGCACTGTGCTGTCAAATTTTCGTCTCTGAGAAGGTGCAGCCATGACCGCCGTAGAGGAGTACCTGAAGAAGCGCAAGCGTGGGTGGAACATGGATGTTGATGGCACGCTTCATCTCGCCGACGCCGCCATTGCCGAGGAGGCCGCCCGCGCTGACCGGGCCGAGGCGGCGCTGGAGACGGCGAACGAACATGAGCGCCAACTCATAGAGGTCGTCGCGCAGCATGACCGCCACGCACAGGACGCACGCAATACGGCCGCACGACGTATCCGCAGGGCCAGGAACGAGACGAACGCGGCGCTGGATCGCGCCGAGAAGGCCGAGGCCGAGAACGAGCGGCTGCTCACCCGCTACGCCTGCGACGTCATCTGCGGTATGGGCAGGCGGGGCAACGGCTCCTGCTCGAACCCCTACGACGCCGAGTGCCCGGCGCTGCCCGACTTCATCGCCGCCGCGAAGGAGGCATCATGCTGACCTTCCTGCTCATCGTCGCCGCGCTCTTCATCGGCGCGGCTCTCGGCATGTTCATCATGGCGCTCTGCGTCGTCTCGGCGCGCAGCGATCGCGAGCGGGAGAGGTGGCGCCGATGACCACCCGCATCGAATGGGCCGACGAGACCTGGAACCCCATGACCGGCTGCACGCCCGTGTCCGAGGCGTGCGAGCACTGCTACGCGGAGCGGATGGCGCGGCGGTTCAAGCCGTGCGCGACGTGCGAGGAGAACTGGCGCGACGAGTGCGACGTCTGTGACCCCGAGTACTACTTCGCCCCCATCTTCCACCCCGACCGCCTCGACAAGCCGCTCCACTGGAAGAAGCCGCGCCGCATCTTCGTCAACTCCATGAGCGACCTGTTCCACGAGGCGTTCACGGATGAGCAGATTCGCGACGTTATCGACGTGGCGATACGAGCCCCGCAGCACACACACATTGTCCTCACGAAGCGACCCGAGCGCATGGCGTCAGTCATGGCGTGGTACTGCGACCAAACGCGGGACGCGCCGCTCCCCAACCTCTGGCTCGGCGTCACGGCCGAAACACAGCAGCGGGCCGACGAGCGCATCCCCATCCTGATCGACACGCCCGCCGCCGTGCGGTTCGTGAGTCTGGAGCCGCTGCTTGGGCCGGTGGACTTGCGCTCTGTCGTCTTTTACGACGGCGACCATCTCGGGCACACGCTCCGCAACCTCGGCTACGACACGGGTCTCGACTGGGTCATCATCGGCGGCGAGACCGGCCCCGGCGCGCGGCCGATGCAGCCCGAGTGGGCGCTCGACGTCTACCGGCAGTGCAAGGCGGCGTGGGTGCCGTTCTTCTGGAAGCAGGCGGGCAAGTGGTTGTCCTCTGGCGAGCACTTCAGTGCGTGGGCGTCCGAGCACGCCTTCGACGCAAGCGACCCCATTGGGGAGTGGTCGAGGATGGTCGCCACCCGCGAGTTCCCCGCGGTGGCGTCGTGAGCGGTTTCCTCTGCTTCACCATCCACGGCAAGCCCCAGGGCAAGCAGCGCGCCCGCCGCGGCCGCGGAGGCCGCTGGTACACGCCGCGCGAGACGGTGCGCTTCGAGCGTCTCGTCGCCGCCGCCTGCCTCAAGGCAGGCGGCAAGC
Organism: uncultured bacterium; assembly: GCA_937935355.1. GTDB lineage: Bacteria > Planctomycetota > SZUA-567 > JAKLDR01 > JAKLDR01 > JAKLDR01. The sequence continues at coordinate 278 of CALGYR010000072.1, read as the reverse complement.
GCCCCGGCTACTGCGGCCCCGTCGAGCTCGAGGTCGTCTGCTGCTTCGGCGACCGCCGCCGGCGCGACCTCGACAACGTGCTCAAGGCCGTCTCCGACGCCATGAACGGCATCGCCTACGACGACGACTCGCAGATCGTGCGCGCCACGATCGAGCGCGTCGAGGGCGAGCCCCGCACGGTCGTGACCGTGAGGTGGATCGGATGAGCACCCCGCACTACTCCCCCCAAGATCGGAAGAGCGTCGTGTAGGGAAAGAGTGTAGATCTCGGTGTGCGCC
>CALGYR010000071.1 GCA_937935355.1 uncultured bacterium | reverse complement strand
CGCTCTCCCGCAAGCCTGCGGGAGAGGGCCGCGCCTGACGGCGCGATTCCGGACAGGGTGCGGCATCGCCTTCTTCAGAGCGGAACGAGGCATCCATAGACTGCCCGGCACGCGGCACAACGGCCAACTGGCGCGGTGCGCGGCAGCGCTGCGATCCCCGCCCGCCTTGCGCGCAACGAGCCGCGCGAGTCGGGAGCCGTGCGCCACTGCCATGAGAACGCACCTTGTTTGACCGTGCTCCGTTCCGGGCCGCCTTGGCTGCCGCCACGGCCGGCCTTCGCATCCCGGGCTGCATGCCTCAATGAGCGGATGTGCTCGAGCTGTCGTTTCTGTGATTGTTGTTGCTTCTGTTGCTTCGGTTCAGGCTTCGCCTGGATGGGTTCATCTGTGTCCATCTGTGGCCAAGGCTGGTGTCAGCGGGCCGAAATCCGCATTGACTGCCGCCCCCGGGCGGCTTACCATTGCCGCCATGACCGCCAAGCACACCGAGCCCTTCGACGACGACCGGCGGCCGTTGGCCGGCGAGCTCCTGCCCGGCGACGAGCAACTCGACCGCCGGCTCCGGCCGGAGTCGTTCGATGACTTCGTGGGCCAGGACGAGATCAAGCGGAACCTCCGGCTCTACATTCAGGCGGCCCGCTCGCGGGGCGAGCCGCTCGACCACGTGCTCCTCTCCGGCCCTCCGGGGCTGGGCAAGACGACGCTGGCCGGGATCGTCGCCCGGGAGATGGGCGCCGGGTTCCGTTCGACCTCCGGCCCGGCGCTCGAGCGGCCGGCCGACCTCGTCGGCCTCCTGACCGGCCTCGAGCCCGGCGACGTGCTCTTCATCGACGAGATCCACCGCATCGGCACGGTCGTCGAGGAGTACCTCTACTCGGCGATGGACGACTTCAAGATCGACGTGGTCATCGACAAGGGCCCCGGGGCGCGGGCCATCAAGATCGACCTGAAGCCCTTTACGCTGGTGGCGGCCACCACCCGCGAGGGGTTGCTCACCGGCCCGTTCCGCTCGCGATTCGGCATCCCCGAGAAGCTCGCCTACTACGCGCCGGAGGACCTCGTCCGGATCGTGCGGCGCTCGGCGGGGATCCTCGGCGTCCAGGTGGACGAGGCCGGGGCCATGGAACTCGCCCGCCGCGCCCGGGGCACCCCGCGCGTTGCCAACCGCTTCCTGAAGCGCGTCCGCGACGTCGCCGAGGTCCGCGGCGAGGGCACCATCACTGCCGAGATCGCCGGCGAGGGCCTGGCCATGCTCGGCGTCGACGAGCGCGGCCTCGACCGCATGGACCGGCAGATCCTCGAGTCGCTCCGCAAGCACGGCGGCGGCCCGGTGGGCCTAAAGACCATCGCCGTCACCGTGGGCGAGGAGGAGGACACCATCGAGGAGGTCTACGAGCCCTTCCTCATCCAGGGCGGCTACGTCCAGAAGACCCCCAAGGGTCGCAGGCTGGGGCCGGAGGGCTACAAGGTCCTGGGCGAGCAGCCGCCGAAGGAAGAGCCCGGGCTCTTCTGACGGGACGAGACGATAGGTCCTGTCGGACCTATAGGACCTATGGAGCCTGAGCTTTGTTCGCCGGCATCCGCAGAGCGGCCTCTGGCCCGACCCCCGGGGCGGCGGGGCTGGCTGCGGCGCTTCGCGCCGGAGTGGTGCGCCCTGGGCGTCTACCTGTTGATGCTTGCAGTGTTTTGGTACAGCCGGTGGAAGCATCCTGGCTTGCCCATGGAGTCGGGCGACGCCGACTGGGAATTGGAGGCGATCGGTCGCGCTGCACTCGTCAGTGTTGTCTGGGCCTATGTTCTGGCCGGACTAGTCTTCGTCATTGGGCCGGCTGCAACGGGTTCGGTGACTTGGGCAGGAGAGCGAGGCCGGGAGACCCTGGATTCTGTGACCATGACCTTGGTCGATCGTGAACTTCTTGTTCTCGGTCGATTCTGGCTTAGTGTTATCTCTTGGGTTCGCTTCTGTGTCTGGTTGATGCCGATTTACCTCATGCTTAGCACCAACTTCGTCTTCCGGTCAACGCGTGAGCCGAACTGCATGTGGATGAACTCAGAGGTTGCCGTCATGGGCAGCAACCTGCTGCATGGCTTGGTCTCAGAAGTCTGGGCATCCCTGTTCCGAGGCCCATACCAAATCCATCCGTGGGCGGTCTTCCTGGTGCTGATGCGTGCCGTCAGCGATCTCTCCATGATGTTCTTTTCCCTTGCTTTGGCATGTTACCTGTCGATCCGCTGTGCGTCTGTGGCGCGTTCGGTCGTCTTGTCGTGCTTGATTGCCGTGTGCGCGGCTGCGACTGTCCTGGACCTTCATAATTGGGTCCTGTTCGCATGCATTCGCCACATTGTCTCAATGGAGGTCAATGTGTGTAACTTGGCGTACCTGCTGTTCGGTATGGGAACCTTCGCCGGTCGCATCTGGCTAGCCCTGTGGCTGGTGAAGCGCGCCGCGCGGAACTTCGACTGGTACGCCCTGGGCGAAAAGCCGCCGGTGGGCCGGAGCTAACCACCAAGTCACCAAGACACAAAGGGAGCAATAGGCCGTTTCCCTTTGTGTCATCTTGGTGCCTTGGTGTCTTGGTGGTTTGGTCCCCTCGCTTTTCGCCGTTTTCGCCTGAACTTTCCGTCGACAGAACCCGTTCTCCGACCCCGGCGGAGGGACGGGAAATCCTATCGAGCGTGCGCCCTCCGCGATTGGGAGGGCACGATCATGGCGACATCGACGGACCTGCGCGCGGCCATCGAGGAGATCCAGGACGCCCTGCCGGCCGGGGCCGGGGCCGGCGCCGGGGCCGAGGGGCTCGGCCGGGAGGAACTCGGCGAGGACTACCAGCGCCAGGCGCTGGAGCGCTTCGCCAGGCGCATCGGGACGGTGCCCTGGTGGGTGATCTCCTCGGCGGCCCACATGGTCATCTTCCTGCTGATCGCGGTGCTGGCGGTGGCCACCAAGCCTCCGCCACCAGACGTCTACATCGCAGGGCCCCACGAGAGAATGCCACCGCCCAAGATCTACGAGCGCCCGGATCGGCGGGAGGTTTTCTCGACGGACACCACCAGGAAGGAGTGGAAGGAGGATATCAATCGCCCGCCGGCCAAGCCCGACACGCCGGTGGATGTCTCCCAGACTCTGTCGGACGTAGACAAGCCCAGCCGGGTGGGTACGCCTGAAGCCATCAGCGACATCCCCACCGGCGATACCCTCTGCGTGGCGAAGATCGGTCACGGTGAGACCGGCGCGTCTCTGCCCTGGGGATTCGGACGCACACCCGGCGGTCGCAAGAACGCCGTCGGTGGCGGGCCCGATGGGGGCAGCGTTGCGACCGAGAGTTCGGTCACCGCCGCCCTGGAGTGGCTCGCCCGCCACCAGGAGCCCGACGGCTCCTGGGACCCGGTCAAGCACGGCGCGGAGCACGGCTCCAACGTCCGCTACCGGGTGGGCTGCACCGGGCTGGCGCTCCTGGCCTTCCTGGGCCACGGCGAGACCGAGCGCTCCGGCAAGTACGCCAACGTGGTCCGGACCGCCCAGCAGTGGCTCATGAAGCAGCAGAAGCCGGGCGGCGGCATCTTCGAGAAGGAGCGGGGCGGCAGTTCGGTCTCGGCCGGCTACAACCACGCGATCGCCGGGCTGGCCCTGGCCGAGTCCTTCGGCATGGCCGGCAACCCGGAGGTGGGCCGGGCCGCGCAGCGCGCCGTGGACTACTCCATTGGCGTTCACCAGGCGGACGGGTATTCCGGCTGGCGCTACGATCCCAAGGAGCCCGGCGACCTCTCGGTCACCGGCTGGTTCGTGATGCAGCTGAAGTCCGCGCGGATGGTCGGCCTGACCGTGGACGGCAAGGGCTTGAACGGCGGCTCGGCCTTCGTCGACAAGGTTTTCGACGCCGAGGGGCGCGGCCGGTACATGGAGGGCCGTTCGCCGACGTCCTCCATGACCGCCGTGGCCATGGTCTGCCGGCAGTTCACCGGCGCGCAGGGCGACGACCCGTCGCTCGTCAAGGCGGCCGGGCACCTGCTCAAGGACCAGCCCGACTGGAAGAAGGCCGGGGCCAACGGGGGCGGCGACGGGGACAAGGGGATGTACTACTGGTACTACGGCACGCTGGGCATGTTCCAGATGGGACGCCGGCACGGCTGGATCGAGTGGAACCGGACCCTGAAGCCGGTGCTCGTCGACAACCAGCGCCGGGGCGGCGACGAGGACGGCTCCTGGGACCCCCAGAGCTGGATCGACCAGTACGGCGGCCGGGTCTTCACCACCGCCATGGGCGCGCTGACCCTGGAGGTCTACTACCGCTATCCGGCGATGTGCAACCGGTAGGGGCGAGCCGGCGGTTCGCCCCTACGGGCCAAAAGCGGGGCCGGTCGCGGGGACCGGCCCCGTTTCCATCTATCGCCGTTGGCATCGCCATCGGTATCGGTATCGGAGTTTGCCCGCCGCCGATGGCAAACGAGCCGTTGTCCGCCCGCGCCAGGATTTCGCTTCGCCTGCCGTCGAAGCTCCGATGGCGAAAAGCGGGGTCGTGAGCGAACGCACATGTGCATTCCGGGAGACTCTCGGAGGTGGTCCGACAGCTACGAGCCGTCGTTCTGTAACCGGCCGTACGCCGGGAAAAGCAGAACGTTCTCTTTGCCTTCACCCCATCTTCCGTTTCCGGTCATTTTGCCGTGAACCCGTCGAACCGCGCTCGCGTTCATGGCCGCGGCGGAAGGGGACGGCCGGGGTGGCGCCGCCCGCCGCCGCGAGGAGGGCTGGCACATGTCTACCTCAACGAACCTGCGGGCGGCCATCGACGAGATCCGGGACGGCCTGGTGCTCCCCGAGCAGGAGATGCGGCAGGTCGGCGAGCAGCTCGACGAGAACTATCAGCAGAGGGCGCTCGAGAGGCTCTACCAGCGCCTGGGAGCCATGCCCTGGTGGGTGATATCCGGCGGGCTGCACACCGTGCTCTTCCTGCTGGTGGGCCTGCTGGCCGTGGCCGTGCCCGCACCGATCAAGGAGCAGGAGGTGATCATAGTCCGGGACATCCAGCGGGAGCAGCCGCCCAAGTATGTCGAGACCAGCCGCCCGGTATTCGAGAAGCCGACAAATTCGAAGATTGTCGACGCCAGCGTGGCCATGCCCGTCCCGGTCGACAAGCCGGACGAGGCCGAGAACACCCCCGACAAATTCAACGACCTGACGCCGCGCGGCGACCCGAGCGGCCTGGCCTTCATGGACGAGTCGCCGGCCCTGCCGGGGGTGATGGGCGTTTCCGGATTCAACGAGGGCGCCGGGGCGGGCAAGCCCTTCGGCATCCGTACCGACCGCGGGGGCAAGGCCAAGCTCATGCACCGCTACGGCGGCGACGGCACCGAGGCCATCGTGGAGTCGGCGCTCAACTGGCTGGCCCGGCACCAGGAGGCCGACGGCCGCTGGGACTGCGGCAAGTACGGCGGCTCGGAGAAAAAGGCCGGAGACGTGGGGGTGACCGGGCTGGCGCTGCTGGCCTTCCTGGGCTCGGGCTACACCGGCAAGTCCGGGCGCCACGCCGAGACGGTACGGCGGGCCGAGGAGTGGCTCATGAAGCAGCAGAAGCCCAATGGCGCCATCTCCTGCCTCGCTAGCGACGGGCGGCTGGGCTACAACCACGCGATTGCGGGACTCGCCCTGGCCGAGGCCTACGGCATGGAGGAGGACCCGCGCCTGGGCCAGGCCGCCCAGAAGGCTGTCGACTACTCGATCCGCGAGCACCAGAGCAAGTACTCTGGCTGGCGTTATGCCCCGAAACAGGCCGGCGACATCTCGGTCACCGGCTGGTTCGTGATGCAGCTGAAGTCCGCCCGGATGGCCAGGCTCAGCGTCGACGGCGCCGGCCTCCAGGGGGCCGCGAGCTTCCTGGACGCGGTCACCACCAGGGACGGCTACGTGGGCTACACCAAGGCCGAGGGCCGCGACACGTGCATGACCGCGGTGGGCATGGTCTGCCGGCAGTTCATCGGCATGCCGCATGACTCGCCGGTGCTCAAGGCCGGGGCGGGCATCGTCGGCAAGGCGTTGCCCGAGTGGGGCGACGCGCGGGGCCACGGCCGGGAGAAGGGCTTCTACTACTGGTACTACGGCACCCTGGCCACGTTCCAGATGGGCGGGGAGGGCTGGGCCAGGTGGAACGCCCGGCTCAAGCCCACGCTGGTCGAGCACCAGTGCAAGGGCGGGCCGACCGACGGCACGGCCGCCGACACGGACGGTTCCTGGGACCCGACCAGCTGGATCGACAAGCACGGCGGCCGGGTATTCACCACGGCCATGGGCGCGCTGACCCTGGAGGTCTACTACCGCTACCTGCCGATGTACGGGAAGTAGGGCGACGCGGAGACGCGGTGACGCGGTGACACGGAGACGCGGAGACGCGGGGACATGGTGACATGGTGACATGGTGACATGGTGACACGGTGACAAGAAGACACGGTGACAGGAAGACGCAGACGCACTGGACAGCGGAGGACGTTCCAGACTGTTAAGAAGCTGAGGAGTCCGCTCTAGCAGATCCAGCCATCGGATCCTGATCGTGCGGTTCTATGTCCCCGCGTCACCGCGTCCCCGCGTCTCCGTGTCTCCGCGTCTCCGCGTCACTGTGTCACTGCGTCGCCTGGTCTAGCCGTCTTCCGCGAAGTCCCCGCCCGGCTTCCAGCCCTTCTGCTCCTTGGGGTGGCGCTTCTCGAACTCCGCGGCGGCGGCGTCGAGCCGCTCCGCCCAGGCTTCTAGCCCCAGTTCCCTGGCGGGCTTGACGAGGTAGCCCAGGTCCGGCGTCCAGTCGGCCGGGTGATTCTTGGTGTCGTCCTGGACGTGCAGGAACGTCTTGCCGTCGACGGAGCAACCCTTCTCCAGGCGGCTCTTCTCCCAGGTGGCCCGGAGGTTCCGGAAGGTCGCCTCGCGGTCGGCCGCCGCCCCCCTGGCGATCTGCGCCGCGCGGGCGAGGTGCTCCCTGGCGCTGCCGTAGCGCACGTTGCCGACGTCGGCTCGGGCCGCGTCGAGCTCGCGCTCGGCGGCCGAGAGCGCCCGGAGCGTCCGGACGTGGTCCTCGACGAGCCCCGCGATGCTCAGGAAGACCTCGAGGGCGTGGCGGTTCCGCCGCACGCGGCCGGCGTTCTCGAGGAGCAGCTCCGAGGCGCGCTGGCAGTCGGCTGCCGCGGCCTCGGCGCGCTCGAGCAGCGCCGCGTAGCGGGCGTTGAAGAAGCTGCCGTTGTCGAGGTTCTCCGGGTCGGGCACGCGCGGCAGCGACAGCGTCCGGTCGAAGCGCGGATGCCACCGGCGCTGGTAGGACGGCCCGCGCCGCGAGGGGGCCAGGTCCCACGCCCCCGTCCAGAAGCGCGCCAGCCGGTCGAGCAGCCGGTAGACCTCGACCATGCCGGCGGCCTCGGGGCCGTGGAAGGTCCGACAGAACGACGCCGCAGCCTCGGCCGGCGACGGCGCGGCCGGATTCCAGCCCCAGGAAAGCCCGGCGGCCCAGCCGAGCCAGAAGGTCTCGAGGTGCAGCCCGGCGTCGTCCCACCCGGCCAGGAGCACGCCCAGCGGATCGAAGGGCCGGGCCGGCCCGTGGGCCACGGTGTTGAAGATGGCCTCGAGCCGCCCCGGCGCGGGCTTGGCCGGGTCGGGGGAGTGGAAGTACTCCGGGAAGAGCGGCCGGGCGCCCTGCACCGGCGAATAGATGAGCTCGCGGATGCCCTGCCTGCGGTAGGCCTCGCTCATCTCCACGCTCTGGAAGACCGCGTTGACGATGCCGGCCGGCAGCCGCGGCACGTCCACCGCGGTCATGGGGTGTTCGCCCCAGCAGATCACGGTCCGGCCCCGGCTCTTCAAGTGCTCCGTGCACCGGGCGATGAACTCGGCCATCATGCCGCCGGCGCCGATCTTCTCGCGCCGCGCGCGGCAACCGCAGTCGACCCCGTCGCCCAGGAAGTAGGGCTCGTCGGTGCCGACGTGGAAGTAGCGGCATCCGGGCGTGGCGTCGATGAGCTCGTCGTACATGGCGAAGAGCAACTCGTAGCTCTTCTCGTTCGAGGGGCAGAGCATGTAGTTGTTGGCCTGGTCCTCGCGGAGCGCGGCGAACTCCGGGTGCTTGAGGACGAAGGCCAGGTGCGAGGGCCCCTGGACGATGGGGACGATCTCCACGAAGCGCCGCAGGGCGAAGGCGGCGAGCTCCTTCATCTCGGCGGCGGTGAAGGCGCCGGGCGCGCCGATCTGCGGGTGGCGCTCGTAGGCGAACTTGTCCTCGATCTCCCAGACGACCGCGTTCGCCTTGAAGGCCGCGGCCCGAACGATCATCGACTTCACCGCCTCCAGGCGGTCCTGGTGGTGCTTGGTGTCGTAGTGGATGCAGCGGAGCTCGCGGTCCGGCCAGTCGTCGATCCGGCCGCGGGGCAGCTCCATGGCCCCCGAGCCGCCCGGGGCGGGCCTCAGGAGCCCGAGCAGGGTCTGCACTCCGTAGAAGAGCCCGGCCGGGGCATTGCCGGTCACGCGCACCGCGTCGGCCGTGACGTCCAGCCGGTAGCCCTGGGCGGAGATGGCCTCGGCTGTGCCGGCCGCGACCGTGCCCGGGACGATCTCCAGTCGCACGGTCTTCGCACCGCGGCCGCCGCCCCGCGCCGGCGGTTTCCCGAAGACCGCCGAGAGCCCCTCGGAGAGGCTCTCGAGCGCCATGTTGTCCCGGGAGACCCCGTCGCCGGAGTAGACGCACCAGCTCTCGTCGAGCGGGGTCTCGCCCGGCTCGAGCCGCACCTCGCGGGGGCAGGGGAGGGCGGCATAGCCGCGGGCCAGGAGATCGGTGAGCGTCGAAGCGGAGACCGGCATGGCTGGCTCCTTCATCAAGAGGGACTATGAAGACAGAGGCTAGCGCAAAGCGAAACAGATTCAAGATTCTCTCCGGAGAGGCCCGGATGGGAGGGGTGTTTAACAGCCAACAGCCAACAGCCAACAGCCAACAGCCAACAGCCAACAGCCAACAGCTCAACACCATGAGCAGAACTGAACCGGTACGAAGAAAGGGCGGCCGTGGACGCCCTGCGTCAGGACCGGTTCCTTTCTCAGGCTATAGGCATTGGTTGTTGGCTGTTGGTTGCTGTGCCATCGTATTCTCATGCACTTGACTTTCCCCCGACCCCGAATTACTCGTATCCCGCCGGCCGGGACCTCCTGACCGGGAGCGTCGAGCGACGGCAGGAGAACACCTTGGACCCGGTTCCAGACCCCCAGGCGGCGCAGCCTCCCGGGGAAGTTTCGCCGGCAGCGCAGATCGAGAGAGGCCCGGGCCGGATAAAGTCGGCCCTGCGCTACTCTTTCGCCGACGGGTTGCTCACCACGGTGATGGCCTCGCTGGTGGACCCGTTCGCCATCCCGGCGCTCCTGGCCATGGGCGCGGGCAACATGACCGTGGCGATCCTCACCGGCACGGGCATGCTTCTGTCAGGGCTCTCGCAGCTCTTCTCTCCCGTGCTGGTGGCCGGCGCTCCCTCCCGCAAGGCTCTGGTGATGAGGTGCGTGCGGGCGCAGGCTCTGGCCTGCATGTTCCTGGGCGTCGCGGGCTTCCTGGGCGGCTGGGGCATCCCGCTGGCCATAGCCGCCTACGCTATCTACGGCATCGCCAACAGCATGGCCATCGGTCCCTGGGCCAGTTGGATGAGCGACCTGCTGCCCCGTACCGGCCGGGGCAGGTACTTCGCCCTGCGCGGCATGATCTACAGCCCCATCGGCGGCGCCGTGATGCTCGGCACCGGGGTGGTCTTCCGCATGCTCTGGGGAGGCCAGGCCCACGCGCCGTGGCTGGCCTTCGCGGCGATCTTCGCCCTGGCCGGACTGCTGCGTCTGGGGGCGAGCCTGTGCCTCGGCCGGCAGCACGAGCCCCCGGCCCGCGGCGAGAAGACCCCCGCCGAGGACTTCACCTACTGGCAGTTCCTGCGCAAGACGCCCGAAAGCAATTTCGCCCGGTTCACGGTGCTATTCGCGCTGCTAAACGGCGGCGCGTTCCTGACCGGGCCGTTCTTCGCGACGTACGTCATGAACGACCTGCATTGCGGCTACCTGCAGTACACGCTGTTCCAGATGTGCGCGATCGTCACTTCGATGATCTTCGTGCGCTTCTGGGCCCGGGTGGCCGACCGCTGGGGCAACATGCTGGTGATCCGGGTGACGGCGGTGCTGCTGTCCCTGATCCCGTTGCTCTACGTGGTCGACGGCCGGGCGCACGCCTGGTCCCTGGACGTCGGCTGGCTGACCGGGAGGGGCACGGTGCTCGAGTTCGCCAGTTGGCCGCTCTACCTGGGGTGGCTCGGCGGCGGCGCGGTCTGGTCGGGCCTCAACCTGGCCAGCTTCAACTTCGTCATGGAGACGGCCACGCCGCGCCGGCGGGTGCGCTGCTACTCCTACATGCAGGCGACCGTCGGGGTGGTCGTGGCCGCCTTCATGTTCGGCTGGGGCGCGATAGTGGAGCACCTTCCGGTGCTTTTCCAGTACCGGCTGCAGACCGTCTTTCTCTGCTCCATGTTCCTGCGGATGCTGCCCGCGCTCGGGCTCATCTTCCTGGTGAAGGAGCGCGTCGAGCGGCCCGAGGCGGGAGCGCTGGACCTCTTCTTCGAACTGCCGGCGGTCCGACCGGCCGCCGAGTTCCTGCGCGCGCTGGCCAAGCCCTTCATGATGCGCGGCTGAACCGGCTGCTAGAACCTGAACACCAGCCCGATCTGCACGGCCTTCTTGTCGAGCCGGCGGTCGTCGGTGCTGTCCTCCAGCCGGTACTTGAGGTGCTCGTAGGATACCCCCGCCCGTACGGCCAGGGCGTCGGTCAGCCGGAGGTCCAGTCCGGTGCGGGCCTCGAGGACCCAGCCCCGGTCCACGTCGAGCTCGCTGTCCCCGTAGGCGTCCACGAAGCCGCCGGCCGCCCCGACGTTCGCGTCGGCCTCGCCCCAGACGACCGGGCCGCCGGTGACCGTGCTCACCCAGTCGACCCGGTCGAGCAGCCGGAGGGCCAATCGCGCGCCGCCCTCGGCCGCCACCAAGCGGGTGGCCAGCCGGGCGTCGGCGTCGATCGCATCGAATTCCTGCTTCTCCCAGATCCGGTAGTAGCCGGCTCCGGCCAGGACGTTGAGCGTCGAGTACCTCCCGAGCTCGAAGCCCCAGCCGAGCATGGCCCGGGCGTCCCAGCCGTCGGCCTTGCCGGTGCTCCTGAGACCATCCTCCGTGAAGTCGTGGTCCCTGGTGAAGAGCCCGCGCCCGCGCAGGACGATGTCCGGTCCGGGCTGGAAGTTGGCCAGTTCGACTCCGGGCTGGACGAACTGGGTCTCCCATGCGCGGTTGTCGAACCGGCCGGCGTCGGTGAAGAGGGTCAGCTCGCCCTTGGACGGCTCGCCCTCCGCAGCGGCCGCCGCGCCTGCGGAGGCCAGGAGCAGCAGGGCGGTCAGGGCAGCGGACAGTCTCCCGCACATGGTGCCTCCTGCGATGGTCGACTGGTCCCGGGCGCGCTCGCTGGCGATGAGCCGGCGCTCAGAACCTGAACAGCAGTCCTACGTGGAGGGCCAGTTTGTCCAGTTTGCGCTCGTCGCCGATGCCCTTCAGGTCGTACTGGAGGTGTTCGTAGGACACACCGCCGTGGAGCGCCAGACCCCTGGAAACGTAGAGGTCGAGCCCGGTACGCGCCTCGGCGACCCAGCCGTTGTCGATGTCCCGGCCGTTCCCGTCCGTGTCGACGAATCCGCCGAGAACGGAGGAGTCCGCGTCGGCCTCGCCCCAGAAGATCGGACCGCCGGTGACCATGCTGACCCAGTCGAGGCTGTCGAAGAGCTTCAGGCCCAGGCGCGCCCCCACCTCGGCGGTGGCGAACTTGGAGGTCAGACTGACGTTGGTGTCCAGAGCGTTGAGGTCCTGCTCCTCCTTGATGTAGTAATAGCCGGCTCCGATGAGCAGGTTAATGGCGGAGCCGCGGTCGGAGGCCAGTCCCAGGCCGACCATGGCGCGGGTGTCCCAGCCGTTGATCTTGCCGGTGCTGTCCAGGCCGTTGTCGGTGAAGTCCTCGTCCTGGGAGAAGAGCGCCCTGCCGCGGACGGAGACGTTCAGTCCGTCCTGGTAGTTGGCCAGTTCCACGCCGGGCTGGATGAACCAGCTGTTCCAGTCCCGGTTGTCTATGTTGCCGACGTCGGCGAAGAGGGAGAGCTGCCCCTCGGCGGTGGTCTCCTCCGCGGAGGCTGCCCGACCGGACCAGGCCAGGGCCAGGACCAGGCAGACCATGGACGGAATCAGAAACGTTCTGCGGTGCATAGGGGCTCCTTGCCATATCGGCCGGTTCCTTGCCGGCCGCCGCGATCGCGGCGCCGTCTTCCCGGTGCAAGCCAAGAGAGAACGGGGCGGCGGCCGACGCTATTCCCGGTCCGGGATCAGGGGAACTTGAGCCCCGTCACGAACTTCTCCCACTTCTTCTGGAAGGCCTGCATGCCCTCGTCGTCCTTCTCGCCGAGGGCCTTCTTGAGCGTCTCGTAGCCGGAGGAATCCTTTTTGACGTTCTCGCGGAAGTCCTTGTAGAAGTCCACGAGCTTACCCTGTTCCTGGAGGTAGTAGCAGAGGTAGCGGGCCTGGGCGTAATTGGTGCCCTTGTCCTTGCCGTAGAACTCGTCGGTGGTGGTGCCGGTGAGCTCCTTGAAGGAGGGCAGCGAGCCGGCCTCGATGGCCTTTTGCAGCCCGGGCAGCCGCCAGTTGGGATAGCCGTAAATGTGCCCGCGCTTCTCGCCGCACTGCTCGTAGAGCGAGCCCATGCCCTCGTTGAACCACGCCGGGCACTCCGGGAAGTCGGCGTGCACGAAGGGGTGGACCATCTCGTGCACCAGGGTGCCCCCGCCGGTGGCGATGTTCATGACCAGCGCGCGGTTCTGCTCCGAGTAGTAGCCGTAGGGCGTGAAGGGCTTCGAGCCGAAGAGCGCCGTCGCGCAGCGCTCGTAGCTGTCCTTGTCCTTGAAGAGCCAGACCGCGATGATCTCGGCCGGGTCCTTCCGGAAGTAATCGGCCTTGAGCTTGTCGGTGGCCCACTTCACCGTGCCCCGGGCTCGCTCGCGTACGGCGGCCGCGTCCTCGTCGCCCAGGACGATGAAGGGCGGCTGGACCAGCGCCGAAAAGCCCCTGCCGGGCAGCTTCTCGCGCACCAGGGCGTTGAGGCGGATGAACTCCTGGCAGTAGTCGGCGTTGGTGAAGGCGCCCTCGGGGGCGGCCGCGCCGGCCTCGATCCGGCCGGGCTCCAGGCGCATGCGGATGACCGTCCACTCCTTCTCGGCGTACTTGAGCGGCCAGAGCCTCAGGAAGAACTCGCGCTTCATGCGCCGGTAGGCCCCGCCGTCGGCGGCCGGCTCGTGATAGATGACCTCGTCCTTGCCGGGGTCGTAGCCCAGCACCAGCCGGAAGTGCTCGGTCGTTTTGGGGCTCTCGTCGTAGTGGGTGCAGACGATGGCCGGCACGCCCTGGCGGAGGTCGGCGAGCAGCGCCTGCCACTGGGCCTCGAGCTCGTCGGCGGCCTGGTCTGCCCGGATCTTGGCCCAGACCCCGCCGGTCTTGAAGCCGATCCGGTCGAGCGCGGCCTTGAGTTCGGGGGCCCGGCAGCCGCGGCCCAGAACCGGCTCAACCCCCGAGCGGTCGAAGACGTAGTCCTGGTCCATCTTGTGCCCGAGCTTGCGCAGGAACATCTCGGCGCAGGCCTCCCCGCAGAAGTCGGGCTTCTGCCGGACGTGGGGCACGTCCTTGATGAGCACCACGTCCGCGTCCTCGCCGGCCGGGGCGGCTGCGCTCAGGGCCGCCAGGGTCATCGCGCACGCTGCGACATTCATCAGGAATCTTCGCATGATGGGTCTCCTGCCAGACAGCCCGATGCCGCGGGCCGGACACAAGCATTATATTGACGCGCGGGGCGCCGGGCCGTAACTCCTCTGTAACCGGAAAATGCGCCGCCGACGCAGGCCGGTCTTCCCACGCCGAGGGGCGGGGCAGGGCAGGGATGGGCGCCCCTCAGCGCAGCTCGCAGGTCTCCTCCGCCGCGAAATCGAAGGTTACGACGGTCACTTGCCGGTTGACCGGGTCCGAGACGAAGAGCCTCCCGCCGGCCTCGGAGACGAATGCCGGCCATGCGAAGCAGATGGGGCGGGGGGCGGGGGACGTGAGGCGAGGAGCGCCGTCCGAAGGTCGAGGGGGCGCTTCCTGTCCCGCCCCTCGCCCCTCGTCCCTCGCCCCTCCGTCGTCGGCGTTGCCGTAGCGCCCGATGTGCGCGATCAGGTTGCCGCCCACGTCGAGCATCCCCACCGAGAAGCGGAAGACGTCCGGCGAGTAGACCCGGCCGTAGGGATCGACCGCCAGGCGCGAGTTGAGGCATCCGCAGGCCGGATCGCCCCATGGACAGACCGCCATGGTGGTGGGCACGATGCCCATTCCCTGGACGCGCCACCTGGCTCCGGCGATCTTCACGTCGCGGTTCAGATAGCCCGAACGGTAGGCGGCGGCGCCGGCCGGCGCGTTGTCCGTCGAGAGCAGCGGGGACGGCTCGTCGCCGGGCGCGGGGGCCTTGGGCTTCTTGCCGCTGCCCAGGCCGTAGACGGCGCCGCCTTCCGGCCCGAACTTGAAGACCGAGCCCCAGAAGAACAGGTAGGGGTTGCAGTAGGGGTAGCACCACGGCGCCTGGCGGGCGCCGTCCTTCTCGCTCCATCGGTACCAGTTCCCCGCGGGCAGCCTGCCCATGAACTCCGGCGGGAAGGGCTTCTCGGCGGGCTTGACGTTGATGCCCAGGTAGACGTTGCCGGACGCGTCCACGCCGATGCCGCAGTCCGAGTCGCTCAGCCCGTCGACCAGCGCGGCGCGCTTCTTCTTGCCGTCCGGGCCGAAGACGTCCACCCGGCTGTGGATCCCGCCCTCGCCCCAGCCCCAGTGGTTCACAGCCCGGATCATGTAGATGTCCCCGTTGGCGTCGACGCAGTGCCCGCGGAGCCCCGCGTCCGGCCCGTAGCTCGTCCAGGCGCCGGTGGCGATCCGGTTGGAGTTCGATCCGGGCAGCGCCAGCGCCTTGCCCTCGGGGTCGAACTTGTAGATGGCGTTGGAGGCCCACCCGCCGGTGGCGTAGATGTTGCCCTGGCGGTCGAGCGCCACCTCGGTGGCCTCCAGGAAGCCGGTCTTGGCCCCGGTGGTCAGGTCGATCGCGCGGATCGCCTTGCTCTTGATGCCGGTGGACAGCTCCCGGACCAGGACGCGGTTGCGGTCCGGGTCTCCGGCCACGAACCAGGGGTACTTGAGGCCGCTGTGGTTGTTGATGGCCTCGCCCAGGTCGAAGCTCCCGTCCTTCTCGGCGAGGGGACAGAGGTCGCCGGCAACGGCAGCCCAGAGCTTCGCCGGGGCCGCGTCCTGGTCCAGGGCGAAGAGCTCGAGCCCCTGGCGCTCGAGCCGGGCCAGCTCCCTGGGGGCCTCGTCCTTCCAGGCCGCGAACTTGAGCAGTCGGTTCGGCTTGGGCGGCCCCTTGGGCTGCGCCTTCCGCGCCTTCTTCCAGGCGTCGTATTCGGCCTGGGACATGGTGCTGGTGTCCGCCCAAAGCGCGGGCTGCGGCCGACAGAGAATGTAGATCTCGCCACTCGAGCGGTGCACGGCGATCTGCTCGGGGTTTTCGACCGCGAGCCTGCCGAGGGGCTTGCCCTCGGCCGAGAAGAGCATCACCCGGCCGTTGCCGCGGTCGCAGACGTAGACGCGGCCGTCCCTGTCGACGGCCACGCCCTGCGGGTCGTTGAAGTGCGCGTCGTCGTCGCCGGCCTCGGCTTTCCCCAGCCACGGATCGGCGCACTCCTTGTCCGACCATTTGGCCCGGAAGACCGCGTGGGGCTGCTTGAAGTGCTTGGAGACGCCGGTGAGCGTGAAGTAGACGTACTCGCCGTCCGGGCTCGTCGCCAGATGGTCGAAGAAGCGCGCCCCGGCCTCGCCGGCACCCTGCATGCCGCCGCGGGGCTTCATGATCTCGGGGCCGACGAAGTCCACGCCTTCGGGGGCGCCGCCCCGTGGGTCCATGGCCAGCAGGTGCCGCGGCGGACCGTGCTCGGACATGGTCCCCACGGCGCTGGTCATCACCAGGTAGCCCTTGGGGTGCCAGGCGAAGGACTGGTTCTTCATCCCGGCGGTCATCGGGCAGATGGCGTGGCCGTGGCCGCTGAAGACCATGGGTAGACGCTCCCTCGACCCTGCTCGGGACTCCGACCCTGAGCCTGTCGAAGGGTGCCCGTCGATCTCCAGTTGACCGATCGACTCGGCGCGCTCCTTTGGAGTCGATGCCGAGTAGGGCATCACGGTGCGCAGGTACCTGCCGTCGCGGCCGTAGGCCCGCAGCTCCGAGCGCCCCCAGCTGCCGTCGACCAGCAGCACGAAGAGCTCCCCGCCGGGACCGACGGACAGCGCGGCGATGCTCCCGCCCATGGTCCGGTCGTCGCGGCCGACGACCTGCTCCAGCCGCGCCTGCGAACCCAGACGGACGCGGACGCGGAAAGGCGGAGGGTGGATGGTGGAAGGTGGAGGTTTGCCGGCGTCGTCCCGGCCGTCCCAGACCAGGACCTGGGCCAGCGCGTCCTTCTTGAACGGCTCCGGCGCGTTCCTGCCGAGGAGCCCGGCCGCCAGGTGCCGGACCACGGCGCCCTTGGCATCGAGGACCGCGACCTCCACGTCGGTGGCCGCCGAGGCCTCGAAGGAGATCCTGATCGAATCTCCGGCCTTCTCGGCCTTCGGCGCCGCGGCGAACTTGGCCTCGCCGGTCCTGCGTGCGTCGAGCGGCGCTTCCACGGTGCCGGCGACCCCCGGCAGCGCCAGGGCCGCCAGGGTCCACGCCGTCAAGACGGTTCGCAACATAGGCAGCCCTCCTCGGCGGCTATTCTACCCCGACCTCGACGACGTTGCCGATCTCCGAGCGGTTATCGGCAGCGTCCCAGGCGCGCGCGGCGAAGAAGCGCTTGCCGGCCGGGACGTTCTCGAGAGTGACGCTCTGAGCCCCGGCCTTGGCCGCCGGCTCGTCCGGCACGTTGTCCGCCGCCCACCAACTGGTGTGGGTCTTGGCCTTGTCCGGCCAGGCCCGGCGGACCAGGGGAAGCCCGGCGTGCTTGACCTGGACGCGCGCGGCGTCGGCCGGCGTGGTCCAGGTGAGCTTCACCTTGCCGCCGCCCAGCGCCTCGGCCTTGAGGTCCTGAATCCCGGCCGGCGGCGCCTTGTCCTCCCGCTCCGGGAAGTACAGCGTGTAGTTCCACGGGCGGTGCGGGTAGGGCAGCGAATCGAGGCTGTCGATGACCGCGCGGTAGCCGGCGTCGCCCGTGTAGCGGTGGGCCCACGCGAAGGTCGGCGCCAGGTGCTGGTAGCTGCCCCCGCGCTTGCGGCGCTCGGGCGAGTCCGGCCCCTTCTTGGCCAGGGCCGGCATGATCAGCGCCGGGAACCGGTCCGGCTTGCCGGGCTCGGCGAGCTTGACCACATAGTTCCAGCCGTAGATGTAGCCGTCGGCCGGCTCCATGGTGGCCTCGTCGAGGATGAAGTCGAGCATTCCGGTGATCTGGTCGAGGGTGCGCTCGCTGCCGGTGAGTTCGTAGTGGGCGCGCAGCCCCTGGATCACCTGGCACATCATGAAGGGCTTGTCGACCTTGTCGTTGCCGCCCTCCCAGGAGTCCATCACGCCGTAATTGCCTCGTCCCTTGTTGACCTGCTTCCAGGAGACGTCGGCCATGCGGTCCAGGGACTTGCGCATGGACTCGTCGCCGGTGATCCGGAAGGCCTCGGCCATGTTGTGGAAGGGCAGGCCGTCGGCGCGGGTGCCGGCGATGAGGCCTCCGCCGCCCTCGCGGAAGTCGACCCACGCCTGGCACCAGCGGCCGATGGTGGTCAGCGCGTCGAGGGCCAGCGGATCGCCCCATATCCGCCAGGCGTCGAAGACCTCCTGGCAGCAGAAGTGCGAGTCGTTCCAGGTGCAGTAGCCGTAGCGCGAGGTCCCCGGCCGGTACTTGCCGGCGTCGCGGGCCAGGCCGCAGTACTGCGCGTGGGTCAGCTTCTTGACGTCGCGCGGGTACTGGTAGTCGTCGATCCACAGCGGGGTCATGCCCGAGGAGTGCCGGGCGGTGGCGAGCAGCCCGTAGGCGTCGCCGGGGCTGCCGGTCTGGAGGAAACGGCCCATGTCCGCGCCGTGGTAGCGGCGGCGGATGCGGTCGGTGATGTCGCCGCCCCAGGTCACCCAGTTGCGGCCCGAGCCGGAGAGCCCCTTGGCGGCCCCGCCGGCGAAGGGCTTGGGCGGGTACTGTTCGCCGGGCTTGCGGATGAAGCCCTGGGCCAGCAGCCACTCCCGGGAAACGCTGGCCACCAGAGGGTGGTTGAAGGCCTTGTCGGCGGCCTCGGCCTCCTCCGGTTTGAGCGGCGCGCCGGCCAGCCGGAACGAGAGGTCGTGGGCCTTGCGGGTGCAGTCGTCCAGCCAGTGCAGCCCGCCGAAGCCCTTGGCGTACCCGGGCCAGAGCCGCATCACGATCCTGCCGGGCGCGACCTCGGTGGCCTTGGGCCACTGGTGGTGGTAGTCGCGCACCGAGGCGAAGGCCCCGGCCGCGCCCGAGCCCAGCGTCGCCCATCCGGCGGCGAAGTTGCCCGCACCGAGCTCCTTGTCGCCGGATAGGACCTTGTAGCCGCGCCAGGCGCCGATGCCGGCCTTGGCCATGGCCAGGTCCTTGCTCCAGTCCATGCACATGTTGCTGTTGCCGTCCGGCTTGTCCCACTTGTCGGTGCCGCAGGAGGCCTGCATCAGATAGGCCGGCGCATCGGCTCCGACCTTGCCGGCGACCGGCTTGTCCGGTTCGCCTCCCAGGGCGAAGTCCGCCGCGCCCCTGATCTCCGGCGGCTCCCAGACCACCGAGAAGTCCTTGAAGTAGAACGGCCCCCTGGCGTCGTTGGGGGTGTTCTTGAGGACCAGGGTCAGGTCCCAGCGCTTCTGCCCGCCCTGCCCTGAGCCTGTCGAAGGGGCGTAGGCGTAGACCCAGGCGATGAAACCGAACTTGTCATGGTCGGTCGGACTCTCGGCTCTGAGGCAAGCGCGCACCGGGCCGGCCTCCCAGACCGACCACTTGATCTCCTGGCCGGCGGAGGTGCGCTCCTTGCCGTCGGCGTCGGTCAGGACCAGCTTGAAAGGCGCGGTGAAGTCCTTGCGGAAGGCGAGTCCGCCCATCTCGTAGCCGTCGCCCTTTTCCTCGATCTTCACCGGTGCGGCCGGGGCCGGGTTACTGCCGGACTTGAGCCGGTATTCGGCCTTGCCCCCGGCGGGCACGTCGGCCAGGAAGGTGACCAGGAGCCACTTGACCGACAGGTCGTCCTTGCCCCCGGCCTTCTCGCGCCAGCGCTCTAGCACGCGGAACTGCGCGGGCACGGCCCTGCCCGAGGCGTCGAAGACCGCGACGCCCTCGGCCTCCTTGAGCGCGCCGCAGGGGATGGGCACCCCGGAGGAGCACGCGTCCGCCCTGCGCTCGACGCCGGCCGTGTCCCAGACGACCAGCGGCACGTCCAGGGGCGGAGGCTCGGCGGCCTGCGTCAGGACCGCGCAGAGCAGCGTTGTGGCAAGGAGAGGCAGGATCTTCATGGCTGGCTCCTCGGTTCGGTCTGTGGGCAGAGAGTCGCATTCCTTGGTCTGATAGTTTGATAGTACATGTGTCGCCGGACTTTGTCGAAGGAAATGTCATCATAACCGGTTGTCCGGTCGCGGGTTCGGAGCGGACAAGCTCCTGGGGCGGGGTCCCCGGGTTTCTCGGGGTTCTTCTGGCCAAGACTGCGAGTCCAGTTGCAAACGTCACGCCCCGCCTTAGGATGTCCTTCGGAGGAGAGGACGCGTGTCGCACCGGTCCAGACAGCAAACGCAGCCTCCGACGCAGCCGCAACCGCAGCCGCAGCCCCTGCGGCATGCGCGACGGCAGTTCCTGACTTCCGGGGAGCTGGCCCGGCTGTCCAACATGTCCAAGCGCGCCGTGGTCAAGGCCATCGCCACCGGGAGGCTCTCGGCCACCTCCACGGTGGGCGGGCACTACCGCATCGCGATGACGACGGCGCGACAGTTCCTGGAGGCCAGGGGGCTCGACGCCTCGATTCTCGACGTCCGCGACGACCGCGCGCTCCTGGTCGCCAGGGACAAGTTCGTTCGCGATCTCCTGGCCGACGCGCTGAGCCGCCCCGGCCTGACTCCTCTGGCGGCGGAGGACCTCTTCGAGGCCGGAGCGCTGTGCCACGAGCACCGCCCGGCCCTGGTGGTGTTGGACACCGCCGTGGCCGGCACCGGGCCGATCGGCGTCTGCCGGAGCATCCGGTCGCTGGACTGCTGCCGCCAGACCCGCCTCCTGATACTGGCCGGCCGGGAGGACCCCGACGCGCACCGCTACCGCCTGGCCGGGGCGGACGCGGTGCTGGGCAAGCCTTTCTCCATGGCCGAGCTCAAGGAGGCCATCGTCGCCCTGAGGCTCGGCGCGGCCGGCAAATAGACGTGGAGGCCGCCGGGTCCGGCGGCCGGGAGGGACCGAGATGCAGCGCGTGCTGGTGCTCTACTATTCGCGGACCGGCAACACCGAGAAGATGGCCAGGGCCGTTGCCGAGGGCGCATCGGCCGCCGGCGCCCAGGCGGTCGTCGCCAAGGTCGAGGGCTTCAAGGCCGAGAGCCTCAAGGACTACGGCGCCATAGCCGTGGGGAGCCCCACCTACTACGGGGGGATGGCCGCGGAGGTCAAAAAGCTCCTCGATGAGAGCGTCCGTTTGCACGGCTCGCTCGACGGCAAGGTGGGCGGGGCCTTCGCCTCGAGCGCGAATCTGGCCGGCGGCAATGAGACCACCCTCATGGGCATTCTCCAGGCCATGCTCATCCATGGCATGGTCGTGCAGGGCACGCACGTGGGGGACCACTACGGGCCGGTGGCGGTCGGTGCTCCCGACCAGCGGGCGCTCGACGGCTGCCGCGCGCTCGGGCGCCGCATGGCCCGGCTGCTCCAGGTCGTCGACGGCAAGCTGGCCTGCGGGGCGTAGGAGTCAGCCATGACCGGGAAACGCAAGCTCGACCTGTCCCCGTCCGTCTACCATCGCCGGCTGATGGACGCCACCCGCCAGGAACTGGCCTGGCGCGGCGGCGACCTCAAAGCGTGGCAGCGGCGGTTGCGCGCCAAACTCGCCGAGCTCTCCGGCTGGAGCCTGATGGGCGGCCGACGCGCGCCGCTGGGCGTCCGCACCATCTGGAGGAAGCGCCACGAACTCGGCAGCATCGAGAAGATCGCCTTCACCGCCGAGCCCGGCGCCGACGTTCTGGCGTACGTCTGCCTGCCCAGGAATGCGAAGCCGCCGTACCGCTTCTTCATCTGCCTGCAGGGGCACTCCACGGGCATGCACAACTCCATCGCCATGACGATCGGCGACGAGCGCCGACGCATCGAGGTGGCCGGCGACCGGGACTTCGCCCTGGGCTGCATGCGGCGGGGGCTGGCGGCGCTGTGCATCGAGCAGCGCTCCTTCGGCGAGCGCAAGGAGAAGGTCCAGAAGCAGGTGGCCAGCCACGGCTGCCACGACGCGACCATGCAGGCCATCATGCTCGGCCGGACGCTCATCGCCGAGCGGGTCTTCGACGTGGATCGCGGAATCGATTATCTCGAATCCCGCGGCGACGTCGACATGGGGCGGCTGGGGGTGATGGGCAACTCGGGTGGCGGGACCATCTCGCTCTTCTCGGCGGCCTTGTTGCCTCGCATCCGGATCGCCATGCCCTCGTGCTTCTTCTGCACCTTCCGCGACTCGATCATGAGCATCTACCACTGCGCCGACAACTACGTGCCGGGCCTGTTGCGCTACGCGGAGATGGCCGACGTGATGGGCCTTTTCGCACCGAGGCCGGTGGTCCTCGTTGCCGGCCGGAGCGATCCGATCTTCCCGGTCAAGGCCGTGCGGAAGGCCTTTGCGCACCTCAAGAAGATCTACCGCGCCGCGGGAGCGGCCGACCGCTGCCACCTGGTGGTCGGACCCGAGGGGCACCGCTTCTATGCCGAGCCGGCCTGGCCGGTGGCGCTCGGGGAGCTCGGACGGCTGTGACTGGGGAGGGACTAAGGCACTGAGGCACTAAGGCACTGAGGAACAGAGAATAAGCGAAGACGCCACGTCGTGTCCACTCAGTGCCTCAGTGCCTCAGTGCCTTCATCCCTTCTCCGTCCGCCTGCCCTTCGCTTGCGCCCCGGCCGTCGGCGTTTAGAATGCCTGCACCGCCGAAAAGGTTTCGACGGGCACCCTCGAATCCGGGAGTCTTTCCATGGCCAGGCCCGATTACGATTTCGTAGCCATCGAGCAGAAGTGGCAGAAGTACTGGGACGAGCGGGGCACCTTCAAGATGGACCCGACCAGCCCCAAGCCCAAGTTCTATTGCCTGATGATGTTCCCGTACCCCTCGAGCGTGCTGCACGTCGGGCACGGGCGCAACTACATCCTCGGCGACGTGCTGGTCCGTTACAAGCTGATGCACGGCTTCAACGTGCTCTCGCCCATGGGCTACGACGCCTTCGGCCTGCCCGCCGAGAATGCGGCCATCAAGACCAACACCCCGCCGGCGGTCTCGACCCACAAGAACATCGAGAACATCCGCAAACAGTTCAAGCGTTGGGGCCTGGGCTACGACTGGGACCGCGAGATCGCCACCTGCGACGTCGAGTACTACAAGTGGACCCAGTGGGTCTTCTTGAAGGCCTTCGAGCAGGGGCTGGCCTACCGCAAGGACTCGCCGGTCAACTGGTGCACCAGCTGCAACACGGGGCTGGCCAACGAGGAGGTCCTCGAGGGCCACTGCGCCCGCTGCCAGACCAAGACCGAGGTCCGCAAGCTGCCCCAGTGGTACTTCCGGATCACCCAGTACGCCGACCGGCTGCTGAAGGATCTCGACCTGCTCGGCGAGTGGCCCGAGAAGGTCCGGCGCATGCAGGCCAACTGGATCGGCCGCTCGGAGGGCTCGCGGATCGACTTCAAGGTCGCCGAGCTGCCCGACGTCGCCGTCCCGGTCTTCACGACGCGGCCGGACACACTCTTCGGCGTGACCTTCATGGTGGTCGCCCCGGAGCATCCGGTCCTCGAGAAGCTGCTGGCCGGCGCGCCCGAGGGGGCCAAGGTCCGCGCCGCGGCCGAGGAGATGAAGGCGCTGGCCGCCGCCGAGCGCACCAACCCGGCGACCGAGAAGGTCGGCGTCTTCACCGGCCGGCACGTGGTCAATCCGGCCAATGGGGACAGGGTGCCGCTCTACGTGGCCAACTACGCGCTCATGGACTACGGCACCGGCGCGGTCATGGGCGTGCCCGCCCACGACCAGCGCGACTTCCTCTTCGCGAAGAAGTACGGCCTGCCGGTCAAGGTGGTCATCCGCCCGGCGGACCGGGAGCTCGACGCGAAGACGATGGAGGCGGCCTACGAGGAGCCCGGCGTCCAGGTGAACTCCGGGGAGTTCGACGGCCTGGCGAACACCGAGGCCATGGGGAAGATCACCGCGTGGCTGGCCGGGAAGGGCTCGGGGGCGTCCGAGGTCAGCTACCACCTCCGCGACTGGGTGATCTCCCGCCAGCGCTACTGGGGCGCGCCGATCCCGATCATCCACTGCGACAAGTGCGGAGTCGTGCCGGTCCCTGAGAAGGACCTGCCCGTCGAGCTGCCGGAGATCTCCGACTTCCGCCCGAAGGGCGTGAGCCCGCTGGCCACCGTGCCGGATTGGGTCGCCACCAAGTGTCCCGAGTGCGGAGGGGCGGCCAGGCGCGAGACCGACACCATCGCCCAGTGGCTGTGCTCCTGCTGGTACTTCCTGCGCTACCTCTCGCCGCACGACGCGGAGAAGCCCTTCGACCGGGCGCTGGCCGACCGCTGGCTGCCCGTCGACCAGTACGTCGGCGGCATCGAGCACGCCGTGCTCCACCTGCTCTACACCCGGTTCATCATGAAGGTGCTGCACGACGCCGGGGAGGTCAGCCAGGTCGAGCCCTTCAAGGCGCTCTTCACCCAGGGCATGATCACCCGCTGGGCGTATCGCTGCCCGAAGTGCAACAGCTACGTGCCCGGCGACGAGATCCAGGGCAACCCGGCCGCCGGCGAGGCCACGGTCCACAAGAAGTGCGGGACCTTCACATCGGCCGAGATGGCCAAGATGTCCAAGTCCTGGTACAACGTGGTCAGCCCCGACGAGCTCATGGACAAGTACGGCGCCGACACCCAGCGCCTCTACACTCTGTTCATCGGGCCGCCGGAGAAGGACGCCGAGTGGAACGACTCCGGCGTGCTCGGCGCCTGGCGCTTCATCGGCAAGCTCTGGGACACGGTGAACGAGTGGGCCGGCGAGCTCAGGCCGGTCAAGCCCTACCGGGGCGCGGCGGCCGGCAAGGACCTGGCCCCCGCCGACCGCGTCGTGCGCCGCAAGCTCCACCAGACCATCCGGGCGGTGACCCGGGACATCGAGCACGGCTTCCAGTTCAACACCGCCATAGCCGCGGTCATGGAGTGCCTGACGGTGGTCCGGGCCAACCCCAAGGCCTCCGCGCCGGTGCGCCGCGAGGCCCTGGAGAAGCTCATCCTCATCCTCGGGCCCTTCGTGCCCCACATCGCCGAGGAGCTCTGGAGCCTGCTCGGCAACGAGCCCTCGGTCTTCGAGCGCGAGTGGCCGGCGGTCGACAACCTCGCCGCCAAGGAGGAGGAGCTCGAGATCCCCGTGCAGGTCAACGGCAAGCTCCGCGGCAAGGTGACGGTCCCGGCCGGCACCGGCGAGGATAAGATCAAGGAGCAGGCCCTGGCCGACGCCAACGTGAAGACGTTTACCGAGGGCAAGCAGGTCGCCAAGATCGTCTACGTGCCGGGGCGGCTCGTCAACGTCGTCGTGAAGTAGCTGGGGCTCTTCCAGCCACAGATGCACACAGATGAACACGGATAGGGCTCTTGGCTCGAACCAGGGGCTCCATCTGTGTTCATCTGCGTTTATCTGTGGCTGACATGTCTTCATCGGCCTTGATGGGCTCCGCGCCGAGCAGCACGGCCAGGGGCCGGAGCCGCGGGATGTAGGAGAACCCAATCACCAGCGCCGAGGATAACGGCACGGACAGGACCACTCCGGACAGCCCCCAGAACCAGCCCCAGAAGATCAGCGAGTAGAGCACGAAGAGCGGCGAGAGCCGCAGCGACCAGCCCATGATGCGGGGCTCGGCGATGTAGCCGCTCGCCCCGAAGAGCGCCCCGAGAACGATGAGCAGGATGAGCCCGCGCCCTGGTTGCGGGTACTGGATGAAGGCCAGGGCCACCGGGGGGATGAGCGCCAGGGCCGGCCCGAAGTAGGGCACATAGTGCAGCAGGAAGGCCAGCACGCCCCAGACGAAGGCGAAGTCGACGCCCAGCAGGAGGCATGCGGCGTAGGTGCCGGCGCCGGTTATCAGGCAGATCACCGTCTTGGCCAGCAGGTAGCGCTGGACGCTGACGGTCAGCGGGTCGATCAGACGGAGGAACCTGCGGGAGCGGTCGGTGCCCAGCGCCCGAAAGAGGCGGTCGCGGAACTGCTCGGCCTCGGCCAGGGCGAAGGTCATGAGCAGCAGTACCAGCAGGATGTCGGTGAGCAGGCCGATGACCGACCCCAGGCTGCTGCCCAGGAAGGTCACGACCTGGACGAGCGCGTTCTGGAAGTTGACCTGTCTGCCGCTGAGCACGATCCCGTGGCTGCCGGCGAACTGGCGCAGGTTGGCCACGATCTCGTTGAAGCGCTGGCCGTACTGCGGCGCCTTGGCGACGATGGAGGCCACCCCGCTGGCGAAGAGCCAGCCCGCCGAGGTCAACACCAGGGCGAGGCCCAGGAGCGCCAGGGTCAGGCTCAGCCAGTGCGGCAGGCGGCGGCGGAGGCGGGCCACCACGGGCTGGATCAGCATGGCCAGCACCAGGGCGAAGACCAGCGGGACGACGACGGGGCGCGCGAAGTAGAGCGCCACGGCGATGGCCGCGGCGATAACCACCGCGGTCAGTGCCGGCAGCCCCGGAGAAGGGCTCTTCGCCGTCCGTTCCCCCGACCGGGACGGAGGCAGGCCTCCGTCGGCGCCTTCCTGTCTGGGCTGTTCGCTCGATTCCATTCCGGAACCCGCCAAGATGATTCGACGGCCTCACAGAGGGAAGGGCGCAAGCCGGGGCGGTATTCCCGGAAGCACGCTAGGCCTTCTGTTTGTCTCCGCTCCCGCCGTCCGGGAGGGCACCCAGAAGCGTGGTCAGCGACCTGAGTCTGTCCACCCGCGAGCAGGCGGCCACCAGCGCCGCCGACAAGGGCACGGCCAGGACCACGCCGGAAGCCCCCCAGAACCAGCCCCAGAACATGACCGAGACGAGCACGAAGAGCGGCGAGAGCCGCAGGGCGCGCCCCATGATTCTAGGCTCGGCTATGTAGCTGGTGGCGAACTGGATGCCCACTATCGCCGCCAGGATGCCCAGCGCCCGTCCGGGTCCCTGGTACTGGACGAGCGCCATGAGCGTCGGCGGGGCCGCGGCCAGGACCGGGCCGACGTAGGGCACGTAATCGAAGATGAAGGTCAGCGCGCCCCAGACGAAGGCGAAGTCGATGCCCAGCACCAGGCAGGCCAGGTAGGTGAGGGCCGCGGTGGCGAAGCTCAGGGCGGTCTTGGCCAGCAGGTAACGCTGGAGGCTGGAGGTCAGAGGGCCGACCAAGTCCAGTGCCCGGCTGGCGCGCTTCGCGCCGAAGGCCCTGCGCAGCCTTGGCAGAAACTCGTCGGCTTCGACCAGCCCGAAGCCCATCAGCACCAGGACCAGGAGGATGGCCCCCAGTGCTCCCAGGACCGAGGTCAGACCCGCGCCCACGAACTGGATGGCCCTGGCCAGGTGCTCCTCGATGTTGAGCGTGTCGGCGGAGATGGTCACTCCGTGGTTCCGGGCGAAGGCGAGCAGGTTGTCGAGCGTGTCCTTGAAACGTCCGGCGTACTGCGGGGCCTTGGCCACGATGCTGCTGATTCCGGTGACGAAGAGATAACCGGCCGAGGACAGGAGCACCGCCATCCCCAGGAGCACGATGGTCAGGGAGAGCCAGCGCGGCATCCGCCGCGAAAGCCAGGCCGCGACCGGCTGGACCAGTACGGCCAGGACCAGGGCGAAGACCGCGGGGATGACCACCGAGCGGGCGAAGTAGAGCGCCAGCACCACCGCCCCGGCGACGAGCAACGTCCGGAGAGGCGCCCCGCGCGCGCCGGGTCCGCCGCCGGTGCGCTCCCGGGAGCCGTCGTGGGGGGGGGCGTCGTGATCCCGATGCTCCAAGCTCCGCCTGTCCTCCCGCCCGCTTTCCGGGCGTCGATCGGTTCCCGGCCCCCCAGAGGCACTTGAGGAAGAGCCGAGTGGGGCGGGATATTCCCGGCAAGCGTCTCAGAGGGGAGGGCAGCGGTTAGGCTCAACGCAGAGGCCGAGGAGGTGCGCGGAGGTCGCAGAGGACAACGGCGATATAGTCACAGATGAACACAGATGGAGATAGGAGAGCACTGGGGCAAGCAACGACGCGCCCCGGCCAGAAGTCGAGAACAAGTTCCCGGCTTCCGTCCGGATCGCATCGCCCGGACGCTATCGCGTCCTGAGCCCGGCTGCGCCGGGCTCTCGCTCCATCGAGCAGGCCGACGAAGGGAGGGCGCGGAGTCAGCCGCGCAGGGAGCGGAACGCTCCCGGAGGAGATGCTCTGCAGCTTCAGCCCGAGCCTGCTTGGGCCTGAAGATGCGGAGCAGCTCCCCCCTCCCAATCTTTCTCTCGCCGTGCCCTATCTGTGTTCATCTGTGTGCATCTGTGGCTGAATGACCGTCGTTGTCCTCTGCGACCTCTGCGTACCTCTGCGGCCTCTGCGTTGAAATGTGCCATTGCAGACGGAAATGCTGACCGGTAAAGGATTGATTTTCGCGCCGGCGTGCGCTATCATCCGTTCACTGCCGACTGCGAACTGGCAACTGACAACTTACCGGGGAGCCTCCTTGTCCGCCGACTTCGTCCACCTCCACGTCCACAGCCACTACAGCCTGCTGGACGGCTCCTGCAAGATCGAGGACCTGGCCGCGCGCGCCAGGGAGTTCGGCATGCCGGCCCTGGCGCTCACCGACCACGGCAACCTCTTCGGAGCGGTCGAGTTCTACAAGGAGTGCACCCACGCTGGCGTCAAGCCGATCATCGGCTACGAGTCCTATGTGGCCCCCAAGAGTCGGCTGGACCGCGACGCCGCGGGGATCGGCGACGCCGGTCACCACCTGACCCTGCTCTCGGAGAGCGTCTCCGGCTACAAGAACCTCCTGAAGCTTTCCTCGATCGCCTACCTGGACGGCTTCTACTACCGCCCGCGGGTCGACAAGGAGCTGCTGGTCGTCCACTCCAAGGGCATCATCGCCATGAGCGGGTGCCTCTCCGGCGAGATCCCCACGCTGCTCCTGGGCGGCCACAAGGACCGGGCCCGCGAGGTCGCCGGGTTCTACCGCGAGATCTTCGGGAAGGACAGTTTCTTCCTGGAGATCCAGAAGAACGGCATCCCCGAGCAGGACGAGGCCAACCGGCTGCTCGCCGAGCTCTCCAAGGAGACCGGCATCCCGCTGGTGGCCACGGCCGACCTGCACTACCTGCGCCGCGAGGACCACGAGGCCCACGACGCCCTGCTGTGCATCCAGACCGGCAAGAAGCTCAGCGACCAGAACCGCATGCGCTTCTCCACCAACGAGTTCTACTTCAAGAGCCCGAAGGAGATGGCCGCGGAGTTCGCGGAGTTCCCCGAGGCTCTCAAGACCACGCTGCGGATCGCCGAGCGCTGCTCGGTGGCCATGGACTTCAAGACCCAGCACATGCCCGTCTTCCGGCCCCCGGGCGGGGAGAGCCCCGAGGAGTACCTGAAGCGCCTGGGCTGGGAGGGCATGAAACGCCGCTACGGCGACCCCGTGCCCAAGGACGCCTCCGATCGATTCGAGCACGAACTCAAGGTCATCTGCCGGATGGGGTTCGCCAGCTACTACCTCATCGTCTGGGACTTCATCCGTTACGCCAAGTCGATCGGCATTCCGGTGGGGCCCGGCCGCGGCTCGGGCGCCGGTTCGATCGTGGCCTATGCGCTTAAGATCACCGACCTGGACCCGCTCAAGTACGGCCTCTTCTTCGAGCGCTTCCTGAACGAGGGCCGCAACGACCCTCCGGACTTCGACATCGACATCTGCCAGGAGCGCCGCGGCGAGGTCATCGACTACGTCACCAATAAGTACGGCCGCGAGTCGGTGGCCCAGATCATCACCTTCGGCACCATGGCGGCGCGCGCGGCCATCCGCGACGCCGGCCGGGTGCTGGAGGTTCCGCTGCCGGAGGTCGACAAGATCGCCAAGTTGGTGCCCCAGGGCCCCAAGGTGACCCTGGCCTCGGCGCTCAAGGACGAGAAGGAGCTGCGCGAGCTCACCAAGTCGAACCCGGGCTACGCCAAGCTCATGGACATCGCCCAGAGGATCGAGGGCCTGGCCAGGAACGCCGGCACCCACGCCGCCGGCGTGGTCATCGCCGACCGCCCGCTGATCGGCTACGTGCCGCTTTACAAGCCGCCGGGCGAGGAGCTCATCTCCACCCAGTACGAGATGAAGATGATCGGGGCGCTCGGGCTCCTCAAGATGGACTTCCTGGGCCTGCAGACCCTCACGGTCATCGACAAGGCGGTCAAGCTCATCGAGGACCGCACCGGCACCCGGCCCGACCCGGCGAAGTTCCCGCTCGACGAGAAGCGGGTCTTCGAGATGCTCGGCCGCGGCGAGACCAAGGGCGTCTTCCAGATGGAAAGCTCGGGCATGACCGAGCTGGTGGTGCGCCTCAAGCCCGACTGCTTCGAGGACCTGATCGCCCTGGTGGCCCTCTTCCGGCCGGGTCCGCTGGGCAGCGGCATGGTCGACCAGTACGTGGACTGCAAGCACGGCCGCAAGCAGGCCAGCTACCGCCACCCGGTGATGGAGCCGATCCTCGAGGAGACCCACGGGATCATCCTCTACCAGGAGCAGGTCCAGGCCCTGGCCCGGGACATGGCCGGCTTTTCGCTCGCCGAGGGCGACATGCTCCGCCGGGCCATGGGCAAGAAGATCCCGGAGGTCATGCAGAAGTACCGCCAGCAGTTCATCGACGGGGCGGTCAGGAACAAGATCAAGGCCGAGGTCGCCGAGGCGGTCTTCGGCGAGATCGAGTTCTTCGCGGGCTACGGTTTCAACAAGTCGCACTCGGCCTGCTACGGCTTGCTCGCCTACCAGACCGCCTACCTCAAGGCGGTCTACCCGGTCGAGTTCATGGCCGCGCTGATGACCTGCGACTCCGGCAACACCGACAAGGTGGTCCTCTACATCAACGAATGCTCGCGGATGGGCATCGAGGTCCAGCCGCCGGACGTGAACTCCAGCGAGGCCCACTTCGCGGTGGTCGAGGGCCGGATCCGCTATGCGCTGGCCGCCCTCAAGGGGGTGGGCACCCGCGCCGTGGAGATTATCGTGTCGGCGAGGAAGTCGGGCGGGCCCTTCAAGAGCCTCCACGACTTCTGCGAGCGGGTCGACTCGCGCGGCTGCAACCGCGCGGTGCTCGAGGCGCTCATCAAGGCCGGGGCCTTCGACTCGACGGGGGGGCGGCGCGCGCAGCTCTTCGAGGCCCTGGACGCGGCCCTGGCCGCCGGGGCCGGCGTGCACCGCGACCGGGCCGCCGGGCAGATGTCGCTCCTGGGCGACGGAGGCATGTCCGCCGGCGACAGCGACGCCCCGCCGCCGCTGCCGAACGTGCCCGAGTGGCCGGAGAACAAGGTCCTGGAGTTCGAGAAGGCCGTGCTCGGCTTCTACCTCACCAGCCATCCGCTCTCTCGCCACGAGAAGATGCTGCGCAACTACAGCACCTGCGGGACCGCCAGGCTCGCCGAACTGTCCGACGGGGCCGAGGTGGTCATCGGCGGCATGATCGCCGGCATCAAGCACACCGTCACCAAGAAGGACGGCCGCCGGATGGCCCGGGTCTTCTTCGAGGACCTGGAGGGCAGCGTGGAGGCGGTGGCCTTTCCCCGGACCTTCGAGAGCTGCTCGGCCCAGCTGGTCGTGGACAACCTGGTGTTCCTGGTCGGGCGCGTCGACCGCAAGATGGAGCGTCCCTCGATCATCATCGACGATATCCTGCCCCTGGCCGAGGCCCGGGCCAAGCTCGCCGGCTACGCCGTGCTGAGGCTCGCCGAGGCCGACCTCTCCGACGAGTTCCTGGGCGAACTCGGCGGGCTGCTCGCCGGCCATCGCGGCACCAAGCCGCTCTACTTCCATGTCACGGCGACGGACGGCGAGACCTTCACGGTCCAGTCGGGCGGCGGCGGAGTGGCGACCACCGAGCAGCTCTATTCGGACCTGGCGCTGCTGGTCGGCGAGAGCAAGGTGGAGTTCCTGCCGTCCGGCAACGGGGCGGCGAGCCTCATGACCAGGCGGCGTCGTGACGGCGAGAACGGTTGGGGGCGCAAGTCGAGGAACGGCGACTGAGTCGCGCCCATCCATGTATTCGTATAGGGCTGCCCGGCCCTACGGGTTGCGCCGGGCGGGCCGATCCCGGCGTCAGGCCGTCTGGAGCACCAACGGCGAACCGCAGAACCGCAGAATGTCGAATGCCGAATGTCGAATGAGAAATGTCGAAGTGCAGCTCCCGACCACTTCACGTCCTTCGTAATTCTGACTTCGATATTCGATATTCTGCGGTTTGCCGTTGGTAGGGCTGAAGAAAGCGCCATTCGTTGGTGCACCCCTGCGTGGAGCGAAGGCCTCGGTCACCTGGCCTTGAACGTCCGCGTCGAGCGGAGCACCTCTTCGAGGGTCGGTTCCATCCGGCGGCGGAAGCCCTCCGGGTCGGCCAGCGGCCGGCCCAGCGCGTCGCAGGCCTCGGTGGTGGACAGCCGGTATCCGACAAGCGGGAAGACCAGCCGGCCTTCCGGCTCGACGATGCCCGCCTTGCTCCAGCCCGTGGCGACGGCATAGGTCCGCTCCCGGTCGCCGAGGATGTCGAACCCCTGGCAATACCGCTCCGGGGGGGCCTCCAGGCCCAGCAGCCGCAGCGTGGTCGGGGCCCAGTCGGCGTGCGAAGTCATTTTCGCGATGGCGCCGGGCTTCACGCCGGGGTAGTGGAGAACGAAGGCGGTGTTGACCTGCCAGTTGTGGAATGCGGTGTTGTGCCCGGCGTGACCGGCCTCGCCAAACTCCTCGCCGTGGTCGCCGGCGATCATGACGACGGTGTTTTCGAGGAGGCCCCGCTCCTCGAGGTCGGCCAGCGCCCTGCCGATCAGGAAGTCGCAGTAGGCGATGGCGTTTCGGTAGAGGTCGTGCGCGCGGAGGCGTTCCTCCTGGTCCGAGGCCAGCTTCTCGTAGCTGACGAACTCCTCGCTCCGGCAGTCGATCGGCGGCTTGAAGCCGGGCAGTTTCTTGAAGCGATAGGAGTGCGACGAGTCCAGGAAGAGGAAGGCGAAGAACGGCCGGCTGGGGTCGCGCCCGGCGAGGAACTCCCGGAAGCGCGCGACCAGGGCCTCGTCCCGGTCCTGGGGGCGTTCCAGCCCCGGCCAGCTGTCGAGGATCTGCTCCTCGGGCAGGTCCGCGAAGCAGGTCAGGCGGAACTCGGGGGTGCGGAAGTTGGCCGAGCCCATCGCCCGGATGTCGTAATCCATGCCCTGGAGCAGATGGATCAGAAGGGGACCCTGGCGGGCGGCGAGGAAAGGCTGCCAGTAGAAGCCGTTGAGGCCGTAGAACATGCCGAAGATGCCGTAGCGGGTGGTGTTGCCGGTGCTGTAGTGCCGCTCGCCGCGCAGGCAGCGCTGCGAGAACCGCCAGACGTTGGGGGCGAGCTCCGGGGTCAGCGCGTCGTGCCTCCAGCCCTCGACGGCGATCCAGACCACATTGAGCTTCCGGGGGACGGCCGGGGGCGGAACGGGTTCGAGCGGGTAGCGCAGCCCCAGCGCCCGGTCGAACCGGTGCTCCGGCTCAACCTTGAAGCCGAGCCTCGCCGCCAGGCGCTTGCAGGTCAGCGGCTGGTAGAAGGCCAGGACCCGCGAGTTGACCAGGATGTCGGCCCGGCTGGTGAGGTCGGCGTAGGCATATACGCCCGTCTCCAGGAGCAATCCGGCGAGCAGAAGCGACGAGGCCGCCAGCACGTGCCGCCCCAGCCTGCGGGCGAGCCGGTCCGGCCGGCGCCCGGCCAGTCGATACAGCCCTCTGGCCGCCAGGTGCAGCGCTGCCGCCAGAGCGGTGAGGAAGACGGCGGCCTTCAGGAACTGCGCCGGAGAGAACCGGAAGCTGTCCGAGATGCCCGGCGCGAAGAGCTGGCTGGCGGCCCGCAGGTCGAAGTGCTCCCCGGAGGAGGCATGGACGATCACGTCCACGTGGAAGAACAGGTGGACCATGGCCAGGACGGGCGGGAAGACCCACAGCACCAGCCAGCGCCGGGGCAGGAGCGCCGCCGCGCCCGCGAGCAGCCCGGCCACCGACGCATGGATCAGGGCGTAGTGGGCCAGGAAGGCGGTGGCGAAATGGAAGTCGCCGAGCACCGAGCCCGGCACCTTGCCGCGGAGAAGGGGCAGGGCGATGATCCAGGCCAGGACGCAGTTGGCGGGCCAGAGCCAGAAAGCGGCCGTCAACGCGCGGCGGCGTTCGGAGATGGGCGACGGGTCCAAGTCGGGGGCCTCGACGGCGGTCAGCGTCCCGGCGACAGGTCGGGCTGCGGGGTGCGGTGCACCTTGGGAGGGCTGCCGCCGAGCATCGCCCGGACCTCGCGCTCGAGCCCGGCCACGGCGCGCGCCGAGTCGAGGACCTCGAGCGAGAGCCGCGCCCGGTGGGCGGCGCCGGGGGCGAGCTTCACCACCCGGCCCTTGTCCCGCTCGAAGGGCTTGGGGTTGGGGTAGTTGGTCCCGGGCTCGAGGCCGGTGACGTAGCCGTCCCCCAGTCCGGCGGTGTTCTTCCACTGGGCGAAGCAGGGCAGTTCGTCGCGGCCGAAGCGGAGCGCGACGGCCTTGTCGCCGGCGGCGTTGACCAGCGCGGCGAGCGTGCGCCCGTCCGGGCCGGCGGCCAGTTCGTGGTAGTAGACCTGCTCGACGTAGCCGGGGGTGGGCGCGAGGTAGCCGGCGTGGCCGGCGATGCCCTCGGCGGCGCGCGCGTCGCGGGGGGCGACGCGCCGGGAGGGGGCCAGCAGCCGCGCGTCCTGCTCCAGGAAGGGCGCGCCGAAGTTGCAGTGGTAGAGCAGTTCCATCTCCGCCGGCACGTCGCGGATGTTGGTGACCGCATCGTCGATGGCCAGGGTGTTCGTCCCGGCGCGGGTGGAGATGCGCGAGACGAGCCTCAGCCCCGGGCCGAAGAGCATGGACTCCTCGACGACCCCGGTCACGATGATCCCGGGCCGCTCTCCGGGGACGACCTCGACCTCCAGCCGGCAGGCCGGCAGGTTGGCGATCCGGCCGTGCAGGGGGAGCCGGACCTCCGAGCGGTTGCCGTTGTTGTCGATGACCGTGTCGGTGCAGGGCGCGCCGTTGGACTCCAGTCCGCAGCGGACGACGAGCTCGTCGAACCCCTGCAGCCAGCCCAGGCCACCGCGGTCGTCGGGCCTGACGAACTTGGGGTGGACCGGCCCGGCCACCGGCGCGCGCCAGCCCACGGCCAGGTCCCGGTAGGCCCCGCGCCAGACGCCCATGCCGCGGGTGGGCAGGATCGTGAAGGAAAGTTCGCCGTTGTCGACCTCGACGACCTCCACTCCGTCGCTGAGCCCGCCGCGCAGGGTGCGCTTGCGGACCGACCAGGCCGGTCCCCTGCGGGCGCCCAGCCGGCGCGAGGTGATCTCGAAGTCGTCCTGCCAGACCCCGGCGGAAACGTCGGTGAGCGTCCAGAACTTGCGCTTGATGGCCAAATCGATCTCCTTGGAGCCCCAACGCGACCCCGGGCTCATTCTGTTAGGGGCTCTCAGAACCCTGCCCCCTCGATAGGCTAGCGGGACGGGCGCCGCGCACAAGGCGAAAACCGGCAAGGTTCCCGGCACATTGCAGGAAATAGCATCCCCGGCAATTTTGTTGTGCCTTATGTACCGGCAGCCGATAACCATTACGGACGGAGCGGAGATATGCGGCCCGTTGCCGCGCCGAGGGCGCGGCGGGATCCAGCGGCTCGCGCTCCGGAGCGTCGGTGGCCGAGGACGGATGCAATGAACATCGTCGGACCGCTTGGCAACGAGGCGACCCGGTTCCTCCCGGTGCGCCACGTACGATTCACCTATCTCGATTACCTGGAGCTCCGCGCGTGGGAGTTCGAGAAGTTCCGCTGCATGCCGGCCATCACCCAGGAGGAGATCGATACGATCGACTGGGAGGAGCTGGCGCGGAAGTTCGAAGGGTGGGACTGATCCGGGGCGTCGGGGCTGATAAACCGAACAGCCAACAGCCAACAGCCAACAGCCAACAGCCAACAACCAACAACCAACAACCAACAACCAACAACCAACAGCTGTTGGATGAGTCGCTTCTTCTGAGATTAGAGAATGTCCTCTGTCCTTGGTGTCGGCTGTTCCGTTTCAGAAGCTAGAGAATAGCTCCTGTCCCTATTGTTGGTTGTTGAATGTTGGCTGTTGGTTGTTGGCTGTTCCGCCGCGCCAGCGGCGGTGGTCGTTCAGAAGTCGAACCCTCTGGAGATCTTCGGCTTGTTGCCGTCGGCCGGCTTGTTCTGGGCCCCCGCGCCGGGCGAGGCCGGCTTGGTCTTGGCGCCTCCGGGGGTGACGTCGCCGAAGTCCAGGTCCACGCCGGCGGCGGCCGAGCCCTTGGTGACGCCGCGCAGCCCCAGGCGCAGCTCCTCGGGCGCCGGGGAGCTGGCCAGGGCCTCGTCCTCGGTGACCATGCCGCCCTTGACCAGATCGAGCAGCGACTGGTTGAAGGTCTGCATCTGGTAGTGCCGGCCCTCGGCGATGGCCTTCTCGAGCTCGCGGGTGGCGCCCTTCTCGATGATCTCGGTGATGTGCGCGGTGTTGACCAGGATCTCCATGGCCGGCACCAGGCCCATGCCGTCGGCGCGGCGCAGCAGGCGCTGGCTGACCACCCCGCGGAGCAGCAGGGCCATCTGCATGCGGATCTGCTGGGCGGTGTCCGGGAAGGCATCGAGGACGCGGTCCAGGGTCTGCTTGGCGTCGTTGGTGTGCAGCGTCGAGAAGACCAGGTGGCCGGTCTCGGCCGCGGTGATCGCGAAGTTCATGGTCTCGCGGTCGCGCATCTCGCCGATGAGGATCACGTCCGGGTCCTGGCGGAGCACGGCGCGCAGCGCCGAGTGCAGCTCCTTGGTGTCGATGCCCAGCTCGCGCTGATTGACGGTCGCCAGCTGGTCGGTGTAGACGAACTCGATGGGGTCCTCGACGGTGACGATGTGCACCGGACGGGTGGTGTTGATGTGCTCGATCATGCAAGCCAGCGTCGTGGACTTGCCCGAGCCGGTCGGCCCGGTGACCAGCACCAGGCCGTTGGGCCGGTCGGCGAGCACCTTGAGGACCGGAGGCAGCCCCAGGCCGTCGATGCTCGGCACCTCGATGGGCACCAGCCGGAAGACCGCGCCGATCTGCCCGCGCTGGACGAAGACGTTGACGCGGAAGCGGGCCAGCCCGGGAACCTCGTAGGAGAAGTCGGCCTCCAGGTTCTCCTCGAACTTTTTGCGGACCGAGGCGGCCATCAGCCGGTAGATCCCGTCGCGCATGTCGTTGGGCGAGATCTCCTCGTAGCCGGTGCCGACCATGTTGCCGGCCAGCCGGTAGATGGGCGGGCGCCCCACCTTGAGGTGCAGGTCGGAGCCGTTCTTCTCGGCCAGTTCCGCGAGGAGCTTGTCGATCTCGAGCATGGTGCGCCCTCCGGCTGATTCCGAGAGAGAATGTAGCCGCGCTCCGGCAGGGAGTCAAGGCTCTCTTTGTTAGCCGCAAAGAGGCGCAGAAGGCGCAAGAAGCGGAGAGGGCACGAAGAGCTAGGCCGGTGGCTCAAAGTCTCTTGCGGACTTTGCGCCTTTTTGCGGCCACTGAACGACTCTTTAGGCGCTCCGGCTGATCGCGACGTACTTCTCGAGCGCCCCGGCGGCCGCTCCGGTGGCGAGTGAGCGGCAGGCCAGCTCCATCCCCGCGCGGAGGTCGGCGGCCTTGCCCGCGACCATGATGGCCGCGCCGGCGTTGAGCACCACCGCCTGGCGGGCGGGGTGGGGACGGCCTTCGAGTATGGCCCGCGCGGCGGTCGCGGCCTCGTCGATTCCCGCCACCCGCAGAATGCCGGCGGCCACCGGCTCCATGCCGTACGAGGCCGGGTCGATCTCGCCCTCGGCGATCCGCCCGTCCCGGACCTCCGCAAAGCGGGTGGGGGCCCCGGGGCTGATCTCGTCGAGGCCGTCGTGGCTGTGGACGACGAGCGCCCGCTCGGCGCCGAGCGCCAGCAGAGCCGCGGCCACCGTGGGGACCAGC
Source organism: uncultured bacterium (assembly GCA_937935355.1). Classification (GTDB taxonomy): domain Bacteria; phylum Planctomycetota; class SZUA-567; order JAKLDR01; family JAKLDR01; genus JAKLDR01. The sequence goes on along the minus strand of CALGYR010000071.1, from coordinate 32,636 downwards.
CCCGGTTCGTAGACGCCCATCACCTGGCGCCTGACCCCGGCCGGGTTGGTGAGCGGACCGAGCAGGTTGAAGACCGTGCGCAGCCCCAGCTCCTTGCGGACCGGGCCGGCGTGCTTCATCGAGGGGTGGTATCGCTGGGCGAAGAGGAAGGCGAAGCCGCACTCGGCCAGGCAGCGTTCCGACAGGTGCGGCTCGCAGTCGATCTTCGCGCCGAGATTCTCGAGCAGGTCGGCCGAGCCGCAGGAGCTCGAGACCGAGCGGTTGCCGTGCTTGGCGACGGTGACGCCCGCGCCGGCGGCCACGAGCGCGGCGATGGTCGAGACGTTCAGGGTGCAGCGCCCGTCGCCGCCCGTGCCGCAGGTGTCGATGGCGCCGGCGGGCGCGGAGATCTTGAGCGAGTGCGCGCGCATGGAGCGGGCGAAGCCGGCGATCTCCGCGGGCGTCTCGCCCCTGGCGCGCAGGCCGATCAGGAAGGCGGCCAGGCGCACCGGCGAGACCTCGCCGTCCATGACGGCGTCCATGGCGGCGCCGGCCTGGTCGGCCGAGAGCTCTTCGCCCTCCACGGCGCGCCGGAGCAGGTCCTGAAAATCGCATTTCATGATGGCCGGCATTCTAGTCCTGGCGAAGGGCGGTGTCAATAACGGCGAATTCACACACGGAACCTTTCGACAAGCTCAAGGCCCTGAGCTACGTCGAAGGGCCGCTGAGGCATGGACAACAACAGCGCGAAGGCACCCCAACAAAAAAGCCCCGACCTGAATGGCCGGGGCTGTTGTTTGAACTGGTACCCCCTGTAGGACTCGAACCTACGACCCGCTGATTAAGAGTCAGCTGCTCTACCAGCTGAGCTAAGGGGGTGCTGACGACGCCATATATATAACGCCCGCCACCGGTGCTGTCAAGCATTTACAGAGGCCATCCTGGGACATGGAGGGTGGAGGGGGACGGAAGGATGGAAGACGGGAAGGTTGGAAGGATGGGTGGAGTTGGGCTTGTTATTTTGCCCAGGCATCCAATCTTCCAACCTTCCATTCTTCCAACCCGGCGGGGCGAGGGGGGCTCGTCGGCCCCCAACTTTCCCCCAATCTTCCAGCCTTCCAGTCTTCCATTCCTCCAGCGCTATCTGGCGATCGAGCCGAGCACGTCCCGCAGGAGCTGGTAGATGTTGACGATGATGAGCAGCGCGATGACCGCGTAGCCGACGCGCGCCACCCAGCCTCGGGTCGTGGGCGGGAGCCTGCGCCGGGTGACCGCCTCCGCTCCGGCGAGCATAAGCTGCGAGCCGTCCAGGGGCGGCACGGGCAGCAGGTTGAAGTAGAGGAGGATGCAGTTGGTGACGCCGAAGATCTTCAGCAGGCTCCAGAAGCTCCGGCCCACCTCCTTCCGAATCCAGCGGTCCTCGTCCGGCTTCTTCTCGCCGCCGCCGAGGAACATCCTGGGCAGGTCGGAGTAGAACCGGTAGCCGCCGACGACGACCCGCTGGGCGACGGCGAGCGGTCCGGGGGCCGGTCGGGCCCCCTCGGTCGGAGCGCTGCGGGCCTGCCCGTATCCCCAGATGAGCAGCACCGCCAGGAGGAAGTTGGCCGCCAGGCCGCCGGCGAAGAAGCCCAGCCGCCTCGGCGCGGACACGAACTCGGAACAGGGCTGCTCTTCCTCCAGCAGGTCAGCGGCTGCCAGGAGCGTCGATCCGGATTCGTCCGCTCCTCTTCCGGCGGTCCGGCCGGACGCGCGCCAGCGGTCGTACCAGGCGCGGGTCGCACTCGTCGGCTGCACGTAACCCAGGAAGGGCACCATGCACAGCTCGACCCGCGTGCCGCCGAGCCGGAACCCGCAGAGGAGGGTGCCGACGCCGATCCGGAAGCGCGCGATGGGAATGCCGACGAGCGCGGCCGCGACCCAGTGCCCGATCTCGTGCACCATGATGGCCGAGCCCAGGAAGGCCAGGAAGAGCAGGGCGTCGTTACCCTTGGCGAAGGCCCAGATCAAGAGTCCCAGGGCCCCCGCCGAGGCCGCCAGGCCCGGAAGCGAGCGCGGCTGGACCTTGCCCTGCTGGACGTCCCTCACCAACTTCGCCAGCCGGGGAAAACCGGCGCGCAGGAAGGCGACCCGGCACTCGAAGAGGAGCGAGTCCGCCGTCGCGGAGGACGGCCCCCGGAACTGCCTCCCCTGCAGGCCCAGGGCCAGTTCGTGGAGGATCTTCGCCTTGACCAGGTGGTTGCCGGCCCGCCCGTATTCCTGGGCGAGCTCGTAGGCGCCGGCCATCGCACTGCGCCTGGCCGCCGGGTCCTCCGCCAGTGCCGCGTCGAAGTTGAGCAGCCCGTAACGGGCGTCCAGCTCCCCGACCCGGTCGCCGAGCCCGGCCATGTCGGCCGCGACCCGTTCGCAGGCGGCGCGACCCTCCAGGAGCTCCCGGCGGTTGCGGGGCCGGGCCTGGCGAACGCGCAGGAGGCGCCAGCAGGCGTCCAGATACGGGTCGTCGCGCACCGCGGCGGGGGGCTCCGCCGCGGCCTTCACGGCCTTCTCCCGGAGTCTCTCGACCTCCTCCGGACGCGCGCCCATGGAGCCCAACAGCATGGCCAGGGCCTCGAGCAGGAAGGGATGCTCGAGCTCCTGGGCCATGAGCAGCTTGAGGCACGACTGCGCGACGGCGTTGCCCTCCTGCTGCGGGATATCTCCCTGTCGAGCGAGCCAGCGCGCCCTCAGGGCCGCACAGACGTGCCGGGCCTCGAGGCCTTCCGAGCGCTGCGCGCTGTCGGCCCATGCGCCGATCGCGGCGGGGTCGAGCCGGTCGGTCTCGGGCCCCTCCGGCAGCTGCAGCAGGAATACGGCGGCATCGAGGTCCAGGGAGTTGGCGGCCTGGACCAGCTTGTCCCTCAGAGCGGCGTTGGCCATGGCGCCGACGGTGTCGCGCCAGAGGCCGCGGCGGGACTCCCGCCCCGCGGCCGCGCCGCCGACCTGGTCATCCATGGCTCACGCTCTGAAGTGCGAACGGAATGGGCGCATAGTCGGCCCGATAGTCCCGGTAGGCCTCCTCGCTGGGAGCCACCTGCCATGCGCCGGGATTGCCCGTCAGGATCAGGTGATGGACGCGCGAGTCCGTGAAGAATGGGAAAAGTTCCAGCCGGTTGGCTTTCAGCGCCGTGAGGAGGAAGAACCCGAACCGGCCGGCAACGGTCGAGGTCGTCACGGTGCCCGGCTGGCTCAGAGAGACGTGCGCCGTCTGCCGGCCATCCTTCTCGCTGACGGTCACGGCCACCGCCAGGCCGGCGCTCGATAGGAACGCCGTTCCATTGTCCGGCGATGGGGCCTCGTCCAGGCCCCTGCGCTCCTCGGCCTTGCGCAGCGCCGCAAGGAACTTCCCGTGGACCTCCCGGAAGTGGGCCTCGGCGAACATACGCCCGTAGTAGCGTTGCTTGCGCCAGAGGAAGACTCCGACGGCCGCGGCGGCGGCCAGTCCCAGTCCGAGCAGTGCGAGATCGCCCATGAATCATGCCTCCTGACGCCGCCGTCTTGAGATTATCAGCCGGCCGAGCGCCACCATTCGACCAGTTCTCGAGGCCAGTAGCGTGCCGGCAGCACCGCGGCCAGGCGCGGCGGTGCGGGGGCCACCACCAGCGGCATGGCCTGTCCGCAGAGCCACCGGCACGGCAGGTGCCGCCGGACCACATAGACGGTGGTCGTCTCGCAGCGCAGTTCCGGGCTGAGGGCCTCCGGGACGGGGGCGCCAAAGGTTCTGGTCAGCTCGTTGGCCAGGTGGTCCGATATCTTCTGCAAGTCGGAGCCGTCCTGGGCCTCGCCCTTGAGCTCGTAGAGACTTCCCGCCACCTCGACTAGCTCGGCGGGTCGCGCCGGGCTGCGCAGGTCTGCGGGGTAGACGAATTCCGCGGGATGATCGTATGGGCCGTCCGCGAACAGCAGTTCGTTGGCCTGGATGAGGGCGCCCCAGACAACTGCGCCGGTGGTCAGCAGCCGCCGGTACCCCCTGAAAAGCTCGGACAGCGGGTCCGAGTCACGGCACCATCCGGGCCGCGTTACCTGCAGCCTGGCCAGATCGCACCCCGTGAACTGCCGGCCGCCGGCGCCGGCCTCGCCAAGGTTGGATCGGCACTTCTCGATCAGACTGCTGAAGTCAATGGCCACGGCAGTGTCCTCCGCGATTCCATCGGTCGTTCGGCTCGCAGCCGGTGACTGTCCGGGCTACTGGGTAATGCCTGCCGCTACTCCGTTCGCGGCTGCACGGCTCGGCCCGACGTCCTTCATGCCTTTCCAGTTAACGTCGGAAAGGGAAAGACCCGCTCCAGCGCCGCCGTGCCCGGCCCGTCCACCAGGCCCATCCAGTCCACAAAGTCCACTGCGTCCACAAGGTCCACCGTCGCGAACCGCCAGGATTCTCGCCGGGTCGCCGCGTCCGTCAAGGACGGCGGGAGCGGGGGCGGGTTGAGGGTGGAGGGTGGAAGGTGGAGGGTGGATGTGGACGGAAGGATGGAAGACTGGAAGGGTGGGAGGGTGGAAGAACGGGGCGCGTCGCCTTATCCAACCATCCAATCTTCCAACCATCCATCTCTCGACCTCGTCCCGCGGCAACCCCCCTCATTACTCCTTCGCTTTGTCGAACTGCGCCTTGTGCATGTACAGCCACAGCCCCCAGTGGCGGGCCCGGGGCGACCCCAGGTGCACCCCGGTGAGGTTGGCGTTGAACTCGAGGGCGCGCATCAGAAGGGTTTTCCGGTCCTCGGATCCTTCCTGCCCTCGCCGCGTCGCCTACTTCGCGTCCAGTTGCCAGTAGATCATCTCGGCGTCGGGGCCCTTGCCGTCCTTCTTGGCCGGGGCGTCCTGCCAGGGCAGCAGCTTGGCGAGGTCGTGGAGCTGGCGCATGGCCTTGGCGTCCCGGGCCTCGCCCTTGGGCATGTCCCGGGCGTCGTCCTCCTTGAGCCCCAGGTCCTTGGCCGTGGGCCGGTAGTCGGAGAGCTTGTTGACGCCGTTGTACCAGTAGCCCCAGTAGCGCACGCCGTTGTGGTTGCCGGTGTAGACCTGGCCGAGCAGGTGAAGCCGGTCGCCGACGGCGGCCAGGCCCTTGACCCGGTGCTCGGCGAGCTCGTCCGGGCCCTTGCCGCAGAAGTAGAAGGCGCTCCAGACCTCGCTGCCGTCGGCGGCCTTGATCTTGACGAGCTGGCCGTCGCCCATCTGGGCGTCGTAGACGCTCTGGCCGGTGCGGCCGCCGGCGTAGAGCGCGTCGCCGACGATCTTCACGAAGGAGCAGTTGTTGTTCTTGTTGGAGCCCCCCTCGTAGGTCTTGCCCCAGAGCAGCCCGCCGTCGGGGCCCAGCTTCAGGAAGCTGAAGAAGGTCTGGACGCCCCGGCGGTCGAGCGAGGCGTAGACGTTGCCCTGGCCGTCGACGTCCAGGCAGTTGACGTTGCCGCCCGTGCCGAGCTCCAGCCGTTTGGCCCAGGCCACCTTGGGGCTGCCGCCGGCGGCGTCCCTGAACTTGACGAGCAGCCCGGCGTTGGCGGCCAGCCCGCCGACGTAGACGTTGCCCGCGCCGTCTGCGCGCACGCAGTAGGCCCGGTCGTTGGACTTCGGCGTGGGGTCGATCGCGCGCTGGAACTCGACCGCCCCGTCCTTGGCCGAGAGCGAGAGCAGGAAGGCTCGCGCGTCGGAGTTGTCCTCGCCGGCCCCGGTGGTGCCGGCCACGTAGACGTGCCCGTCATGCGCGTCGAGGGCGTAGGCCTCGGCGCTGTGCTTGGCCAGGATTCGTTCTGGCCACTCCGGCCGCCAGGCCTTCTCCCAGACCGGCTCGCCCGTGGCCGGGTCGATCTTGAGCACCAGCGCCGCGAAGTTGTTGTTGGTCTTGTCGGGGCTCGTCGCGCCGGCGAGGTATAGGAAGCCCTCTTCGTCGACGTCGATGGCCCCGGCGGACCCGCCGGTCTCGTCGTTCTGGCCCGGGTCGCGGGCGTAGTCCCGGAACGGCCCGTTCCACAGTTTGGCCCAGGCCAGCGTCCCGTCCGGAGCGATCTTGCCGTAGAAGAGGTCATAGGCGAACTTGTCCTGGACCTGGGTCACCTGGCCCGAGAAGAAGACGTTGCCCTTGGCGTCCGCGGCCATGCCGGTGATCATCTCGTCGGTGCCCGGCCCGCCGAAGACCTTGTGGGCGGCGAGCTTGAGGCGCTCTGAGAAGACGGCCTTGTCGCGCCCCTTGGCGGTCACCCGCCAGGAGGCCTTCTTGCCGCCGCCGTAGGTGACGGTGAGGCTCGCGGTCATTTCCCCGGACTGCACCGGGTAGTAGCGCAGGTAGAAGTCGAAGGACTTCTTGGGCGCGACCTCGGTCTTCTTGAAGTCGAGTGGCCCGGGCTTGAGCGCGGTGTTCTGGAGGGTGAACTCCTCCTCCATGGCCCCCGGCCCGCGGGTCAGCTCGATCGCCTCGATGACGACCGGTGCGTCCGACTTGTTGTGGATGCTGAACGGCTCGCGCTGCTCGCTGAAGAGGGCCACTGCATTGGCCCCCATGTTCGCGGGTATGGCCCAGCTGCCGTCGGCGGGTATGACCTTGCCGGCGGAGATTATCTCCACCTCTCCCCCGCGGGCCGCGGGAGCTGCGGCGGCGGCGAGCGGCGACAGGAGGCCCAGGCAGAGCAGCACGAATCCGGCGTTGCGCATCGCAGAAGTCCTTTCGGCGCGGGATCCCCTAGAAGTCGAGTTGCGCGCCGGCGATCCCGGAGCCCCGGCGCGAGGCCAAAGGCTAGCCGTCGCCGGCGCGTTCGCAAGGGCAGCGGGGGGAGGCTGCGCCCCGCCCGCCAGGGCCGTCAAGGCTGCCCGCTGTTCCGAAAGTCGAATGCCCAAAGTCCGATGTTAGACGATCCGACCCCGGCCGACTTCTCAGGCCAGACCCATTCCACTGGGATCGTCTATGGCGATGCGCCATGTTCCATCAGCTTGTCTCCGCACCACCTCCACGCTGTGGAAAGCCATGGTGATGGGCTTCCCGTCAGGGCCGGGATGCGTGGCGCTGCCCTTGGTTCGCGTGAAGGCGACGGCGCCGTCGGCACTGATGACCGACGTCACGCCTTCGATCTCGCCCGCGCCGCCCGACGCAAGCATGCCCCCGAGAACCTCGCGTATGGCCGCATGGCCCGTGACGACCTGGCCGGGAGCCACCACGAAGACAGCGTCCGGCTCGTAGAGCTCAAGCGCCGCGTCGAGGTCCCCCGTGCCGATGGTCTTGAAGAGCAGCTGGTCGCACTCTTCAGGTGAATGTGCTCTCACCATCACTTCCTCCTTCCGAAGCCCGGCGACGATTGGGACAATCACTCCCTCTTGCGCGTTTGCGGGCGGCTCCGAGCCGCCCTGCCGGTCGTCCGTCGATTGTAGACCCGCCGGGACCCGGGTCAAGACTTCGGCTGGAGGCTTGAGGCAGGGGGGGAAGGCTGAAGGCTGAAGGATGAAAACGGAAGGATGAAAGAGCTAACCGCCATCTTGGTGACGATAGTCAAGAAGCGGAAGAAGCCGTCGTAGGCATTTCATCCTTCATCCTTCAGCCTTCATCCTTGGGGCCTCGCTGAAGCCGGGAGGGACGTCAAGTGCAGCCACGTGATCATCGACCTGCGCAGCCTGGACGTGGAGCACGGCTTCGGCCTGAAGGAGTTCGGCGTCGACGTGCCCATCCCGGCGGGCGGCACGGCCAAGGCGGAGTTCCTGGCCGACCGGCCCGGCACCTTCACCTTCGAGCGAGCCCTCGACCAGCTCGTCACAGGAACGGCAGCGGATCTTCAAGGTTGCCTTCCTATCGCCCGTCGCTCTTCAAATTGCCCAGCAGCCGGCCGGCCCCGGTCACGAACGCGTCCCAGTCCTCGGCGGCGGCGACCACGCTCTCGTCCCGGGTGGTGCGCCGGCTCATGAGTCGGGCGACGAAGCTCCCGATCACGTGGCCAGCCTTCAGGCCCGCTCCGGCGCCGATCACGAGGACGCCGATGATCACGACGTGCGGGACGACGATGGCGCCCAGGATATTGAGGGCCAGCCTGCAGAGCAGGAAGAAGAGCGCGCCGAGAACCGCCGCCCCGGCCAGGGCGCAGGCGCCGGCCACCCAACCGTAAGTCTCCTCAGCGCGGCCCAGCGAGGGGATGCGGGCCTCGGCGTCGAAGGCCAGGGTGCTGCAGGCGTGCAGCTGGCCATCGGCGCCGTAGCTCTTGTCCTGCCCGGCGGAGGTCCGGAAGGAGGCCTGGAAGTCGCGCAGGCCGATCTTCCCCGCGGTCTCGCCCGGGGCGACGGCCTTGAACTCGATCTCGTAGCCCTTGAGGTTCGGGAAACACTCGGAGGCCAGAGCGCGGACCCTCTCGCCAAAGGCCTTCCCGGCAGCCTCGGCCTCGCCGGCCTCTCCGGCCGGCAGGCGCACGGAGTCGGAGTAGCTGTCGGCGCCGTCGCGCCAGAGGATGTCGGACCGGTTCATGAGCAGCGCTCCCTCGTCAGGTCAAAAAGTTGCCGGATCGCCAGGCCGCCGGGATTCTCGCCGGGCCGCCGCGGCCGTCAAGGACGACGGGGAGGAAGGATGAAAGGTTGGAAGGGTGGAAGAATAGGTGCGGTGGGGCTCGCTATTTAACCCAGCCAGCCTCCTCCTTGAGGGTGGCCGCCATGACTGCGCGCGCCCGTTCCATGACTGCCCGGCTCTCGTCCGAAGCCCACTGCTCGCAGGCTGTCTCGAGCAGCACTCCGTCCAGGAGCAGGGGCTTGTGCCCCGGGGGGGCCGCCATCACGTCCGGAAACAGCGACTCTCCCCGTTCGTCCTTGCCGCGTAGCTCCAGGGCATCCCGCCAGCAGAGGGATCGTCGGAAAGCCGGGAGTAGCGGCAACTTGGTGACGACCGTGAGCCCCTCGACGGAGGCGCGGTAGTACTGCCGGCACCAGGCGTACGCAGCCAGGATCATGGCGCAAGCCAGTAGGAAACTCCCGACGATCGCCACCAGGAGCCAGTCCTCGCGGAGGTCGCTCCACTTCCAGGCCAGGAACGCTGCGGCGACGAGCACCGCGCCGGCTGGCAGGCCCAGCCGCACTTTCAGGGACGGGGGCCTCTGGCTGACGGTGATGCTCCCGTCGGCATCGCGGCGCACGACGATGCCGGATATCTCGCGGACGGCTTCCTTCCCGCCCCGTTCGTGAGCCGCGCGGACATCCTCGATGCCCCGTCTGGCCGCTTCATCTATAGCCCGCTCCTGCTCGGCCGGCGACCGGTGGGTCAACCTGGATACGACCCACCCGGCCGCGCCGGCCAGGGCGGTCATGAGGGCCGGCCCGTGCCGGCCGGCTAGCAGCAGCGTGACCGACAGGGCCAGCATGGCCAGGGCGATGGCCAGTTGGCCGGCGGGGAAGCGGGAGTCGCGAGCGTCAGCCATTGCCAGCGCCGGAAATCAGGAGTCTATGCCCAGGTGCGCCAGGACCGTCCCGTCCGCCCCGCGCGATATCTCGATGGTGTGGAGGTCCAAATCGCCCAGGTCGTGTCCCCATATCCCGTACTTGCCGTTGGTCTCGTTTCGATTGGCCACGCCTTGTCGCTGCTCCGGCGGGATCACCGCGATCTTGCTGGTCTTCTCCTCTTCTTCGTAGACCTTGCGGTACAGTGCGGCCACCTTTCTGGCGAGCTCCGCGCGGGTGAAGCCGTTTGGCGACGAGGCGTTGACAGGGAAGCTGAACTCTCCCCGCAGAGGGTAGTCCAAGACCAGGGTCAACTCGGTCCCGGCATATACGACCTGCCCGGCGTTCCTCAACAGCCTCAAATCATTCTCCGGGTCGGCGAGGCTGATGTAAGGGCTCGGACTATCCTGCTTGCCCTCCGGGCGGTCCACCTGGAACGTGATCGTGGCCAGGAGTTGAGTCGCCGGAACTTGGCCGCTTGATCCGTCCGCCTGATGCTCGGCCTGGCCGCAACCGAGCAAAGCGATCGTCAGCGTCGCGAGGGCGGCGAAATGCGTCTTCATGCTTCCTCCGGTTCTCGCTTCCCCGGTTCATCGATCCGCGCCCGATCGCCCGGGGTGCGGCGGAGGGCGTTGCTCGACCGTCGGGGCCTGTCCCTCACGGGTTCCTTGCCCCTTCTGGGCTTCGAGTCCCTGTCGGTACATCTCCTGCAGTTCCTCGGCGGTGACCATCCGGCCATCGATGGTGGTCGCGACTCCGTTGATGGTCACGACCACGGCGGTGACGTCCGTCATCTTCGTCCCAGCGGGCAGGAAGAATACCCGGCTGACGCACTTCTGGCCAGCGCCAGTCACTATGTTCCCCGAGAACTTCTTGCGCCAGGCGTCCGCGTTCTCTCTGGCTGTTTCCAGGACCTTCTCCGGGGGAAGCGCCGTTGCCACGAGGACCTCGCCCTTGAAGAGCTTGGCCGAATCGTCCGGGATGCTGAGGTCCCCGGCCCCCGCGGAGTTATCGACCGCCAATTGGAGCAGGGAAACCGGCATGCTGAAGGCGCTCCGGAACTCGGCGACCAGGGGCGAGTTGTCGTTATATGACATCAGCGCAACGCGGGCTCCGGAGAACTCGACCGCCCCCACCCACGTCGATTGAGCCATGATGCCCGAGCGTTCGATCAGGTACTGGCGATCCAGTTCCTCGAGGGACTTCTGGTCGACCGTCGCCAGCTTGGTGTACGCGACCTGACCGTCGGTGTCGCCTAGCGTCAGCTTCTCCGGAGCGATGCCCGCGATCATCCATATCAGCTTTTCCCCCGTCTCGATGCGCCGGCCGTCGACAAGCTTGTCGATCCGCAGGTAAAGTCGCCCGTTCTGGACCGACCATCCTCCAGAGAAGTTGGCAACCGCCGAGCCGGTCGTCCGGAACTGATAGGTCCCGTCGGGGGACAGGCGCAGCCAGGTGACCTTCTCGTCGGACTGTGACCCGCAGCGCGTCTGCCACGTGCCGGCCAACTGCTTTCGGATGCCGATGTCCTCCGGACCGGGCAAAGCGCCACGGGAAGCCAGGACGGCGACGAACGCGACGCCGGCCCAACATGCGGCGCTCAAGCCCATGCCGACTAGCGCCCGGCCCAGGATGCCCTGGGCGCCGTGTCGGCGAATGCCGAGCAGGGCGACGACGCCGAAGATCGGTCCAAGCAGGAGGAAGGCGAGGGACAGATAGCCGACGATCGGGGCGCCGTGGTGCTCGCGGTCGGCGCCGAGGACCACCATGTTCATCCCGATGGTCAGAATCGGCGGCAGCAGGCAGAGCAGCGCAGCCTGACGGGCGAAGGGTTGCTTGGTCTGGGAATCCTCCGGCATCTCTTGCTTCCTCCTGGGACGCTCTGATCCCGTCAGGATCCTACTTCCTCAGATCATCCAGCCGCCGGCCGCCACGGCCGTTGTTTCGAATGCCGAATGCCGAAAGCCCAAAGCCGGCTCGTTCGCGACGACCTCCCGGTGCTCCGAGGGGAGCTCCCGGGAGACGTCTTCGGGGTGGTGGCAGCCCAACGGGGCTTTCTTCATCGTGCGCCTCCCGGGTTGACGACGTCCAAGGTGTTATGTCCCCCGAAGCCCCACGGGTTGACGACGCCCAAGGTGTTATGTCCCCCGAAGCCAGCTCCAGGGTGCTGCCGTCGTCCAGCTCGGCCCGGGAGGACAGCGTGCCGCCGTCCGCCGCGATTGCCCCGCTGATGAAACGCTCGATCTTCATGGCAGCAGTCGCCCTCAGCTAACTTTCACTTCCTCTGCTCATCCCGTCCTCTGAGCGGGACTTCCTTGCCCGACAGGTCGATCGGGACGGTTGCGGTCTCGTCGGGGCGGGGGACGTATCGCAGCGAGTTGCCCTCCACGGCGAACTTCGAGTGGTAGGAGTGTCCCTGGCCCAGCAGGCGGCGGAGCCGCCCGTCGTCCAGGGTCCACAGGTAGAAGCTCTGGCTGTCCATGGGAACGGCGCCTTTGCTGTCGGGGTCGCCCAAGACGGCGATGACCAGGCCGCGGCCGTCCAGGCACCACTTGGGAGGCTCCTTCCCGTCGATGTACCAGCCGAACGGCAATCTGAGTTCGTGCTGCACGGTGCCGTCGGCGTACGATACCACCACGACCGAGTTGCCGGCCTCGTACCTGCTCAGGCCGCAGACGAAGCGCCCGCCGCCGGGATCGAAGCCGCCCAGGACCAAGTCGGTATCCGGCGGTGCGGTCAGCAGCAGCCTGCCGTCGAGGCTCCTGATGATCCGGCCGTCAAAGACGATCTCCGTCCGCTGCGTCATGGCTGCCGCTCCTTCGAGTACATTGGCATGGGGGGGCACGCCATCCCTCTGGCAGCCCGCGGACAGGAGCAAGAGGGCCGGCGCGAGGAACAAGCCAAAGCTTCTCACAGCAGGGATCTCCCGGGCGTAGCGGCTATGGGCTACGGGGTTCCCTGAACCGCCGGGGGGCTGGGGCTGGGGCTGGGGCGATTGGTCGGGGGTCATGTAGGACTCCAACTAAAGCCGGGGCTTTGGGTCACGGGTTGCTCACACAAAGCCGCAAAGCCGCAGAGACTTGCCCGCCGGAGCTTGGCGAGCGAAGGAGGGACGGCAGGCTCCTGTTGTTGTTCTCCGTGGCTCAGTGGCTCCGTGTGAGAAACGGCCATTGTCCCCAAACATCTTAACCGCCCCAGCCCCCCGGCGCCCGGAAGACGTTGAACCGGGCCAGCCGGGCGGAGAGCTCCTCGAGCTCCGGGCCCTCGGCCAGGAAGCGGTCGAGGGCGGCGCGGTCTATGGGCATCGGCTTGCCTTCACTTCCTCAGTTCGTCCGGCACCCAAAGTCGGGCTTTGGTCCATGGGCATTGGGCTTTGGGCACTGCAGGCGGCGGTGTTGTCGTTCCCAAGGCCGAAAGCCTAAAGCCCAAAGCCCGTTCACTCCCGATGACCTCCCGGTACTCCGAGAGGAGCTCGCGGGAGACGTTTTCGAGGTATTGGCAGACTAACGGGGCTTTCTTCATCGTGTGCCTCCCGGGTTGCCTGTCAACGCACTCTTCGGAGGCCTTTGTTGCCAGACTGCCTGCACTGGTTCGAGGAAGTTCATCTCTCTGCATGCGTTCGTGATCTCGGTCCCGAAGATAATCTTGCCATCTCTTCGTTCAAAGGGACAGAAGATGTCTACAGCTTCTCCCTGCGCATTGGCTGCCACTAGTTGGAGAGCCTCACTGCGAGAGGGGGAGCCAGAAGCCCTTTGGTCCGGTTGCAGAGTGTTGGCTGGCGCAACCCAGACTTCAGAAATGGTCACAAGAGACTTCGCGTCAATGCGGGAGACCTCTTTGGCTACGTCTCTCCACATCAGGTACTTATCAGCCTGATTTCTGGGGTCAAGGCGCATCAGACTTCCGGACCCCGTTTCGTTGAACAGGATCACTATCTGAGAGTGAAACCCGTCTGTGGCCAGCACTCTCTTCGCCATATCAAAGTAGAATCGAGACTTGTCTGCAAGGGTCCGGCCTAACGGGACCTGTGTCTGCGCACCGCCATAACGTGAGGCAGCCAACTCAAGTTGTTGCGCAGTGGGGCGATGCTGACGCAATAACATTCGATCCACTATTTCCCCTGTTGCCATGTCAACAAAGACGGTTAAAGCTTCGTTGATGTTCTCCATACATGGAAGAGAGTCATCGACACTTCTCTCAATGCCAACCTGCGTATCTGCATCCGCGACCAGACGCCTTAGCAAGTGAAATGCATGAGATAGAACTGACAGCAGTTCGTGTTCTGGAAGGTCCGAACAAACCCACCGCCGCTCCACCCGAAGAATGCCATCCTTGCGTACAGATTCAGGGATCTTGGCAATGTCCACTTGCTTAGCCAGTCTGGTAGTTGGGACGTTCGCTGGGACAGTAAACTCCACATGAGGGATGTCATAGTAACTTGCAAGCACGGCTACTTTCATTGTGCTCCTGGTAGCCAAGTCTCCCTTCTTCACGATGGTATTCCTGGCATCCACCAGCCATTTCAGAACTGAGTCTTGCCGCATAATGTCTTGCCATCTTCCATACCACTTGTCGAAATTGGGGATACGCCTCTTCTCTTTCTGAAGTACAAAGGTGACATTCCTTAGCGCCTGAATACACGCGTTGACTGAGGTTCGAAACCAAATGGGATTGCCATAGTTCTCTGCGGCCTGATGAAAATGGATCAGGGCCTCTTCTAGTCGCGCATGAGCAGTGCTTGTTGGAGCATCCACCGATTTGTCCCTTCCGAATTCTGAGCGAACGTCGAAAGCCAAACGGTGCTGGAGTTATTCTTGCCCATCTACCTCAATGATCCCAACCTCCTCCTCCGTCAACCCGTACAGCTCGTACACCAGCCGGTCGATCCCGGCGTCGGTGGCCTTGATCTCGCGGTCGAGGTGCGTCTTCTCGTCGGGGGCCTTGACGGCGGCGAGCTTCTTGTGGAGGTCGAGCATCCGCTCCACCAGGGCCACCATCCGGTCGTGGGCGATCTTGTCGGCGGGGTTGGAGAAGTCGGCCTCCCGGTTGGCCCGGAACCTCTCGATGAGCTCAATGATGGCGGCCGGCGCTGGCATGCTCGCCCCTTACGATTGTGGGTCCCGCAATTCGGTGATGGGCGCATTCTACTCCCTGGAGGGACGGAATCAAGCCTGAAGGGGCCGGAGCAGAAGGGGCCAGAGCACCTTCCGGTCGGTCCGGGGGCGATTCAGGGCTTGGGCTGCGACTTGGGGGAAAGTTGGGGTTGGGAGCCGGACCTGGACTTTGCGGCGGAGGAGCGCCCGCGGCGCCCGTACTTCGCGGCTGCCTCGCGGATCTGGGCGGAGCCGCCTTTTGCCAGAAGGGCGCGGCCCTTCGCGGTCAAAGAATCTCCGCGTAACGCGGCTATTCGGTACGTCCATGACGATGACAAAAACGGCCCGACATCCGTGGAGCCGCAGCCGAATCGCTGAGGAAAGTCAGGGACGAGGAGCCGCCGAGATGAGCGCGCCAACCGAACAGCCCGCCAAGTCCTGCGGTGAGAGCCTTTCGACAGGCTCAGGGCCCCGAGCAACCCCGGGGGGTAACAGCGATACGCTGCGGGGCAAACCGCCCCGGACCTGGCGGCCGATGGTGCTATGGAGCGCGGCCATCCTGCTGGCGCTGGGCTTCGTGTGGTTCGTCGAAGCCATAGCCGTCCCCTCTTGGCGGATGCGGAGAGAGGTGGAGGTTTGCAGTTGGGGCTCGGGGGAGAACATATGGGATTTCTCCCCCAGGCAATATGGCGGTCCCGACAGGGCCATTCGCTCGCTGCACATCTACCTGGTCATGCCGGCGAAGTTGGCGCCTCACAAGGATGTCGCCCGGCGGATGCTCTGTATGTGCGGCCCTGCCGCCATCCCGGATATGATCCGGATGACCAGGCACAGCGATCCGTGGGTGCGCAAACGGGCGATCTACGCACTGCAGAAGTTCAACGATCCGAGGTCGGTGGAGCCCTTGTGCGCCCTCCTGGCAGACAAGGATTGCGTCGATGCTGCGGCCATGGCTCTGGAAGACGTCGCCGACGTACGGGCCATACCTTCGCTGATCAAGGCCATGTCCAACACCTGTCAGATAACCCACAACGCGATCGTTCGGTCCCTGGTGCGGATCGGCGCTCCAGCGGTGCCGAACCTTTTGGAGGCGCTAAACAGCGATGATTGCTGCGTCCGCGAGGGCGCCGTGCTGGCCCTGAAGGAGATCGGCGACCAGCGGGCGCTTGGTCCGCTGGTGCACGCATTGCACAACGACCCCGTCGTGCACCGCACCGCCGCCGAGGCGCTGGCTGTCTTCGGCGAGCAGGGCCTGGACGCCCTCCTGGCTGCCACCCAAGTGGACCGGCGGGGCCATGGTCGCGACACGGTGGAGTCGGCCATAAAGGGATTGGGGCTGACCCGAAATCCTCGCGCCGTCGAGCCGCTGATCGCCATGCTGAAGGACGAGGACGGGGGCATGGTGGAGGCCGCCGCCGATTCGCTGGGGCGGCTCGGCGACCGGAGGGCGGTGGAGCCGCTGCTCTGCGTCCTGCAAGAGGACGTCTGGTGGCTCCAGCGGGAGGCTGCCTGCGCCTTGGGCTACATTGGGGACCGGCGGGCGGAGGAGCCGCTCAAGGCCCTCCTCAAGAAGCTGGATCTCACCAAGGACTGCAACAGGATGGTCCAGGAGGTCGCGCTCTCTTCCCTGAAGCAGATAGCGAAAGACTCCTCGGTCGCCGCGCCCGGCGAGGGCCGGGATGGCCAACGGAATAATCCAGAATAGGGGCGGCTGCACGGCATCTGAGTACGGCGCGACAACAGGCCTTCACCGTCTATGGCTTGAATCGGGCCTCTTCTTCCAGTCCTCGGCCAGGGCGCCGAGCGCCTCGCGGGCCTCGGCTTCCGAGACCGTCTTGAGCTTCAGGTGGGCCAGGGCCTCGTCGGGGGGAGCCCCGGAGCCTACGAGGAGGATGCCGAACAGCTCCTTGCGCTTCTCGAGGGGCCAGTTCCTGTCGGCCGTGCAGCGCACGTAGGCCCTGGCCATCGCTTCCCAGATGGCCAACTCACGATCGGGATCGGCGTCCCGCTTGAAATCGTCCACCCACTGCTCGAGAGGCGAGGTGTCGACGTCGCCCAGCATCTCGCGGACGGCGGCGATGCGCTTGAGTTGCTCGGCCGAGAGTTGCTCGCGCCGGATCGGGCCGGGCTTCAGCGTGGCGGGGTCGACCCACTGCGTGGTCCCGGTCTTCCCGGCCGGCGCCGGATCGCTGCGCGAGAGGATGACCGCGGCCACGCCCACGGCCAGGCAGGCGACGATGGCCAACCAGAGCAGACGCGACTTGCGGCCCGGCTTTCCGGAGGCTCCGTCCTTCGCGGCGCTCCCCCTGTCCGGCCGCTCTTCGAGAAGGAGGGCGGGGGCGTCCGGGATCCCGGTGGGGAGCCAGCGCAGCGTCTGGCGGGGCGGGTCGTTCAGGCCGTTCCTGAAGGTCCTGGCCTGCCACCTGATGCCGCCCGGGCCGTCCATGGTGTCGCCGTCCTCGATGACCGGCCCGTTCTTCAGAATGTAGAGCGTCGCGTTCCGGATGAACTCGTCGACCTCCCGGGGCTCGAACCTGTCCCTGGGGAAGGCCGCTTCCTGGTCGGCGACGTCGAGTTGCCATGCGCCGACGGAGTCCATCAGGTGCCACTGGGAATCCAGGTCGAACAGCCGGACGTTGGTCCAGAGATCCAGGGCCGGCAGGTCGTGCGACTTGTGATGCCTGGCCGACTCGTCGAGCAGTTGTCCGGTGAGGATGACCTCGCCGTTGGGGTTGAAGTAGCAGATGGCTGCGGGGTGCGCGAGGAGCCGCGCGGCCATGGCCGTGAGGAAGTCTAGCTCCTTCAGCGGATCGCAGTGCTCGGGCATCACCGGGGCGTCGTCGGCGGCGCCGAAGACGTAGCTCATCTTCAGCCGGGCGAAGCTCGCGTGCTCCGCGATCCGGGCGCCGGCTTCCTTCCAGCGCCACGACTGCCGGGTCGCCCGCTCGAGCCCGCGCGGATAGGTGTACGGGCCGAAGTACCCCATGGACCACGCGGCGAAGAGGGCCGGCTCGCCCTGCGGGTCGCCCATGTGGTCCGGCCAGGGGCGGTTCACCACGTCGACCGACACGTAACCGTTGACCGCGGCGTCGTACTCGACGATCAGCGAGGCGTCCCCCATCTCCCAGCCGGAGGCCGTCCGGGCCTCCTTGACGATCCGGAAGTCACCCAGCAGAGGGGCCAGGCTCGAGAGGGAGGGCTCCCCCCTGAAGAGGACGGCGACGCCCTGGGTGAAGAAGCCCTTGGCCAAGGCGGGTTCCTTTCGGGGCTATTCTCCCCGGAGCCGCGAGACGCGCAAGCGGTTTCCGTTTAGTCGTGCTCTTTGAGCGGGAAGCGCTTCCAGGCCCAGTGCGCCAGGATCTTCTCCTCGCAGGAGTCGTAGCACGAGTTGAAGTTGTGCTCGTGCGGCGTCGGGAAGCGTACGTCCGGCTCTTCTCTCAAGCCCTTCGCCGCCAGCACCCGCTTGTACTTGTCCAGCGGACCGTAGGCGTAGATGACGTTGTGGTGGTCGTAGACCAGGGTGGCCTTCGCGGGGAGCGACATAGCCCACACATGGTGGCGCCCGTCTCCCTCGAAGAACTCGCGGTATTCGCGGAAGAACGCCTCGATTGTGGCGCGGTCGGTGGGCTCCGGATTCTGATAGCGGCCCTCCTCGCGGATCCGTGGTACGGTCAGCACATAGAGAATACCGAAAGGCTCTGGCAGCACGCGAGACAACTCGAGGAGCAGTTCAACGTGTCCGGCAGAAGGGGCGATGATGAGCCGGTCCGGGCCGGTCGTCTTCCCCTGCGCCCAGATGTTCGGATAGGCGAACGCGCCGGGCTGGTCCAGGCTCCGGAACTTGGGAGCCGGGGGTGTTGGGCCTGCTTTGGTCATGCGGTTGCGCCTCCTACTGCTCGATCACCAAGTATCTGTGTCCGCAGACGCCGACGATCTTGGTCACGCCCTGGGTCGTCTCCGCATTGCAGTGCTGGTGGCCGTGTAGGAAGTAGCGGGGCTTGGCGTCGTCGATGTAACGGCTGAAGGCCGTGAAGCCGGCGTGGACGCTGTCGTCCGTTTCATGGACCAGCCGCGGCGAGTTATGGGCGACGAAGACGTCGACCCGCGGGAAGGCCGCAAGCTGTTGGGCCACCTCGCCCTGATCGTAGAGGAAGTTGCCCACCGGCTTGTACTTCCAGCATCCCTGGAAGCCTCCGAAGGTGATGCCTTTGAAGGAGAACTGCGCCAGGTGGAGGTCGATGATCCCCGGCGCGAAGGGGCCGGAGGCATCGTGGTTGCCCTTGACCGCCAGCACCTTGGGCCGGCCGACCCTGGCCGCCACCTCGAGGATCAGCTCGTCCGGCAGATCGCCGCAGGAGATCAGGATGTCGGCGCGGACGTCGGGCGTCCGGGCGACCAGGATCTCGTCGTCGGCGATGACCAGGGCGATCATGACTCTTGCCGCGTAACTCTAGATCTCAACGATCAAGCGCTCCTCTTGGCCCCGAAAGACCCTGCGCATGCCCTCCAGGAAGTTGGCGAACTGCTGGTCACTGACAAACAAGCTGACCTTGATGGCGGTTACTCCACTCAGAGGCTCAGTCAGATCGACTTCGACCGCTCCCCGCCCGATCCGGCATTCACGGATGACTCCGTAAGCCGAATTCGCCTGATCGTTGAACTCCAGGTGTATCCCCCATCGTCGGGATCGTTCTCGGGGCTGCGCTGAAAGAGCACATACCGGCCTTTCCCGTCGCCGGCAGTCAGCCCTGCGACGTGGACGCCCTCGACGATGTCGTGGGTTGCCTTGTCGGCGGTGAACTGCAGCAGTTCCCGGAAAGCGTCCATTGGCCTGCGAAAGAAACCCATCGCGCTTTCTCCCCTGATAGGGAGTCCTTATAACCCGCCGTACGGCCGCGTCAAGACCGGGCTTGCACCGGGCCGAGGAGCGGGGAGAATCGCTCGGCGGCAGGAAGGGGCGCTTCTTGGGCGCTCCTGTCGGCAAGTGGCGCTTGGGGGTTTGCAATGGCTGACACGAGCTCTGGCTGGAGGCGACCGAGGATGTCCCGGGTCTTTTTGGGCCTCAGCGGCGTGCTGTGTCTGGCAATTGCCCTGATTCTCTGCATGGCAGGCCCCGGCAAAGGAAGGCGATCCATGAAAGAGGAAGTCCATGCGATGTTCCGCTCCGAGTTGAAGGCAAGAGGTGTGGCCTTCTCCGGTCCGGACAAGGAAGGCCTGTACAAGCTGCAGCTTGAGAAGGGCATCGTCACGGTTTGTCTGGAGAACGCTGCCCGGGACTATGCGCGCGACGGCGACCCGAAGGCAATCGCGCGCTTCGTCGATGCGACTCTTGCGACGTTTGCCGTCCCGGGATGGGCGCGCGCCAAGCCCCTGCTGTTCTTCTCGGCCGAACCGTCCGACCATCAGTTCGGCGACACGGTCCGCTGGCAGGTCTCGGACTCGGTCTGCCGGGTTCTGGTCCTGACCGATCTGCAGGAACGCACGGTCACTTGGGTTACGCGGAAGATGCTGGATGAGTGGCGCGTGAACGAGGCCGATGCGACAGCCGCGGCCGCCGCCAACATGGACCGCCTGCTGGAGGGCAGGGAGCCCGAGCTTGGGAGGGAGATCGACGGCATGCGGCTCGGGATGGTTCCCGTGGAGTCAGTCTTCAAGGCATCGGTGATATTCGCGCCGGGCTTCAAGAGTTACGTCTCCAAGAAGATGGCGTGGCCGGTGCTGGTGGTCATACCCTGCCGCGACTTCGTATACATCCTGTCGGAGAAGGACAAGGCGCTGCTCGATCGCATGGGGTCGGTGGTGCAGCGCGAGTACCGCGAATCGGGCTACCCCATTACCACGGAGGTCCTGCGGATTTCGGACGAGGGCATCAAAGCCATCGGAGAGTTCCCGAAGTAGCCGTGGGAACGCCTGAACCCGCCATGAACCTCCAGCCGCTCATCGAGCTCCTCCGGGACCGGTTCGCCCTGGACTGGCACGGGATCCACGGCATCGCCCACTGGCTGCGGGTGCGCGATAACGGGCTGCGGCTGGCGGCGCTGACCGGCGCGAGGGCCGACGTGGTCGGGCTCTTCGCCGTCTTCCACGACTCCCGGCGGATGAACGACGGCCACGACCCCGAGCACGGCGCGCGGGGCGCGGCGCTCGCCAGGTCGCTGGCCGGCTCGGCCTTCGAGCTGGCGCCCGGCGACCTCGAGTTGCTCATGGCCGCCTGCCGGGGCCACAGCGACGGCCTGACCGCCGGGGACGTCACCGTGCTCACCTGCTGGGACGCCGATCGCCTGGACCTAGCAGCCCGTTGAAAGATTGCCGGGGTCGCGACGCCGTGCCTGCGGCAGGCAAGCTTGAGGTTGTGGCCCCAGACGAGGAACGACGACGAAGGCGTGTCTGAAAGACACGTCGAGGAGGAGTGACGAAGGATGAGGCCGCAAGATCAAGCGTCCCTTCGGGTTGCGACCGGACGGCCCGTCTGCGGCGTTGCTCGTCGTCGCCGTATCGCTGCGGATACGGCTTCCTCCTCGCGCCTTGCATCCGGGCCGTCCGGTCGCAACGCGATCCCCGGCACTTTTTCAACGGGCTGCTAGGCCGGGTGGGCATGGTGCCGGACCCGAAGTGCCTCTGCACCGAGGCCGCGCGGGATCCGGCCATGATCCAATGGGCCCTGCGCCGGAGCGTTTCAAGCAGCCGGTTTCACCGCGGAGACGCGGAGGCGCAGAGCTGACTCGGGAACGCGGCGGACAGCTTCTGCAGGGCAGAATCCTGGCCGCGGACAAGAGCTTGCCTCAGCGTCTCAGCGCCTCGGCGGCGAGGATCGTTTCATGCGTTGGTCTTGGGTTATGCACCGGAGCGTAGGCCTTCTCAGGCTGGGAAGCCGGAGGTCACTCCAGGCTCTTCTAGCACCTCTCCCGAAGCTTCCGCGATTTCGGCTCTCCCCGCTGGCAGTACGGGCACCCGCAGGGCTTCGTGCCCTTGGCTTTGGGGTGGTAGCGCCAGCCCACGGGCTTGAGGGGCCTGAGGACCTTCATGATCTCCGCGGGACGGATCGCGCGGGGGATGATGACTTCCAGCCCCAGCGGGTCGGTGTGGGCTCGCGCTATGGCCACGGCCTCGGCCGCCGTCACCGTCAGATGCTCCTCGTTGTACCGGCCGACCAGGACGCGCTCGTCGTCGGGGATCCGGAAGCGCACGACGAGCCTGGGGACGTTCTCGTATCTCTTGAGCTCCCGGAGCCACTGGTGGGTGCGGTAGTAGTCCTCGACCACCGGGGTGGCGAAGACCCCGTTGAGCCTGCGGAGCCTCGACCGGAACACGCGAATGCCGGAGCGCAGGATGCGCGCCCGGTCGCGGTCGGCGCAGACGTGGACGAACGTGGCCATCTTGAAGCCCCGGCCGACTTATATCCGGAGTGCGCCAGGGGTCAAGAAGGTCCGCGCCGCGGCGGGGGCGGGGCCGGAACCGGGAACATGGGGGCCCGGCCTCGGTCGTTGCTCACGCCAAGCCACGGAGCCACGGAGAACGGCAAGCGAGGCCGCTGTTGTCGTCCTCTGCGGCTCTGCGTCTCCGTGTGAGAAAGGGCCGTCGTCGCTATCCTAGCTCCGGGGAGGAGGCGTCCGCCACAGAACGCTGAGCCGCGTTGAGAGCCAGCGCAGGGTGGCAACGTTCAGTTCCTTGCCGACTTCCGGCCTGTCGTCCCCGACCTGTCCTTGCAAAGGCACTTCGGCTCCTTAGATTCACGCTCTGTGTCGCCGTGACTGAACGGGTGCATCGGACGCGTGGAGCCGGCTATGGCGTGGTCTAGCGAACAGGTCCTAGCGCTGGCTCCCGACGCCAGTTCGGCCAAGTCGGGTCGGCAGCTGGCCAATGCGAGCAAGTGGAAGTCCCTGGGCGAGGATGGGCAGGCGGCCTGGGGGTTGCTCCAGGGCAGCGGCAAGGAACCCTATCAGACCTGCATCGAGCTGGCTGCGCCGGCATTCAAGTGCTCCTGTCCCAGCCGCAAGTTTCCCTGCAAGCACGGCCTGGCGCTCCTCCTGGTGCTGGCCGAGCAGCCGCAGGCCTTCAAGGGCAAGGCTGCGCCGGACTGGGTGAAGGAGTGGCTCTCCTCGCGCAAGGATCGCGAGGAGAAGCAGGCCAGGAAGAAGGAGGCGGATGCCGCGCAAGCCGACGACCCGGCGGTCCAGGCCAAGCGGGCCGCCGAACAGGCCAGGCGTTCGGCCAGGCGCGAGGACCGCGTGGCCGCCGGGGCCGGAGAGCTCGAGCTCTGGCTGCGCGACATGGTGCGCCAGGGGCTGGCCGCGGTGCAGGGCAAGGAATACGCCTTTTGGGAGAAGCCCGCGGCCAGGCTCATGGACGCCCAGGCGCCGGGGCTGCGCCGGTTGGTCATGGAGATGGCCTCGGTCCCGGCTTCGGGGCCGGGCTGGCAGGAGCGGTTGCTCGAGAAGACCGGGCGGCTCTATCTGCTGCTCCAGGGGTTCAAGCGGCTGGCCGCGCTTCCCCCGGAGACCCAGGCCGACATCCGGACCTGGATCGGCTGGTCAGCCGAGAAGGAAGAGGTCCTGGTCGGCGCTGGCGTCCCCGACCGCTGGTGCGTCCTGGGCCAGCGCAGCTACGAGGACGAACTCGACACCAGAATGCGGGTGCAGCGGACGTGGCTGTGGGGTGAGCGCTCCGGGCGGCCGGCGCTGATCCTGCAGTTCTCGTACGGGACGCAGCCCTTCGAGCTTTCGATCGTGCCGGGCACGGCGCTGGAGGCCGAGCTGGCCTTCTTCCCGGGGGCGTTTCCGATGAGGGCGCTCGTGAAGCCCGGGCAGGGCCAGAGCCGGCCGCTGGCGCGCTTCCCGGGGTTCCCGGGCCTCTCCGAGGCGTTCGCCGCCTGCGGCCGGGCCATGGCCGCGCAGCCTTGGCTCGACAGGTTCCCGCTTTCGCTCAATGGCGCCACGCCGCTCGGCGCCGCCGGGGAGTTCATGGTCCGCGACGGAGCCGGCAGGTGCGTGCCGCTGGCCCCGGCCTCCGGGAGCGGCTGGGTGCTCCTGGCCCTGAGCGGCGGCCGGCCTCTGGATCTCATGGGCGAGTGGGACGGCGGCAGACTCCTGCCTCTGAGCGCCTGGAGCGAGGACCGGTTCATCGTGCTGCACCGGATGGAAAGGGCCGTCAGTGGCAACGGATAGCGGCGCATCCTGGACGGCCCTGGTCTCCGCGGCCCTGCTGGGGACGGAGAGACAGGCGCCGCCCTGGCCGCCCAGGCAGGATGCGCTGGGCCGGGTCCTGGCCTCCCTCGACCCGGTGGACCGCGAAGGCGCGCTCCTGGCCGCGGCGGGGGCCCACAGCCTCTACCGCCGGGCGGGGGCGGTTCCCGCGAGGGTCCCGGATAAGCTTCCGGCCATGGAGCCGGCCGCGCCGTCCGGGGAAGACCTGCCGCGGGTCGGGTCGCGCGCATCCAGGCACCTGGGCCAGATGTGCGAGGGGCTCTACCGACCGGTGCTCGGCCAGTGGCTGGAGTCTGCCCGGGGCAAGCGGGTTCCGGAGGAGTTGCTGCCGGCTTTGCTCGACCTTGCGGCCAGGGACAAGGACCTGCGTGCGGCGGTCATCCCCGTCCTCGGGCGCCGGGGACTGTGGCTTGCCAGGCTCAACCCCGACTGGTGCTGGGCGGTCGGCGAGGCGGAGCGGAAGCCCGAGGAGTCTACCGATCTCTGGCAGACCGGGACCTTCGATGTCCGGCTGGGGCTGCTCAGGCAACTGCGCCGGTCGGACCCGGCGCTCGGGCGGCAGCTGGTGCAGAGCACCTGGGGGGACGACGACGCCGATGCGCGGCAGGAGTTCCTGGCCGTCCTCCTGACCGGTCTGGGGCCGGCCGACGAGGACTTTCTCGAGAGCGCCCTCGACGACCGCAGCAAGAAGGTCCGGCTGGTGGCCGCCGACCTGCTTTCGCGGCTCGCCGGCTCGAAGCTGGCGGCCCGCATGATCGAGCGGGTCAGGCCGCTCGTCGCCTTTACGGCGAAGACGGGGCTGCTTGCCGCGGTCAGGGGCAGGAAGAGCAGGATCGAGGTCCGACCGCCGGCCGAGTGCGACAAGGACATGCAGCGCGATGGCATCGAACCCAAGCCCCCGGCCGGCGGCAGGAAGGTCGGCGAGAAGGCCTGGTGGCTCCAGCAGATCGTCGCGGCCGTCCCGGCCTCGTACTGGAGCCGGGAGCCGGGTGTCGAGCCGGCGGCGCTCATCGCGGCCGCCAAGGCCACCGACTGGTCGGAGGCGCTGCTCTCCGGCTGGCTGCTTGCCGCCGAGCGCCACCGCGACGGGGCCTGGGCCGAGGCCATCCTGGAGGAGGCCCCGGAGGCCGGCAGCCGGCTGCTGCCGCTCCTGGACGACGAAGCCAGGGAGGCCTTCGTGGGGCGCTGGCTCAAGGCCAACGCCGGGGATCTGGAGGAAGGCGGTTCCTGCCTGGCGCTGCTCGAGGCCTGCGGACATCGATGGAGCCAGGGGTTCGGCCGCCTGGTGCTGGGCGAGGTCCAGGCGTGCGCCAGGCGCGCCGGGGGCGCCGGCACGGCCTGGCGGCTGCGTCAGGCGCTGCCGATGCTCGCGGTCCGTTTCCCGGTGAAAATGCTCGAGGAGGCCGGCAAGGGCTGGCCCGCGCCCAAGGAAGGCCAGGATGCCTGGTCGGAGGCCGCGGGCGAGTTCCTGGCCATGCTGCAGTTCCGCAGGGACATGCTGGAGGCTCTGAAGGAGATCGACCATGCCTGAGAACACGGAAATCCTGCGCGCCGCGTCGGAGGTCCAGTATGCCGAGGAGCTCTCGGCTCTGGCCAAGGCCGACACGAAGCCGAGGCCGCCGCAGTGGAAGCTCTCGCCCTGGGCGGTGTCGACGTTCGTGCTGGGCGGGAAGCTCGACTCGGGCTTCGAGGTGTCGCCGAAGTACATCGGCAACCGCCGGCTGATCGAGATCGCCGTGGCCACGCTGGCCACCGACCGGGCGCTTCTGCTCCTGGGCCTGCCCGGGACGGCCAAGACCTGGGTGGCCGAGCACCTGGCGGCGGCGATCTGCGGGGACTCCTCGTTGCTGGTGCAGGGCACGGCCGGCACGGCGGAGGAGGCGGTCCGCTACGGCTGGAACTACGCCCTGCTCCTGGCCAAGGGGCCGAGCCAGGCGGCGCTGGTGCCCAGCCCGGTGATGCGCGCCATGCGGGAGGGCAAGATCGCGCGGATCGAGGAGCTGACCCGCATCCCCTCGGAGGTACAGGACGCGCTTATCACCATCCTCTCGGAGAAGACGCTCCAGGTCCCGGAGCTCAACGAGCAGATCCAGGCCCGCAAGGGCTTCAACGTCATCGCCACGGCCAACGACCGCGACCGCGGGGTCAACGAGCTGTCCAGCGCCCTGAAGCGCCGCGTGAACACGGTGGTCCTGCCGCTGCCGGACACCGCCGAGGAGGAGGTGGACATCGTCCAGCGCCGCGTGGCCCAGCTCGGCCGGGCCCTGGAGCTGCCCGGCGAGGCGCCGGCGCTCGAGGAGGTCCGCCGGGTGGTGACCGTCTTCCGGGAACTGCGCGAGGGGAAGACCTCCGACGGCAAGACCAAGCTCAAGTCGCCGTCGAGCACGCTCTCGACCGCCGAGGCCATCTCCGTCGTCAACAGCGGCCTGGCCCTGGCCGCGCACTTCGGCGACGGCAGGCTCCGCGCCCGGGACATGGCCTCGGGGCTCACCGGCGCCGTGGTCAAGGACCCGGTGCAGGACCGCATCGTCTGGCAGGAGTACCTCGAGACCGTGGTCAAGGAGCGCGACGGCTGGAAGGACCTCTACCGCTCCTGCCGGGAAGTGCTCTGAGGCAGGCTGCCGGGATTGAAGGCACGGCCATGAGCGCTCCGGCGACCGAACTGCACGTCTTCGGCATCCGCCACCACGGCCCCGGCTCGGCCAGGAGCCTGCTTGCGGCGCTCAAGGGTCTGAAGCCGGACTGCATTCTGATCGAGGGTCCGCCGGACGGCGCCGAGGCGCTGCCCCTGGCGGCCCACGAGAAGATGGAGCCGCCCGTGGCGCTTCTGGTCTACGCGCCGGACGAGCCCCGCCGGGCGGTCTTCTACCCCTACGCGGTCTTCTCTCCGGAGTGGCAGGCCATCCGCTGGGGGCTGGTCAACTCCGTACCCGTGCGTTTCATGGACCTGCCCGTGGCGCACCGCTTCGGTCTGGACAAGGAGGCCGAGGCCAGGGCCAAAGCCGAGGCCGAGGCCGAGGCCGGCGCGAAGGCCGCGCAGGTCGAGGGCGGCGGGATGGCGGAGGGCTGCGGGGAAGAGGCGGTCGAGCCCGAGCCCGAGCCCAAACCCAAACCCAAGCAGCCCCATCCTCGGCAGGACCCGCTCCGCTGGCTGGCCGAGGCCGCCGGCTACAACGACGGCGAGCGCTGGTGGGAGCACCTGGTCGAGTCGCGGCGCGACAGCCGCGACCTCTTCGCGGCGATCCTGGAGGCCATGACCGCGCTCCGGAAGGAACTGCCGCCGCTCGAAGACCCCGACGAGGCCCGCGAGGAGGTGCTGCGCGAGGCCCACATGCGCGCGGTCATCCGCGGGGCGGCCAGGGAGGGTGCGGCCCGGATCGCGGTCGTATGCGGCGCCTGGCACGCCCCGGTCCTGGCCGGGTGCCTGGCCGGCAGGAGAGAGGCCGATGCGGGACTGCCTGCGCCGTCGGCCAGGGACGACGCTGCGGCGCTCAAGGGGCTGCCCCGGACGAAGGTGGCGGCCACGTGGATACCCTGGACCTACGGGCGACTGGCCGCCGAGAGCGGCTACGGCGCCGGGGTGATCTCGCCCGGCTGGTACCACCACCTGTGGACGCACCCGACCAGGCTGTCCGAGCGCTGGCTCACGCGGGTCGCCAAGCTGCTCCGCAAGGAGGACCTGGACGCCTCGGCGGCCCAGACCATCGAAGCCGTGCGGCTGACGGAGGCCCTGGCGGCCATACGCGGAAGGCCGCTGCCGGGCCTCGAGGAACTGAACGAGGCCTGCCGGACGGTCTTCTGTTTCGGCAGCAGCCTGCCGCTCGGGATCATCCGGGAGCGGCTCATCATCGGCGAAGAGCTCGGCCGGATCCCGGAGACGGCGCCGACGGTCCCGCTCCAGCAGGACCTGGCCAGGGAGCAGAAGCGCCTGCGGCTGCCCCCCAAGGCCCTGGCCGAGAGCAAGGAGTTGGACCTTCGCGAGGCCAACGACCTCGACCGCAGCCGGCTGCTGCACCGCCTCGACCTCCTGTCCCTGCCATGGGGTTCCACCGAGCGCGCCCGGGGGAAGGGGACCTTCAAGGAGATCTGGCGCCTGGAGTGGAAGCCGGAGTTCGCCATCGCCCTGATCGACGCCAGCCGCTGGGGGAACACGGTTTCCGAGGCGGCCTCGGCCAGGGTGTGCGACCTGGCCGGACGCGCCCCGGACCTGCCGGCGCTCACCGGCCTCATCGACGGCGTGCTGCTCGCCGACCTGCCGGAGGCGGCCGCCCACGTGATGCGAAAGCTCCAGGACCAGGCGGCGGTGACGAGCGACGTGGCCCATCTGATGGACGCGCTCCCGCCGTTGGCCGGCGTGCTCCGCTACGGCAACGTCCGCCGGACCGACACGGAACTGATCGGACAGGTGGTCTCCGGACTGGTGGCCCGCATCTGCATCGGCTTGGTGCCGGCCTGCGGGTCGCTCAACGACGAGGCGGCCGCCGGGATGCACGAGCGCATCGGGCGGGTGCACGAGGCCATGGTGCTGCTCCAGAGCCGGGACTACGCCGCCTCCTGGCAGGCGACCCTGGCCCGGCTGGCCGGCGTGCCCAACGTCCACGGGCTCATCGCCGGCCGGTGCGTCCGCCTGCTGCTCGACGCCAGGGCGCTCGCCGCCGGGGAGGCCGGCTCCAGGCTGAGCCTGGCGCTCTCGACGGCCAACGAGCCGGCCCAGGCCGCGGCCTGGATCGAGGGCTTCCTCAAGGACAGCGGGGCGATCCTGATCCACGACGACGGCCTCTGGGCGCTCCTGGACGAGTGGGTCGGCGGGCTCAAGCCCGACGCCTTCGTCCAGGTGCTGCCGCTGCTGCGCCGGACGTTCGGCACCTTCGCGGCCGCCGAGCGGCGCATGATGGGCGAGCGCGCCAGGCAGGGAGGCCGTCCCCCGGCCCTCGCCGGTGCGGCGGCGGCCGCCGGGGAGCTCGATGCCGCCAGGGCGGAGGCGGTGCTGCCGCTGGTCAGGAGTCTGCTTGGATTGGAGGCCGGCGATGGCCGCTGACGCCACCGTTTCCGTCGCCGACGAGCGGCTGCGCCGCTGGAGGCTGATCCTCGGCGGAGAGGATGCCGATGGCACGGGCTGCGGGCTCTCGGGGGTCGATCTCGACATCGACCGGGCACTGGGTGCCCTTTACGGCGGGGGCCCGGACCGCCGCGGCGGCCTGGGGGCGTCCTCGCCGGCCGTGGCGAGGTGGCTGGGAGACATCCGCAGCTACTTCCCGTCCTCCATCGTCCGGGTCATGCAGCAGGACGCGCTGGAGCGGTTGAACCTCCGCCAGATGCTGCTCGAGCCGGAGATGCTCCAGGCGGTGCAGCCGGACGTGCACCTGGTGGCCACGCTGGTGTCGCTCGGCAGCGTGATCCCCAACAAGAGCAAGGAGACGGCGCGGATGGTGGTCCGCAAGGTGGTCGACGAGCTGATGCGCAAGCTCGCCAACCCCACCCGCCAGGCCGTCTACGGCAGCCTCAACCGCTCGGTCCGCAACCGCCGGCCCCGCCACAGCGAGATCGACTGGAACCGGACCATTCGTGCGAATCTCAAGCACTACCAGCCCGAGTACCGGACCATCGTGCCGGAGACGAGGATCGGCCACGGCCGGCGACGGTCGGCGCTGCGCGACGTCATCCTCTGCGTCGACCAGAGCGGCTCGATGGGCACCTCGGTGGTCTACTCGGGCATCTTCGGAGCCGTGCTGGCCTCGCTGCCGGCCGTCAGGACCCACGTGGTCGTCTTCGACACCGCGGTGGTGGACCTCACCGAGAAGCTCTCCGATCCGGTCGACCTGCTCTTCGGCGTGCAGCTCGGCGGCGGCACCGACATCAACCAGGCCCTGACCTACTGCCAGGAACTGGTCCGCCGGCCCCGGGAGACCGTCCTGGTGCTGATCAGCGACCTCTACGAGGGGGGCAACCGCGAGGAGATGCTCAAACGCGTGGCCGCGCTCTCCGGCTCCGGGGTCCAGATGGCGGCGCTCCTGGCCCTCAACGACGACGGGGCGCCGTCCTTCGACTCCCACAACGCCGCCGCCATGGCCGCCTTCGGCGTGCCGTCCTTCGCCTGCACGCCCGACCAGTTCCCGGGGCTCATGGCCGCCGCCATCAACCGCCAGGATCTCGCGCAGTGGGCCGCCGGCAACGGGCTCACTGCCACCAGGGCGTCCCGGCAGGGGTGACCGGATGGCCAACGCATTCGCATACGCCAAGCTCCTGGACCGGATTATGCCGATGGACCGCGGCACCCGATACGAGGACCCGCTGCAGGACGCGCTCGCCGGGCAGGGCCTGGGAGAAGTCACCGGGGGAGGCACCGCGCAGAACAACGATGGGGAGATCCTGTATGTCGGCATCGACATGGAGCTCTCCGACTTGAAGGCGGGCGTGCCCCTGGTCTGCCAGGTTCTGGAGGAGCGCGGAGCCGCCAAGGGGTCGCAGTTGCTCTACTCCGAAAACGGCAGGGAGCAGAGCGCCCCCTTTGGGGCCATGGAAGGGCTTGCCATCTACCTGGACGGGGTCAACCTGCCGAAGGACGTCTACCGCGACTGCGACGCGAACGGCGTCTTGAAGGGGTTCGAGGCGGCCCTCGGCAAAGAGGGAGAAGTCAGGGGCGACTGGAACGGCCCCAAGGAGACGGCGCTCTACCTTTACGGGCCGTCCGCGGCGAGGATGCGGTCTCTGCTGGCGAACTTCATGTCCACCTACCCGCTGTGCTATGGCGCTCGAGTAGTGGAGGTCACGCCGACAGCGGAGGCCCCGGACTGGAAGTGCGACCACTCGCTTCGCTTCTAGGGCATGAGAATGACGCAGATGCTTCGGCGAATCATGGCAGCCATGAGACGAGGTCTTTCACGCCGGCCCAAAGAGGTGCCTGGCCATCCGGAAGCGGCCCTGATCCGACGTCTCCGGGGGAAGACCTGCGTCTACAAGGAGCATGCATTCATCGAAATGGTCCGCTTGGCCGATGCAACTGTGGATGACTGGGGAGTCAGGTTTCGGGTCGAGATCCTGCCAGCCAGAGGTTTCCGCCCGCAGGAGAAGGAGGAGTTCGACGCAGCCGCGTGCTGGGACTTCTTCCATATGTCCAATCACGCCATGTGGGGCTGCGGCTGGCTCATTGTCACCACGCCGGAGGCCGTGAGGCGTGCTGAAGCGTACGCTGCCGAGCAGCAACGAAAGCCCCATGATCTGATGCAGTTCGTCAATGAACTCGCCTTTCCCAAGGGATATCAGGTCATCTGGTGGGGTGGGCATGGATAGACTGCAGGCCAGGGGGTTTCTGCCCCGCACCGCCGTTCTCTACGGGATCTTCGGCAACGTCACTGCGCTCCGGGCGGTGGCCGAAGACGCCCGAGGGCAGGGCGTGCGCCGGTTCGTCTGCATGGGCGACAGCGTGGCGGCCGGACCCGATCCGGTCGCCTGCCTGCAATGGGTGGTCGACAACTGCGCCTGGTGGATGCACGGATTCTGGGACCGCTGCCTTGCCGATCCCTCCGGTACCCAATGGTCCTCCAAGCGCTATCAGAACGAGGCGGTTCTCTGGAGCCGCGAGCAGGTGCTTGCGGCTCCCGGAGGCGAAGAGCTCATCAAACGCGTCAACGCGGGGAAGACGGCCGTCACCGAAGACGACGTGCTGTACGTCTACGGTTCGGTTCGCGATCCAATGCACGCCTACCTCCAGGTTGGCTGGGGCCATGACTGGCAGGCCGCGGAATACGCCGCGTTGCCTGGCGGCGTAAGCCTCTGCATAGGTGGCAGGATGGCCAGTCCCTGCATCTGCCGGGCGGACGGTTCGGAAGACGCCCCTGCACCTGCCGTCCGGCACAATCGACAAGATCTTCCGAAACCGCTGATCGTCGTCGGAGGCGCTGTCAGCGCAGGCAGCCTGTCTCGCGACGGAGACCCGCGGGCCTCCTACATCGTGCTCGATAACGACGGTCTCGAGTTCCGACGTGTCGAGTACGACGTCGAGAAGGTCGTGGCCGAGGTGCAGGCTCTAAAGGCCCTTTCTCAGCCCTGCCGCGATCTGATGATGATGAAGATCAGGCACTCATAGCCGGTCCGCGCCCGGGGTCGAGAAGGCTGTCGTTGTCCTCCGTGGCTCTGTGTCTCCGTGTGAGAAAGAGCCGTCGTCGTGGTTGTCCTCGCGGTCAAGCTCTTCTGGCTCCTTGATCTGGCCGGCGGGGTCGCCGGCCTGGCCATGATGTTCGCGATGGACCTTCCGTTGCCTCCGCGGCCTGCCCAAGGAGGCGGCTAGAGGGCGGGATGGCGATCCATACGGAAGACGTTGTCTCCTTGCAGTTGGGCCGGCGGGAGTAGAATGGCCCTGCTTCGAGCCGCCGATGCGGCTCAGGATGAATTGGCCGCAGAAATCTCGGCCTGCGATTGCGGAGGGCGGGGAAATGGGCATCGATCTCTATCTGTTGCCTCAGGACGGAAAGCACGAAGACGAAGTCGGCGCATGCTCGCGGAACCTGGCCAGCGAAATCGACACCTTGATCGAATTGGGCAAGGGCACGCTCGTCTCCTTCGTGTCCGGCGACGACGACTGCAAGTACCACGACCCCGCCAAACTGCTGACGGCCGTCGAGAAGACCATCAAGCTGGCGAGCGCCCTCGATGATTCGGCCTTCGTGGTTGACAAGCAGGCGTGCATCGATGAGCTCGAGGCGCTGCGGGAGCCGCTGCAGAAAGCCGTCAAATACAAAGTCAAGGTGTGCGTGAACATCAGCTGAAGTCGACCTCCGGACAGGCCGATGGTCGGATGACTACCGGTCTAGGAAGCGGGAGCGGCGCGTGCCGCGCCGTGGGCGTTTCCTCTGGGGCCGATTCGCTCCGCTGCGGTGAATGCCAGGGTCATACAACGTTCCGGGCCAGTGCCGGACAGGTCGCTCACGGTCATTCAAGG
>CALGYR010000070.1 GCA_937935355.1 uncultured bacterium | reverse complement strand
ATGGCGGCCGCACCCGTTTTTAAAAAACAGCGGCCAATCCCGGTCCAGAGTCTTATAGAACAGAAACTTCAGCCCGCCGAAGCGTGTCTGGAACGTCCCGAGCGCCGCCTTCTTCTTCTCCCGCAGCTCCAAAAGATACCGGTACACCTCGTCTTCGTTCATCTCCTCTGGACGCTTGCCCCCATAATGCTTCACCAAGTCCAATACTGCCCGGATGTATACCTTGCGCGTGCCCCCAGTCAACCCGGCAAGCTCCATGTCTTGGATCATCCGCCGGCGCAGCGGCGACACCTCCCCGCCTCCGCCACTCCCTACCGCAACCGTCTCCATCGCTCATCCTCCTCGTAACTCGTACCGACCACCATGGCCGGAACGTGCCCAAGGATAGACGCCCAGAGACTATCTGCCAACGTCCTCTATGGCCCTGTCTCCGCCGTCACTGCGGCGAAGCCGCTTCGTCCAAATGGTATTATGTCCCCGGATAACCCACACAAAGCCACGGAGACGCGAAGAACGGCGGGCCACGGCTGAGGGGATGGAAGAATGGAAGGGTGGAAGAACGGGGCGAGAAACGACGGGCCTCGGTCCCCCAGCATTCCGGGCCTTCCATCCTTCCAGTCTTCCAACCTTCCAGCCTGGCTCCGGCCGTTGTTTTCCTCCGCGGCTTGGCGGCTCCGTGTGAGAAATGGCGCCCGATCATGGTCCGTGATCCGGGAGCCTGGCGCTTCTCTACTTCAGTTCCTCGTCCCCGTCGAACACGTAGACCTCACCGCCCCGCAGGGCGTAGTCGCAGCCGGCCAGCCTGCAGGTCCAGATCAGGGCGACGCCGAGCGGAACATCGCGCATTCTCAGGGTGATGAGGCCGCTTTTGTAGGTGGTGCTGCCGTGTCTGTCGACGCCCTCGAGCGACTTCGCCGCCGGGGAGAGGATCACCCTGACTCCGCCCATGTCCCCAAGCGTCCGGAGCGCATCGACGTGCGGCTTATTCACGAATTCGAAGGAGACCTTCGCCCGCAGCCGCTCCCGCAGCTTCCGGTTGGCCTCCGGATCCAGCTTCAGCTCGACGCGGATCTTCCAGGCGGCGACCCGGCACTCGCGAGCGGCTTCCTCCCCGATCGATGGCCCCCCAGCGAGGGACTCGAGCGCCGGCAGCTCCGCCCTGGCGGCCGCCCCGCGGGAGCCGAGCTCCCGGGCGGCCCAGCCCCGGCACTGATCCTCCGGATCGCGCAGGAGCGCCGAGAGCGGCGCTATGCCCCGCCCCGGCCTGACCTGCAAGAGGGATTGGGTCGCCGCGATGCGCACCTCCGGGCAGGGGTCGGCCGCAGCGCGCTCCAGCGCCGGCTCGGCTCGCGCGGCCGCCGGCCCCAGCCATCCGAGGATCCAGGCTGCCTTCTCGCGCACTTTGGCGGCGTCTCTTCCCGCCGGACGGGCGGAGGTCCGGGCCTCCTCCGGAACGGCCGTCAGCGAGATCAGCGTATCCATGGCCGGAAGGGCCTCGGCATGGAGCTCGCCGAGCAGGTCCAGAGCCACGCCCTTCCTGTCGGCCAGCCGCGCCGGCAGGCGCAGATAGAGCACGATCTTGGCCACGGCCCCGCGGGGTCCGCCCAGGCCCTCGACCTCGCGCGGGCTCAGTTCCGGGAACGTGTCGTTCGCGTGCTTCTCGACGAGGGCGCGGACTTGGAGATAGGGGAGCAGCCCGAGCCAGCAGAAGAGCCCCAGGACCGCGAGCAGCCCGAGCCCCGCGGCCCAGAGCGCGTAGATCCGCCTGGAGCCATCCGCCCGGCCCGCGTGCCGCCGCTCCAGGGGCTGCTCGGCGTCCATGGCCCGGGATTATCCCCGCCCCGCGGCGCGCCGCAAGGCACCTGGAAGGGCGCAAGACGCGACAGCCGACGACGAACAACCAACAGCCAACATCCAACAACCAGCAACCAGCAACCAACAGAATGACGGATGCCGCGGCTCCGTGCGAGAAACCGCCGTTGTTGCTCACACAGAGCCACGAAGCCGCAGAGAACGACAGGCTCGGGCCTTGTTGTCTCCGTGGCTCAGTGGCTCCGTGTGAGAAATGGCCGTTGTTGTTGCTTGCTCAGAGCCACCTTCGGTCGCAACCAGGATGTCTTCCCGCGCCAAAGGAGGTCTCAAATCGTAGCCGCACAACGGGCCGACGGAACATGGGCGACAGCCCATCCCCAATTACTTACCCGAGGCCGCTTAGCGTTTCTCCTTGCTCGTGACGGGCCTGCACTCTTCCGGCGGGAGATCGCGCGGGTCGAAAGTCGCCTTGTACTTCTCGGCAGGCATATCGAACGCTTCGAAGAACCTGGTCCACCAGCCTTGCCGGGGACCTTGATACCTGAAGATGAGCACCTTGAGGCCCAGGTCCGATTCAACAACCGCCGCATAACTGCTGCCCGTGCCAAGTGCAGACAGCATAACGCTCCTGATCTCCAAAACACGAGACGTCTTCATCCGGACCGGACCGGCATCCGTGCCAAACCTGCTCAGCTGGATCACGTGAGACACCACCGATTCCGGCTTCGCATCCGCAGGAAGCGTTACGGACGGGGCTTCCGCTTTCTCCCAGCCCGTTCTCTTGGCATTAAGCTTCCGAACGATCGAATCTATGGGGTCGCCCGGCGTCGAGAAGAACCAGTCCACTTTTCGGGCAAGGCCATCGACCTCATCCCGGGTTAGGCAGAGCACGTCAGCGGCCAGCGACGACAAGTGGTCCACGTAGAACTGGCGGCCGGTTTCTACGATGAGTCCGTTTATCGGCACCAGGATGTCGAGGTCGAGCCGATTACCTCTGATTTTCGGCTCCAGTTCGTGGCGCTTGCCATTGCAGGTGAAGGAAACCACCACTCTCTTGGCTTCCTTCGGTTTCCCTGTGCCATCATCTGCAAACTCCCAGGATTCCTCGATGGCTTCCGGCTTGAACGCTCCAAGCGATATGCTTGCCCATTGCTCCAGGGTTTGAGTGTAGGGCTTGCGTGCCGGCAGAATCGACCCCCCGCTAACCATTTGCCAGAATCTCTGCGAGTCCCAATGGAGCATCCGGTTCTTGGCAAGACCATCGTCCCAACCCATGGTCAGATCATCCTTGTAGACCTTCCTGCAGCGCTGATTGATCTCCGCGAGCACATCGCCGTCCGACTTGTCCTTCAAGTCAGCATAGAATCCGAGCTCCCTAAACTGCTTCAGGAGCTTCACCCTGCGCTGGGCTTCCATTTCCTCCGCGGATAGAACTGGTTTCGGTTTCGGAGGCGGCGCAGGAGGTCGTGGCGGAATATTGGTCTGCTGTTGGCCACACCCCCAGAGCGTAATTGCCAGCACGTACACCCACATGCGTCTTGCCATCCCAAAGCCCCCTCTCAAGAACACACTCGTTGGCATCTTGCTGACAATCATCGGCGCGGCCCCGCGGGGCCCGCGCGGGCGGCGATTATCCCCGCCCCGCGGCGCGCCGCAAGACACCGAGAGCGGCGCAAGACGCGACGGACAACTGCCAACGGCGAACAACCAAAAGCCAACACCCAACAACCAGCAACCAACAGAATGACGGATGCCGCGGCTCCGTGCGAGAAACCGCCGTTGTTGCTCACACGGAGCCACGAAGCCGCAAAGAACGGCAGGCTACGGCTGGGGGGATGGAAGAATGGAAGGGTGGAAGAGTGGACGAGAGCCGGCCCGCCTCGGTCCCCCAATCCTCCAGCCTTCCATCCTTCCAACCTTCCAGCCCGGCCCCAGCCGTTGTTGTCCTCCGCGGCTTTGTGGCTCCGTGCGAGAAACCGCCGTTGTTGCTCACACAAAGCCACGAAGCCACAAAGAACGGCAGGCTCGGGCCTTGTTGTCTCCGTGGCTCAGTGGCTCCGTGTGAGAAATGGCCGTTGTTGTTGCTTGCTCAGAGCCACCTTCGATATCGGGGGACACAATACCATTTGGGCGTGGCCACTTTGGATGAGGTTCCAAGTTAGCGTAATGACGTGGGTTG
>CALGYR010000069.1 GCA_937935355.1 uncultured bacterium | reverse complement strand
GGGTCTCGACGCGCTGGCCGTCCTTGAAGACGATGACCGTGGGGGCCTGCTTGAGCCCCAGCTTGCGCACGACGGCCATGTTGGCCTGGGCCTCCGCCTCGCAAACGGTCAGCTTGCCCTTGAGCTCGGCGGCCAGCTTGTCGAGCCCCGGACCCGCGCGGAGGCAGTCGGGGCTGGCGACGTGGAAGACCACGGCCACCAAGCCCTTGGACTCCTCGACCAGCTTCTTATAGTCAGCCTCGCCCTTGACGGCCACGGCGTTCTGCCAGGCGTATGGATCCGGCGGCCGGAGGGCCGCCTCCTTGTCGGCGTCGACCTTGCGGGTGCCGGCCACGTGCTCGTCGAGGATGGTCTTGTACTCCTCGGCGGTCTTGGAGCCTATCAGGGTCTCGACGCGCTGGCCGTCCTTGAAGACGATGACCGTGGGGGCCTGCTTGAGTCCCAGCTTGCCGATCACGCCCTGCAGGGCCTTGGTGGCCTCGGCCTCGCAGACGGTCAGCTTGCCCTTGTAGCCGGCGGCCAGGCCGTCGAGGGCCCGCGCCGCGCGGATGCAGTCGAGGTTCTTGGCGACGTGGAAGTCCACGGCCACCAGCCCCTTGGCCTCCTCGACCTCCTTCTTGTAGCCGGCCTCGTCCTTGATGGAGACGGCGTTCTCCCAGGCGTACGGCTCAGGCTTGCCGGAGGCCGAGACCTTGAACTTCTCCTTGTTGCCGGCCCACCACTTCTCCCACTTGGCCTTGTCCGAGCCCAGGTCGTCGACGAAGGTCAGTTTCTCCAGGGCGCTCCGGGCGCGCTCGCGGATCTTGTAGTCCTCGTCGCCCAGCGCGGCGATGAGCGGCTCGACGGCCTCCTTGTGGCGGATGTCGGCAAGCTGGATGACCGCCTCGGTACGCACGCGCTTCTCGACGTCCTTGAGCGCGGCGGCCAATTCGGGAATGAACTTCTCCGCGCCGTACTTGCCCAGGGCCTTGACCGCGCGGCTGCGGCGCGAGACCTCCTTGGCCTTGAGCTCATCCCTGAACCAGCCGAAACCCGCGTCCGAGCCCAGGGCGGCCAGCGCATAGGCGCAGTGCTCCTTGACCGTCGGATCGCCGTCCTCGTTGAGCAGCCTGGCTAGAGCATCCTTGGAGCCCTCGTCGCCCACCTCGCCGAGCGACCGGGCGGCCTGCCAGCGGACGTCCACGTCCTTGTCGGCCAGCGCCGCGCGAAGCGCCTCGGCCCCGGCCTTGTCCTTGAGCAGGCCGATGGCCCGGGCGGCGTTGCGGCGCTCAGGCGCGCTGCCGGTCTTCAGCGCCCCGACCAGCGCCGGGGTGGCCAGGTCGCCCATGTCCTTGAGGTCGGTCCAGGCCGCCTCGCGCTCCTCGGCGACCTCGCTGTCCATGCGGTTCATGATGGCCTTGACCTTGGCCACCGACTCGGGGCTGGCCTGAGGCAGCGGCTTGGGCGTCTCGGCGGCCGGAGCCGGGGCCGGATCCTTCCTGGGAGCTTCGGCGGCGGCGGCCGTCGGCTTCGGGGCGGATTCGCCGGCAGGCTTCGCCGCCTCGGCGCCCTTGCCGGGCCCGGCGGAGCCGGCCGGTTCCGGGGCCGGTTCGGAGGCGACCGGGGACGGGGCGGCGGCCGGGACGGAGCCTCCCGTGCAGCCGGAGAGGACCAGGCAGGCGGCCAGCGGGCCGGAGAACGCCTTGACTAGAGCGGAGAGCGGCATCACGTTCCTCCAGAATGAAGACGGCCGGATTCTAAGCCCGCGGCAACGGCTTGGCAAGGGCAGTGGAACCGACGGCGGGCATGAGGGACTTCTAACCGCCCGGGCGGCCCGGAGGTCAACCCCTGCCGCACCCGCCCCGGCGGAAGAGTCCTGGACTCCAAGCCGGTCTCACCGCAGAGGCGCAGAGGAATTCCATGGACGCGGCGTACGGTACCCGCCGGCACCGTCCTCGCCCGCGGACAGAATCCGGTCCTGGCGCCTCCGAGTCTCCGCGGTGAACGTCGCTTCCTCCCTGCCGGCCCGGCTTCGCGTTTGACGCCCGCCCTCGCCGGGCCTATATTCGGCCGCGAAATCGCGACCACGCCAGCAGCGTTTGGAGGCAGCCGATGCCATCCCCTCGCCGGGAACGCCGGGAGCCAGTGAGGCGGTGACTCCCCCGCCCCGCCCGGCGGCGCCCGGGCCTTCCGACCTCGACCTCGTCGCGGCCGCCGACCGCGGCGACGCGGCGGCGATGGAGGAGCTCTACCGGCGCCACCGGGGCTGGGTCCACTCCCTGGCCCTCAGGTTCGCCGGCGACGCCGAGGACGCCGCCGACGCGACCCAGGAGGTCTTCTTCTACCTCTTCCAGAAGTTCCCCGGCTTCGAGCTGACCTGCGAACTGCGCTCCTTCCTCTTCCCCGCCGTCCGGAACACGGCCATCCGCCTGCGCCGGAAGCGCGCCCGGCTCGCGCCGCTCCCCGATGACGCCGAGCCGGCCGCCCGGCCCGAAGGGCCCGAACCCGGCGACGGCGACGACCGGCTCGCCGGGCTCGTCGCCGCGCTAAGCGACGAGCTCCGCGAGGTCGTGATTCTGCGCTTCGGACGCGATCTCGCCCTAGAGGAGATCGCCCGGGAGTTGGGGCTGCCCCTGGGAACCGTCAAGTCGCGGCTGCACAGGGCCTTGGGGCAGCTGCGCGAGCGGCTGGCGAGCCATCGGTAATCGAGCAGGCGCTTTCCAACGCGGAGGCCGCAGAGGGGCGCGGAGGGCGCAGAGGACAACAGCCTTGTTCCTGCTGTAACAACAGCAACAACCAAGTAGCGTGCCCGCCGTTGTCCTCTGCGGCCTCTGCGTCTTCGTCCTCCGCGGCCTCTGCGTTGAAATCAGACCGCTGCACACGGAGCACTTGGCGGTCTGCACACAAATTCGCCTTTTTGCCAGAACTTCTCGAAGCCAAACGGACTGAAGCAGGCGGAGAACGCGATGAGCACCGAACGAAACGACCAGGACAGGGAGCTCCGGGAGCTCGAGTCGGCGCTTGGCGCCGGACTGCGGCGGAGCCTCAAGATCGACTCCGCCGAACCGCCGGCGCGCGTCGACGCCGCGGTGGCGGATATGATCCGCCTCCGCTCGGGCGAGGTCCGGCGGCAGATGGCGACGCGCCGCGCCCGCCGCTGGCCGGTCTGGACGGCCGCGGCGGCAGCCGCGCTATTGGTCGTCGCCGGCCTCTGGGCTACGGCCGTGCTCAGGCATGGCGACCAAGAGCACCAGGTGGACATCGTCGACGCCTACCGGCTCTCGCGCCGGATAGACTCCGGCGGGCGCCTTGATACATCCTCTGACGCCAACGGCGACGGCCGCGTCGACCGCGCCGACGTGGACGAGCTCATTCGCCGGGCGGTGGCGGTCCGAAAGGCGGGCGGCTGATGCGCAGCCTCGCCCTGCTCGCCGCCCTGGCTTGCCTCTCGCTCGGCGCGGTGCTGAGCGCCGGTGAGGACGCCGCCGTCAAGCCGGCGAGCCCCGGAGTCTCCTTCCGCGCGGTCGACGTATGGGTGGACAGCGGCGAGAAGTCGCTCGCCGCCTACCAGGTCGAGGTCGGCTACGATGCCAAGCGCGTCGAGATCGTCGGCGTCGAGGGCGGCGAGCCGGCCGGGTTCCGCGAGGCCCCGCACTTCGACGAGGCCGGGCGGACCGGCGGTCGGATCGTCCTCGCTGCCTTCGTCCCGGCCGACAGCCAGGCCGTCAAGGGTGCCCAGCGCGTGGCGCGGCTCCACCTCCAGGTGAAGGGCGCCGCGGCGCCGGAGCTATCCGTAAAGCTCGTGACCACCGCACAGCCGGGCGGGGAGCGGATCAAAGCCGGGGCCGGACTCAAGGTTCCGGCCGTCGAGGGGGAACAGGGGAAATAACATGCGCAGACTGACCGCCATCAGCTTGGCCGCCGCGGGGGCAACAACCCTAGCGCTGATTTGCACGTCCATCGGTTGCTCTCGAGCGAGCTACGGCGCCTATCCCGAGGCGATCGTGACGCGTAACGTCGACGCGCTCAGCGCCGAGAACGCCAGACTGCGGGCCGATCTCGGTGGCGCGGCCCGTGGAATCGGCAAGGCGCTCGCCGGCGATGCCGCCTCCACCGCCGCCCCCGCCTCCGACCCCGACCGCTCCGGCGGGACGATCATCTACAACGCCACCATGCACCTGGTCGTAGAGAGGATCGCCGAATCGCTCGAGAGCATCCGCGCGACGGCCGTCTCGCTCGGCGGCCGCCTGCAGGAGATGGGCCCCGACTCCATCACGGTGAAGGTCCCGGCCGCGAAGTTCCAGGCGGCGCTCGAGGCCGTCGGCCGGCTCGGCGAGGTCGCCTTGAAGGAGGTCCGCGGCGAGGACGTCGGCGAGACCATGCGGGACCTGGCCATCCGGCTCAAGAACGCCGAGGAGGTCCGCGAGCGCCTGGCCAAGATGCTCCAGAGCGCCGCGGCCATGGACGACGCCCTCAAGGTCGAGAAGGAGCTCGAGCGGGTCACCGAGACGCTCGAGATGCTCAAGGGCAAGCTCCGCTACCTCGAGACCGCCGTGGCCTTCTCGACGCTCACCGTGCGCATGAACTCGCCCGTGCCCCAGAAGGTGGTGGCCGAGGCGCTGCCCTTCCCGTGGGTCGAGACCCTGGCCTCGGAGCTGGCCCAGGGCGTCCAGCGCGAGGCGGGCTACGCCGGCGACTGCGGCCGGGGCGTGGACTTCGAGCTGCCCGATGGCTACGTGAAGTACTACGAGGGCGGCGACGTGACCCGGGCCATGTCCGCCGAGGGCGTCATGCTCCGCGTCGAGCGGCGCGAGAACCACGAGGGCGGCACGGCGGAGTTCTGGGCCAAGCTCGTTCGCCGGGTGCTCGTCGAGCGCCGGGCCGTGCCCGTCAGGGAGGAGCCGGCCCTCAAGCTCAAGACCGGCACCGAGGCCCGGGTGCTCGCTGGCGGCAAGCAGGTGGCCGGCAAGGACACCGGTTACCTCCTCGCGGTGGTCTCCGACCGCCGGCAGCGCTACCTCTACACCTTCGAGGCCTGGGGGCCGCGCGAGAGGCTGGCCGCCGACCGGGCGAAGATCGAGAAGGCTGTGCAGTCGCTGCGGGTGAAGTAGTGGGGGCTGGAGAGGAGATATCAATGTACAGGAGACCTTTTTCGCTTGTAGCCGTCGGAGCGATTCTGGCGGCAACCATAACTGCTATCGGCTGTAGCAGGGTTCGCCCCGACATTTCTGGCATAGGGCGCCCGCAAAGAGGAATCATCTTGCCAAAAACCTGCCAATCTATCGGCGGACACATTGGCTCCGCCGCCGCCCCCTGGCAGCGCACCGGCATGACCGACGAGCTCTGGATAATCGAGCGCTCCGACCCCAACTTCGCCCCAACTCCCCGCGGCGACGACTACCCGACGCAGGGCGAGCTCCACGCCCGGCTCTCTCCCGAGAAGGAGGTGCCGGTGCCGCTCGAGCGCACCGAGGTCTCGGCGCGGGTCTCGGCCTTCATCTCCACGGTGAACGTCCTCCAGCGCTACCGGAACCCCTACGACACCAAGATCGAGGCGGTCTACGTCTTCCCGCTGCCCGAGAACGCGGCGGTCACCGACTTCGTGATGACGGTCGGCGACCGGCGCATCCGCGGGATGATCCGCGAGCGCGAGGAGGCCCGGAAGATCTACGAGGAGGCGAAGAGCCAGGGCCACGTGGCCTCGCTCCTCACCCAGGAGCGGCCCAACGTCTTCACCCAGAAGGTGGCCAACATCGAGCCGGGCAAGAAGATCGACGTGACCATCACCTACTTCAGCCCGCTCAAGTACCGCGAGGGCGAATACGAGTTCGTCTTCCCGATGGTCGTCGGCCCGCGGTTCAACCCGGCGGGCTCGACCGGCGGGGTGGGCGCGGTCTCGCACGGCAAGGGCAGCAGCTCCGGCCAGGCGACCGAGGTCCAGCACCTGAAGCCCGGCGAACGGAGCGGCCACGACATCGCCGTCTCGGTGGACATCGACGCCGGGGTGGCCGTCGAGAGCGCGGCGAGCCCCAGCCACGCGGTCGAAGTGAAGCGCCTGTCGCCCTCGCACATCGCGGTGAGCCTCTCGCCGCTCGACCGCATCCCCAACAAGGACTTCGTCCTGCGCTACCGGGTGGCCGGCCGGCAGATGAAGACCGCGGTGCTCGTGAACCGCGGCGAGAGGGCCAGCCACGTCGCCCTCGTCCTCCAGCCGCCGGCGGAGCTCGCCGACCTCCCGCGCGTGCCCCGCGAGATGATCTTCGTCCTGGACTGCTCCGGCAGCATGGACGGCGCGCCCATCGAGAAGGCCAAGGAGGCCGCGCGCCGCTGCCTCCGGAAGCTCTCGCCCGAGGACAGCTTCCAGATCGTGACCTTCTCGATGAGCGCGTCGAAGATGGGTCCGGCGCCGGTCCCGGCGACTCCCGAGAACGTCGCGCAGGGGCTCAAGTATCTCGACGGCCTCAATGGCGAGGGCGGCACGATGATGATCGAGGGCATCCGCGCCGCGCTCGACTTCCCGCACGACGACCGCCGCCTGCGCATCGTCTCCTTCATGACCGACGGCTACATCGGGAACGAAACCCAGGTCCTCGCCGAGATCCGGAAGCGCCTGGGCTCCGCGCGGATCTTCAGCTTCGGCGTGGGCAGCTCCGTGAACCGCCACCTCCTCGAGGAGATGGCCCGGGTCGGCCGGGGCGCGGCGGCCTTCGTGGGCCTCTCCGAGGGCACGGGCGAGGCCGTCGACCTCTTCTACGACCGCGCCGCGCGCGCGGCGCTCACCGACGTCCGCGTCGACTGGGGCGCCCTCGAGGTGACCGACGTCTACCCGCGGCAGATCCCCGACCTCTTCGTGGGCCGGCCCGTGATGGTGGTGGGGCGGCTCGCCAACTCGGGCGTCGGCACCGTCAAAGTCTCCGGCCGCGCCGGCGGCAAGCCCGTGAGCTATACGCTGCGCGTCGAGGCCGAGTCGGACGAGGCGCAGCACCCCGGCGTCTCCGGCGTCTGGGCCCGCTGGAAGATCGCCGAACTCTCCGACCGCGAGATCGCCGAGCCATCGGACGAACTCCGCGGCGAGGTCACCGCCGTCTCCCTCGAGAACCGGGTACTCTGCCGCTACACGGCGTTCCTGGCGGTCGACGGCCTGGCGAAGACCGCCGGCGACCACGGCGTCAGCGTGGGCGTGCCCGTGCCGGTGCCGGAAGGCGTGCGCTACGACACGACGGTGAAATAGCTTAGCCACAGATGAACACAGATGCACACAGATAACAGCGTGATTGCACCGGAGAAGGCGCGGAGGCACGCAGAGGGGATCTCTGATTGCGTCAGCCCCGTTGCACTCGGTCCCTGAGAGC
Organism: uncultured bacterium; assembly: GCA_937935355.1. Taxonomy (GTDB): domain Bacteria; phylum Planctomycetota; class SZUA-567; order JAKLDR01; family JAKLDR01; genus JAKLDR01. The sequence continues at coordinate 40,861 of CALGYR010000069.1, read as the reverse complement.
CAGGATGGCTGCGCCTCTCATCCGGGGCCGCCTCCTCCGCGATACTCCGCGGCCTCTGCGGTCAAGAGCATCCATCCCATCTGTGTGCATCTGTGTGCATCTGTGGCTAAGTTCGCGTTGTCCGCGGCTTGACCGCGGGCCGGACCCGGGCTATCCTCCCTTCCGGCTGATGGCACGAAGGGAGCCGGTCCCATGGGCTATCTCGCGTTTCGCTGGGCTGTCATGGCAGTGGCAGCCGCCCTTCTCTTACCCCCTATCGACGCCCACGCCGGCGAGGGCGACGCGGCAGCCGCGGCCTCCGCCGCCACCGTCGGCCGCCTGAGCCATCCCGAGAGCCTGGTCTTCGAGGGCAACGAGACCTTCACCGCGAAGCAGATCCTCGACGGCCTCCGGACTGACACCGATTTCCTCCTGGCCTCCCATCCCGCCGCACCGCGAGGCGAGTACGTGCGCCTCGTGACCGAGAAGGTCCGCGCCGGCTACATGAACTGCGGCTTCCCGGACGTGCGCGTGGAGGGCGCCCTGGACGCGGCCGCCGCCCGGCTCACTCTCAAGATCGTCGAGGGACCGCGCTACAAGTGCGGCGAGGTCCGGGTGGTCGGCGCCAGGGAGATCCCGGCCGGGAAGCTGGTCAAGCTGCTCACCGAGCCGCGGATGGTCTCGGAGTACGAGGTGGCCAAGCGTGGTGAGGAAGGCAAACCGCCGGAGCCCGAGAATCCCATATGGACGAAGGGGGCGCCGGCCCCCTTCGGAGCCCTGCCGCAGAGGCGGCTGACCCGGCTGGCGACGCAGGCCTGTTCCGAGTTCGGCAACTTCGCGCCGCAACTCGAGGCCGGAGTGGTCGCCGACCCGAAGAGCGGCACGGCCGAACTGCTCGTCACCATCCGGCACGAGGGCCCGCGCGCGGTGCTCGGCGGGACGCGGGTCACCGGACTCGTCAAGAGCGACGAGGCCGACCTCCTCGAACTCCTGGAGCTGAAGCCCGGCATGGTGATCGACCGCCAGGCGGTCAACGACATCAATTACAGGCTCTGGCGCTCGGCGCGCTTCTTGAGCTGGACCGTCACACCGTCCCTTCCCACGAAGCCGGGCGAGACCAGGTCGACGCTGGCCATCGACGTGGTGGAGTACAACAAGGCCCCGGCGCTTGGCGTGGAGCTCACCCGGGAAGACCAGGCCATGCTCAAGCTCCGCGACTGGCTGGCCGCATTCGCGGCCGGCGAGGAGGACCTGGTCCTCACGGTCGAGGGCCAGGGGACCCGGCGCTCGGCCAGGTTTCAGGCCATCTTCTCTCCTCGCCACGGGCTCTTGACCGCATGCAACATGAACGTCGATGGCCGCGTGGCGATCAGTCATGGCCTGGCCTTCGACAGCAAGTCGCTGATCATGTTCGAGATGCAGGGCCGGCGCCGATGCACCATCCCGGCGGGGAACATGCCGCTGAAGGCACTGCTGTCGGTGGTCGCAAGGTCGCGTCCCGACAAGGACGGCGACTGCTTCTTCCTGGGCGGCAACCTGTCGGTCAGCTCCGAACTGGATCATGCCGCGAACAGGCACGTCGTCCTTCAACTGGACCCGGTCGCGTTCCTGGCCCTGGGCCGGAGCAAGTACCTCCTGGCCATGGTCGAGGACGGCATCCTGAATCTCAGCGCGCCCGGGCTTCCCGGGGTCCTGAAGATCGACGCGGCCACCGGCAGGCCGCTGGAGAGTTCCATCTCCGGCCCGGGAGCCAGCCTGAAGGTGAGGCTTTCCAAGGGCGCCGCCGGGAAGGCCCTGGAGAAGCTGGGGCTGTCGGCCTCGGACGGCCCGGAGGCCTTCGACCCCAAGCGTCCGGCGGGGTCCTCGATCGGTTTCCTGGCCTACGAAGTCATTCAGATTCTGCGGGCGCTCGAAGTCGAGAGAGCCCCGGACGAGCGGGCCGGGGCGGCTCTGCGCAAGCTGCTCTCCCGGGGCGCGCTAGCCCCCCTCGACCGGCTGGTCACAGCCGGTTCCCGAAACACCGGCAAGGAGTCCTTCAACGTGCCCGAAGACGTGTTCGGCAACCTTGCCCAAGACGCCGGCACGGCCTCCAAGGGTCTGGATCCGGGTGCGGTCAACGACAGGCTCATGGCCGAGATCGGTCGAGCATTGCTGTTCTTCGGGGAACAGGGATTGCCCCGCGACTCCTGGGCCTGGACCCTGGGCCGCGAGAAGGCCTTCGGCCTGATGGGCCTGGGCCGCTACGAGGCCGCGGAGATGAAGCGGTTGTACGGCTCGCCCGACCTCGGCCCGCTCGGCTGCCTGGCCTGCGCCCGGCTGTCCCCGGTCTCGCCCAGACCCTTCGCCCGCAAGGGCCTGGAGCGGCTGACCTCTGCCGCGCTACTGGCCGACCTGCGCCCCTTCCTCGCGAAGGAGGCGCCGCTGGGCGAGAGCCTGCGCGCCGTCCTCGAGGCCGCGCGCGAGCTCACCGACGAGGAGGCCGAAGCTCTCGTCTCGCTTCTGCCGCCCAAGGACGCGCCGGCGGCCGGACAGGCCCTCACGGCGCTCCGCGCCTCGAAGGACAAACCGCTCGACGAGGCCCTGCCGGCCATGGCCGAGGCGGCCTGGAAGGCGGGGCTCAGGGAGCTTCTCGAGAAGGCTTTGCGCGAGGTGGTGGGCAGGACGCCGGGGCTGTTCGACCCGGAGTAGAAGCGAAGCGAACGGCGAAACCGCAGAACACCGAATGTCGAAGGCCGAATGTCGAGGTTGGGTCTCGGCCCATTCCCGTCCTTCTACATTGGATATTCGACATTCTGCGGTTCTGCGGTTTCCATCCACGCCTTTGACACTACTTCCAGACGTTTGCGCTACACCCGGCGGATTGCCGTGAACGCCCTGCCCCGCCCCTCCGTTCCCTCCGCCCGGGGACGGGAGGTGGTCGATGGGCGCTCGCAAGGCGCTGCTTCTTCTGGGCATTTGTGCGGCCGGCCTGTGCGTTGCCGGGACGGTCGCATGGCGCGTCCGGGCCTCGGGCCGGACCGAGGCCCGGACGCTCGACGGGGCCGGTCTGCTCGATAACCTCCGCGGATACCTGCGCGTGGGGCGGATCGAGGAGGCCGCCCAGGCGCTCAACACCCTCGAGGCGGCCGGCGACCGGGACAGCATCGACCAGGCCCGCTACGAGGTGGCCCGCGCCCACGTGGCCGCCGGCCGCGGCGAACTGGCCGTTGCGCTCCTCGACCGGATAACGCTTCACGACCGCACCTTCGACTTCCAGCGCGCCGTGCTCCGCGAGAAGCTCCGCGGGCTCTACGGGTTCTTCTTCGATCCGGCCGGCGAACTGCGCACCCCGGCGCAGCTCGACGACTACGTCCTCAACTCCCGGCTCAACCCCGACGAGAAGCTCCGGCCCCGGAACCCGGCCGGCTTCGAGGACGCCAACAAGCTGATCGACTACTTCGGCAAGGTGGTCAAGCAGCTGGAGGACGTCCTCGAGATCCGGGGGCTCCCGCGCTCGGAGGAGCCGGAGCTGGCCGCGGACTACGACGCCATCCAGGTCCTGCTCTACGGCCGCGGGGACATCGGCTACGAGAAGCTCGCCGCGAACCTGGCCGGCTCGTCCACCGCCGAGAGCGCCAGGACGCTCTACCTGCTCGGGGGCCAGCACTTCGCCGAAGCCGACTACGACCGGGCCTTCGCGACCTGGGCGAAGCTCGCCGCGCACCATGCCAGCAGCGCCGAGGCGCTGCGGGCCTTCGAGAAGACATGGGAGCTCTTCGAGGGCCGCCGGTTGCTCGCCGGCGCCTTCGCCTTCTGGCCACTTGAGCGCCCTGCGTGGCTCGACCGGCTCGCCGCGCGCGAGCCGTTCAAGTCCAAAGCAACCGAGACCACCGCACGATTGGAGGCCCACAAGGACATCGCAGGATACGGCCACGGCCCGGTCAAGGTTGTGCAGGAGCACGATCCGCCGAAGTGTCGCATGCTCTTCAAAGCCAACGACGTGACCGACTCGCCTTCTGTCGAGGATCCGGCGGACGCCATATCCGACATCCCGCTCATCGAGCCCCTCCTCACCCGCGACCGGTCGCTCGGCTGGCGGCTCCAGACCGAATTCCGGGAGTTCAACATCCGCCGGCTCGACTCCCGGGTGCTGGCGCCGTCCGAGAAGAAGCTACTGGAGCTCCGGACCAGCTACTACGGCGAGGTTCGCTTCAGCCTGCGCCGGTTCCCCGACGGCCAAGCCTACGCGGAATTCCGGACCCTCCCGCCCGACGCGGCCGTGGCCGCCGCCGCGGCGCTGCCGGAGGTGAAGTCCTGGACGCAGGACCTCGGCCCCATGTCCGCCAACGGCAGGCACTCCTCGGCCACCGTGGAGGTGCCGGTCTCCGGGCAGGGCTTCTACCTCGTGACCGCCCGGGCCCGCTACGTCCCGGTGGTGGCCGCGGCCCAGCTGGCCGTGGTCGCCGACAAAGTGCTCACCTGGAGCTCGCCCACCGGGGTCCTCTACCGCGCGGTGAACCGCGAGACCGGCGCGCCGGTGCCCAACGCCCGCCTTCGCGGCATCATCGAGCCGCACTACGTCCCGGCCCGGGTGGCGCCCCAGTTCCACGACGGCACGAAGAAACAGGAGTTCGTCCGCGGCTTCGACCAGGGCTTCCTCACCGGCAAGCGCGACGAATTGGTCAACGACCAGGATGACTTCCTGGCCGGTTTCGCCGAGGGGCTGAAGCTCCGCGCCGGGCACGACTTCGGACCGCAACGCTTCGAAGTTCGCACCGACGCCGACGGCCTGGCCCGCGTCGCCGTCCCGGAGAAATGGCGGCTCGAAGACTGCCTGGTCAAGGCCGAGCTCGGCGAGTTGGGCGGCGTCTGCCCCATCGAGTCCTGGTGCCGGCAGCCCGGCGGCGCGACCGCCTGGCGCTCGATCTTCTACGCCGAGCGCCCGGTCTTCATGCCGGGAGAGAAGGCCCGCATGAAGGGCATCCTCCGCCGGCTCGGCCCGGGCGGCCTCTCCCTGCCCGAACGCCGCGAGACCGAGTTCATGCTCTGGCGCGACAATGGGCTCATCGCCGTGATGCGCGCGACGCCCAACGAGAACGGCACCGTGGCGCTCGAAGCGGCGCTGCCCGAGTCGGCGCCGGTCGGAGCCTACCACCTGACCATCGGGCCGTCCGGCGAGAGCCATCCGGTCTTCAAGGTCGACCGCTTCGAGGTGCCGCTGCTCGACACGCGGGTCGAGACCGACGCCGGGACGGTCTTCGCCGGCTCCTCGGCGCGAGGCCGGGTCACGGTCCGTCACGCGAGACTCGTGCCCGCCGCCGGGGTCCCCGTGGCCGTGACCGTCTACGCGGGGCCCGCGCCGGAGGTCGCAAGGCCCGCCGACCAGCGGGAGGACTTCTTCGAGCCCGTGCGGCTCGCGGACTATCCCGATCCGTCCCGACAGGACCTGCTCAAGCACGAGCTCCGAGGCCTGCAGAAGGTGTGGGAAGCCGCGGGCGCCACCGCCGGCGACGGGACATTCCCCTTCAGCTTCGAGACCGAACATGGCGAGGCCCGGCGCTACGTGGTCGTCGCCAGGGTCAGGGCGCTCGCCGACCGCTGGGAGTCGGCCCGGACCGAGATGCTCTCGAGCCGCCTGCCGCTCTTCCTGACGGTCGAGCCCGAGCGGACCAACTATTACCCGGGCGAGACGCTCCGGGCGCGGGTGGCCAGCCGCGGCCTCGACGGCCGGCCGGGTGCCGCCGCCCTCCGCCTCTTCGTGAAGTCGTTCGCCTCAGACGGCCGCGAGATAACGAGCGCCAGGGACTTCCGGACCGACGAAAAGGGCGAGGCCTGGGTTACGGTGCCGCTCGGCAATCGCGCGCCGACGGTCGAGGTGGGCCTCCATACCGGCGACGGCTGGGCGCGCCAGCCGGTGGCCTTCAACCTCCGGCAGGTGGGCTCGAGCGTCGGCAGCGGAGGCCTGACGGTCAAGGTCGACCGCAAAGCCTACTACCCCGGCGAGACCGCCAGAGCGACTCTCGAGCTCGACCGCCCCGGGGCCGACGTCCTCGTGACCGTCTGCCGCGAGGACGTGCTGCGCTCCATGCGCGTCGTCGTAACCGGCTCCTCGGGCACCTTCGACCTGCCCGTCGGCGAGGCCGAGTCGCCCAACGTCTATCTGCAAGCCGTCGCGGTCTGGGACGACGTGGTCAGGAAGGCGGAGCTCGCCGTCCCGGTCATCCCCGCGCACAAGTTCCTCAAGGTCGAGGTGCTCACCGACCGCGACGACCACGTGGCCGGCGAAGCGGTGAGCGCCGTCGTCAGGGTCACCGACAGCCGCGGCAAGCCCGTCGGGAACGCCGAGGTATCGCTCGCCGCGGTCCGGTCCTCGGCCTTCGCCGTGCAGGAGGACCTCACTCCGGATCTGGCGCGCTACTTCCTGAACTTCGTCCGCCCGCTGCTGGTCGACACCGGGGAAAGTTCCATCGCCGCGGACTCGCCGCGGAGCGACTGCTACTGGCTCCATCCGGTCTTCGCCTGGGGCGTCTACGAGGACCTGGTCGGCAGGGTGGAAGGCGGCGGCCTCGCCGGATGCTTCGGCTACCGCAGCGGCGGAGGACGACGATACGGCGGAGTCGGCTGTGGCGGTTGCGCAGGCGCTTCAGGGGCCGCGCAGGAGCTCTACTGCGAGTTCCTCCGCCAGCACGGTCTGACCCTCTTCTGGGAATCGCGACTGGTCACCGACGAAAAGGGCGAAGCCCGGGCAGAGTTCCTGCTGCCGGCCGACGGCGGCGAGTTCCGCTTCACGGCCCGGGCGGTGAACGCCGGGACCTTCGTGGGCGAACTCCGCAAGAGCGTGCGCTGCCGCCGCGACCTGATCGTCCAGGCCCCCTGGCCGGCCTCGATCCGCGAGGGCGAACTCGTGCGCATGCCGGCATTCGTCGTCAACGGATCGGCCGCACCGCGCAAGGTCAAGCTCTCGGTTCAGTCCGATCTGCCCGTGAAGCTCCTGGAGGAGTCTCACGCCGTCGAGCTCGCTCCCGGCGGGATATTCCGCGCCGATATCGAGATCGACGCCCGCAAGCTGCCCGACCGGCTGCCCGGCGAGGAACGCGGCTGGCAACCGGCCGCCGGCTTTGCAGGGTTCGCTCTGACCTGCGAGGACGAAGGCGGTCGCAAGGCCGAGAGCCGCGCGATGGTCAGCGTCCGGCGCACGGGCATCCCGATCGAACGGCTGACGGTGGTGGTGGCCCGCCGCGGCGAGGGAACGCGCAGCGCGGCCTTCGACCTGACCAAGGCCGTGCCCGGCTCGGTGCGGCTCGAGGTCGCGCCCCTGGCCGCTCCGGAGGGTTGGATTCGGATGCTCAAGACCCGGATGAGCGATGCCGGCGTGCAGGGCGGAGCGGCCTCGGCCCGGGCCTGGGCCGAAGAGGCCGGCGCCCCCGGACTGTCCGAGGCCGAGCGCAAAGCCGGCAAGTCTCTGCCCATCGATGGCGGGCTCGTCAGGACCCTCGCGGCGTTCCGCTCCGGCGTATCGGACGACGACTGCGCGGCGTACTTCCTGGCCTGCGCCTCGGCCTCGGCCCGAGGCGTGGCCATCCCGCCGGCCTGGCCCGAGTCGGCCTTCCGGGACTCCTGCGGCCGCCTCGGCGAGATCAGGGCGCCCGCGAGTCTGTGGGGGCTCGCCGTCTTCGCCGCGGCCAGTCCCGAGCGGTTGGCCGACGCGGAGAAGATCGCCGCCCGGCTCGAGTCGCTGCGGACCGCGGGCGTCGAGTCGGCGGCCGACTGGGCCTACTTGGCCATGGCCTTCGCGGCCATGGGCCGGCCTACCAAGGCGGCCTGGTGCCTCGACAAGGGGCTCTTCACCGCAGGCTTGGGCGGAAATCCGGGGGACGCAAACTACTCGGACGCTGTGGCGACAAGTGCGCAGGCTGCACCGGCGCACTCCCGGCATGGCCTCCACGCAACCAGTCCGTGTCCCCCGAATTTCCGTCCCGGCGTGGAGGACTCCGCCACGCTGCTTCTGGCCGGAACGCGCCTCGGGCTCGACGCCAGGACGCTGGGCGGCGCCTACGCGGCGCTGCTCGAGGCCGTCGCCGCCGCTCCGCGCACCGGGGACTGGCCGTCGGCCGTGGCCGTCCACGCACTCGCCGAGTGGGCCCGTATCGCGGGGCCGACCGCAGGACCGGTCAAGGCCTCCATCGGCGCGGAGATATGCGACCTCACCGGCGATCGACCGCTGGTCCGCTTCCCGCCGGCCGGCAGGCGTCTGGAGGTCGCCGTCGAGGAACCGGCCACCGGGTCAGCCGGCGTACAGATCAGGTGCTCCTACCGGGTACTTCACTCCGACGTGGAGAAGCAGGAGGAGTGGAGCATCGAACGACGCTTCGCCCGCGTGGCGCCCGACGGAAGCGCCGAGATGCTCGAGGCCGGCGACGCCATTCGGCTCGGCGACTCGCTGCTCGTGATCGTCGAGACTCGCTCAGGCGAGACGGGCGGCCGGGGTTTCGCGCCCGTGCCCGGCCCGTGGCCGGCGGACGGCAGCGACGGTAAGCTCCCGCTCACCCGTCGCGTCCGGCGCGACTTCGTCCTCGACCGCTCGCGCCGGGCCAGGACACTGGCCGCCGTCGAAGCCGGAAAGATCGATGCGGCCCGGGCGGAGATCATCGCAGCCGTCGAGGCCGGCGACTTCATCGTAGAGACCGCGCCCGCCGGATTGGCGGTCCCTGGCTGCAATGTCGAACGCATCATCAGCGTCACCGGGACCGTTCCGCTCGCGGCCGGCAAGACGGCGTTCCTGCTCATCCGGCCGGACCGCACCGGGACCTTCCTGGCTCCCGCAGCCTGGCTCACTGACGGCAACGACGCCGAGCCTCTGGCCGTCGCCCCGCCCTTCCCCATCGCCGTCGTCGGCACCGACGAGGAGCTTCCGCCGCGGCGCGCCGAATTGCAGGCCGCCGACTGGATGCGCCGGCCAGTCTGCGATGCCCTGCGACTCGCTCCCAATGCGTGGCTGGCCGCCCGGCTCGGGCGAGCACCGGCCCAGATCGACGCCCGGGCGCTGGCCCTGCAGGGGCTGTTGCGCTCCGGATCTTCGCGGGCACCGGCCGTCTACGCACAACTGGCCTGGGGAAACCCCGGCATCGCGCTCGACGAACTGGCCAGCCTGGTCAAGTGGCGCAGGGAGATGCTGAGCGAAGGAGGGATGGGCGACTTCCGGACCCATGCCCCCAACCGATCCGTCCTGTCCATGGCGCTCTCGAGCGATAGGCTGCTGGACCGGCTCGCCGAGACGCCGGAACTCCCCGTCCGGCTCCTCGGGGCTGATGATCCTTACGCGGCGATCATCTCCATGGAGAACGACTGCCGCCGGGCGCTCTACGATGCGGCCAGCGTCAGCCCCGTCGCGGACGGCCTGACCGTCAGAACCTCCCGCCCTGTGGAACTCCTGTCGCGGCTGCCTGCCAGGAAGGTGGATCTGCTCCTGGACCGGTGGGACCGCCTGCCATCGTCGGGCTCGGTCGCGACCGGCGACGGTTCTCTCCGAGAGGCCATCTCCGCCTGGGCCGGGAGCTTCGGCATGAAGGCCGACTTCGCCCGCGACGTGCCCGACCTGGAACGAGGCGAGTACGTCCTGTGGCTGCCGGAACGCGGATCGGCGGTCACGCTCGACGGGTCCCTCCGGCCCATGGCATTGCGGGCCAGGCGCGACGGACGCACCGTCCGCATATGGCTCGACCGGAACCTGGCCGGCGGGCCGTACAGCGCGGTGATGGCCTCCGGAGCGCGCAGTCCGGAGGAGCGGCTCAAGGTCTTCCTGGCCAACTGCGCCGGCGGAGAAGATCTTCTGACGGACCTGCTGGCCTCGCTGGCCAGCGGCGCGGCGGGCGGAGCGAGCAGTTACATGCCCCGGACGGAGAAGTCCGCCACGCTGAAGAGGGAAGCGCTCAAGGTGCAACTCGACCCGCTCCTGCCGCTCGGGAGCCAGCTCGACCGGCTCGCCGCCCAGGGCATCAGGATCGAGATCCGGTCCGGGGTGCTGCGGATCGCGAGGGTGGAGTAGGCAGGGTAGGCCGACAGCAAACCGCAGAACTGCAGAATGTCGAATCACGAATGTCGAAGTTCGCCCCCGTGCCCTTCCCCGTCCTTCATGATTCGACATTCGACATTCTGCGGTTCTGCGGTTCGCCGTGCGCTTCAGCCAATCTTCTCCCACTTGAGCAGGTTGGTCACCTTGGCCAGGGTCGTGGCCCCGCCGGTGATCTCCCCGCGGATGCGGTTCTCCTTCTCGAGGCAGTCGGCGGCGTGGTTGGCCATCTCGACGGCCTCGGCCCGCGGCAGGACCATGACCCCGTCGCAGTCGCCGACCAGCCAGTCGCCGGGGGAGATCGGCTGCCCGCCGCAGCGCACCGTGACGCCCGTCTCGCCGAAGCCGCGCGGCTCGCCGGCGTTGGACATCACCAGCCGGGTGAAGACCGGCAGGCCGAGCCTGAGAATGTCGCCGGTGTCGCGCACCGCGCCGTCGACCACCACGCCGGCGAGCTTCCTCTGGATGGCGCTGTTGGTGGCCAGCTCCCCCCAGAGCGCGGGGCCGGCGCCGCCGGCCTCGATCACCAGCACATCGCCGGGCGAGGCGAGATCTATGGCCTCGACGGGCTTGGCCCAGTCGCCGGGGGCGCTCCGCACCGTGAAGGCGGGGCCCACGAGCTTCATGTCCGGGGCGAGCGGCCGGATGCCCTCGAGACAGGGCTTGCGGTGGGCGCCGTCGGAGATGTTCGCGGTCGAGACCCGCATGAGCGTCGCGCGCAGGCCCTCGGCGCCGGAGCGCTTGTAGAGCTCGCTGGCCACCGCCTGGCCGGTCTCCATGGCCCGCTTGATGTTGCGCGCGGCGGCCGCGGCGTCGGCGCTCTTGGTGATGGCCCCGCCCACGATGAGCACGTCGGCGCCGCACTCGACCGCCTCGGCGACGCTCTCGGAGTTGACCCCGCCGGCCAGCGAGACGCGGATGCCCACCGCCTTGCGGACGGCGCGGAGCATCTCGAAGGGGTCGCGCCCGAGCATCTGCTCGTCGATGGCCAGGTGCACGCCCACGCCGGCGGCGCCGAGCTTCTCGGCGCGCGCGGCGGCCACGGCCGGATCGGTCGTGCCGATGAGGTCCACGTCCACCTCGATGCCGTAGTTCTTCGCAGCGGCCACGCACTCCCTGATGGTCGCGTCGGAGGCCAGCGAAAGCACCGCCGCGGAGCTCGCCCCGGCCTTGGCGGCCATCTCGATCTCGGTGCGGCCGGCGTCCATGACCTTGAGGTCGGCCACGATGTGGCGGTCGGGGAAGGCCTCGCGGAGCGCGCGCACCGCGGCCAGGCCCTCGCTCTTGATGAGCGGCGTGCCGGCCTCCAGCCAGTCGGCGCCGCCGGCGGCGGCCTCCTTCGCGCACTTCATGGCGCGGTCGAGGTCGACGAAGTCGAGGGCCACCTGCAGGACTGGCTTCACGTTCGCAGCTCCTTGCGGCCTGACGGCCGTTCCTGGTTCCGGGTTCCTGGTTCCTAGTTCCTGATTCCTGGTTCTGGGTTCCGAGTTCCGGGTTCCGAGTTCAGGGTTCAGGAAGCCGGGGTCGGAGGTTTGGCGGCGACGAGCCTCGCTCCTCAACCCCGTTCACCGCTGGTCACGCCCCGGTCTCACTCCTCGCAGTAGCTCGCCGAGCAGCCCGGCGACTCCCAGACGGTCACGCGCGAGGGCCGCACGCCCTCGGGCAGGACGCCGGGCGCCCCGAGCTGGCCGAAGATCTCGCGGGCCAGGTTCTCGGTGGTCGGGTTGGCCGCGCCGTCGCTGAAGGCCGGCACGTCCCTGTTGAGGTACTTGTGGTCGAGCTTGTCGAGGATTCGCGCCACCGCGCGCTTGAGCACCCGGAAGTCGACGGCCATGCCGATGGGGTCAAGGCACGAGGCGCGGACCGTGGCCTTCACCCGCCAGTTGTGACCGTGGAGGCGCTCGCAGTTGCCCTGGTACCCGCGCAGGTTGTGCGCGGCGGCGAAGTGTCCTTCCACCGAGACTTCGTACATGTCGATCCCCCGCCCCTCTCACTCCGGCTGGGCCATCCTAGGAGGGCCGGAGGCCAGTGTCAAGCGCGGCCAACCATCCACCCACACGCACCTTCTCTAGCCACAGATGCACACAGATGAACACAGATGGCAAATGGGGATCTGTCGGGGAAAGGCCGCTCCCTTCGGCTTCCCAAAACACCCCCCCGCTGTCATCTGTGTTAATCGGTGTTCATCTGTGGCTGAGGCCTAGAACCCGACGGCGTGGCCGTCCTTGCGCGGGTCGCTCCCCGCGCAGTAGCCGCCGCCGGCCAGGCGCCAGACGAGCTGCGCGCCGCCGAAGGCCGAAGGAGGCCGGTCGGTCTTCAGGCGGTGGCCGCGCCGGCGGAGCTCCTCGAGGACCCCGGGCGCGAAGCCCGGCTCGACCGAGACGTCGAGCCCGCCGTCGACGCGCCAGCGCGGGGCGTCGGCCGCGGCCTGGGGGTTCTGGGCGTAGTCGGCGAGCCGGACCATCATCTGCAGGTGGCCCTGCGGCTGCATCGGCCCGCCCATCACCCCGAAGCTCATGACCGGCCGACCTTCCCGGGTGACGAACCCGGGGATGATGGTGTGGTAGGGCCGCTTGCCGCCGGCCACGCAGTTGGGATGTTTCGGGTCGAGAGAGAAGCCCACCGCGCGGTTCTGCATGGAGATACCCGTCCCGGGGACCACGATGCCCGAGCCGAAGCCGTGGAAGTTCGACTGGATGAAGGAGACCATCATCCCGCTTTCGTCCGCGGCCGTGAGGTAGACGGTGTCGTCGTGGGCGAGCAGTCCCGGCTCCGGCTCGCAGGCGCGGCGCGGGTCGATGAGCCTGGCGCGCTCCGCCAGGTAGCCGGCGTCGAGCATCTCGTCGGGCGCCACTCGCATGTGCCCGGGTTCGGTCACGTGGCGATGGGCGTCGGCGAAGGCCAGCTTCATGGCCTCGATCTGGAGGTGGAGCGAGTCGGCCGAGTCGGCCGGATGCTCTCCGAGCGGCAGTTCTCCCAGGATGCCGAGCGCGGAAAGGGCGGCGATGCCCTGGCCGTTGGGCGGGATCTCGTGCAGCCGCCAGCCGCGGTACTCGACCGAGACGGGCTCGACCCACTCGGCCGCGTGGGCGCCGAGGTCATCGGCGGTCATGGCCCCGCCGGCCTGGCGCGATGCGGCCGCGATCCGCCCGGCCAGGCTCCCGCGGTAGAAGGACTCGCCCTTCGTCGCGGCGATCTCCTCGAGCGTCCGGGCCATCTCCGGCAGCCGGAAGCGCTCGCCGGCACGCGGCGGCCGCCCGCCGGGGAGGAACGCGGCGGCGAAGTCGGGAAATCGCTCTCCGAGCCCAGGCGCCTGGGCGGCCCAACCCCCGGCGATGACCGGCGAGACCGGGTAGCCGTCGCGGGCGTAGCGCACCGCCGGCTCGAATAGCCGCTCGAAGGGCAGCCGGCCGAACCTGGACGAGAGCGCCGCCCAGGCCGAGACCGCCCCGGGGACGGTGACCGCGTCCCAGCCGGTCATGGGCATGGCTTCGCAGTGCTTGAAACGCTCGCGCGTCCAGGCGGCCGGCGCGCGGCCGGAGGCGTTGAGGCCGTGCAGTTTTCGGCCATCCCAGACGAGGGCGAAGGCGTCGGAGCCCAGGCCGTTGCTGGTGGGCTCGACGACGGTGAGCGCGACCGCCGCGGCCAGCGCCGCGTCGACGGCGTTGCCGCCGGCGCCGAGCATGGCCAGTCCGGCCTGGGCCGCGAGCGGCTGGCTGGTGGCCACGACGTTGGCGGCCAGGACCGGCGAGCGGCGCGACGGGTAGGGCTGCTCCCAGCCGAAGGGCTCAGACACGCGCCACCTCCTCCTCTCGTCTCTCCACCACCGAGTGCTTGCAGAGCAGCGCGCCGGCCACGACCAGTCCGCAGCCGGCCCACACTCCCGCCCCCGGCTTCACGCCAAGATAGAGCGCAGCGATGGCCGCGGCCAGGAGCGGCGTGAAGTACGCGAACGAGGCTACCAGCACCAGGTTCCCCCGGCGCATGGCCACGTCCCAGAAGACATAGGCCAGCGACGTCACTCCCACCCCCATGAAGGCGAGCTCCGCCGCGGCCCGCGCCGTCAGTCCGGCCCCCGGCTTGGGGAAGGCCAGCCACAGGCCGCCCATGGCCAGCCCGGTCGCGATCAGAAAGAGCGGCACCGCCGAGGGCGCCCCGGGCGGCGCCCAGCGCCGGCTGAGGTTGGAGTAGAGGCCCCAGTCGAGTCCGGCGATCAGCGCCAGCAGGTACGGGCCCCAATTGCCGCGCAGATTGGCGCGGAACTCGGCCATGCTCCAGCCCTCCGGGAGCATGACCAGGGCGATCCCGGCCAGCGCCAGAATCACTCCCGGCAGGAGCGTCCACTTGGCGCGCTTGCCCAGGATCGGCACCGACAGGGCCACGGTCGCGGCCGTCCAGACGTAATTGATGACGCCGGCCTCGATGGCCTGCTGCCGGCCGGAGGCCGTGCCCACCGCCAGGTAGTAGCATGGCACGTAAAGGAAGAAGAGCCCGCCGCAGACCGCGAGGTACCGGCGCGGCAGCTTGAGAATGCCGCGGAGGGCGTCCCGGCGCACCGCCAGATAGAGCGTCGAGGCCGCCGCGGCCACCAGATAAACCGCCCCGGCCGCGCCGACTGCGCCTAACTGCTCGCCGAGGCTGCGCTGCAGGGCGACGGAACTGCCCCACAGGAGCAGCGCGATGACGCCCAGGATCGTGCCTGAGGGCTGGCCGGAGTCCTTCGTCATGAGCGCGAAAGATAACACCGCCCGGGGCGTAGTCAATCTCCGCCCGCTCGTCGTTCGGCCCGCGAAGACGTAATTTCACCGCAGAGACGCAGAGAGCGCAGAGGAATCGCAGAGAACAACAACTGCCAACACTCTGCTGTTGGCCCAAGGTGGGAACGGTTGCCGTTCTCCGCGTCTCCTCTGCGTTCTCTGCGTCTCTGCGGTAAAACTGCGCCCACGCATGCGAAGAGCTATCGATGCGAGGGACGACGCGGAGGCAGACGGCGCACCAACCTTGACACCGCCAGCGGTGTACTCCATCATGCCCGCCAGGCGCCCTCGCGGCGCCCGGCAGGTCGGTTTCGCGGATTGGGGGGACGACACCGGTGAATCCCGGCGAAACCAGGCTCGGCAATTACACGCTGATCGCCAAGCTCGGCCAGGGCGGCATGGGCGCGGTCTACAAGGCCCGCCAGGAGGGCATCGAGCGGCTGGTGGCGCTCAAGGTCCTGCCCCGGCACCTGGCCCGCGACCAGGCCTTCATCACCCGGTTCCTGCGCGAGGCGCGCGCCGCCGGAAGGCTCTCCCACCCCAACATCGTAGCGGGCATCGACGCCGGCTTCGCCGACGGCTTCTACTACTTCGCGATGGAGTACGTCGAGGGCACCAACCTCGGCGAGCGCCTGGCCGCCGAGGGGCGCATTCCCGAGTCCGAGGCCGTCGAATACTGCCGGCAGATCGCCCTTGCGCTCGACCACGCCCACCGCTCCGGCGTCGTCCACCGCGACATCAAGCCCGAGAACATCCTGATCGCCGGGGGCGGCCAGGCCAAGCTCTGCGACCTGGGCCTGGCCATCGCCGCGGGCGAGGACCTGCGCCTCACCCAGACCGGCATCGCCATCGGCACGCCCTACTACATCAGCCCCGAGCAGACCGCGGGCAGGGAGGCCGACGCGCGCTCGGACGTCTACTCGCTGGGCGCGACGCTCTTCCACCTGGTCGCCGGCCGCCCGCCGCACGACGGGGCCAACGCCCTGGAGATCATGCACAAGCACCTGGCCGCGGACGTGCCGCCGATCCGGACGGTCTGCCCCGAGGCCAGCCTGGCGCTCGAGTCAGTCCTGCTCAAGATGACCGCGCGCAGCCCGGAGGCGCGGGAGCAGACCGCCGCCGAGGCCGCCGAGGACCTGGCCCGCGCCGCGTCCGGCGTGGTCACGAGGCTCGCGCCCGCGCTCCGGGTCGGGACCAGACCGCTGCGCCTGCCCACTCCGCTGCCCCACCATCGAGGGGCCAGACCGGGCGGCAAATCCGACCCGGCGCACCCCGTCCCCCAGAGGCCGCGGCGGAGATCGGGACCGATCTGGATAGTCGCGACCGCATGCGCGGCCCTGGCCATGGGCGGGTATCTGCTGGCGCACCGGGGGCCTGCCCCCGCGCCCCCCGGCTCCGGGACGCAGGCCGCGAATCCAGACCCGGCCGGCCCCGGCAACCGCGCCGGACCGGAGCCGTCGAACGCCTCCGGCCCCCTGCGGGCCGCGTGGACGAAGGTCGAGATCGCCGGCGACGGGCCCGGGGTGCGCGGACACATCACCACGGCCATGGCCTACGACTCCAAACGCAAGCGCTCGGTGCTCTTCGGCGGCGCGAGCACGCATCCCGGCCTCGGCTACGGAGACGCCAATGACCTCTGGGCTCTGGATCTGGCCGCCCGGAGTTGGACCCGGCTCGAGCCCAACCGCCCGAAGGACCCGGGCGTCGGCAAGACCCTGCCCCCGCCCGTGACCGAGGGCCTGCATCTGATGTACATCGAAGACCGCGACGTCTACCAGTGGAACAGCGCCTGGATTTACGACCCGAACGCCGGCAGCTGGAAGATGGAGCCCCCGATCGATGGAGCCTCCCTGTCGTACGGCTGGAACCGCCTGTCCGCCTGCGCCTACGACCCAGACGACCGGCTCTTCATATGGTGGAAGGAGGCCACCGTCCTGGTCGACGCGCGGACTCGCCGGGCGAGAAGTCTGAGGACCGGCCCGAAGTGCCTGGATTACGCGACCGGCAACCTGGCCTACGACCCGAGGCACAAGGTCTTCGTACTCTTCCATCCCGGCGGCAGGAACGCCAAGGCGTCCGAGACGACTTGGCTCTTCGACCCCGCCGCCGACTCGTGGCGCGCAGCCCGTCCGCCGGAGAGCCCGCCGGCCCGCTGGGCGCACAGGCTGGTCTCCCACGACCGACTGGGTGTCGTCGTCCTGATCGGCGGCTGCACCGGATACTACAAGGACTGGACCGGCGACCTGTGGGTCTACGAGGTGGACAAGGATCGCTGGACTGAACTGAAGCCGTTCGCGCCGCTGCCTCCGCCCGGCGAGAAGGCCGCGGTCTACGACGCATCGCAGAACCGCATCGCAGTCTTCGTCCAGGGGCAGGTCTGGACGCTCCAACTCGAACGAGGCGACTGAACGTTCACCACCAAGACACCAAGACACCAAGAACGGCATTTCTTACATGCCGCGGCAAGAGCCTGTAGGCCAACCTGCGACTCATGCCGCGAACCACAGCCCTCATGCTGTTCTTGGTGTCTTGGTGCCTTGGTGGTTACGCCCCGCCGGTCTCCTCGATGGACTTCTCCTCCGGCCGCGCCCCGCAGCGCCGGTACTGGCTGGGCGAGATGCCCTCGGCGGCCCGGAAGGCGCGCGAGAGCCCGTGGACGCTGGCGAAGCCGCTGCGCCGGGCGATCTCGGTGAGGTTCAGGGGCGAGCCGATCATCAGCTCCTTGGCCCGGCCCACCCGCGCGCGGCAGAGGTACTCGCGCGGCGGGACCCCGAAGTGCCGGCGGAAGAGCTCCCGGAAGTGGCTGGGCGAGAGCTCGCAGAAGGCGGCCATCTCCTCGACCCCGACCGCCTCCGCCGCGTGGTCGCGCATGTAGGCCGCGGCCTCCTCGACGAGCGGCACGTGCTCGTGCTGCGCGGCGGGCAGCCCCGAGCGCCCGCGGAGGATCTCGGCGACGATCTCGAGCACCATGCCCGAGAGCCGGAGCTCGCACCAGGGCTGCGAACGGCGGTGCTCGGCAACGGCCTCGCGCACCAGCCGCCCGACGCGGTCGTTGGTGTGCCCGCGGAGGCGGCCCTTTAGTTCCCGGATCGCCGGCACCTCGAGAGGCGGGTGCAGCCGCCGGCCGAAGGGCCGGAGGTCGAGCGTCCCGGCCGGAATGTTGCCCTCCCAGTGGCTGTCGCGCGGGCGATAGACCAGGTCGAAGTGCAGGAACGGGCAGTCCATGCTCGGAGGGAAGCCCTCCATGTCGTGGACCGTGTCGGGCGGGATCCAGAAGAGGTCGCCGGGCCGCGCGGCGTACTCGACGCCGTCGATGATGAAGCGCCCGTTACCGTCGGCGATGTAGACCAGCAGGTAGTCGAGCAGCTTCCGCGCACGCAGGCGCCAGGCCGACCGGCGGTGATCGCCGCTGTGGCGGACGTAGGGACGCAGCGCAACGAGCAGCTCGCTCCAGGGTGTGGGGTTCACTACGGGCATCTTCGCAATCCTCCCGCGACGGGCTTAGAGCTGCCGGAAAGGGCCTCAGGATGGGCCCGATCAACCCAGGTAGGGGCGACCCGGCGGGTCGCCCCTACGGCAAGGTCGGTTCCGACCGCGGAATCGCCCTTGCAGGCAGGCACGTCCCGGGGGTTGTTTCCGGCAGCGCTTATCGATTCCCGGCGATCCGGGTACCGAATTGGCGCTCCGGACAAAGACATTCTGCCTGGTTCCGGTGCATAATCAAGTGGGGAGCGGCCCGGCCGAGACCGCGACGCGGGAAGGCCGCCGCTCCGGCGATCGGGAAACAGGAGGCGGAAGATGTCTGACACTCGCGCGTGGCCCGGACCGGTCAAGGCGGAACCCAACTTCTCGGAGCTGCTCAAGGTCCTGCGCCGGGAGCGGCCCTCGCGGCCGGTGCTCGGCGAGCTCTTCATGAACGGCCCGCTCTACGACATGGTGATCGGCCCGAAGACGGTCGAGCGCATAGCCGGCCGTCCCGGCCGAGAGGCGGTCCGGCGCATCCACGCTTTCCGCGCCATGGGCTACGACTACGCCACGGTCGGCGCCTCGGCCTTCGAGTTCCCCCGCAAGGAGATCGCCCACGCCAACACCATCTCGCTGAACGAGGGCACGATGATCAGCGACCGCGCGAGCTTCGAGAAGTATCCGTGGCCGGACCCGGAGAGCTTCCCGCTCCACGGCATCGAGGCCGCCCGCAGCGAGCTGCCCGACGGCATGAAGCTGGTGATCATCGGCCCCTGCGGCGTGCTCGAGAACCTGGTGCGGATGGTCGGCTACGAGAACCTCTGCATGATGATCTACGACGACCCGGAGCTGGTCGGCGAGATCGCCGGGGCCATCGGCTCGCGGCTGGTGAAGTACTACCAGCTCGCCCTCCAGCACGACTCGGTCGGGGCCATCTGGTGCAACGACGACTGGGGCTTCAAGACCCAGACCATGCTGGCGCCGGACGATATGCGCCGCTTCATCGTGCCGTGGCACAAGAAGATCGCCGAGGCCGCCCACGCCGCCGGCCGGCCGGTGATCATGCACAGTTGCGGGAAGCTCCACGAGGTGACCGACGACATCGTCGACGTCATCGGCCACGACGGCAAGCACTCCTACGAGGACGCCATCGAGCCGGTCGAGCAGGCCTACGAGCGCCTCTCCGGCCGCATCGCGGTCATCGGCGGCATCGACGTGGACTTCGTCTGCCGCTCGACGCCGCGGGAGGTCCACGAGCGCTCCCGGCGCATGATCGAGCGCTCCCGCACGCGCGGCGGCTACGCGCTCGGCACCGGCAACAGCGTGCCCGAGTACGTGCCGCTCGAGAAGTACCTGGCCATGATCTCCGCGGTCAACCGCGAGCGCGACGACGCCTGGGCGGAGTGGGCGGAGGAGCTCGAGAAGCAGCCGGTGCGGAAGGCAGGCTGAAACCTCCCAGCCGCAAAGAGGCGCAAAAGGCGCAAGAGAGACCGGGTAACGACGCGGCTGCATGGCCCCCGCTACTCCGACTGTCCTGCCAACAACCTTGACCCCGGACGCTCCGGCGGTATGATCGCCCTCCGTCTACTGCACGTAGTCTGACAGGGGCTTCCAGCGCCGGGGGAGCCATGGGTTTCGGCGAAGCTGACACCAGGGCCAAACTGATCGACCCCGCGCTCCACGCGCGCGGCTGGGTCGAGGACCTCATCAAGCGCGAGGAGACGGCCGGGGCCATCGAGGTCCACGACGGGCGGCCCCGCCGCCAGTCGAAGGGCCGGACCGACTACACCCTCCGCATCCGGGTCAACCCAAATACCCAGCCGGTGGCAGTGGCCCTGATCGAGGCCAAGGCCGAGGATCTCCCCGCCGGGCACGGTCTGGAGCAGGCCAAGGCCTATGGAGCCTGCCGACGCCTCAATGTCCCCTTCGTCTTCTCGTCGAACGGCCGCATGTACGTGGAGTTCGACCGGTTCACGGGGAAGACCACGGCTGCCCTGCCCATGGACCTCTTCCCCTCGCCCGAGGAGCTCCGCCGGCGTTACGAGGCGGGGATGGGCTTCAGCCTGGAGGCCGAGGCCGCCCGGCCGCTCCTCGCGCGCTACTCAGGCGGCGAGGCCACGCGGCGCTACTACCAGGACGCGGCCATCCGGGCGGTCCTCGAGAAGCTCGCCAAGGGCGAGAAGCACGCACTGCTGTCGCTCGCCACCGGGGCGGGCAAGACCTTCATCGCGGTGAACTTACTCAAGCGCATCGCCGATGCGGGCCAGCTCCGGCGGGCGCTCTTCGTCTGCGACCGCGACGAGCTCCGAACGCAGGGCCTGGGGGCCTTCCAGAATGTCTTCGGCGCCGACGCCGCCCCGGTCTCGGGCGGCAACCCGCAGAAGAACGCCCGGGTGCTCATCGCCACCTACCAGACGCTCGACGTGGACTCCGACGAGGCTGACGCCAGCTTCCTGACTGCCAACTATCCGGAGAACTGGTTCAGCCACATCGTGATCGACGAGTGCCACCGCTCGGCCTGGGGCAAGTGGTCGCAGGTACTGACCCGCAACCCTGATGCCGTCCAGGTGGGCCTGACCGCCACGCCGCGGCAGCTGGAGGTCACCGAGCGGACGAAGGAGGCCAAGGCCGACGAGCGGGTCTCGGCCGACAACCTCCGCCACTTCGGTGCGCCGGTCTACGAGTACGACATGAGCCAGGGCATCGAGGACGGGTATCTCGCCGCTTGCGAGATCGTCCGGCGGGACATCTTCCTCGACCGCAAGGCCAGGGCCGAGCGCGAGACCGGCGTGGACCGCTCGGACCTCTCCGGCAAGAAGATCACCGACCCCTACACCGGCAGCCCGCTGAGTGAGTCCGATGTCTCCGAGCACTACGGCGCGCCGAGCTTCGAGGACCGCCTCCTCCTGCCCGACCGGGTGGGGGCCATGGCCGCCGACCTCTTCAAGCATCTCGTGGCCACCGGTGGCCCGGAGCAGAAGACCATCGTCTTCTGCGCCCGGGACAGCCACGCCGACGCCGTGGCCGCGGCCATGAACAACCACTACGCCGACTGGTGCCGGGAGCAACTCCGGGAGCGCCTGGAGAGCTACGCCTTCAAGTGCACCGCGTCGGTCGGCGGCGGCGACTGCCTGCCGGACCTCCGCGGGGGCGCGCGCCACCACTTCGTGGCGGCCACCGTGGACCTGCTCACCACCGGCGTGGACGTGCCCTGCGTCCGGAACATCGTCTTCTTCAAGTACGTAAAGTCGCCCATCGCCTTCTACCAGATGGTCGGGCGCGGCACGCGGCTCGACACCCCCAGCGGCAAGCTGATGTTCCGGGTCTACGACTACACCGACGCGACGCGGCTCTTCGGCCAGGAATTCCGGACGCGCGTGACGGTGAGGCGTCCGAGCGACAAGCCGCCTGGCCCGCCGCCTCCGCCGCCCGTTCAGGTCGAGGGCTTCGAGGTGCGCATCTCCGACGCCGGGCGCTACATCGTCACCATGATAGATGGCCGGGCCATGCCGGTGACCGTCGAGGAGTACAAGGAGATTCTGGCCGCGAAGCTCGTCGAGGAGGTCCCGACGCTGGAGGCCTTCCGCGAGCGCTGGGTGAAGCCGGCCGCGCGCAGGGAGCTGCTCGGCCACCTGCCCGACGCCGGCCGCTCGGCGTTGCTCGTGCGCGCCATAGAGGACATGGCCGCCTACGACCTCTACGACGTGCTGGCCGAGCTCGGCTACGGCCTCGCCCCCCGCACGAGGGAGGACCGGGCGGAGGCCTTCGCATACAAGCACGGGAGCTGGCTCGCCGGCCTGCCCGTACCGGCCGCCGAGACCTTGAAGGCCCTGGCCGCGCAGTTCAAGCGCGGCGGCACCGAGGGGCTGGAAAACCCGCAGGTGTTCCAGACGCCGGAGGTGGTGCAGGCCGGGGGCCTGGCGGCGCTCAAGGAGCTGGGGAAGCCGGCGGAGGTGCTCTTGGAGACGAAGAAGAGGATGTTTGCGGCATGAGCGAGATCAAGCTTTTCCGAATCGACGGCCAGAACGTGAGCGAGGTCCCGAGCAGCGTGGTCGGCCTGGAGAAGTCCCTCCAGACTGTGATTGAGAACAACCTTGAAACCATCCTGGGTGTCAGGTTCCTATCCAGCGAGCATTCGACAGGCAGGACTCATGGCGGGCGAATCGATACGCTCGGCATAGACGAGAACGGCTGTCCCGTAATTCTCGAATACAAGCGTGCCACGAACGAAAACGTCATCAACCAGGGGCTCTTCTACCTGGACTGGTTGCTGGACCATAAAGCAGACTTCAGGCTTCTGGTCGCCAGGCAGCTTGGAGAAAAGGAAGCTGCTGAAATCGATTGGACGAGCCCCCGACTCATCTGCATCGCCGCGGACTTCACCAGATACGATGAGCACGCCGTAAAACAGATCAGCCGGAACATCGACTTGGTGCGTTACCGGTTGTTCGGGAAGGACATGTTGGCCCTGGAGCTTGTGAATCGAGCGAGCTCCGACGAACCCGCCTCCGGCGGAGAGGCCGGCAAGGCCAAGCCCAAGGCTGTCTCGGACAAGTCACCAAACCTCTGGCTAAACGAGAAGCAGTGGCCCATGCGAGATCTCTTCGAGACCTTGCGCCACACTCTCCTGGCCCAGGGGGACGACGTCCAGGAGAAGATGCTGAAGCTCTATGTTGCATATCGACGCATCAAGAACTTCGCAAGCATCGTTGCGCAGAAGAAGAGACTCCTCCTCTACCTGAAGCTTGATCCCGACACGGTTCAGCTTGAGAGGGGCTTCATCAGCGATGTGCGAAATACGGGCCACTGGGGAACTGGCCATGTCGAAGTCGCCCTTGCGGAGCCAGGACAGCTGCGGAAGATCGAGCCATTGATCGTTCGCGCCTATCAGGAAAGTTGAGCTTGCCGGTTCGTCAGGTCGCCGGCGTCGACGGCTGCAAAGCCGGCCGGCCGGTGGCCCCGTGGCCAGCAAACACGGCGCCTGCGGGCTCTTCCGGCGACTTGACGTTCTGAAGGCAGCGTGTCCCGGGCTCGGAGAGCTTGGCCGCCTGCCAGCCATGCGCGGGGCCAAGGCCGACGACATCCTCGACGCCATCGTAGGCCTGTCGGTCGCCCACGGCATCGCCATCGACCCCGCCTACGACCGCCGGCTACCGGCCGGCGAGGCCCAGATCGACGAACGCGGGCTGAGGATGGAGATCTGGTACTGAGGGAACTATTCCGCCAGAGGGCAGACGCCGGCGTTCTCGAACTGATGCTCGATCACCTTGGCCGAGACTCCATACTCCGCGGCCATTTCCGAAACCATGAGGTCGAAGTCGCGCGAACCGGATTCCGTCCGGTACTGTTTCAGCAGATCGGTTCGAGGGGCCAGAAGTTCCGCGGCGAAGGCCCGGGACGCCTGCTGGTCCCAGGTGTGGGCGCCGGTGATGAGCCGCGGCCCGCGGGCACAGGCGAACATCGCATGGAACAGCCCCCTGGCCTCCAGGAACCGGCGTCCGCCCTGGCTGGCCGGTTCGGGGCCGGCCACCACCGGCTCCCGCCCATCGCGCCACCCGACCGCGGCCTTGATCTGGCCGGAGGGAACGTGGTTGCGCACCTCCAGAGCCAGACGCCCCAGCCCCAGCTTTTCGGCGACCGAGCCCACGTCCACACGTCCGGATTGGACGCCGGCCTCTTCGCGGAGCTGTCTGGCAAGACGGTAGCCTTCCTCGGCCGCCACTTGGTACGCGTCAGTCTGCCACTTGCTGGTAGCAGAGCTCGCTCCCCTCATGTGGAGGGAACGTTCGGCTTCGCTTACCCACCGCCACGTTGCCGGAGCCTGCGACGCCTCGGCCACCTCCAGGAAATCCGTCACCAGAGGCTTTTCGACATCGTCACCAAACCCCGACTCGAACAATTCCGTCAACTCGGGCGCCCAATCGTCCGCGGAATACGGGTCGAGCCCCATCCGGCCGGCGGCAAGGCAGAAGGCGCGTTCCTCGGCATCCGCCTCCGAGATGGCCTTCCAGTTGCTTCGGAGAGCTGCAATGCGAGGATCGTTGGCACCATTGAGCCGAGCCAGAACCTGGGAGATGAAATCGTGCAGAGTCACTTCGAGTTCGCTGCGATCGACGGCGGCCAAACCGTCCCCTACGAAGAAGCCCGGCATGTGAGGGTATTCGCTCTCGCCGTCCGCCATCCACTGGAGGCAGACCTTGGCCCCGTCGCCGAAGAGGAACATCCGGGGCAGGAGAAGGCCCGACTCCGCAGCGCGCAGGCAATGTCGCTCGATCCACATGCGGCGTTCCGGGCTCCGCATCGAGGTGTAGGGTGCGAGTTCCTCGCTGGGTTTCGGTTCCAGGAGGAGGTTCCACCAGTTCTGAACCAGCCAACGCGCCACAGGGAAGACCGGGACGAAGAGCAGAGTCCGCTCATCTTCCGTGGCACGGTCCCGGAATCGCGTGACGAACCGTCCTGCGGCCTGGATTCGCAGGCTGGCCCATGTCCGCCGCTCGACCGGATCGACCGCCGCAGGCTGGTCGATCCACTCGCATTCAATAGTGAGCGATCGTGACATTGGGGACTTCCTTCAATCTCTCAGCCGGGTCCCGGGGCATCTGCTCCTCGTAGTCCAACGGGAAGCCATGATACTCCCCAGTCCCCTTGTTGGTCAGCCTGGCCTCGTGCCAGTTCCCGTTGATCCGCGCCCAGGCTCTGGCGGGGAACCCGCCCCGGAATTCCTCGTCCACCAAAGCAAGACGAATCGAGTACCGCAGGGCCGCCTCGAAAGCATCCCGGACCTCACGCCAATGCTCCATCGCGCACTGCCTGCACTTGGCCTTGTCGCACTTGGGTGCGAACGACCACTCGCCGTTAGGAGCCGGGGACCTCTTGTGCTCGCCATTGGGGAAGTACCGTGCCCGGGCGGCCACCTCCTCGGCAGAGGGCTGGCTGCCGGGCCATTCGGCGACGACCGTACCGCGACGGAAATCGTCCGGCGCTCTTCTGAATGTCGTCCTCCGACCCATGACGCCGCCTTCTCGAAGCTTCCCAAACACGCCGCTTCCGTGGCAAGCATTGTAGCCATAACTCCGCTTGCGCAAGCCAACTTCCAGGAGTGAGCAGGGCAACTGCCGCAGTCCCGTCCATACAAGGTCCGCTCCCGTTGGCATCGACGGGCGGCTCCCGGCTCGCACGGCTCGATGCCGGCAAGAACGGGCGGGCGCCCAGCCGCTGTCGCGCACCGTCCCTAACTGGAGTCGTGCCACGGCCCGGGTCACATCCGGGCGCAAGGCCTGATTCGACAGCGGGCCGTCGAGGGGGAAGAGGTGGGCTCCACGGCCGGACCGTTCCGCGCGAACGAGGGAGACGGGCGCCTTGCCCCGGAAATGCGACCGCCCCGACTACCCTATCGGGAGAGCCCCATGGGCTCTTGTCATCGAGGTCGCATGACAAGCCGCAGGAAGAAGACTTCGGCAGAGCGGTCGAAAAGAGGACCGGCCTCGGGCTCCGGCTCTGGGGCTGGCATGAGGCCCCTCCGCCCCGCCCCCGCCGCCCTCAGCCTCACATTCAGTGAAGGCTGAGGGCGACGGTGACGGGGCTGCGGGGCAGCGGGGGCCTCTGGTCGTACTGCGCCCAACAGGGCAGAACGAGAGATGGCTCAGGCGCTCCGTCAAGCGGCGTGCCGGAGAGGAGGCTGGAGCCGATGCTCGCCTTGTCCGGAACTCGCGCCGGCAGGCGCGGCCCTCTCCCGCAGGCCTGCGGGAGAGCGGGGAGAGGGATGACCGCGCCGGGGCGCGGGTCCCGGGGCGCGGGGCGAAGCGCAGCTTCGCGGGGGCCCCGCGCTCGGGGCGGCCTGGAGCGAGTCATGTCGGGAAGGACTTGGTCCCACCGGAAACCCACGGGGAAGCATGGAAACCCGTGCCGGAGAGCGTACAATCGCCGCCGGCCGGGAGGCCCCGGCCGTGATCCGAAGCGAAGCGATGGAGCGCCACAGTGCCCGAGCCCGCCGCCGCCAGAGAGACCGCCGCGCCCCGGGCCCCGGCCCCGGGCGGGGGCCGGCCGCTGCCGGCCGGGTGGCGGTGGGTGAGGCTGGGGGAAGTGTGCTCGATAGTAGCCCGGCAGGTTGACCCGAAGCTCCCGGAATACGGCGCTCTGCCACACGTAAGCGGTGAGGACATCGAAGGAGGCCGCGGCCGCATTGGCCCCCTGAAGACGGCCGCCGAAGATGGCATGACCAGCGGCAAGTACCTCTTCGAGGCCGGGGACGTTCTCTACTCGAAGCTGCGTCCCTACCTCCGGAAGGCGGCGGTTGCCAGTTGCCAAGGAGTGTGCAGCGCCGACATGTATCCGATCCGGGCCGATGCGTCTCAACTGGACTCTACCTATCTGGCTTGGTTGTTCATCTCTGACGACTTTACGGCCTACGCGGACAGCGAATCGCGCCGGGCCAGGATGCCGAAGCTCAACCGCGAACAGTTGTTCGCATGGGAGACGCCCCTCCCCCCGCTCCCCGAACAGAAACGCATCGCGGCGGTCCTGGCCGAACAGATGGCCGCCGTGGACCGTGCCCGGGCCGCCGCCGAGGCCCGCCTGGAGGCCGCCCGGGCCCTCCCGGCCGCCTACCTCCGCGCTGTCTTCGAGAGCCCGGAGGCCCGGGGGTGGCCGAGGAGGAGGCTGGGAGATGTCGGCGACGTGGTGAATGGCTTCGGCTTCGCAGAGCACCTCCAAGGACGACACGACCTGCCTTACCCGTTCGTCAAAGTCAGCGACATGAATGCGGATGGCGCCGAGAGTGTTGTGCGGATGGCGGCCAACACCGTTGACGACCAGATGCTTAAGACACTGCGAGCTCGAACCTATCCGGCTGGGACGGTGATCTTCCCAAAAGTCGGCGGAGCCTTACTTACGAACAAGAAACGTGTTCTAGGGACCGAGGCAACATTCGACAACAACGTGATGGGTATTGTGCCCAAGTCAGTGGACAGCTCGTGGTTGTTTCGCTGGATGCAAACCGTAGACCTCCGAACTCTGGCAAACACACAGGCTCTGCCGTCCATCCGTCAAAGCGAGGTGGCTGAACTGGAAGTCCCACTCCCTGACAGGGGCGAGCAGGAACGGGCGTTGGGGCTATTGACCGAGCGGCTTGAAGGCGCAGCCTGTGCCCAGCAGGCTGCCGAAGCCGAACTCGCCGCCATCAACGCCCTCCCCGCCGCGCTCCTGCGCCGGGCATTCAGTGGAGAGCTGTAGCCTATGCCTGACGAACCGACGTTCGACCCCAACGCCAAGCCGATCTGGCAGGAGTTCGACGAGATACTATCGTCGCTACCGCGGGAGGCTTTGGACCGCCTTCCGACCGACGGAGCCAGGAATCACGACCGCTACATCTACGAGGAGGAATTCGGGAGCCTTTCGGGCTGGCGCACCAAGCTCCTCCAGCCCGGCGAGGTCAACATCGGCCGCGAGGTGGACTACATCGTCGCCCGGGCCGCGGAGCGCGCCGGCTGCATCGTCCAGTTCGCCGAGCTGGTGCTCTTCTCCACGAAGGACGGCGACGCCTGGCTCTTCGACACCGACGACCGGCTGGCCCTTTGCATGGCGAGGGCCGGCGTCCGGCAGGATTTCAAGGTCTTCGATTCCCCCGAGCGGTTCTCCATCGAGTGGACGGCCGACTACCGGGTAGAGGGCGCCGAGGTCGTCGTCAAGAAGCGTTCCGGCGGTGTCGAAACCGTCCGGGGCTTCCCCAGGCAATCGCTGGCCCTCCTCCGGCGTGGCTCCAGCGAACGAGGAGCTTGAGAATGGCCAAGCCAAAGGTCAACGGCGGCGACAATGGCAACGGCAAATCCGCCACCAGACCCCTCTCCACCCCCCAATCCGTCAACTCCGCCATCAAGTCGATCTGCGACATCATGCGCCGGTCGAACTGCGCCGGGGCGCTGCAGTACGTGCCGGAGCTGACCTGGATCCTCTTCCTCCGCATCCTCGACGAGCTCGAGGAGCGCGAGGCCGAGGAGGCCGAGGCGGTCGGCGCCGAGTTCTCCGCCTCGCTGGGGCGTCCCTACCGCTGGGCGGACTGGGCTGCCCCCGAGGGCCGGACCCGCGTCGAGCTCGCGAGCGGCGCGATGGGCGGCTTCTTCGCCTTCGTCAACGGCAAGCTCCTGCCCTACCTCAAGGGCCTTCGCGAACGGCCGAACGCCAACGCCCGCCAGAAGGTGATCAGCGAGATCATGTCCGGCGTCGAGCGGACCCGCATCGACACCGAGCGCAACTTCCTGGACGTCCTCGACAAGGTCCACGAGATCAGCGCCGCGAGCGTGGACCCCACCCACGTCTTCGCGCTCTCGCAGGTCTACGAGGGGCTGCTCCTCAAGATGGGCGAGAAGGGCAACGACGGCGGGCAGTTCTTCACCCCGCGCGAGGTCATCCGGGCCATGGTCCGGGTGGTTGCGCCCCTGGTCGGCGAGACCGTCTACGACCCTTGCTGCGGCACCGGCGGGTTCCTCGCCCAGGCCTTCGAGCACATGCGCGCGGAGCTCGGCTCCTCGGCCACCGCCGAGCAGCTCGACGCGCTCAAGCACCGCACCTTTTTCGGCCGGGAGAAGGAGAACCTGATCTACCCCATCGCGCTCGCGAACCTCGTCCTCCACGGCATCGACCAGCCGAACCTCTGGCACGGCAACACTCTCACCGGCGGCGAGATCTACGGCGGGCTATTCCAGGACGCCCCCGGGCAGTTCGACGCGGTCCTCACCAACCCGCCATTCGGCGGCAAGGAGGGCAAAGACGCCCAGACCCGCTTCGCCTACAAGACCGGCGCGACCCAGGTGCTCTTCCTACAGCACGTGATCGACAGCCTGAAGACCGGCGGCCGCTGCGGGATCGTCCTCGACGAGGGCGTGCTCTTCCGGACGAACGAAACCGCCTTCGTCCAGACCAAGCGCAAGCTCCTCGACGAGTGCGACCTGTGGTGCATCGTGAGCCTGCCCGGCGGGGCCTTCGTCAACGCCGGCGCGGGCGTCAAGACCAACCTGCTCTTCTTCACCAAAGGCGGGCCGACCGAGAAGGTCTGGTACTACGACCTCTCGGACGTGAAGGTCGGCAAGAAGAGCCCGCTGACCATCGAGCGCTTCGGCGACTTCTTCGAGCTGCTCCCCCGACGCGCCACCAGCGAGCGCAGCTGGACGGTTAGCCGCAAGGACATCGAGGCGAGGAACTACGACCTGAAGGCGGTCAACCCGAACGCGAAGAGCCGCGAGGACACCCGGACGCCGGAGGAGCTCATCGCCCTCATCGAGGCCAAGGGCCGCGAGGTGGCCGAGGCCCTCTCGGCGCTGAAGAGCCTGGGCAGGAACGGCTGAGTCCGACGAGAGCAACCGACGGGAGTTCATCGCCGCAAAAAGGCGCAAAAAGCGCAAGAGAAACCAGGTGACGACCACTTCGTTCCGGCTCCTGGCTCAGTGCCCTCTTGCGACTTTTGCGCCTCTTTGCGGCAAAGTCCTCCTCTCTCACCCTCGCCTGACGGTGAGCCCCCGCTTCTCCAGCCTGTTCGCCGCCCGGCGCCACGCGGCCGCGCCCGGCGGCCGGAGCCCCGCGAGCGGATAGCGCCGGCCGAGCTCCGCCCACTTGTGGACGCCGAGGCGGTGGTAGGGGATGAGCTCGATCTCCGGGCGGCTCGCCAGCGAGAGCGCGTAATCCGCCAGATCGTCCAGCTCTTCCGCCGAGTCGTTGACGCCAGGCAGCAGCACCCGCCGAATGGCCAGCCGGCCCGGGACCTCGGCGGCCATCCGGCCGAAGGCCAGGGTCGGCTCTAGCGGCGCGCCGGTGAGCCGGCGATGGAGCCCGTCCTCCGACGCCTTCACGTCGAGGAGCACGACGTCGGTGACGGCCAGCAGCCGCTTGCGCCAGCGCGGCGGGCAGCTCCCGTTGGTGTCGAGCGCGGTGGAGAGCTCCAGTTCGTGCGCGGCGCGGAAGAGCCCCTCGACGAAGGCCGGCTGCAGCGCCGGCTCCCCGCCCGAGACGGTCACGCCCCCGCCCCTGCCCTTCAGGTAGGGAACGAGCCGCTCGAGCCGCTCGCGGGCCTCGACGACGGTCATCCGCCGCGAGCCGCGCGCCGTCCAGGTGTCGGGGTTGTGGCAGAACCGGCAGCGGAAGTTGCAACCGGCCAGGAAGAAGACGCACCTCAGCGCCGGCCCGTCGCGCGTGCCGAGGGTCTCGACGGAGTGGACCCGCCCGGCGACGCCTCTCATGCCGCCGCCACCGTCCAAAGAAGCTCAACGCGGGAATTCAACCGCAGAGGGCGCGGAGGACGCGGAGGACAACTGCGAACCGCAGAATGTCGAATATCGAACTCCGAATATCGAAGGACGAGGGCAGTCTGCGCCCCCGCCTCGAGACTCATGGTTCGAAATCCGTCGATCGACATTCGTCGTTGTTGTCCTCTGCGCGCTCTGCGCCCTCTGCGGTAGAGCGGTCCCGCCCTCACATCATCTCGTGGAACGTCCGCCGGAGGATCTCCTCCTGGTGCTCGCGGGAGAGCTTGGTGAAGTGCACCGCGTAGCCCGAGACCCGGATGGTCAGGTGCGGATGGCGCCCGGGGTGGCGCATGGCCTCGCGGAGCAGCTCGCGGTCGAGGACGTTCACGTTGATGTGGTGGCCGCCGCGCTCGAAGTAGCCGTCGAGGATGCCGGCCAGGTTGGCCCGCCGCGCGGCCGGCTCGGCACCCAGCGCCGCCGGGACGATCGAGAAGGTGTTCGAGATCCCGTCCTGCGCGGCGTGGTAGGGGAGCTTGGCCACCGAGTTGAGGCTGGCCAGCACCCCGTTCCGCTCGCGGCCGAACATGGGGTTGGCTCCGGGCGCGAAGGGCTCGCCGGCCTTGCGCCCGTCGGGCGTGGCCCCGGTCTTCCTGCCGTAGAGCACGTTGCTGGTGATGGTCAGGATCGAGAGCGTCGGCGCTGCCCCGCGGTAGATGGCGTGCTTGCGGAGCTCCGAGATGAAGGTGATCACCAGGTCCCGCGCGCGGTTGTCGGCGCGCTCGTCGTCGTTGCCGAAGGCCGGGTACTCGCCGCGGACGACGAAGTCGCGGGTGAGCCCCCGCCGGTCGCGCAGGGCCTCCACCCGCGCGTAGCGGATGGCGCAGAGCGAGTCGACCACGGCCGAGAAACCGGCGATGCCGAAGGCCATCAGCCGGTCGACGTTGGTGTCCAGGAGCGCCATCTGCGCGCTCTCGTAGTAGTACCGGTCGTGCGACCAGTGGATCACGTTCATGATCCGCACGTACTGGCCGGCGAGCCACCCCAGCACGCGCACGAAATTCCCGTGCACCCGGTCGTAGTCGAGCCGCCGCCCCTTGAGCGCCGGGACCCCGGGTACCACCAACTCCCCGTGGATCTCGTCGCGCCCGCCGTTCAGGGCCAGGAGCAGCGCCTTGGCCAGGTTGCAGCGCGCCCCGAAGTACTGGATCTGGTCGCCGGCGCGCAGGAGCGAGACGCAACAGGAGATGCCGTAGTCGTCGCCGACTACCGGGCGCATCAGGTCGTCGTTCTCGAACTGCAGGGCGCTCGTGCGGATGGCGGTCCCGGCGGCGAACTCCTTCCACTTCGCGGGCAGCCGCGGAGAGTAGAGCACCGTGAGGTTCGGCTCGGGCGCCGGGCCCAGATTGTAGAGGCTCTGCAGGAAGCGGAAGTCGGTGCGCGTGACCTTGGGCCGGCCGTCGCTGGCCATGCCGCCGAGCACCAGCGTCACCCAGACCGGATCGCCGGCGAAGATCTCGTCGTACTCCGGCGGCCGGAGCTGGCGGATCATGCGCAGCTTGATGGTCAGGTCGTCGATGAGCTCCTGGGCCTCCTCCTCGGAGAGGCGCCCGGCCGCCAGGTCGCGCTGGATGTAGATGTCCAGGAACGCCGAGAGCCCGCCGATGGACATGGCCGCGCCGTCGGACTCCTTGGCGGCGGCGAGATACCCGAGGTAGGTCCACTGCACGGCCTCGCGCGCGTCGGCCGCCGGGCGGGAGAGGTCGAAGCCGTAGCGCCGGCCCATCTCGCGCATGGCCGCGAGGGCCTCGAGTTGCATGGCCACCTCCTCGCGGAGCTGGATGGTCTCGGCCCGGACGAAGTCCTCGAGCCGGTCGAGGTCGGCGCGCTTCTCGGCCTCGATGCGGTCGAGGCCGTAGAGCGCCACCCGGCGGTAGTCGCCGATGATCCGGCCGCGGGCGTAGTTGTCGGGCAGCCCGGTGATGATCCCCAGCCGGCGCAGCAGCTTCATCTCCTCGGTGTAGACCGCGAAGACCGCGTCGTTGTGCGACTTGCGGTACTTGGAATAGATCTCGGAGATGCGCGGGTCGAGCCGCCGGCCGTGGGCGCGGCAGGCGCGCTCCACCAGGCGCACCCCGCCGACGGGCTTGACCGCCCGGCGGAGCGGCCGGTCGGTCTGCAGGCCGACGATGACCTCGCGCCGGCGGTCGATGTAGCCCGCTCCGTGGGAGAGGATCCCGCCGGGCACGCCCGTGTCGATGTCCAGCACCCCGCCGCGGCGGCGCTCCTGGCGCATGAGCGCCTGCACCTTCGCCCAGAGCCGGCGGGTGCGCGCGGTGGGCCCGGCCAGGAACTCCGGCCCGCCCTGGTAGGGCGCGTAGTTGCGGTAGATGAAGTCCTGGACGTCGATCTTCACCGACCAGCGGCCGCGTGTGAAGGGCTTGGGCTTCCTGGACATGGGCGAACGCCTCCGATGCTCGATGCGGCCCGGAAAGAAGCAGGGCCGCCTCACGCTCTCACGTGGGCAGCCCAGGCGTTCGGCTGCGGTTGGCTGGTTCCCGTCGGCCGCGCTCCACGGTGGTGCTCCACCTGCGCCAGTCACGCGGCAGGGACTTCAGTACCACGCCGGCGCCGGCAAGTCAAGACTTTTCCGTCTTTCCCGCCATTCGACGGCTCATTTCCAACGCAGAGGACGCGGAGGAACGCCGAGGGCGCAGAGGACTGCAGACGTTTGCAGGATCGGGTTGCCGCGGCATGCAGGCTCCCAGCCTGCGCAAGACATCTTCGCGAAGCTGGCCAAGTGCCAATACAGGCAACCCCCTCTGCGACCTCTGCGCTCCTTTGCGCCCTCTGCGTTGGAGCCAGCGCGGCGGAAGTGAATGGACAGGCGGACCGGCAAGCTTGACGGTGCCCCTTCGGCGGCTATACTCCCATCCGTCCGGAAGGCTGGCGGTTGCGGCGAACTTCCGGGGGAAAGAGGACGGTCTTTTGGCGGAGCAGATCGACGACCGGATGGCCAAGCTGGCCATGGCCCAGGGCCTGGTCAGCGAGGCGGAGATGCGCGCGGCCCGCGAGGAGCTCGCGCGCCGCGGCCATTCGGAAAC
This sequence comes from uncultured bacterium, assembly GCA_937935355.1. Classification (GTDB taxonomy): domain Bacteria; phylum Planctomycetota; class SZUA-567; order JAKLDR01; family JAKLDR01; genus JAKLDR01. The sequence goes on along the minus strand of CALGYR010000069.1, from coordinate 7,278 downwards.
GCCCGGGGCGCTCGGCGCCCTGCTCGTCGAGCGCGGCTCGCTGACCGGCAGCCAGCTCGAGCGCCTCACCGCCGCGGCCCAGGCAGCGGCCTTGAAGACCCCCAAGGTCGGCGACTATCGCCTGCTGGAGAAGCTCGGCGCCGGCGGCATGGGCGCGGTCTACAAGGCCCAGCGCGGAGCCGACGGCCAGGTGGTGGCCCTCAAGATCCTGCCACGGTCCAAGGCCCAGGACGAGGAGTTCCTCAACCGCTTCGAGGCCGAGGCCCGGGCGGCCTTCGAGCTCAGCCACCCGAACATCGTCCGCGCGCTGGACATGGGCCAGGCCGACGGCTACCACTACATCGCCATGGAGTTCGTCGACGGCCGCGACCTCTACCAGATCCTGGAGGAGCGCGGCAAGCTCGAGGTCGGCGAGGCCATCGGCGTGGCCATCCAGATCGCCGAGGCACTGGAGCACGCCCACGGCGAACGCCTCGTCCACCGCGACATCAAGCCCGACAACATCCTCATCGAGAAGGACACCGGCAAGGCCCGGCTCACCGACCTGGGCCTGTGCATCGAGGAGCCCTCGGTGCTGGCCAAGCCGCGGATCACCCGCCGCGGACTGGCCATGGGCACGCCCTTCTACTTCTCGCCGGAGCAGGCCCGCGGCGAGGAGGACATCGACATCCGCTCGGACATCTACGCCCTGGGGGCCACGCTCTACGAGATGGTCACGGGCAAGCCGCCCTTCGAGGGGGCCTCCGCCGCCCAGGTCATGCTCCGGCACATCCAGGAGGAGGTCATCAGCCCCAAGGAAATCGACCGGTCCATCCCCGACGGGCTGTGCCGGGTCATCGAGAGGATGATGGCCAAGAGTCGCGAGGACCGCTACCAGACGCCCTCCGAGCTGCTGGTCGACCTGCGCCTGGTGGCCGAGAACAAGCCGCCGAGGACCGGCGAGCTCAAGGCCGGGCTCTCCTCGGTGCGCCGCGCCGGCGGCGGCCCCAAGGGCCCGAGCAAGCTCGCGCCCATGAACTTCAGCGACGTGCCCATCGCCCCGGCGCAGCGGGCCACCCGGACCCGGGTCAAGCCCCCCACCCGCTCGGGCGCCACGCGCGGCGCCCGGACCACGCTGACCGAGGAGCTTCCGCGCAAGAAGCCGGGCTGGATCCTGTGGGTCGGACTCATCCTGCTGGCCGGGGCCTGCCTGGCCGGCGGGTACCTGCTCAGCAAGCTCATGTCCGGCGGGGACAGGGGCGATCGGGGAGCCGCCGCCCCAGTGACGCCGGCGCCGGGACAGCCACAGGGCCCCACGCCGCCCGCCAGATCCAAATGAACGGACTCCAGTGAACCTGCCCTCCCCCGAAGCCCTGCGCGCCGTCGTCTCCGCCGAGGTCCTGCCCGGCGTGGAGACGCCCGGCCAGTACATCGGCCACGAGATCAACGCGGTGGCCAAGCCCGGCGACGTCGGCTGCCGCATGGCGCTGGTCTTCCCCGACGCCTACTCGGTGGGCATGAGCCACCTGGGACTGAAGCTCCTCTACGAACTGGTCAACGCCCGCCCCGACGCGGCCGCCGAGCGCGCCTTCGCCCCGCTCCCCGACATGGAGAAGGAGCTCCGCGAGCGCGCCCTGCCGCTCTGGGGCCTCGAGACTTTCACGCCGCTGGCCGCCTTCGACGTGCTGGGCTTCTCGCTGCAATACGAGCTCACCTACACCAACGTCCTCAACATCCTGGACCTGGCCGGGCTCCCGGTGAGGAGCGCGGACCGCGACGCGCGCCACCCACTGGTCATCGCCGGCGGTCCGGGCGCCTACAACCCGGAACCGCTGGCCGACTTCGTCGACCTCTTCCTGATCGGCGAGGCCGAGGAGTCCCTGCCCGAGCTCATCGACGTGCTCGTCGCCGCGAAGAAGAGCGGCACCGGCCGCCGCGAGACGCTCATCGAGTGCGCCCGCCGGGTGAAGGGCGCCTACGCGCCGGCGCTCTACAAGGTGAGCCATCTCCCCGACGGCCGGATCGCCGCGGTCGAGCCGGCCGAGCCGGGGGTGCCCGCCCTCGTCGAGCGCCGGGTGGTGGCGGACCTCGAGACGGCCCCCCACCCGGTCCGCCCGGTGGTGCCGCTGGTCGAGACCGTCCACGACCGGCTGGCCGTCGAAATCATGCGCGGCTGCGCGCACGGCTGCCGCTTTTGCCAGGCCGGGGCCACCTACCGCCCGCGGCGCTGGCGCTCGGTCAAGCGCCTAGCGGAGGTCATCGACCAGGGACTGGCCGCCACCGGCTACGACGAGGTGGGCCTGCTCTCGCTCTCGAGCTCGGACTACCCGCACCTCCTCGAGCTCGTCAACGCCATCAACGCCCGCCATGCGAAGTCCGGCGTGTCGGTCTCGCTGCCGAGCCTCAGGATCAGCGAGAAGCTCGCCGAGCTGCCCGCGCTCGTCTCCTCGGTGCGCAAGTCGGCCATGACCGTGGCGCCCGAGGCGGCCACCGAGCGCCTCCGCGCGGTCATCAACAAGCCCGTCTCCGACGAGGAGCTCTTCCGCGGCCTGGTCGCCGCCTTCCGGGCCGGCTGGAGCTCGGTGAAGCTCTACTTCATGATCGGGCTGCCCACCGAGACCGACGAGGACGTGGCCGCCATCGCCGGCCTCGCGGGCCGCGCCGCCGAGATCGGCCGCCGCGAGGCCCGGCGCTTCGGGCGGATCACCGCCTCGGTGTCGAACTTCGTGCCCAAGCCGGGCACTCCCTTCCAGTGGGAGCCGATGCTGCCGGCCGCGGAGTTGCTCCGCCGCCGGGACATCGTCTACACCAGCCTGCGCTCCCGCCGGGTGGACCTCAAGTTCCACGACGCGGGCCCCAGCGCGCTCGAGGGCGCCGTGGCCCGCGGCGACCGGCGCCTCGGCAAGGTCATCGAGCTCGCCTGGCGCAAGGGCTGCCGCCTCGACGGCTGGAGCGAGCACTTCCGCGGCGACCTCTGGGCCGAGGCCTTCAAGGAGGCCGGTCTCGACCCGGCCTTCTACGCCGAACGGGAGCGCGGCGCCGACGAGGCGCTGCCCTGGGACCACGTCTCCGCGGGCGCCGGCCGCGAGTTCCTGGCCAGGGAGCGCGCCAGGTCCCTGGCCGGCGAGACCTCGGCCGACTGCCCGTCGAAACCGGGTTCTCCGGAATGTGCAGGATGCGGAGCCTGTCCGCCGTTGGAATAGCGGGCATCAGGCAACCCCTGCGCCGGAGGAACGGAGTGTTCTATGTTCGCGTCCGCAAGTCCCGTAACCAGGGCGATCGTGCTGGCCTCTGCTCTGGCCCTGGCTGTTCCGGCGGCCGGCTGCAGTTGGTTCCGCAACCCGGCCACCGGCGAGAAGTCCCTGCTGTGGATATCCCGCGACCAGGAGAAGCAGTGGGGCCGCCAGGTCTACGACGAGCTCGAGAAGAAGCCCGGGTTTCTGCCCCCGGACTCTCCCGAACAGCAACGGCTCGAAAGGGTGACGCGCCGGGTCATCGCCGCGAGCGGCGCCGGCGACGACTGGGAATACAACATCCGCGTGCTCCGCAGCGACGCGGTCAACGCCATGGCCGCGCCGGGAGGCTTCGTCTTCGCCACCGGGGGGCTCATGAAGATGACGAGCGGCGACGACGACGAACTGGCCGGGGTGATGGCCCACGAGATCGGCCACGTGGCCGCCAAGCATGCCGCGTTCCAGATGCAGAAGGCGCTGCTCCTCCAGGGAGTGACCGTCGGCGCCGCGCTGCTGGCCTCCACCCTGAAGAACGAACGCAGCCGCGAGGCCGCCGAAGCCGGCGCCGCCGTCAGCGCGGTTGCCGCGCAGTTCCTGCTGCTCAAGTTCAGCCGCGAGGACGAGTACCAGGCCGACAAACTGGGCGTGGACTACGCCTATCGGGCCGGCTACAATCCCGAAGGTCTGGTGACCTTCTTCAGGAAGCTCGAGAAGCAGGAGCCGGGCGGCGGAGCCGGCGGCATTCCGGCCTTCTTCAGCACCCATCCGCCGACGCCGGACCGGATCGGGAAAGTCCAGGAGGAGATCCGCCGCGTGCGTAGAAAGCGGGCAGACCAGCCACGGATGAACACAGATAAACACAGATGAGCCCATACTTCGGGAGGCTCGAGTTGGCCTTGCCCCAGGTTCCTATCTGTGTTCATCTGTGTGCATCTGTGGCTAAACAGGTTTAGGAGGTCTTTGTGGCCAAGCACATCGGCATCGTGGCTTGCAGCGTGGAGGGGGCGGCGCTGTGTTACCGGACGGTGGCCGCCGAGAGCGAGGCGCTGCTCGGCGAGCACCAGCATCCGGAGATGAGCGTCCACACCCATCAGCTCGCCGACTACATGAAGGCCATCCGCTCCGGCGACTGGGAGCGGGTCGCGGCTCTGATGCTCGACTCCGCGAAGAAGCTCGCATCCATCGGCGCGGACTTCATCGTCTGCCCGGACAACACCATCCACCAGGCGTTGCCGCTGTTGGCAGTCGGCAGTAAGCAGTCGGCGGGAGCAGACAACGACCGCCTACTGCCCACTGCCCACCGCCTGCCGCCCACGCTCGTTCACCCTGGGCGAAGCCCGGTCCCCTGGCTGCACATCGCCCGGGTTGTGGCCGCCGAGGCGACCCGCCGCGGCTACCGGCAGCTCGGGGTGCTCGGCACCAAGTACACCTGCGATGGGCCGGTCTACCGCAAGGCCCTCGCCGAGGCCGGCCTCGGCCACGCCGTGCCCGACAAGGCCGAGCGCGAGAAGATCGACGAGATCATCTTCCACGAGCTCGTGAAGGGCAAGTTCCTCCAGGCCTCGCGCGGCTACGTGATCCACGTCATCCACAAGCTCCGGGAGCTCGGCTGCGATGCGGTGGTGCTCGGCTGCACCGAGATACCGCTCCTGGTCGAGCCCAAGGACTCGCCGCTGCCGGCCCTGGACTCGACGCGGCTCTTGGCCCGCGCGGCGCTCTTGCACGCGCTGGGACGGGAGGAGCGCAAGCCCGCGACCAAGAAGCCGGCCGGCAGGTCGCGCCGTAAGGACTGACACAGCCGCCCACGACCATTTCAAGAAGGCCGTTCCACCGCGGAGGCGCAGAGACGCAGATCAGACTCAGGAACGCGGCGGATGATTATTGGCAGGGAACCTCCCCGACCGCGGACGGCATTTCATCTCTGCGCCTCCGCGTCTCGGCGGTAAACATCGTTCCCCGCAGCGGCCCTTGCGTCCGCCGCAACGGCTTGACTTTGGCCCCGGCCGGGCCTATAAAGCCCTCCCAAGAGGAGGAGTCCGCAAGACCATGATCCGCGTCGGAATCGTCGGAGCCACCGGCCAGGTGGGCGAGGGCCTCATCAAGGCCGTCCTCGGCCACCCGGGCGCCAGGCTCGCGGTGCTCACCAGCGCCCACGCGTCGGGGCAGAGGATCGACAAGGTCCTGCCCGCGCTGCGCGGCGAGTGCGACCTCGTCACCGTGCCGCAGGACCCGGCCGAGCTTGTCGGCAAGGCCGACGTGGCCTTCCTCGCCACGAAGGGGCCGGAGTCCATGAAGCTCGCCCCCCCGTTGCTCGCCGGCGGCGTCAAGGTCATCGATATCGGCGGCGAGTTCCGGCTCTCGTCTGCCGCCGACTACGAGAAGTGGTACGGCGAGAAACACACCTGCCCGGAGTTGCTGGCCGAGGCGGTCTACGGCCTGCCCGAGCTCTTCGCCGGCAAGGTCGCCGGCGCGCGGCTGGTCGCCAACCCGGGCTGCTACCCGACGGGCTCGATCCTGGCGGTCGCCCCGCTCGTGCACGCGGGGCTGGTCGACACCGAGGGGCTGGTCTTCGACGCCCACTCCGGTCTCTCCGGCGCCGGGCGGACCTACAACCCGAAGAGCGACAACCTCTTCGTCTCCTGCAACGAGAACGTCCGGGCCTACGGGGTGGGCACCCACAAGCACATCCCGGAGATAGAGCGCGGCGTCGGCGCGGCCGCCGGATGCGCGGTCACGGTCACCTTCGTGCCGCACCTGGCGCCGATGACCTACGGCATCCACACCACCGCCTTCGCCCGGCCTGCCCAGGGCGGGGGCAGGCTCGACACCGCGGCGCTCTTGGCCGCGGCGCGCGAGTTCTTCGCGCCCCATCCCTTCGTCCGGGTCTTCGACGATCCCGCCGAGGTGGCCACGGTCAACGTGCGCGCCACCAACTACCTGGACTGGTCCGCGAAGTTCGTGGAGCGCTCGGGCACGGTGGTGGTGACCACCGCCCTGGACAACACCGTCAAGGGCGCCGCCGGCCAGGCCGTCGAGAACATGAACCTGGTGTTCGGGCTCGATCGCCGCGCGGGCCTGACCGGCAGGAGCCTGTAAGCCAGATGCCCAGCGGCTGGAGCATGGCCAGGCTATGGGTGGCCAGCCGCCTGGCCGGCCGGCGCGCCGGCCGCCGGTTGCGCCGAGGAACGGAGTTCTTCTCCGAGACCGGCGACTTCTTCATCGACTGGGCCGACACCGCGGGGCGCAGCATCCTGCTGCTCCTCCGGGCCATCGGGGAGATGGTCCACGTCTTCAGCAAGCGCGAGGAGATCGCGCGCCAGATGTTCCTGACCGGCGTGATCAGCCTGCCGGTGGTGACCATCACCGCCTTCTTCGCCGGGGCGGTGCTCTCCGCCCAGGCCGGCAACGAGCTGGTCCTGAACCTGGGCAACGCCGACATCCTCGGCTCGCTGGTGGGCGCCTCGATCTGCCGGGAGATGGGCCCGGTCTTCAACGCCGTGGTGGTCACCGGCCTGGTCGGAGGCGGGATGGCCTCGGTCATCGGCACCATGAAGGTCAGCGAGGAGGTCGACGCCCTGGAGGTCATGTCCATCGACCCGGTGCGCTACCTGGTCATGCCCCGGCTGCTGGCCATGCTGATCGTCGTGCCGCTCCTGACCGTCTACGCCGACTGGGTCGGCATCCTCGGCGGCGCGGTGGTCGCCAAATACCAGGTGGGCAGCAGCTTCCACACCTTCTTCACGCACGCATCCGACACCCTGCAGGCCAAGGACGTGATCTTCGGCCTGCTCAAGAGCGCGGTCTTCGCGGTGATCATCACCATCGTGGGCTGCGACCAGGGCCTGTCCGCCACCGGCGGGGCCGAGGGCGTGGGTCGCTCGACCATGCGCAGCGTGGTCTACAGCTTCCTGCTCATCCTCATCTTCAACTACCTGCTCTTCAGCCTGGTCTACAAGCCGATGATGCAGTAGAACCAGGTACTAAGGGACTAAGGCACTAAGGCACTGAGGCACTAAGCTCGACTTCTGCCCTTTTTGGGCAGGGTGGTGAGGACTTTGGCTAAAGA
>CALGYR010000068.1 GCA_937935355.1 uncultured bacterium | reverse complement strand
CGCCTCCATGGTCACCTGGCCTGGAGAACTGTCTCATGAAAAGTAGCCACGCCCGATTCAGTTGTCGTTTCTCGGCGGTTGAGGGAGCCTAGTGTACCCGCTGTTCCTAGCCCTCCGCTACGCCCGCAGCCGGGCGGTGACGTACCTGGCCTTCCTGACCGTGGCGGTCTCGGTCTGCAGCTTCGTGGTGGTGATGGGCGTCCTGGGCGGCTTCCGCCACCGGGCCGAGGAGATCATCACCAAGCTGGGCTCGCCGCTCGAGGTCTATTGCGGCTCGGTGGAGGGCATCTCCGACGCCGGCGATCTGGCCGAGGACCTGGCCGCCGACGTCCCCGGCGCCAGGGGCGCGGCCCCCTACGTCCAGAGCATGACGCTGATGCGCACCGCGCGCTACCGGACCACCGCGCTGGTCCGCGGCATCGACCTGGACAAGGAGATCAGGTACGGCGCCATAGGCGAGTACCTGCTCTCCGAGCTCCCGCCGCGCAAGCCTCCGGGGGAGGAGCCCGAGTCCGGCAAGGAGCAGGAGAGCCACGCCCTGCGCGACCTGGGCCATTCGCTCATGCCCTGGCTGGTCGACGCGGCGGCATCGGGCAATGGCGGCGTTTCGGGCGCGCCCAAGGTGACCAGCCTCAAGGTCCCCGAGGGACTCGAGGGTGCGGTCATCCCCGAATCGGAGCTCGATCCCTGGGAGAAGAATGCCCCGCCGCCGGGCGCCGCCGAAGAGGAGGGGCCGGAGCGCGGGACTCTGCCCATCTGGGGCGGGAGCGAGCCGCCCAGGGACGGAAGCGCTCAGGCCGGGGTCGTCCATCCGCGCGACCCGGATTCCGCGCCGCCCTTGCCGCCGCCTCCGCCGGAGCCGAAGCCCGGGCGCAAGCCGGCGCCCAAGGCCGAGCCCATCCCGCGCGGGGCCATCGTGGGGGTGGAGCGGGCCCGCAAGCTCGGGCTGTGGCCCGGCGACGAGCTCATCCTCACCACCCAGGGCGAGGACCAGGAGCCCCGCTCGCGCTCCTTCATCGTGGTCGGGTTCTACGAGACCAAGACGCAGTGGCTCGACGAGGGCGTCTTCATCGACCGCCGCGCTGCCCACGACCTCTCCGGTTCGAAGACAGCCACGGGCATCTCCATCTGGCTCGACGACCCGCGCCGGGCCGACGAAGCCCTTCCCCGGGCCCAGGAGGTCGTCGGCCGGGCCAGCCCCTACCGGATGGACATCAAGGTGCGCACCTGGCGGGAGACCCGCCAGGAGGACTTCGTGATGCTCGAACTGCAGGACCGGGTGATGATGATCATCCTGCTGGTTCTCTTCGCCCTGAACGGCGCCTTCATCATGGCCATCCTCTGGGTGCTGGTCTCCGACAAGACCCGGGACATCGGCACGGTCCGGGCGCTGGGCGCCGGGCGGTTGGGGGTGGTGGCCACCTTCGTCTGCCAGGGCCTGGCCATCGGCGTTTTCGGCGTGGTCCTGGGGCTGTCGCTGGGGCTGGCGCTATCCGAGCACGTCAACGGAGTGACCAACTCGCTGGACGCGGGTCTGCACAAGGTCGATGCCGGGCTGGCGTGGGCCAACAACCTGGCCCAGCATTGCGGGCTGGGCCGGCCACTGGGCGGGCCGTACTTCGAAGGCCACGTCTTCGGAGGCATCTCCTCCGGCCTCTTCGGCATGAGCCGGCTGTCGGTTTTCTACGATCCGGTGCACATGGTCGCGGTGGTCTGCATGACCATTCTGGTAAGCTTCCTGGCCAGCCTCTTCCCGGCCTGGCGCGCCTCGCGGTTGGACCCGGTGGAGGCGCTGAGGCATGACTGAGACGCGGGGTCTGGGGTCTGGGGTCGCGGGTCTCGGTGATGGACGGCCGGAGGTCGCCGGGCTGGCGCTGGTCGAGGTGCGCGGGCTCTCCAAGGAATACCGCGACGGAGCCCGGGTCATCGCCGTGCTGCGCGACCTGGACCTCGTGGTCCGCGCCGGCGAGACCCTGGCCATCACCGGGCGGAGCGGCTCGGGCAAGACCACGCTCCTGAACCTCCTCGGGCTGCTCGACCGGCCGTCGGCGGGCGAGATCCTCTTCGGCGGCGTGCCCGCGGCGCGGATGGGAGAGTGGGCCCGCTCTGAGCTCCGCGCCCGGACGGTGGGCTTCGTCTTCCAGGCCTACCACCTGGTGGCCGAGCTCTCGGCGCTCGAGAACGTGCTGCTCGCCGCCCGGGTGGCCGCGGGGACGGGCTGGCTCTTCGGCGCCCGCGAGGCGAAGCTCCGCGCCAGGAAACTGCTCGATCGCGTGGGCCTTGGCGGCCGGCTCCGCCACCGGCCCAGCAAGCTCTCGGGCGGCGAGAAGCAGCGGGTGGCCATCGCCCGGGCGCTCGTCAACCGACCGAAGCTGCTCCTGGCCGACGAGCCCACCGGCAACCTCGACGCCGCCACCGCGCGGGAGGTCGAGGGCCTGCTCTTCGAACTGGCCGCCGAGCGCGAACTCGCCATGCTGGTCGTGACCCACGAGCCGACCCTCGCGTCGCGCTGCAGCCGCACGGCGGCCATGGAAGACGGCCGGCTGGTCGCTGAAGCATAGCCACAGATGCACACAGATGAACACCGATGTTGGATGGGGTCTGAACAACAGGTGACAGGCCCCGCACTGGCGGTGATGCTGCCAGTCCCCCCTCAAGCCCATCTGTGTGAATCTGTGTTCATCTGTGGCTGATAGGTCGTGACTTAGAGTTGATCGCCTGAGCCCAGCGCGCGGCGGTCGAACTTGCCGACCAGTTCGCCGAAGAGCGCCGGCCCGAGCGCCATGGGCCAGGCCAGGGAGATGATCCCGCCGCAGCCGAACAGCAGGACGGTCGGCCCGAGGATGGCCGCGTAGGTCACCAGGCTCGCCGTCCAAGTGCGCTGGTACTTGGAGCTGAACCACAGCCCGGCCGCCGCGGTCGCGTGCATCTGGTAGAAGAGGATCCCCCAGAGGAGCACCGTGGCCAGGGCCGCCAGGAGCAGGCAGACGACGGTCGTGAGCCACGAGCGCTGCCAGGCGGAATTCCCCGTTCCGCCGAACGTGAGCAGGCTCAGCCAGATCACGGCCAGGCAGCACAGGTAGGCGGGAGCGGTGGCGAGCATGAACCGCCGCGGCGGGTCGGTCCGTCCCAGCAGCTTGGCCCATAGCAGCGTCCGGCGGTCCATGGGCGTGAGCAGCAGCGCCTCGAGGGTTCCCGTTTCGCGCTCGCCGGCGATGGCCGAGGCCGACAGGCTGATCGACCAGAGCATGGGGGCGAGGACGAGCACCGCCAGGCTGGTGTAGGCCACCCCCTGGGCCAGCCCCTCCAGACTAGGCAATGCGCCGCTGTCCGGGGGCTGCGGAATGAGGGCCAGGACGAGCGCGAGCGCGGCCAAGATGTCGATCAGGCCGGCAGCGGCGTAGGTGGCCCGGCGGGACTGGCGCCAGCTGGCGCGCGCCTCGTAGCGGCCCATCGGCGTGGCCGCGAACCGCCTGAGTTCCTGCAGCGTGGGCACGGCGCGGATGCTATCCGGTCCCCCGCGGGCCGTCAATGCTGGACAATGCTGGGCTCGGGCGTGCCATTGTAGGGGCGGGTTTCAAACCCGCCCCTACGACGGGGCCGAGCGTCCGCCGACGGGCAAGCCAAGCATCCAGAGGTGTAGACGTCAGCCGTTGAGCCGCCAGAAGGCCCAGTTCAGATAGGCGGCGAAGCTCACCCAGGCGAGATAGGGCAGGAGCAGCGCGCCGGCCAGCGGGTCTCGCCGCCAGAAGAGGACCAGCGTGGCGATTATCGCCAGCCACAGCAGGACGATCTCGGCCAGGGCCGCCCCCGGACGGTGCAGGCCGAAGAAGATGACCGTCCAGGCCGCGTTGAGCGCGAGCTGCACGCCGAAGAGCGCGAAGGCCGCGGCGTTGGCGCCGCCCAGGCCGCCGTGTCTCCAGAGCTGCCAGGCGGCCGTGCCCATCAGGGCGTAGAGGATCGGCCAGACCACGCCGAAGACCCAGCCCGGCGGGGTGAGCGCGGGCCGGCGCAGCGCCGCGTACCACTCCCCGGTCTGGAAGAAGGCCCCGGGAATCGAGGCGGCGAAGCTCGCCGCGACGAACAGGAACAGGGCAATCAGCGAGCGGACCATGGCGCGTCCTCCAGCCTTATCATAGGGACAACCGGCCGGGGCGCCCGGCTAATCCTCGGGGAAGAGCAGGTCGGGCAGCCCGGTGATCTCCTCGTTGGCGGGGATTACCCGGCCATGGTCGGCGGCTCTTGTCTCAGCCTTCAGGTGTTTCTTGTTGGCTGTTGGTTGTTGGATGTTGGCTGCTGGTTGTTGAACCATCGATCCCCGATTCGGTCGGGGTCTATCTTTGCCCTTGAGCCCCCGGCCTCTCGGGAGTAATATGCGCTCGTTCGGGAGGGGCCGAGAATGGCGGTTCGCAGCCGTACCAGAAACGTTCAGAAGAGCGGCAATCCGTTCATCATGCTGGGCGTGGCCGCCGCGCTGGTCGGGCTGGGGCTGATAAGCCTCGCCGGGTGGTACTACGTGTCGCAGCGTGAGAAGCGCGCCCGGCGCGTCAAGGTGCTGCGCGGCGTGGACCTGCTCGAGAAGCTTACGCCCATCGCCTGCGACTACTTCTACACCGGCAAGCATCTGGCCCTGAAGCGGGAGCCGGTTCCGACGTCGGTCTGGGCCCCGTTCGTCGCCGCCCACAACGACGGCGACCTGGTCGACGCGGTCATCACCGACCACAACCCTCAGCCGATCTTCTACGATGCGGCCTTCTACCGCACCGGCAAGAGCGCCGACGGCCAGAGCATGGTCTGGGGCATGGCCGCGACCGGTTCCGAGTATCTGGGCGAGGCCGGGCCTGCGCCCGAGCCGCACCGCACGCAGGTCCAGGTCGTCGAGGGCTTCGTCCAGATCGGCGGCGTGCGCCGGAAGGCGATGTTCTTCAGGCGCCCCATCCTGGTGGACCTGAGCAAGACCGATCGGGAATACGGCAAGGCCGTGATCATCCTGCTCGCCGACGTGCCCAGCCCGGAGCCCGGGGCCGCCTCCGGTTCCGCGACGCCTCCCGCGGGTGCGGGCGCCGCCAACGACAAAACCGGTGAGAAGCCGGGGGACAAGCCGGGGGACAAGGGCGGCGCCGAGCCCGACGACAAGGCCGGGGCCAAGCCGGATCAGAAACCGGCGACGGAGACCGGCGCGAAGCAGTGACGCGCCCCTTCCGGTCGTTCCCGTCACGACGCCGGCCGCTGTGATGCCGCGGCCTGGTCACTGACCGAAGGAGATCCTGATGGAGCTCGTGGTCTACGCGCTGGTCGGCCTCACCGCCGGGATCCTCGGCTCGATGCTGGGGGTCGGCGGAGGGATCCTCATGGTCCCGGCCATGGTCTATTTCTGCGGAGTCGATTTCAAGCCGGCCACGGCCATGAGCCTGGCGGCTATGATACCCATGGCCGCCTCGTCGACGCTCCAGAACCTCAACCGCTCCGAGGTCCGTCCGGGCATGAAGCTCCTTCCCATCCTGCTCATGGCCGTCTTGGCGATCGGAGGGACCTTCGTCGGCATGAAGGTTTCAAAGCACCTCTCCGGCACGACGTTGAAAAGGGTGTTTGCCGTGCTGATGGTGGTGACAGCCGCGAAGATGTTCTTCGAGGGCGAGAAGGCCAAGCCGGCGGCGAAGGATGGCCCCGGCAGTCCGACTCCGCCTGCGGCCGCGGCGCCCGACGCCGGCAGGGAGGCCGGACAGCCTTGAAGATCCTGGTCGCCGAGCGCGAGACCGAGGTCGCTCCGGGCACGACGCTATACGTCCTGCGCGACCGCATCAAGCCCGGCGCCGACGTGGTGGTCTGCAACGGCGCCCCGGCCGCTGCCGACCGGGAGCTCGCCGAGGGCGACCGGGTGGTCTTCATCCGCCGCGGCGAGGCTCCGCCCCGCGAGGAGCTCGAGGCGCTGATGGCCGCGCGGCACACGCCGGGCGTCCACGAGCGGGTCAAGCGCGCCGCGGTGGGCGTGGCGGGCCTCGGTGGCCTGGGCTCGGCCATCGCCATAGCCCTGGCGCGCGTCGGGGTGGGGCGGCTGGTGCTCGCCGACTTCGACGTGGTCGAGCCCTCGAACCTGAATCGCCAGCAGTTCTTCGTGGACCAACTCGGGATGGCGAAGACCGAGGCGCTGGCCGCGAACCTCGCGCGCATCAACCCCTACGTCCGGACCGAGTTGCACACTGTGCGGCTGACTCCCGACAATGTCCCGGGCATCTTCGGCGGCGTCGACGTGCTGGTCGAGGCCTTCGACCGCGCGGACCAGAAGGCCATGTTGCTCGAGAGCTTCTGCGGAGCTTTTCCGGAGAAGCCCGTGGTCATGGCCTCGGGGTTGGCCGGACATGCCTCGGGCAACACCGTGCGCGTCCGCCGGCTCGGGCGGAACGTCCACGTGGTGGGTGACCTCGAGAGCGCCGCCGAACCGGGAAGAGGCCTGATGGCCCCCCGGGTGGGCATCGCCGCGCACATGCAGGCCAACACCGTCCTTCGCCTGCTTCTGGGCGAAGAGGAGGGCTGACGAATATGAAGGTGACCTTCAAATACTTCGCGCAGGTCCGCCAGGCCACCGGCGCGGATAGCGAGCAACTGGTCCTGGACGACGGGGCGGACATGGCCGCGGCGCTCTCCGCCGCCGCCGACCGCCACGGCGAGGCCTTCAAGAAGCTGGTCCTCGACGAGTTCGGCGTGGTGCGCCCGAGCATGCTGGTGCTGGTCAACGGCGTGCCCGCCCCTCGCGGGGGACAGAGGAGGCTCGCCGACGGCGACGAGGTCACGCTGCTTTCGGCCGTCTCGGGCGGGTGACAACAACCGAGACGTGATTAACCACAGAGGACACAGAGGACACGGAGGACAGCAATGGGGCTTTTACGCGGAGCTGCCTCTTCGATTTTCGGGAGACGCTCGCCGCGGACCGGGCATCTTCCTCTGTGTACTCTGTGTCCTCTGTGGTTGGTAATTGCCGTTGTTGTTCTGAGGTGACCATGGCAAAGCTGACGCCTGAGGAGCGCGCGGTCTACGAGTGGCAGATCTGGGTGCCGGGCTTCGGCGAGGCCGGGCAGGAGAAGTTGAAGGGCGCCTCGGCGCTGGTGAGTCGCTGCGGGGGCCTGGGCGGGCCGCTGGCCCAGTCGCTCGCCGCCGCGGGGGTCGGCAGGCTCGTCATCGCCCACGACGGGGACCTCAAGCCCTCGGACCTGAACCGCCAGATCCTCCAGACCGCCGACTGGGTGGGCAAGCCCAGGATCGATTCCATCGTGCGGCGGCTCAGGGAACTCAACCCGCGAGTCGAGGTCGAGGGCGTCGCCGAGAACGTGTCGGAGGAGAATTCCGAGCGGCTGGTCGGCAAGGCCGACATCGTCTTCGACTGCGCGCCGTTATTTGCCGAGCGCTTCGCCATGAACCGCGAGTGCATCCGGCAGGGCAAGCCTCTCGTCGAGGCGGCCATGTTCTCGCTCGAGGGCCAGGTCACGACCATCATCCCGGGCAAGACCCCGTGCCTGGCGTGCCTCTACCCCGAGACGCCGCCCGAGTGGAAGCGCGAGTTCCCGGTGATCGGCGCAGTTTCGGCGCTCGCCGCCCAGATCGCGGCCATGGAGGGCATCAAGTTGCTCGCCGGCATCGGTAAGCCCCTGGCCGGCGAGCTGCTCTATTACGACACCGCCAGTATGACCTTCCAGAAGATCCCCATCGCCCGCCGGCCGGATTGTCCGGTGTGCGGCAAGAGCGCTTGACCGCGGAGGGCGCGGAGTAGCGCAGAGGACGGCGACAGAGCCCTGTCAGAAAGCGAGGCGGCCCGAAGGCCACCCCGCTTCGTCGCTGGCAACTGACAACTGGGAACTGGCAACTCTCTCTACGTGTGATACTCCGCATTGATCTTTACGTACCCGTACGTCAGATCGCAGGTGTAGAAGGTGGCCTGGCCGCTGCCGAGCCGCAGATCGACGTTGAGGTCGAGCTCCTTGACGGAGAGCGCCTTCTTGGCCGCCTTGGGGCTGAACTCGAGCGGCTTGCGGTCGTAGACCTTGACACCGCCTACTTCGACGCGGGCCTTGGCCGGGTCGAGCTTCGCGCTGCTCATGCCGATGGCCGAGAGTATCCGGCCCCAGTTGGGATCGCAGCCGAAGAGGGCGCACTTGACCAGCATGCTGTCGGCTACCGCCCGGGCGGCGGCGCGGGCGTCGGCCTCGTTCCGCGCGCCGGTGACGTTCACGGTGACGAGCTTGGTGGCGCCCTCGCCGTCGCGGGCGATCTGGCGCGCCAGGTCCCGGCAGACGGCCTCCAGGGCGGCGAGGAACTTCGCGTAGTCGCCCCCGGCGGGGCGCTTGATCTTCGCGCCTGATGCGCCCGAGGCCATCAGGAAGACCGAGTCGTTGGTGCTGCCCTGGCCGTCGACCGTCAGGCAGTTGAAGGAACGGTCCGCGCACCAATTGAGCGCGGCGCGGAGCGTCTTGGCTTCCACCGCCGCATCGGTGGCGATGTAGGCGAGCATGGTGGCCACGTTCGGGGAGATCATCCCCGAGCCCTTGGTGACGCCGGCCACCGTGACGGTCTTCCCGGCGATCTTCACGCGGCACGCAGCGCGCTTCTGGACGAGGTCGGTGGTCATGATGGCGCGCTCGAACTTCGCCCGGCCCGGGCCGGTCGCCTCGATGGCCGCCTCCCAGAGGCCGGCGCGGACCTTGGCCATGTCGAGCGGGTGGCCGATGACGCCGGTCGAGGCCACGAAGACCTCCTCGGCGCGGACGCCGAGCGCCCGCGCGGCGACGGCGGCCATCTCGGCCGCATCCTTTTCTCCCCGGGGGCCCGTGCAGGCATTGGCGTTGCCGGAGTTCATCACCGCGGCCGAGGCCCGGCCGCGGGCGGCGACCTTGCGGCTCCAGTTCACCGGGGCGGCGCAGGCCTGGTTGGTGGTGAAGACCGCCGCGGCGGTCGCGCCCTCCGGCGCCCAGAGCACCCCGACGTCGAGGACGCCGGGCTTGCGGCGCTTCAGGCCCGCGTAGGCCGCGCCGCACTTGAAGCCGGGAACCTGCCAGAGGGCGAGTCCGCCCTTGACGAGGGGGAGGGTGGGGGCGTTGGTCTTGGCCACGGTTCTTTCTCCGTAACAAGGCGGGCCTGCCGCTTGGCGACAGGCCCGTGGGTCCCTGTATTTGTCTGTCCGCGTACGCTCAGCGCTTGGAGAACTGGAAGCTCCTGCGGGCGCCGGCGCGGCCGTACTTCTTGCGCTCCACCTCGCGGGCGTCGCGGGTCAGGAAGCCGCCGGCGCGCAGCGCGGCGCCGTTGCCCTCGTCGAGCTTGATGAGCGCGCGGGAGATGCCCATCACCGCCGCGCCGGCCTGGCCCAGAGGGCCGCCGCCGCGGACGTTGATGAAGACGTCCACCTTGCTGCGGGTGTTGGTGGCCACCAGCGGTGCGATGGCCAGCGCCTGCTGGCGCTCGACCGTGAAGTACCGCTTCATTTCCTTGCCGTTGACCATGAACTCGCCGGTGCCGGGCTTGACCCGGACGCGGGCGACCGCGGTCTTGCGGCGGCCGGTGCCCCAGATGTAGCCCTTGGTGTCGCGCTTGGGACGCGAGGGGGCCGGGGCGGGGGCCTGGACTGGGGCGTTTTCGGCGTTCGACGTGTCGGACAAGTCTGCTTCTCCCTAAAAACTGAAAGCTATGCGCGAGGCATCGCGCCGGCGGTCAGAGTTCCGCCTTCTCCGGCGACTGGGCCGTGTGCGGGTGCTCGGCGCCGCGGTACATCTTCATCTTTTTGAGCATGGCCTTGCCCATGCGCCCCTTGGGGAGCATGCGGCGGACGGCCAGACGCAGTACGGTCTCGGGGCTCTTGGCCATTAGCTGGCCGAGCGAGGCCTCGCGGAGGCCGCCCGGATACTCGGTCCACTTGGTGTGGACCTCGGTCTCGCGCTTGTTGCCGGTCAGCTTGATCTTGGCGATGTTGGTCACCACCACGAAGTCGCCGGTGTCGATGTGCGGCGTCCAGGTGGGACGGTGCTTGCCCTGCAGGACGGTGGCCAGCCTGGTGGCCAGGCGACCCAGCGGCCGGTCGGTGGCGTCCACCACCAGCCACTTGCGCTGGACTTCGCCAGCCTTGGCCATGAAGCTCTGCTGTCTGTTCCTGCTCTTGGTGGCCACAACGGTGCTCATCTGAGGGTACTCCCCGCAACCGATTGTTCTCATGGAACCGAGTTTCGAAAACCGGCTCCGCCCGAACGACCGGCACATTCTACCGCGGGGTGCCGTTCTGTCAACGTCGGATTTCCGGTACTTTACGCGATGTCGGGCCGGGGCCGGGGCGGCGAGGGGACATGGAGACACGGAGACACGGAGACACGGAGACTGAGAGACTGGGAGAAGTCTGAGCCGTGGGGGCGGGTGGGGCTGCCGAGCGCTTCCGTTCACTAATCTCCAGCTCGTCTCCGCGTCAGTACGCCCCCGTGTCTCCATGTCCCCATGTCCCCATGTCCCCGTGTCCTTCTGTCATCGTCATCCTGTCTCCCAGTCAACGTCCCATCGCGTCAATTGCATTTGGGGGCGTCCGGCCGTAGAATCCGCCGCACATGGTTACCAGGAAGAAGACCAAAGCCAGGGCGGCCAAGCCCGGCTTCGACGCGGCCCGGAAGCACTTGGCGGCGAGCGCTGCGGCGGTGGAAGCGGGCCTCGTCGCGTGGCTTGGCGCGCGCCCGGAGGTCCCCAAGCGGCTCCGACAGGCCATGGAGCACAGCCTGATGGCCGGCGGCAAGCGCCTGCGGCCCGCGCTGGTCTTCGCGGCTGCCGAGCTCGTCGGCGGCGCGCGCGAGGCGGCGCTGCCCGGGGCCATGGCCCTGGAGATGATCCACACCTATTCGCTGATCCACGACGACCTGCCGGCCATGGACGACGACGACCTGCGCCGGGGCAAGCCCACCTGTCACGTGGCCTACGGCGAGGCGACCGCCATACTCGCCGGCGACGGCCTGCTCACCGACGCCTTCGGCGTGCTCGTCTCCTCGGGGGCCGAGCCCGCCCGGGTGCGCCTGGCCGTCCGCGAGCTCGCCGCGGCCGCCGGGGCCGAGGGCATGGTCGGCGGGCAGCAGCTCGACCTCGAAGGAGAGGGCGGGGAGGTCTCGGTCGGCGCGGTCGAGGCCATCCACGAGAAGAAGACCGCCGCCCTGATCCGCGCCGCGGTGGTGCTCGGCGCGATCCTCGGCGGCGGCAACGAAGTGGAGATCTCGGCGCTGGGCCGCTACGGCGTGGCCCTGGGCCTCGCCTTCCAGGTGGCCGACGACGTGCTCGACGCCACCAGCACCGCCAGGGAACTGGGCAAGAGCCCGGGCAAGGACCTCGAGCAGGGCAAACTGACCTACGTCGCGGCGGTCGGGATCGACAAGGCCCGCCGGCGCGCGCGGGAGCTGGCCGACGAAGCCGTCGCTCATCTGAGCGTCTTCGGAAACCGTCCGGCGGCCGGGGTGCTGCGCGAACTCGCGTCCCTGGCCGTGGAACGAAAGTCCTAGCCACAGATGGACACAGATGAACACAGATAAGAACGTTGTGCGGGATGAGGGCGGGGTGCCGAGCTTCTACCGAGGGAAGGCGCCGGTTCGTACACCGCCCGGCGCGCTTGACGGTGGAGGCCCGGATGGACCCCGACCCATAGCTTGCTCCGATCTGTGTTCATCTGTGTTCATCTGTGGCGAAGACGTTGTCCCGGCGGACCATTAGGAAGAACCCATGTCCGACACCAATGGATGCGCGCTACCGGCCACCCCGCTCCTGGACTTGATCGAAGGGCGCGCCGGATTGCTGGGGCTCGACGGCGAGGCGCTCGCGAAGCTCGCCGCCGAGTGCCGCGCGGTGATCACCGCCTCGGTTGCGGAGTGCGGCGGGCACCTGGCCTCGAACCTCGGGGCGGTGGAGCTCTCCATCGCGCTGCACCGCGTCTTCGACTTCTCCTCGGACGCGCTGGTCTTCGACGTCGGCCACCAGTGCTACACCCACAAGTTGCTCACCGGTCGGAAGGCCGGCTTCGCCCGGCTCCGTAAGGCCGGCGGGGCCCTCGGCTTCCCCAACCCGGGCGAGCACGCCTCGGACCCGTTCGTGGTCGGTCATGCCTCGACGGCGATCAGTTCGGCGCTGGGGCTGGCCGCCGCCGACAAGCTCGTCGGGCGCGAGCGGCGCGTGGTCGCGGTGGTCGGCGACGGCGCGGCCACCGGGGGACTGGCCTTCGAGGGTTTGAACCAGGCCAAGGAACTCGGCGTCGACGTTCTGCTCATCCTCAACGACAACGAGATGGCCATCTCCCAGACGGTGGGGGCGCTCTCCGGCTACCTCGGACGGCTGCGCGTCGACCCGCGCTACCGCGAGGCCCGCGACGAGCTCTCCGCGCTGGTCCGGAGCATCCCGCTGGTGGGCAAGACGGCCAGCGGCCTCGGGCGGCTGGCCCTGAACGCCGCGCGGCGCACGCTGGTTGCCGGGCAGCTCTTCGAGGACCTGGGCTGGAAGTACTACGGGCCGGTCGACGGCCACAACCTCGCCGAACTCGAGCGCGAGCTGGGCATCGCCGCCAAACTGCGCGGTCCCGTGCTCCTGCACGTGACCACCAAGAAGGGCCACGGCTACGCGCCGGCGGCCGAGCGGCCGGGCGTCTTCCACAGCGCCGCGCCGTTCTACGTCGAAAACGGCAAGCCCCGCAAGGAGGACGGCGCCTCCTGGAGCCGCGCGGTCGGCGACGCCCTGGTGGACCTGGCCTCCGCTCGTGCGAACGTCGTGGCGGTGACCGCGGCCATGGGACTGGGCACGGGCCTGGAGCGCTTCGCCGAGCGATTCCCCGGGCGCTACTTCGACGTGGGCATCTGCGAGAGCCACGCGGCGGTTTTCGCCGGGGCGCTCTCCAAGGGCGGGGCGGTCCCCGTGGTGGCCATCTACTCGACCTTCCTGCAGCGGGCCTACGACCAGCTCTTCCACGACCTGGCCATCCAGCCGGGCGTCGGGGCGGTGCTGGTCATCGACCGCGCCGGCCTGGTCGGCGGCGACGGCGCCACCCACCAGGGGCTCTACGACGTCTCCTACCTGCGGCCTCTGCCGCGGGCCATGCTCATGGCCCCGCGCGACGCCGCCACCCTCCGGGGGATGCTGGCGCTCGCCGCCGACGCGAAGTGCCTCGCCGCGATCCGCTATCCTCGAACCGAGGCGCCTGAGCGCATCGAGGCCGCCGAACCGCGGCCGCTCGAGCCCGGCAGGGGCGAGGTGCTCCGACGTGGCAAGCGCCTGGCGATCCTCGCCTACGGTCCGATGGTCGCCGAGGCCCTGAAGGCCGCCGAGAGCTTCGCCGCCGGCGAAGTGACCGTGGCCGACGCGCGCTTCGCCGCGCCGCTCGACGTCGAGTTGCTCGCCGGGCTGCTGGCCGGCCACGAGCGCGTGCTCGTTGCCGAGGATGGCATCGAGGCCGGAGGGCTCGGCTCGGCCTGCCTCGAGGCCTGCGCCGCGCGCGGCCTCGACGGGCGCAAGCTCCGCCTGGCCGCCGTGCCGGCCGGCGCCGAGATCGGCGCGTCGACCCGCAACGAACTGCTCAACCAGTTCAGACTGGATGCTTCAGGCCTGGCCGAACGGCTCAGATGAGATACGAGCCACAGATGAACACAGATGAACACAGATATGGCTCGATGGCGGCGGTGACGATTCACTCTGGTGTCCGCACACGTATCTGTGTTTATCTGTGTGTATCTGTGGCTGATCTTTGGTGGGAGGTGGCGGGATGAAGACGCTTCGCGTGCACATCGTCGGCAATATCCAGAAGCCCGGCGTTCGGGCCGGGGCCGCGGACCTGCGGCGGATGCTCCTAGCCCACCGGAACGTCCGGGTCACCGGTATGACCACCGCCCGGGACGGCGACCTCTCGCGCGTGCCGGCCGACGTCTTCCTGGCACTGGGAGGCGACGGCACGGTGCTCTCCACCTGCCGGCGCCTGGGGGCGCGCCAGCGGCCGGTGCTCGGAATCAAGTTCGGGCACAAGGGGTTCCTGGCCGAGGTGCTCCCCGCGGAGATGGAGGAGACCGCCGCGCGCCTGGCCGCGGGCAGCTACGCCGTCTCGGCGCGGAACCGGCTCGAGGCGGCCGTGCTGCGCTCCGGCCGGCGGGTCTCGGCCTACACCGTGCTCAACGACGTGGTGGTCCACAGCGGGCCGGTGGCGCGGGTCATCTTCCTCGACGTGCGCGTCGACGGGGAGGTGGTCTCGAGCTACGACTCCGACGGGGTCATCATGTCGACGCCCACCGGCTCGACCGCCTATTCGCTGGCGGCCGGCGGGCCCATCGTGGCGCCGGAGCTCGACGCGGTGGTGATCACCCCGATCTGCGCGCATACGCTCGCGGCCCGCTCCATGGTGGTCGGCGGCGGCTCGACCGTCGAGGTCCGGGCCGAGAGCCGCGAGCGCGACGCGGCCATGACCGTCGACGGCCAGGAGCTCGTGAAGCTCCGCAACGGCGACGTCGTCCGGGTCCGGCGCGCGAAGCAGCCGTTCCTGCTCGTCGAGCTCGGCAACCGGGCTAAGTATCAGGCTATCCGCGAGAACCTGCACTGGGCGCCGGGGACGAAGGGCCGGTAAGGCAGAAGGAAGAAGGCAGGTAAGCGTTCACGCCTTTGAGTTCAGCCGATAGGGAGCAGAGACGGGGCTGGGGTTCCTTGGAGTTTTGCGAGGCAGGCTTGGTGGAGGAATGGCAGGAGCTTGCGCTTCTGGAGCCGGCAGGAAGCCTGGGCGGTGAGGATACGCTCGACGAACACGCGGCCTCTTTCGCTCTGGACGCCGAAGCAGCCTTTGCGCCAGAGGACTGCCGGGCGAATGGCCCGTTCGGCGGCGTTGTTGGTCGGTTCTACGCCTTCGTGTTCCACGAAGGTCCAGAGCCAGGCGCGTTGTTTCAGGATCTTGGCGCACATCCCGGCGGCCTTGCGGCAGCCGCGTTGAGCGACGCGTTCGAGGCACGTTTCCACGTTGCGGCTCAGCGGCCGCATCTTGGCCTTGAACTCCTCCCGCGTCATGGTTCCATCTCGGACTCGGTGCCACCAGTGGAACATGCGGCGTGTACTGCGCAGCAACTCCACGCCGAGCTTGCCCGTGACTCCGCCGAACTCGGATATGGCCGTGAAGTCCCGCTTCAGATGCGCCCAGCATAGCTGGCGCAGACCGTCGAAGACGTTATAGGCCGACCAGCGGTCGGTATGCAGGATGCCGGCGAAGCTCCCCAACAGAACGCCGAATGCCTGGCTGCTGCGCCTAGCCTGCAACTTGAAAGCCACCGCCGTCGTCGTGGCCAGCACCCATAGCCAGCCCTTGAGACGATTGCCCAGGGGGAACCCGGTTTCATCGGCGTGTGCCGTCACCTGGCTTTGAACGTATCGATCCGCTTCGGCCACCGGCTCGGCCAGCGCCTGGCTTACCTGCTCCTCGCAGGCCGGCACGGCCCCTAGCGACATGGGCACTCCGAAAACGTCCTCCATGGCCGCTTGAATCGCTCGTTTGCTGGCGTGCAGAGCACCGCTCATATAGGCCACCTTGGCCACGACCCCGGCGCCAAAAGAACTCCGAGGAACTCCCGCCGGCAGCGCCGCACTGGTTACATGACCGCATTGCCCGCAAGGCAGGCTGTGCAAACGATGTTCCTCGATATCCGGCTCTACCGGAGGAATATCCCACACCTGGTGCCTCCGAGGCTCGGGGTCTTCTCCGCGCAGCTTGGCCCCGCAGCATTCGCACTCCGCCGGCTTGTGATCGAAGCTGCGGCTCACCGCCTCCGGCGGAGCCAACTCCCGCAGATGAGCCTCGTGCCCGACTCGCGCCCCGCGCTTGCGCCGGCGTCGACGCTGCGCGGCCAGCCTCATCGCCCGCTGCCGGGGATCGTCTGTCGACGGCGGCCGAGACGAGTTCCCCGAGTGCTGCCCAAGCCTCCGCTCCAGCGCCTCTACTCGGTTCAGCAGTGAGAACAAAAAGTCCTGCTGCTCAAGGAACAGATCGATGACCCGCTCCTTCGGCATGGCTTCCAACTCTTGCCGCGTGTATCGCCTCAGACTCGCTCGCATCCCGCCCATATCGCCTCATACAACCCCCTCTCCTACCCACGTATCTTCCAATAAAATCACAAAGGCGTGAACGCTTACGAAGGCAGAAGGCAGAAGGCAGAAGGCAGAAACCAGGGGGAACGGTGGCTCCCGGGTAGATGACGTAAGGGCAGAAGAAGGCAAATGCTATGAATCCGGAACGACGCAAGCCGAGGGATATCCGCGAGCGTTGCTTCGCTTTTGCGGTGCTGGCGGTGAAACTCTACCGAAAGCTTCTTGCTGGAACGGATCGCGCCGGCTGGGCGATTGGGAGGCAGTGCGTGGACGCCGCGACTTCTGTCGGGGCCAACGAGGAGGAGGCGCAGGCGGCGGAGAGCAAGAATGACTTCATCCACAAGAACAAAGTGGCTCTGAAGGAAGCCAGGGAGTCAATCTATTGGCTGAGGCTGATGTCGGCAGCCGCCATTCTGCCTGCAACGGAACTCGCTCCCTTGATTCGGGAGGCAGATGAGATAGTATCGGTGATCACTGCGATCATTGTAAGCGCGAAGGGAGGAACTGGCCGGTAAGTCTTCGTGTTTCTTCCTTCTGCCTTAACCCAGGAGAGCGCCATGTCTGACAAGCCCCGCGTCCGCTTCGCCCCCAGCCCCACCGGTTACCTGCACATCGGCGGCGCCAGGACGGCGCTCTACAACTGGCTCTACGCCCGGCACACCGGCGGCACGTTCATCCTGCGCATCGAGGACACCGACCGCGAGCGGCACACGCCCGAGGCGGTCCAGGCGATCATCGACGGGATGAAGTGGCTGGGGATGGATTGGGACGAGGGCCCGATCCACCAGAGCGAGCGCCTGGCGCGCTACCAGGAGGTCGCCGCCGAGCTCGAGAAGAAGGGGCTCGCCTACAAGACCACCAAGGGCGCCGAGGAGAAGGGCGAGGCCCTGGCTTTCCGGGTGGCCGCCGCCCAGGAGAAGGTGGTCTTCGACGACCAGGTCCTCGGCAAGGTCGAGTTCCAGGACGAGGTCATCGAGGACTTCATCCTGATGCGCTCGAACGGCTGGCCGACCTACAACTTCTCGTGCGTGATCGACGACCACGACATGGCCATCACCGACGTGATCCGGGGGCTCGACCACGTGTCGAACACCCCCCGGCAGCTCATGATCTACAAGGCCATGGGCTGGGAGACGCCGCGCTTCGCGCACATCCCGATGATCACCAACTCCGAGGGTAAGAAGTACTCCAAGCGCGACGGCGCGGTGGCCGTCGGGGACTACGCCAACGCCGGTTACCTCCCCGAGGCCTTCGCCAACTACACCGCGCTTCTGGGCTGGAGCCCGGGCGGCGACCTCGAGATCATGTCCCGGGAGGTCATGGTCGAGAAGTTCACGCTCGACCGCGTCCGCAAGACTGCCAGCCAGTTCGACTTCCAGAAGCTCGAGTGGATGAATGGCAAGTACATCGAGGGGTTGCCGGCGGCGGAGCTCGCCGGGCGCGTGGCGCCGTTCATGAAGAGCGCGGGACTCGATCCCGACGCGCGCGGCAGCGAGTGGCTCGAGAAGCTCGGGCAGCTCCTCAAGGAGCGGGCCCATACGCTGGTCCAGTTCCCGAAGCTCTCCCGCTACTTCTTCGCCGACGACTACGAGGTCGTTCCGCAGGCCGCCGAGATCCTGGCCAAGGACACTGCGCCGGCCGCCTTGAAGGCCGCGCTCGGGGCGCTCGAGGCGCTCCCCGAGGCCGAGTGGACCCCGGCGAAGCTCGATCCCGTCCTCCGCGAGGCGGCCAAGGCCGCCGGCATGGGCTTCGGCAAGCTCGCCCAGCCGGTGCGCGCGGCGGTCACCGGCACGAACGTCAGCCCCGGGCTCTTCGAGGTGCTTGAGCTCGTCGGCAAGGAGCGGACCCTGGCGCGGATCCGCCGGGTGCCGGGCGTGGGCTGAACGGGGCGACACGGAGACGCGGAGACGCGGGGACGCGGGGACGCGGGGACACGGAGACACGGAGACGCGAGGACACGGAGACGCGGGGACATGGGGACATGGGGATGCGGGGTGTTGAAGATCGCTAAGACGAAGTCTTGGGCGATCATCGCATGCCTGGCGGGCCTTGCCTGCGCGGCTGGCGGGGCCGAGCAGGAGGGTGGGCATAAGGAGGTTAGGATGGGCGGCATGAGGTGCTCCCGGATCCTCTTCCTGGGCAACAGCATCACCAGGCACCCACCCAAGGCGGATATCGGCTGGAGCGACGACTGGGGCATGGCCGCCAGCGCCGAGGGCAAGGACTACGTGCATCTGCTCGTCGGCCGCATCGCGGCCGCCGCGGGGGCGAAGCCCGAGGCCATGGTCCAGAACATCGCCGGCTTCGAGCGCGATTACGCCGTGTTCGACACCGCTCCGCTGCTGAAGAAGTTCGTCGAGTTCAAGCCGGATGTTGTCGTGCTGGCCATCGGGGAGAACGTTCCCAAGCTCGACACGGAGGAGAAGAAGGCCAGGTTCAAGGCCGTGGTCGCCGGGCTGCTGGCCGGCATCGCCAAGGACGCCAGGCCGGCCCTCTTCGTGCGCAGCTCCTTCTGGTCCGAGCCGGTCCGGGACGGGATCCTCGCCGAGGTCTGCAAGGACGCCGGGGGCGTCTTCGTGGACATCTCCGCCCAGGGACGCATCGAGGCCAACTTCGCGCGTTCGGAGCGGAAGTTCCAGAACGACGGCGTGGCCAACCATCCCGGCGACCGGGGCATGCAGGCCATCGCCGATGCCATCTGGAAGGCCATGGCGGCGAAGGCCGGGCTGCCCGGGGCGGCCAAGGCCGCGCCGTCCGAGTCGGCCGGCAAATAGCCCGGCTGCCGGGCCGGCGCTCGAGCGTGGCCGCTGACCGGCGGCTGGGTAGCGCTCAGCTGTCGCCGGTTGTGCTGTCCTGCCAGCCCTTCTTCAACGGATAGAGCAGGAAGACGAGGCAGCCGAGGAGAGTGAGCCCCGCGGCTGCCGGGCCGACCAGGTAGATGCCGGCCGGGTCAGCCGCAGCCTTCCCGCCCTGGAGGGCGAGCGAGACGACCAGGGTGGCGACCATGACCGCGTTCTTCTCGATGCCTCCCTGCAGGCCGTAGACGAGCGACTCCCGCCGCTGACCGTTGCGCCGCTGGTCGTACACCACCAGGTCGGCCACGAGCGCCGGGGGCACCAGCATCTGGACAGCCACGGGCGCGCCGATCAGCACGAAGAGCAGCATGGCCTCCGCCGCCACGCCGAGGTTCACGGAAGAAGCCCAGCCGGCCTCGAGCCCCAAGGCGCCGGCCAGCGTGGCGCCGCCCTCGATGCCGGGGAGCTTCCCGGGCAGGAACCAGAGGAGGGCGAAGGCGCTGAAGGCGATCATGGCCGCGAGCATCACCGGCTTCTTGCCGGCGCGCAGCGTCAGGCGCTCGACGAGCGGCGTGAGCACGATGGCCGAGAGCATGGGGATGAGGAAGAAGAGCCCCGTGAAAGCGCGGGGCAGGCGGACGATCTCCGTGGCGTAGAACGGGCAGGCCACCAGGATGCAGTAGTATCCGCAGACGAAGAGGCTGTGCCCCACCAGGTACGTCCAGAAGGGGCGCTCGCGGACGATGGCCAGGGCGCCGGACCAGAACCGGTGGCGGTAGTTCTCGACCGGTCTCTGCTCCAGGCCGAAGAGCTCGGCGGCCGCCAGGGCCAGCGCCACCCCGGCGAACAGCGCGAAGATCGTCGCGGAGCCGAGGAACCCGCACGGCCCGGCCAGGAACCAGCCGCCCACCAGGATCAGGAGCACGCCCAGGATGTAGAACTTGCCCATGCGCGCGGCCACCCGCACGGCGTCCTGTTCGTGCCAGGCGATCTCCGGCAGCACGGCCATGTAGGGGATCTGCACCACGGTCATGCTCAGGAAGAAGAGCGAACCGACCACGGCGAGATAAACCAGGTTGGTCGTCCCGTGGCCGGCGGCGGGCGGCGTGAAGATGAGCACGGTGAAGAGGATCCAGAGCGGCGTTCCGAAGACGATGTAGGGCAGGCGTTTGCCCCAGCGGTGCCTGGTCCGGTCGGACCAGTAGCCCACGACGGGATCGGAGACGACGTCCACGAGCCTGGCCAGGAAGAGCGCCAGGCCCACGGCGGTGGCCCGCAGGTACTCCCGGCCCTGCCCGGGAGGCGGGCTGTAGAAGTACAGGGGCATGAAGACCACGATCTGGCGCAGCACGGCGATGCCGGCGTTGCCGAAGGAGTAGCCGAGAAAGCGCCGCGGGCCGGTGGTCGTCATGCGGGGGCATTCTCCGGAGCAGGCGCCCGGGATGCAAGGGGAGGGACTTGCTCTCCGCCGCCGGCCGGCTATTCTAACTCCTGTTCAAGGAGCCCAAGATGCCATCTGAAGAGAAATCCAAGCCCGCGAAGCCCGCCTTCGACGTTCCGTCGGTCCTCTCGCGCATCAAGCGGCCGGCCCGAATGGTGGTCACCGCGGGCATGCCCTACGCCAACGGCCCGCTGCACCTCGGGCACCTGGCCGGCGCGCAGTTGCCCGCCGACATCTACGCCCGCTACTGGGGTCTGGTCATCGGCCGGGGGAACGTCCTCTACGTCAACGGCAACGACGACCACGGCTCGACCAGCGAACTGGCCGCGGCGGCCGCCGGCAAGCCCATCCGCGAGTTCATCGACGACATCCACAAGGCCCAGATCCGGACGCTCGAGCGCTACGAGATCGGCACGGACATCTTCACGGGCACCAGCCAGCCGGACTGCTTCCCGTACGACCGCGAGGTCTGCCAGGAGTTCCTGCGGAAGCTCCACGCCAACGGCATGCTCGAGAAGCGCTCGAGCCGCCAGTGGTACGACCCCAAGAAGGAGCGCTTCCTGCCCGACCGCTACGTCCGCGGGAAGTGCCCCAATCCCAAGTGCGGCAACCCCAACGCCTACAGCGACGAGTGCGACGTCTGCGGACACCAGCACGACCCGGCGGAGCTCATCGACCCGCGCAGCTCCATCAGCGACGCGGTCCCGGTCATGAAGGAGACCGTCCACTGGTGGCTGGACATGTGGAAGGTCTCGGAGCTCCTGCGCGAGTGGATCCAGACCAAGAACGGCACGTGGCGCAAGCCCACCATCGCCGAGACGCTCGACTGCGTCATGCCCTCGGTGCGCTTCGACAACGTTCACGAGGAGGCCTACAAGGCGTTCCGCGGCGAGTTGCCCAAGCACAAGATGAAGTACGCTCCCGGCAAGCAGGTGGTGCTCCAGTTCGAGGACAAGGCCGACCTCGAGAAGGGCCGCGCGCTCCTCGATGCCAAGGGGCTGCCCCACAAGCTCGCCGACGAGTGGGCCCACCGCTCGATCACCCGGGACATATCCTGGGGCGTGCCGCTGCCTGAGCTCGACCCGGACCTCGCGGGCAAGACCCTCTACGTCTGGCCGGAGTCGCTGGTGGCGCCGATCGCCTTCACGCGGCTTTGCCTGGCCAAGCGCGGCGAGAGCGCCGAGCGCTGGCGCGACTTCTGGTGCGACCCCTCGGCGCGGGTGGTCCAGTTCCTCGGGCAGGACAACGTCTTCTTCTACGTGCTCATGCAGGGCGCGATGTGGCTGGGCTCGCAGGCCGAGGTCGGACGGATGCCGGTCCCCGGCGAGTACCAGCTCACCGACGTCTTCGGCTGCTTCCACCTGATGGTCGCCGGCGAGAAGATGAGCAAGAGCAGGGGCAACTTCTTCACCGGCGACCAGCTGCTCGACGAGAAGGGCTGCACCGCCGATCAGGTGCGCTACTACATGGCGCTGCTGGGCCTGGCCGACGGACAGTCGGACTTCGACTTCAAGACCCTCGGCGAGCGCAACAAGTTCCTGGCCGGGCCGATGAACGCGGCCTTCGAGAAGCCCATCTCGGCGGCCCACTCCAAGTTCGGCGGCCGGGTGCCGGAGGGGAAGCTCCTCGATAAAGTCCAGGAGGCGACGAACCGCATCGTCGCGCGCTACGTCAAGTCCATGGAGCGGGCCGACTTCCCGAACCTGCTCTACGAGGTCGAGAACTACGCCCGCACGATCAACAGCTTGTTTGCCCAGTACAAGCCCCACGACGACCGCCATCCGGAGGAGGCCCGGCGCGACGCGCTCTACTCGAGCTTCTACGTGCTCAAGTCGCTGATGATCATGCTCTACCCGTTCGTGCCCGGGACCATGGAGCGCCTGCGCGAGTCGCTGCGCCTCGGGCCCGAGGTCTGGAGCATCGACCAACTGGGCACGCCCATCCCGGCCGGCCACGAGATCGGGCCGAAGGGGGAGTACTTCCCGGCGGTGGGGGAGGGGGCGGGGGACGGGGTGGGTTGAGGGTGGAAGGTGGAGGGTGGAAGGTGGAGGTGGGGCTCTCTTCCGCACAGGCTCCCTCTCCCCTTGAGGGAGAGGGCAGGGGTGAGGGGTGTCGTCAGAACACCGGATGACGAATGTCGAATTAGGGGTTCCCGGCCACTCCATGTCCTTCGTGATTCTGACTTCGATATTCGGTGTTCTGCGGTTCGCCGTTCGTATCGCTTAAGGAAGCGCCATTCCGTGTTGTATATTGAGCGTTGTGTGTTGTCGTCAGTCGGTGACCCGTTCCGCCACGCACAGCCAGTCCCAGGGATAGGGCGCTTTCATCCACCGGGGCGGCTGCGGGAACTCCGTCTTCCAGGAGTATTCGACCTTCAGGGTCTCCTTGACGCGCAGACCGGCGCCCGCGAGGACCACGGCGAGTTCCTCCCGCGTGTAGTGCTTCGTGCCGACCCCATCGATCCGGAGGATCCCCCGGTAAAGCCTGCGGTTGTCCGCGTCGGCCTGGGGACCGAAGCCGGCCCGGTCGGCCGAGGACGTCCGGGCGCCGCTTCGCAGGTTCCACTCTATCCTGCGGGCGTGGGTCAGCATGACCGACTCGGCCGAGGGCACGACGAGGACGAGGTGTCCTCCGGCCCTGAGGTGCCGGGACACGGCCTTCAGCATCCGGTGCCTCACGGTCAATGACGACGCGATCAGCGAGTTGACGGACAGGGCGAAGTCCACCCGGGGGAGCCGGGCCCGCGGGCCGGCCAGGTCCATGGTGCGCA
Source organism: uncultured bacterium (assembly GCA_937935355.1). GTDB lineage: Bacteria > Planctomycetota > SZUA-567 > JAKLDR01 > JAKLDR01 > JAKLDR01. The sequence continues at coordinate 106,702 of CALGYR010000068.1, read as the reverse complement.
GCGAGACGTTGGCCAGTCCGTGCTCGCGGCACACGGCCCGGGCCCCCGCGATGCAGGTGCGCGAGTAGTCGACGGCGACGACGCTCTGGAACCGGGCGGCGAGGAAGGGCAGGCACTTGCCTATCCCGCAGCCGATGTCGCTGGCCGCGTGGCGCCGGCACCCGTACCGCTCGACCGTGCCGAGCACCAGCCCCTTGGTGTCCTCGTTGAAGACGTCGAAGATCTCGCCGTCGTAGTCGCGGCCCATGCGGTTCCAGTAGCAGCGGTCCATGCGGGCGATTGTGGTTGGAGGCGCGGTTGCTGTCAAGTTCGAGCGTGTGATCGTCAGGTCGTGTCAGACCGCCCTTTTGGGGCTTCTCAGGCGCGCGCCTTCCGGGTATGATGTGCATCGTCGGCCGGGGGCGGTGGCCGGCCTGGGCAGAGCTTGGGAGACGACGGGACCGTAAGCATGGATGTCATGGCCGAGGTGAGGCAGTTGGTCGAGGAGTACCGGGACCGCTGTCTGTGGTTCCTCAGACGGGACTTCGTGCCTTCGAACCCGGAGGAGGCCCTGCGCGTCCTGGACCTGATCGAGCGCTACGGCGACCGGAACGCTTATCTGCGGGCGGAGGAATTGAAGACGTGGTTGCGACCGATTTCCAGCGCGGGATCCTGAGACTGCTGGCCGACCGGCGCCGCGCCCGGGGCGAGAGCTACGTGGCCGGCGGGGTGGCGCTCAACCAGCTGCTCGGGGCTCCGCGCCGGTCGCAGGACATAGACCTCTTTCACGACTCGGAAGAGGCCCTGGGCCAGAGCTGGCGCGAGGACCGCGGCCTTCTGGAAGCGGACGGCTACGGGGTGGAGGTGCTCCGCGAGGCCCCGTCGTTCGTCGAGGCCCGGGTCAGCCGTGGCGCTCAGCGCGTGCTCATGCAATGGGCGCGGGACAGCGCCTTCCGGTTCTTTCCGCTCGTCGAGGACGAGTTGATGGGGCTGGCGCTGCACCCGTTCGACCTGGCCACGAACAAGGTGCTGGCCATGGCCGGCCGCCTGGAACCTAGAGATTGGATCGACGTGCTGCACTGCGACGGCAATCTGCAGCCGCTCGGCTTCCTGGCCTGGGCGGCCTGCGGGAAGGACCCGGGGCACAATCCCAGATCGCTCCTGTCCGAGGCATCACGCGCCCATTACAGCCAGGCCGAGCTCGACGCGCTCGAGTTCCAGGGGCCGGCCCCGGACGCGGCGGACCTGGGCCGGCGCTGGCACGGGATTCTGCGGGAGGCGAAGGAGGTCTGTGATCTCCTGCCGCCCGGCGAGCTGGGCAAGTGCGTCGCGACGCCCAACGGTGAACTGTTCCGCGGGACGGCCGGCGAACTGGAGGCTGCCCTGCGCCAGGGCGGAGTCCGCTTTCACGCGGGCCGGCTGGGCGGGGCCTGGCCGAGCTTCAAGGGTTCCTGAGCGCTCAGCGCAGCATGGTCCCCGGCGTTCTGAGCCGGTCCAGCGCGCGGGGCGACCTGGGGCTACCGCTCGCGGACATCCCTGCCCGTTCGCTGCGTGGGAAAACGTCTTCGGCCTCCTGCCTTCGACGTCTTCCAACGCCGCCCCAGACCGCCCCGCGCGCTGGACCTCCCTTGTCCGTCTTCCGGGAGGCCGTCAAGACCGCGGGCTTAGCCGTCGGCGGGGTTGTCTTCCGGTGCCTCGCCCTCTTCGCCCAGCCTCTCGATCGTCCACTCGTCGTGGAAGTGGCCTTGTCCATCGTCCATCATGATTATCTGCGGCCATCGGTCGTTCAGGCGTCGGCGCAGATCGAAGAGCGTCTCCAGGCATGCGTACACATTGGTGCCGATTTCTGAGACCGGGTCGTCATGGATATACAGGACCAGAGACTCGTCGCTCTTTCGCCATACAAAGGTATCGGCGCCCCGTTCCTTCTTTGCTCCCCAGTCTATCAGGAAACGCACTATCTCGATCCTCGGGGCAATCGTCAGTTTGGAGATATCGAGATCGTCAGGCAACTCGATGTGCCATTGCTCAGGAGCGCCTTCGTAGGGCGCGGCCGAACGCACTCTCTTGGTTGGCGTGCCCGCGGGTATTCGCCAGTAACTAACGTCCCAACTCATAGGTTCGATCCTCCTGCCTCGTCTGAACTTATTGCATAGGGGCCCGAACTGCAAGAAGCGAACCCTCCGTCCTTGACACCTCCCCGCCGACAGCTAGACTCCCTCCGTCCTCTGAAAGCGAAGGAGAACCCTTGGACCAACTCATCCTCGCCATCGCCGAGCGCCTGGCCGCCGCCTCGGGCCTGCCGGTCGCCGAGCTAGTCGCCCTGATCGAGGTCCCGCCCGACGAGAAGATGGGGGACCTGGCCCTGCCGTGCTTCCGGCTGGCCGGCAAGCTCAAGAAGAAGCCGCCGGAGGTCGCCGCCGAGTTCGCCAAGCACCTCTCCGGTTCCGGCTCCGGCTCGCCGGTGGCCGACGTTTCTGCCGCAGGGGCCTATGTCAACATCCGCCTGGACCGCGCTGCGCTTGCTGCTGCGGTGCTCGGCGAAGTCGCGGCCAGTCCCAACGGCCTCCCGAAACCCTCGATGCCGGGACCAAATGGCGACACCCCTCACCCCAGCCCTCTCCCTCAAGGGGAGAGGGAGTCTGTGCGGAAGGGGGACGCATCCTCCACCCTCCACCATCCACCCTCCACCGCCGTCATCGAATTCTCGAGCCCCAACATCGCCAAGCCCTTCACCGTGGCGCTGCTCCGCGGCACGGCGCTGGGCGCGGCGCTCTCGCGGATCCACGAGGCCCTGGGCTTCAAGGTGGTCCGCTGCGACTACTTCGGCGACTGGGGCACCCAGTTCGGCAAGGTGATCACCGCCTTCCGGAAGTGGGGCAGCGAGGAGAGGCTCCAGAGCGAGCCCATCGGCCACCTGCTCGAGCTCTACGTCCGCTTCGGTGAGGAGGCCAAGGCCAACCCCGCCCTCGACGAGGAGGCCCGCGCGGTCTTCCGGAAGCTCGAGGACGGCTCGGCCGAGGAACTGGCGCTCTGGGAGCGCTTCCGGTCGCTCTCGGTCGCCGAGTTCGAGAGAACATATTCGCGGCTCGGCATCAAGTTCGATAGCTACGATGGAGAAGGCTACTACCGCAACAAGGTCCAGGCCGCGGTCGACTTCCTGCGCTCGAAGGGCCTCGTCGAGCAGAGCCAGGGCGCGACGGTCGTCAACCTCGAGAAGCAGAAGCTCGGCGTCATGCTGCTGCTCAAAAGCGACGACGCCAGCATCTACGCCTCGCGCGACGTGGCCGCCGCCCTCGACCGCCGGGAGCGCTACGGCTTCGAGCGGCTCATCTACGTGGTCGGCGCCGACCAGAAGCTCCACTTCCAACAGGTCTTCAAGTCACTTGAATTGGCCGGTTGCGAGTGGGCGAAGTCGTGCCGGCACGTCGACTTCGGCCTCGTGCTCATCGGCGGCGAGAAGATGGCCGCCCGCAAGGGGAAGGTGGTTTTGCTCAACCAAGTCCTCGACCAAGCTGTGGAACTCGCCGCCAGGATCATCGCCGAGAAGAACCCGGACATGCCGGAGAAGGAGCGCGCCGCCGAGGCCGTGGGCGTCGGGGCGGTGGTCTTCACCTCGCTCGTCACCCGGCGGAACAAGGACGTGGATTTCGCCTGGGAGCGGATCCTCAGCTTCGAGGGCGAGACCGGACCCTATCTGCAGTACACCCACGCGCGGCTTTGCAGCATCCTGCGCAAGGCCGGCGGGGCCCCGGCCGGCGCGCCGGACCTCGCGCTCCTTGCCACCGACGAGGAGCATTTGGTCGTCAAGCAGCTCGGCCGGATGTCGCGGGTGCTCGCGGGCGCCGCCGAGAACTGCGAGCCGGCATTGCTCGCCTCCTGGTGCCTGGACCTGGCCGGCGCGGCCAACCGCTTCTACAACCAGCACCGGGTGATCGGCGACGACGCCAGGCTCACGGCCGCGCGCCTCGCGCTGGTCGACGCCGTCCGCAAGCGCCTGCGCGCCGGCCTGGAGTTGCTGGGCCTCGTGGCCCTGGAGGAGATGTAGCCGGGGCAGGCAGGCCGGCGGTCATTTCCAACGCAGAGGTCGCGGAGGGGCGCAGAGGTCGCAGAGAACAGAAGAATCATCAGAGCCGCAGATTAACGCAGATCGTAACAATGGCAGGGAGTTGCGCTGTGCCTTGGTCGCAACCGGGCATGCATGCCCGGATTCCACCCAAGGCTCATCGCCCGGACGCTGCCGCGTCCTGAGTCCGGCTTCGCCGGCCCCCCGCTCTTGGGCATTGCTGCGCGGCCCGGTAAGAGGCGGGTGCGGCGGAACGCCTGAACCTCCATCGTGCTTGACCCTGTCTGCGTGCATCTGCGGCTAATATCATCGTCGTCTTGGTTGTCCTCTGCGCGCCTCTGCGCTCCTCCGCGGCCTCTGCGTTGGAGTCGCGTTGGAGTCGCGTTGGGGTTGCCGCGATTGACACCCTCCGGCGCGCGCCATAGAATCCACCCGTCGGCCGTCGGCCGGCCTGTCAGTCGATCGGAGGGAGCTTCGGTGCCCGACGTCGCTTACCTGAACGGCAGATACATGCCGCTTCGCGCCGCGAGGGTCCCGGTCATGGACCGGGGCTTTCTCTTTGGCGACGGCGTCTACGAGGTGATCCGGGCCTCCGGCGGCCGGCCGTTTCTCCTCAACGAGCACCTCCGGAGGCTGCAGTCGAGCGCCCGGATGATGGACCTGGCCTGTCCGCCGAGCGCGCTCCTCCGGAAGGTGGTTGCCGAGATCCTGCGGCGCTGTCGCTACCCGGAGGCCTACGCCTACATCCAGGTTACGCGGGGAGTCAGCTACCCGCGGAAACACGTCTATCCGCCGAAGGACACGCCGCCGACCGTGTTGGTGGCCGGCTGGCGGCTCGCCGGCCGCGACCCGGGGGAGTTCGCCCGCGGGGTGAGCTGCATCACCGTCGAGGACTTCCGCTGGGGCCGCTGCGACATCAAGAGCGTGAACCTCCTTCCCAACTGCATGGGCAAGGAGGCCGCCCGCCGCCGCGGTGCCGCCGAGGCCATCTTCGTGCGCGACGGACGCCTGGTCGAGGGCGGCTCGAGCGCCATCCTGGTGGTCAAGCGCGGCAGGCTGCTCATGCCCGGGCTGGGCCACGAGATCCTGCCGAGCCTGACCCGCGCGCTGGTCCTGGGAATCGCCAAGAAGCGGCGCATCCCGTTCGCGGTCCGGCCGGTGACCGTCCGGGAGATGTTCGCCGCCGACGAGGTGATCATCGCCTCGACCACCGCCGAGGGCGTGCCGGTCGTGAAGATCGATGGCCGCCGGATCGGCTCGGGAAAGCCGGGCCCCGTGGCCGCCATCCTGCACGAGGAGATCGTGCGCATGCGGGAGGGCGGGCGGTGAAGGGCGAGGTTCTGGCCCGCCACGCGTTGGCGCTCGCCCGGAGCGTCGAACGCGACGCGGTCCGCCTGCGCCGGGACTTCCACCAGCATCCCGAGCTGGGCTTCCAGGAGCGCCGCACCACCGGCGTCATCCTCGACTGCCTGGCCGGGCTGGGCATGGAGATCGTCAGGCCCGCGCGCTCGACGGGCGTCATCGCCCGGCTCTCGCCGGCCAGCGCCGTGGCCAGGCGCCGGCCGGCGGTCGCGCTCCGGGCCGACATCGACGCCCTGCCCATCGTCGAGGAGAACCGCTTCTCGTTCCGCTCGCGCAACCGCGGCGTCGCCCACATGTGCGGGCACGACGCGCACGCGGCGATGCTGCTGGCCGCGGCCCGGGCGCTCTCCGGAGAGCGCGCGCGGCTGCCCCGGCCGGTTACCTTCATCTTCCAACCCGCCGAGGAGTGCATCCCCAACGGCGCCCCGGTGATGATCGCCGCCGGCGCGCTCCGCGAGGTCGGCGAGGTCTACGGCGTGCACGTCACCACCCAGGGAGCGCTCGGGACGCTGGCTACCCGGGTCGGGCCGCTCATGGCCTCCATGGACCGGTTCGACATGGAGGTGGTGGGGCGGGGCGGGCACGGGGCCTATCCGCACAAGACCAGCGACCCGGTGACCGCCTCCGCGGCAGTCATCGGCGCGCTCCAGACGGTGGTCAGTCGGCGCGTCGATCCGGTCGATCCGGCGGTGGTCTCGGTCTGTACGCTCGAGGCCCCGGGGGCGTTCAACGTCATCCCCGAGCGCGTGAAGCTCTCCGGCACCTGCCGGTCGCTCTCGCCGCGGGTCCACGCCCAACTCCCGAAGCTGGTGCGAGAGATCGCCTCCGGCGCCGCCCGCGCCTTGGGCTGCCGGCTGCAGATGAAGTACTCCCGCGGCACGCCGGTCCTGATGAACGCCTCCGGCGGCGTCGACCGGATGCGCCGGCTCTGGGCGGACCAGTCGCGAGTGCGCCGCGGTCCGGCGGGGAGCCGGAAGTGCTGCATCGAGATGCCCCCGACCATGGGCGGCGAGGACTTCGCCTTCTATCTCAAGAAGGTGAAGGGCGCGTTTTCCTTCCTGGGCGCGGCCCCGGCCGCGAGCCCGGCTCCGGCCCACAACCCGCGGTTCGACGTCGACGAGCGCGTCCTGGCCATGGGCGTGGCCCTGCACGTGGCGCTCGCCCTGGAGGAATGACGATTAGCGGGCTCGGCCGGCTCCTCCTTGCGCTGCTCCTGGCCGGAGCGGCGGGGGCCGCCGGCGCGCTTCCGGCCGTCGCCGGCGAGCCGGCAGGCGAGACGCCCGACGCCCGGTTCAACCGGGCCGAGCGGCTCTTCGCCTCCGGCGAGATCGAGAAGGCCTACGAGCTCTACGAGGCCGTGGGCAAGGCCGATCCCGGACGCTGGAAGGAGCGGACCTCCGCCCGGATGACTGAGATCCGCAGACTGGTCGAGGGGCGCGAGACCGCGGTGGCCCGGGCCAAGCGCCTGGGCGAGGCCGCGGCCGCGGCCAAGGGTCAGGGGGAGCTCGCCCCCTGGCTGCTGCTCGAGGCCGCTCGCGGGCTCTACGACGCGCGGCTCTACGAGGAGGCGCGCGCGGGCGCCGCGGACATGCTCGAGAAGCACCCGGACTCGCGCCACCGGCCGGCGGCCTGCCTCGTCCTGGGGCGCGCGCTGGCCCGGCTGGACAAGGTCGACGAGGCCGCCAAGGCCTACCGGCAGGCGCTCGCCGCCAAGGGCGCCACGCGCTCGGAGCGCGCCGACGCCTGGAAGGAACGCGGGGAACTGCTCTCCGGCGCCGGCCGGAACGCCGAACTGCTCGACCTCCTCGAGGAGCAGGCCCGCCGCGGGGCGGAGGAGCCGGGGGCGGAGGACGCCGCCGAACTCTTCTTCTCCATGGCGCTGGCCGGCCCCAAGGAGGCGGTGCGGGCCCGGAAGCTTGCCGCACATCTCGTGGAGAGCTGGCCGGCCGGGGACCTCCGGGCTGAGTGGCTCCTGCTCGCCGCGAAGGTGGCCGAGTTCGTCGAGCGCGATTACGCCGGCGCCGACCGGCTATACCGCCTGGTGCTCGAACGCTACCCGCAGGCCGCCTTCGATCTGCGCCTGCTGGGAGCCGGCAATCGCGGAGCCGACGCCGGCCGGGAGGTGATCCTCGCGGCCATCTCCCGCGTCGCCGACAAGAAGGCCGGGCGCATCAAGGAGCTCGAGGCCCCCAAGGCCGACGAGCGGAGCAAGTCGCCGGAGAGTGCCCTGGCCACGGTGCTCGCGGCGCTCCGGGCCGGAGACGCGGCCGCCGCGGGGGCAGTCGCCGGCGGGGCGCTATCCGCGGACATTGCCGGCGGGCGTTGCGAGTTCGCCCGCTACGGGCTCTCCGATTTCCGGATACTGAAGGCCGCGGCGGAGGGCGACGCCGCCGAGGTCGAGTACGAAGTCTCGGGAGAGCTGGGCGTCACCAGGGTGCTCGTCAAGAAGGCCCGCGCCGTGCGCGAGGGCGGCGTCTGGAAGGTCGTGGACCTGGGGATCTAGGTCCGAGAACAGAGAGGGGATTCCCGCGTGGGCAAGCGCCGCGTCAACATCGAGGACCTGGCCGAGGGGCTGAACGTCGAGGAGACCTACCTGGTCAGGGAGGGCTCCATTCGCGAGGCCCGCAACGGCAAATCGTACATCGCCGCCGAGCTAGGGGACTCCACCGGCTCGATCAGCACGCGCGTCTGGGACGCGCGGCCCGAGCAGGCCGGGATCTTCCGCGCCGGCAGTTACGTGCTCGTGCGCGGTTTCGTGGAAACCTACCAGGGCAATCCGCAGCTGGTGGTCAGCTCCTTTCGCCCGGTGGACGCGGCCGACGTGGACGCGCGCGCCTTCCTGCCGTCCTCGGACGAGGACGCGGGCGAGCTCGAGGAGCGGCTGCTGGCGGTCTGCGCCCGGGTCAAGGACTCGGCGCTGGCCGAGGTGCTGGCCGCGTTTTTCCGGGACCCGGTGTTCATGGCGCTCTTCCGGCTTAGCCCCGCGGCCGTGGAGTTCCACCACGCCTGCCTGGGCGGACTCATGGAGCACACCCTGGGCGTGGCCGAGGCGGCCGAGGCCACGGCGGCGGCCCGTCCGGAGCTCGACCGCGACCTGCTGGTGACCGGGGCGCTGCTCCACGACGTCGGCAAGGTCTGGGAGCTGGCCTCCACGCCGGCCTTCGAATACACCGACGAGGGGCGGCTTCTGGGGCACATCGTGATGGGCGTGCTCGAGGCTGAGAAGCGCATGGCCGCGATCGAAGGGTTCCCTCCGGAGACCCGTCGGCAGCTGCTGCACCTGATCATCAGCCACCACGGCCAGCGCGAGTACGGCTCGCCGGTCCTGCCCGTGACCGCCGAGGCGCTGGCCCTGCACCACCTCGACAACCTCGACGCCAAGATCCGCGCCGCCGGGGAGGCCCAGCCGCAGATGGGCGGCGACTGGAGCGAATTCCGCAAGATGCTCGGCGTGCGCATCTACTGCAAGCGGAGGGACGGGGCGTCGCTGTGAGCGGGGTCCGGGGCTTTTCGGTTCTCGTCGGCGGGCCTACCCGAAAGCCAAATCCTGCTGTCGGGATTTGGCTTTCGGTCTGCATCGTTTGAGCGCCGAAAGGTGCCTGCCGTGAGAATTGGGGCCGGCGGCGAAAGCGCCGCCGGCCCCAATTGTAGGCCCGCCGACGAGAACCGAAAAGCCCCGGAGCGGCGCTGGCAAAGCCGGGATCTCAGGCTAGAATCCACCATCATGAGCCAAAGCCAGGTCACCTCGATCAAGTACGCGGGCGGCAGGCGTTTCTACCCGTACAGCCAGTTCCTCAAGGAACGCTTCGGCTGCAAGGTCTACAAGCTCACCGTCGACGCCGGCTTCACCTGCCCGAACCGCGACGGCACCAAGGGGCGGGGCGGGTGCATCTACTGCGAGAACAGTTCCTTCAGCCCGGCGGCCGGCTCGAGGCTCTCCGTTCGCGAGCAGGTCGACAAGGAGAAGCGCCTGGCCGAGGGCCGCTACGGGGCCAGCCGGTTCATAGCCTACTTCCAGCCCTTCTCCAACACGTACGCGCCGGTCGGGAAGCTCCGCGAGTTGCACGACGAGGCGCTCTCCGTCGAGGGCGTCGTGGGTTTGTCCCTGGGCACGCGTCCGGACTGCGTGCCCGACGATGTGCTCGACTACCTCGAAGGCCTGGCCCGGCGCACCCATCTCTGGGTGGAGTTCGGCCTCCAGTCCTCGCACGACGAGACCCTGGGCCTCATCAACCGTGGCCACACCTTCGCGGAGTTCGAGGATGCGGTGCGGCGCACCCAGGGCCGGGGCATCTTCATCTGCGTGCACCTGATCCTGGGCCTTCCCGGCGAGAGCCGCGAGATGATCCGCGAGACCGCGGCGCGCATCGCGGGTCTCGGCATCGATGGGGTCAAGCTTCATCACCTGCACGTGGTCCGTGACACGGTCCTTGCGCAGATGCACGCCAAGGGCGGGGTGGACCTTCTGGGGATGGAGGAGTATGTCCTGCTGTGCGCCGATGTCCTCGAGCGGTTGCCGCCCTGGACGGTTCTGCAGCGGTTCGTCGGCGACGTGCAGGGCGACAGCCTGATCGCCCCCAAGTGGAACGAGGGCAAGCTTCGCGTTCTGGAGGCGATCCAGGAGGAACTGGGGCGGAGAGGAACGCAGCAGGGAGCGCTCTACAGCGGCCCGGCCAGCCCTCCCGGCTGGGCGGATGCGTCGCGAAAATCAGCCTTGATTGCCGGGAAGCCCCGGGTTTAATTGACGCGCGAATGGGATGGCGCAGCGAGGGCGGGCAGATGCCGGAAGATGACTCGCAGATGAACGAGGACGGAAAGGCTCCGGAGCCTGAGGTCAAGGGGGCCGGCGCGACTCCCGAGCCGGAGGCCGGAGCGTCCACGGAGGGCGCGGCCGCCGAAGAGCGGCAGAAGCCGCGCGGCAAGGTGCTGCTGGCCGACGACGTGGCGGTGATGCGCAACCTGCTGGTGCGCGCGCTAAGGAACGCCGGCTACACGGTCGCCGAGGCCCGCAACGGCAGCCACGTTCTCGAGATGGTGGCCAAGGAGAGGCCCGACCTCATCGTCATGGACAACATGATGCCGGTCATGAGCGGTCCGGAGTGCCTGCGCCGGCTCAAGGCCTCCCCGGAGACCCAGGACATCCCGGTGATCATGTGCACGGCCAAGACAGAGAAGCACGACGTGCTGGACGCGGCCCGCGGCGGGGCCGCCGACTATATAGTAAAGCCTTTCAAGATCGAGACCGTCCTGGATCGCGTGGCCAAACACATGCCCGCGAATCACAGCCAGTCGGGCGGCTGACTTTCAAACGGTCGGCCCAGAGAGCCGGGCGGGCGTCGGGCGAATAGAAAAAGGGAGCGGACCGCATCGGCGGTCCGCTCTCGACGTCCCGATCGGTTCCGTGTCAGACTGAAACCGGCGCGCGCCCGCGCTGGCGGCGGCGGCGCATGATCTTGCGTCCCTTGCTGGTGCTGGCGCGCTTGCGCCATCCGCTGACCGACTTCCTCTTGCGAGAGCTCTTGCGCGTCTTGATCTTCATCGTCCGGCAACTCCCTTGTCCTGCAAAAGTGGAGGCGGCACCCGGATTCGAACCGGGGTGTGAGGGTTTTGCAAACCCTTGCCTTACCGCTTGGCTATGCCGCCGAAATCGACTGCATTCTATCATAGAACCCGTCGCCGCGTCAAGTTCAGCCGGAAAAGTCGCGCGACGCGCTACGCAAATGTATGCCATAAGATAATAGAGGGCCGGTGATGGCCGGCGAGCTGCGGCGCCTCCGGAAGGGAGGGGCGGTGGCGTCGCGCGTCTTCGCGGGAGCCCGTGCGGATCTGACGGGCACGCGGTGGCGGAGATGCAAATCCGTCGCCAAATGAGCGCACCAGGTGCGCGCAGGCCTCTGCGTGAGTCGCCGCAAGTCGTTATGCGACCGCCTCTTAGGCGCGCTCCGGATGGATGGCAGGGGGAAAGAATCTTCCCCGCAACGTGTTGAACAAAAAGGACTTGACATTTCCGGGAGTTTAGTTACCATTGCGGCGATTCCTGTGGCACAGCGCTGCAGTAGCTCAGTCGGTAGAGCACGTCCTTGGTAAGGACGAGGTCCTGGGTTCAAGTCCCAGCTGCAGCTCCAGGGTTAGTTCCGCCCCGTGGGCGGAGGGACTTTTTTTGTCGCGTCGAGTAGGCTGAGAGAGGACGAGAAGGAGAGCCTTCATGGCCAAGGAGAAATTCGAACGCACCAAGCCGCACGTCAACGTCGGGACCATCGGGCACATCGACCATGGCAAGACCACGTTGACCGCATCGATTCTTGCTAACCTCGCCAAGGCCAACATGGCCAAGGCCAAGAGCTACGCCGACATCGCCAAGGGCGGTACGGTGCGCGACGCCACCAAGACCGTGACCATCGCCGTGGCCCACGTCGAGTACCAGTCCGACAAGCGCCACTACGCGCACATCGACTGCCCCGGCCACGCCGACTACATCAAGAACATGATCACCGGCGCGGCTCAGATGGACGGCGCCGTCCTGGTGGTCAGCGCGGCCGACTCGGTCATGCCCCAGACCCGCGAGCACGTGCTGCTTGCCCGTCAGGTCAACGTGCCGGCGATCGTGGTCTTCCTTAACAAGATCGACCTGGTCGACGACCCCGAACTGCTCGACCTCGTCGAGGTCGAGGTCCGCGATCTGCTCAACAAGTACGGCTTCCCGGGCGACACCGCGGCGGTCATCCGCGGCGCGTCGGGCCCGGCCCTGGAGTGCGCCTGCGGCAAGCGCGATTGCGAGAAGTGCGGTTGCATCTTCAAGCTGGTCGATGCGCTGGACGAGAAGGTGCCGGAGCCGGTCCGCGAGGTGGACAAGCCCTTCCTGATGCCGGTCGAGGACGTGTTCAGCATCAAGGGCCGCGGCACGGTCGGCACCGGCCGCATCGAGCGCGGCAAGGTCAAGATCGGCGATCCGCTCGAGGTCGTCGGCCTGAGCAAGGACTCCATCAAGACGACCTGCACGGGCGTCGAGATGTTCAACAAGGAGATGACCGAGGGCATCGCCGGCGACAACGTCGGGCTGCTGCTTCGCGGCGTCGAGAAGGACCAGCTCAGGCGCGGTCACGTGCTGGCTCAGCCGGGCTCGGTCACTCCGCACACCGAGTTCGAGGCCGAGGTGTACGTGCTGACCAAGGAAGAGGGCGGCCGGCACACGCCGTTCTTCTCCGGGTACCGCCCGCAGTTCTACTTCCGCACCACGGACGTGACCGGTGCGATGAAGCTGATGGGCGGCGCCGAGATGATCATGCCCGGCGACAACGTCAAGATCCAGGGCGAGCTGATCGTCCCCATCGCCATGGAGCAGGGCCTGCGTTTCGCCATCCGCGAGGGCGGCCGCACGGTGGGCTCCGGAGTAGTCAGCAAGATCATCAAGTAACTGTCGGGAAGGGTCCGGTGCGGAATCCGGAACGCGGTTTGACCATGACGTCTGGAGGTTGTCGTGCCTAGGGAGATCGTCAGTCTGGAATGCGGCGAGTGCAAGAGCCGCAACTACTGGACCCGCATTGAGACCCGTGGGGGTGGAAAGCTCGAACGCAGCAAATTCTGCCGCGCGTGCCGTAAGCACACCCCGCACAAGAGCAAGAAGAAGTAAGGGACTGTAAGCCGGATTCTCCGGCGGAGCGGGGTTGGCGGTGGACTTGGTCATTCGGCCCGAACAGGCCTGTGGCTCAACTGGCAGAGCAGCTGATTCCAAATCAGCGGGTTGGGGGTTCGAGTCCCTCCAGGCCTGCCACACGTCGGCTCTCCCTGACGGAGTGAAGGGACTGTCATGACCTTCGGGCTTTACAAGTGGCCTCAGGGCCGGGTGGTTCGCTACCTGGCGGCCGGCGTGCTGCTCAGCTTCGTGGGCTTCGCGGCCTACAAGATGTACGCCTGGCAGGGCGACTGGGTGCCGGAGCCCCTGGCCAGTGCCCATGTGGGCGATCTGAAGCTCAGCGTCGGAGTGCTGGGCGGGATCGGCATCGCGTTGCTCGGCAGCGTTCTTTCGTACCTGGTCGTGTTCGCCAACGCCAAGGTCGGCGAGTACCTGATCGCGGTGGAGGGCGAGCTGCGCAAGGTCTACTGGCCGAAGATGAAGCCGTGGTTCGCGCGACAGACGGAGCTTTGGGGGTCGACTTACGTGGTCATCGCCGTGGTGGTGGTCCTCAGCCTCTTCATCTACGTGGCCGACCTCGGCCTGAAGTATACTGTCGGCGAGATATTCAAGTAATCGACGGTAGGAGATGACGAGCATGGCCAAAGCCTGGTACGCCATACGCGCTCAGTCCGAGCGGGAGGACCTGATCCGGGACAACCTGGAGGCCAAGGTCAAGGCCGCCGGGATGGAGGAGCTGATCAGCCGGATCATGGTCCCGCGCGAGCACGTCTCCGAGATCCGCGACGGCAAGAAGCGGATCATCCAGCGGAAGATGTACCCGGGCTACATCCTGGTGGAGGCCGACCTGACCGACGAGGCCTGGTTCCTGATCACTGAGACTCCGGGGATCAGCGGCTTCGTGGGCAGCCGCACCAAGCCGGTGCCGCTGACCGAGGCGGAGATCAGCCGGATACTCCGGGACATCGAGGACAAGAAGGAGCGCCCGCGTCCCAAGGTGGAGTTCGAGGTGGGCGACGGGGTCAAGATTCGGAGCGGCCCGTTCGAGAACTACGACGGGGTCATCGAGGAGATCAATCCGACCAAGGGTGTGCTGCGGGTTTCGGTGTCGATTTTCGGCCGGTCCACCCCGGTTGAGCTGGAATACAGCCAGGTGGAGCGGCTCTAGCCGCGCAAGGAACGAGCGCCAATGGCCAAGAAACAACTCAAGGCGGTCATCAAGCTGCTGGTAACCGGCGGTCAGGCCAACCCGGCCCCGCCCGTCGGTCCGGCCCTGGGTCAGCACGGGGTCAACATCGGCGAGTTCGTCAAGCAGTTCAACGACCGCACCAAGAAGATGATGGGCGTGCCGCTGCCGGTGGTGATCACGGTCTTTACCGACCGCTCCTTCACCTTCATTACCAAGCAGCCGCCGGCGTCCGTGCTGATCCGGCAGGCGGCGGGGCTGGCCAAGGGATCGGCCGCTCCGAACAAGGAGAAGGTCGGCAAGATCACCGCCGAACAGCTCCGGACCATCGCCGAGCAGAAGATGGTGGACCTCAACGCCGCCAGCGTCGAGGCGGCCATGCGCATCATCGCGGGCACGGCCCGCAGCATGGGTGTCGAGGTCTCCGGCAACTTCGAGGTGTCGTCCAAGGCCAAGGCCAGGGTAAGCTAGCCATGAAAACGCGGAGCAAGCGCTACGAGAAGGCCGTCGAGGGCGTCGACCTCTCCAAGACCTTCTCGGTCGAGGAGGCGGTCCAGCTCCTTAAGGAGCGCAGCAAGGTCAAGTTCGACGAGAGCGTCGAGCTGGCCATCAAGCTGAACATCGACCCCAAGCAGGCCGATCAGCTGGTGCGCGGGACCTTCTCGCTGCCCAAGGGCACCGGAAAGAAGGTCAAGGTCATCGCCTTCGCCGAGGGCCAGGCGGCCGAGGAGGCCAAGGCCGCCGGCGCCGCGGAGGTCGGCGGCGAGGAACTGGCCAAGAAGATCGAGGGCGGCTGGACCGACTTCGACGTGGCCATCGCCCACCCGGCGATGATGCGCTTCGTGGGCAAGCTCGGCAAGGTGCTCGGTCCGCAGGGCAAGATGCCCAGCCCGAAGAGCGGCACCGTGACTCCGGACGTCGCCAAGGCGGTCAAGGAGTTCATGGGCGGCAAGATCGAGTTCCGCAACGACCAGTTCGGCAACGTCCACGCCCTGGTCGGCAAGGTGAGCTTCAGTGCCGAGGACCTGACCATCAACGCCAGCGCGCTTCTGGAGCACGTCAAGGCAGTGCGCCCGGCCGCGGTCAAGGGCATCTACATGGCCAAGGCCGTGCTCTCGACCACCATGGGGCCCGGATTGAGACTGGTCATCTGAGTCGTCCGGCGGGACGGAAGGAACCTAGAGGGACAGAGTCATGCCCAGCCGTCTGAAGGAAATGATGCTCAACGAGATCGGCGAGCGGTACAAGGGCGCCGAGAACATGATCTTCGTGGGCTACCGCGGGCTCACCAGCCTGGCCATCTCCGAGTTCCGCTCGGAGCTGCGCAAGGAGCAGGTCCATCTGCGGGTGGTCCGCAACCGCATCACCGTGCGGACCTTGTCGGACATCGGCGATTCCGACAAGGTCAAGGGCCTCTTCGACGGCCCCACGGCGATCATGGACGGCGAGGACCCGGTGGCCATGGCCAAGGTGGCGCTGGCCTTCGCCCGAAGGAACGACAAGCTGGAGGTCAAGGGCGGCATCGTCGAGGGCCAGGTGCTGACGGCCGGCGACGTCCTCAACCTCTCGAACTCGCCCGGCAAGCGCGACCTGCAGGCCGGGATCGTGGGCCT
This sequence comes from uncultured bacterium, assembly GCA_937935355.1. Lineage (GTDB taxonomy): Bacteria > Planctomycetota > SZUA-567 > JAKLDR01 > JAKLDR01 > JAKLDR01. The sequence goes on along the minus strand of CALGYR010000068.1, from coordinate 90,863 downwards.
GGCCATGTCGCCCGGTTCGCGGCTGGTCTCGGCGCTCGACGCGCCGGGCAGCACGCTGGCCGGGGCGATCAAGGCCCTGGTGGAGAAACTGGAGAAGAGTCCGGCAGCGCCGGAAGTGCCGGCCGCGCCGCAGACATCGGAAGGGACAGCCCCGGCGGGGGCCGCCTGAGCGGTCCGCGCCGGACGCGGGTCCGACTTGGGGTTAACGGAGGCAGAGGAGAACAGCCATGGCAGAGTTCAGCCCGGAAATCAAGGACCTCGGAGACAAGATCGTTGGGCTCACGCTGTTGAAGGCCCGCGAGCTCGGTCAGTACCTCGAGGACGTGCACGGCATCAAGCCGGCAGCGGCGGCGGTGGCCGTGGCGGCCGGTCCTGCGGCCGGTGGCGGCGGGGCCGCTCCCGCCGAGGAGCAGACCGAGTTCAACGTCATCCTGGCCGACGCCGGTCCGAAGAAGATCCAGGTCATCAAGACCGTCCGCGAGATCACCAACCTCGGTCTCAAGGAAGCCAAGGCCCTGGTCGACGGCGCCCCGAAGCCGGTCAAGGAAGGCATCCAGAAGCAGGAAGCCGAGGAGATCAAGAAGAAGCTCGAGGCCGAAGGCGCCAAGGTGGAGATCAAGTAGCCGCTCATGGTCGTCCGCAACGGGTTTCGGGAGCCGGACTACTGTCACCTTAGGCCGCGGGCCAGAGGCAGGAGCGAATGGAGATAAGGCGCTACGGTCGTTGCCGCAAAGAACTGCCGATTCCGGACCTGACGGAGACCCAGTGCAAGTTCTACGCCGACTTCCTGCAGGCCGAGAGCCTGCCGGACGAGCGTAAGGACCAGGGTCTTGAGTCGATCTTCCGCGAGTCGTTCCCGATCACGAGCTACGACGGGGCGACCTCGCTGGAGTACGTCAGCTACGAGATGGGCGAGCCGCGGCACACGCCAGACGAATGCCGGGCGCTGGGCCTTTCTTTCGCGGCCCCGCTGAAGATCCGGCTGCGCCTGAACCGGAACAAGGAGTCGGTCGAGGAGGACGTGTACCTCGGCCAGGTTCCGCTCATGCTGGGCGGCGGCGAGTTCGTGGTCAACGGCGCCGAGCGCGTGATCGTCACCCAGATCCAGCGCTCGCCGGGCGTGGACTTTTCGGAGTCCATGCACTCCAGCGGCAAGCGCCTGCACTCCTGCCGGATCATCCCGGAGCGGGGCAGCTGGATCCAGGCCGAGGTGTCCTCGCGCGACGTGCTCACCGTGAGGATCGACCGTTCGCCGAAGATGCCCATCAGTTGCCTGCTCAGGGCGCTCGACCGGAAGTACTCGACCGACGCCGACATCCTCGGCTCGCTCTACCCGATAGATCGCGTGGAGCTCGGCGGCAAGGGCTTCCGCGAGCAGCTCAAGGGCACCTTCCTGGCCGCCGACGTGGTCGAGCCGGCGACGGGCGAGGTGCTGGCCGAGAGCCGCAGCCGCGTGACCGAGGAACTGGTCAACCGGCTGGTGGAGGCCGAGGTCCCGGTGGTCGACGTGGTCCGTCCGGGGCGCGACGAGCTGCTGCTCAACACCCTGGCCAGCGACGACAGCCACAGCCACGAGGAGGCCGTGCTGCGCCTCTACGTCCGGATGCGGCCCGGCACCCCGCCGCAGGCCGAGCGGGCCATGGCGCTGCTGAACGACCTCTTCTTCAACGACAAGCGGTACAACTTCGGCCGGATCGGCCGGTTCCGTCTGAACCGGAAGTTCGGCACGGACATCCCCGAGACGCATCTGACCCTGACCGGGGACGACGTTCTCCAGGTGATCCGCTACATCCTGATGCTGCGCGCCGGCAAGGGCGAGATCGACGACATCGACCACCTCGAAAACCGGCGGATCCGCACCATCAACGACCTGGTGGCCGACGAGTTCCGCCGGGGCATGCTCAAGCTTCGCCGGGCGGTCCGCGAGCGGATGAGTCTCAAGGACAACACCGACCTGACGCCCCGCACGCTGGTCAACTCCCAGCCGGTGGCCGCCTCGGTGGAGTACTTCTACGCCCGCGGCGAGCTCAGCCAGGTGGTGGACCAGTCGAACCCGCTCTCGCAGCTGACCCACGAACGGCGGCTGTCGGCGCTGGGCCCGGGCGGCCTCAACCGCAAGCGCGCGGGTTTCGAAGTCCGCGACGTGCACCCGTCCCACTACGGCAGGATCTGTCCGATCGAGACGCCGGAAGGCGGCAACATCGGCCTGATCGTCTCGATGGGCTGCTACGCCGAGGTCAACGAGTACGGCTTCCTGGTCACCCCTTACTACCGGGTGAAGAACGGCCGGATCACCACCGAGGTGGTCAAGCTGCGCGCCGACGAGGAGGCCAAGTACAAGATCGTCCAGGCCACCGTGCCGCACGACGAGGGCGGCCAGATTTCGGTCGATCGCGCGCTGGTCCGGCACCAGGAGGACTTCGTGCTGGTCGAGTCCAAGGACATCGACCTGGCCGACGTGAGCTCCAAGCAGATGGTGGGCGTGGCCGCGGCGCTGATCCCCTTCCTGGAGCACGACGACGCCAACCGCGCGCTGATGGGGTCGAACATGCAGCGCCAGGCGGTGCCGCTGCTCGTGACCGAGCCGGCGCTGGTTTCCACCGGCATGGAGGCGGCCTGCGCCAAGAACTCGGGCATGATGGTGGTGGCCGAGGCGGACGGCGTGGTGGAGTACGCCGACAGTCTGCGCATCGTGGTGGGCAACAAGGAGTATCCGCTCCGCAAGTACTTCGGCCTCAACGAGCGCACCTGCCTGAACCAGAAGCCGATCGTCAAGGCCGGCGACAAGGTCGTCAAGGGCCAGGTCCTCACCCAGGGCGCGGGCACCGCGCAGGGCGAGCTGGCCCTGGGCCGGAACACGCTGGTGGCCTTCATGCCCTGGGAAGGGTACAACTTCGAAGACGCCATCGTGGTCAGCCAGCGCCTCCTCAAGGAGGACGCCTACACCTCGATCCACATCCAGGAGTTCGCCACCGAGGTGCGCGAGACCAAGCTCGGTCGCGAAGAGATCACCCGGGACATCCCCAACGTGGCCGAGGCGCAGCTCCGCAACCTCGACGCCGAGGGCATCATCCGGGTGGGCACCCGGGTCAAGCCCGGCGACATCCTGGTCGGCAAGATCGCGCCGAAGTCCAAGAGCGAGCTCTCCAGCGAGGAGAAGCTGCTCCACGCCATCTTCGGGCGCGCCGGCGAGGACATCAAGAACGACAGCCTCGAGGTCAAGCCCGGCTGCGAGGGCTACGTCATCGACGTGAAGCGCTTCAGCCGGCAGTCCGCGGTGGCCGACGGCGACCGCGATGCCCGCAAGGAAGTCAAGCGCCTCGAGGTCGAGTACGACACCAGGATTCTCGAGCTCATCAAGGAGAAGTACAAGGCCCTTACGGAGCTGGTCGGCGGCAAGCTCCAGAACGTCGAGACCCACCGGAACATGATGCCGTCGCTGACCGGCGACCTGGTGTCGGTGATGGAGGGGGACTCGGCGCTCAACCTCTCGAAGCTCGACGCCCACCCGACCACGCGCCGCAAGGCCAAGATCAAGGCCGCCGAGTTCGACCGCAAGCGGCGGCTGCTGGAGATCGAGAAGGACCGGGTGGTCGGCAAGCTCAAGCGCGGCGACGAACTGCCCGCCGGCGTCCTGGAACTGGTCAAGGTCTCCGTGTCCATGAAGCGCAAGCTCATGGTCGGCGACAAGATGGCCGGCCGCCACGGGAACAAGGGCGTGGTCTCGATCATCCTCCCCGAGGAGGACATGCCCTTCCTCGAGGACGGCACTCCGGTGGACATGATCCTCAATCCGCTGGGCGTGCCCAGCCGCATGAACTTCGGACAGATCCTCGAGACCCACCTGGGCTGGGCCGCCAAGAAGCTCGGCTTCCGGGCGGTGACCCCGATCTTCGACGGCGCCACCGAAAAGGACATCCGCAAGGCGCTGATCGAGGCGGGCCTCCCTGAGGACGGCAAGGTGGTGCTCTACGACGGCCGCACCGGCGAGCCCTTCGACCAGAAGGTCACCGTCGGCCAGATGTACATGCTCAAGCTCCACCACCTGGTCGCCGACAAGGTCCACGCCCGCGCCACCGGCCCGTACTCGCTGATCACCCAGCAGCCGCTGGGCGGCAAGGCCAGGAACGGCGGCCAGCGCTTCGGCGAGATGGAGGTCTGGGCGCTGGAGGCCTACGGCGCGGCCAACATCCTCCAGGAGATCCTCACCGTCAAGAGCGACGACGTGGAGGGCCGCACCAAGGTGTACGAGTCGATGGTCAAGGGCGAGAACGCCCTCGACCCGGGCATGCCCGTGGCGTTCGAGGTGCTCATGAACGAGATCCGCGGGCTGGGTCTGAACATGAAGCTGGAGAAGGTCCAGCGCGAGGCGGCCGCCCCGGGCACCGCCGGAGCGCTGCCGGCTCCGGCCCACGCCGGCCAGGTCGAAGCGGGAACAGCGCGCAGCTAGGCGCGGGGGTGACATAGATGGCAATGGCGGAAAGAGCCTACGAGCGCGTCAACGACATCGTGGCGGCCACCATTCAGCTGGCCAGCCCGAACGACATCCGTTCGTGGAGCTACGGCGAGGTCAAGAAGCCGGAGACCATCAACTACCGCAGCTATCGGGCCGAGAAGGACGGCCTGTTCTGCGAGCGCATTTTCGGACCCGAGCGGGACTGGGAGTGCTTCTGCGGCAAGTACAAGGGCATCAAGTACAAGGACATCATCTGCGACCGCTGCGGCGTGAAGATCACCCACTCCAAGGTGCGCCGGCAGCGCATGGGCCACATCAACCTGGCCGCGCCGGTGGTGCACGTCTGGTTCTTCCGGTCGCTGCCCAACAAGCTGGGCATGCTGCTCGGCCTTAAGTCCGCCGAGGTCCAGCAGATCATCTACTTCCAGCGCTACATCGTGCTCGATCCGGGCCAGACCACGCTCAAGAAGTACCAGATGCTCACCGAGGAGCAGTACCGCGAGCAGGTCGAGCAGTCCGGGGCGGACAGCTTCAAGGCCCTGATGGGCGCCGACGCCATCCGCGAGATGATCCGCGAGATCGACCTCAGGAAGCTGGAGGTCGAGCTGCGCGTCGAGCTCAAGGAGAGCCGCTCCAAGCAGAAGAGCGAGCAGCTCACCCGGCGGCTGCGCATCACCAAGGCGCTCCTGACCAGCCCCAATAACCCCGAGTGGATGGTCATGGACGTGATCCCGGTGATCCCGCCGGATCTGAGGCCGCTGGTGCCGCTGGAGAGCGGCAACTTCGCGACATCGGACCTCAATGACCTCTACCGCCGGGTGATCAACCGCAACAACCGGCTCAAGAAGCTGCTGGACCTCAACGCCCCCGGCGTCATCATCCGCAACGAGAAGCGCATGCTCCAGCAGGCCGTCGACGCGCTCTTCGACAACGGCCGCTGCAAGCGTCCGGTGCTGGGCACCGGCAACCGGCCGCTGAAGAGCCTCACCGACATGATCAAGGGCAAGCAGGGCCGCTTCCGCGAGAACCTGCTCGGCAAGCGCGTCGACTACTCGGCCCGCTCGGTCATCGTGGTCGGCCCCGAGCTCAAGCTCGACCAGTGCGGCCTGCCCAAGAAGATCGCCCTGGAGCTCTTCCAGCCGTTCATCATCAGGCGCCTCAAGGAGAAGGGCTTCGCCGACACCCTGAAGAGCGCCAAGAAGATCCTCGAGCGCAAGGACGAGGAGGTCTGGGACGTTCTCGAGGAGGTCACCAAGGGCCACGCCGTGCTCTTGAACCGCGCCCCGACCCTGCACCGCATGGGCATCCAGGCCTTCTATCCGGTGCTGGTCGACGGCGACAGCATCATGCTCCACCCGCTGGTCTGCGCGGGCTTCAATGCGGACTTCGACGGCGACATGATGGCCGTGCACCTGCCGCTCTCGTACGAGGCGCAGTGCGAGGCTTCCATGCTGATGATCTCCACCAATAACATCTTCTCGCCGGCCCACGGGAATCCGCTCATCGGCCCGGACCTGGAGATGATCCTGGGCAACTATTTCCTGACCAGCACCCAGAAGGGGCTGCGCGGGGAGGACCGCGTCTTCGGCAACCGCGAGGAGGCCATCTACGGCTACTCCTGCGGACAGGTGCACCTGCGCGCGCTGATCAAGGTCCGCTTCGGCAAGGACCAGGTGGTGATCGGCGACGACGGCCCGGTGAAGTCCGAGAGCGGCATCTACGAGACCACCGTCGGGCGCATCCTGTTCAACGACGCGCTGCCCAAGGGGCTCGACTTCTACAACCTGTCCATGAAGGGCGGCCGGTTGGACGATGTGATCAGCGACACCCACCGGCGGCTCGGGCGGCAGGCCACGGTCCGGACGCTCGAGACCATGGAGCGGCTGGGCTTCACCTGGGCGACGCGCTCGGGCCTCTCGTTCGCGGCCAGCGACCTCAAGGTCGCTCCGCGCAAGAACGAACTGGTCGGCGAGGCCGAGAAGCAGGTCGACAAGATTCAGAAGGCCTACCAGAAGGGCATCCTGACCGAGGGCGAGCGCTACAACCAGACCATCGACGTCTGGAGCCGGGTGCGCGAGCAGGTCTGGGACGAGCTGATGAGCGCCCTGCGCTACGACAACCGTCCCGAGGAGCCGGGCTACCTCAACCCCATCTACGCGATGTTCGACTCCAAGGCCCGCGGTAACGCCTCGCAGATCGGCCAGCTGGCCGGGATGCGCGGCCTGATGGCCAAGCCCTCGGGCCGGATCATCGAGACGCCCATCAAGAGCAACTTCCGCGAGGGCCTGTCGGGGCTCGAGTACTTCAGCTCGACGCACGGCGCCCGCAAGGGTCTGGCCGACACGGCGCTGAAGACCGCGAACTCCGGCTATCTCACCAGGAAGCTGGTCGAGGTCGCCCAGGACGCGGTGGTGACCATCGACGACTGCGGCACGCACGCCGGCGTAACCAAGGGCGCGGTCTACCGCGGCGAGCACCTGGAAGTGCCGCTCTCCCAGGCGATCCGCGGACGCGTGGCCCGCGACAACATCGTGAGCCTCACGACCGACGAGGTGGTGGTGCGGGAGAACCAGGTCATCACCGAGGAGATCGCCCAGCACATCGAGTCCCTCAACTACGAGAAGATCCGGGTGCGCTCGCCGCTGACCTGCGAGGCTCCGGCGGGCATCTGCGCCAAGTGCTACGGCATGGACCTCTCCACCGGCAAGCAGATCGAGATCGGCACGGCGGCCGGCGTCATCGCCGCGCAGTCGGTCGGCGAGCCCGGCACGCAGCTGACCATGCAGACCTTCCACATCGGCGGCGTGGCGGTCAGCCGGCTGGAGGAGTCGAGCGTCCGGGCCAAGGGCGCGGGCACCATCAAGTACCACAACCTCAGCGTGGTCAAGAACCCGCAGGGGCAGATGGTGGCCCTGGGCCGCCGCGGCGAGATGATCCTCGCCGACGAGAAGGGCCGGGAGATCGAGCGCTACGGCGTGCAGGTGGGCGCGGTAATCCAGGTCGCCGACGGCGAGAAGGTCGGCGCGCGCAAGGTGCTGGCCACCTGGGACCCGCACATGGTCCCGATCCTCAGCGAGGTGGCCGGCAAGGTCCGCTACGAGGACATCATCGAGGAAGTCACCATGCGCAAGGAGATGGACCCGAACACCGGGTTCGAGCGCAAGGTGATCATCGAGCACAAGGGCGACCACCACCCGCAGGTGGTCATCGAGGACGAGACCGGCAAGATCCAGGGCCTGTACGCCATCCCCGAGAAGGCCCACCTGGAAGTCGGCGAGGGCGACAAGGTTACGCCTGGTTCGCTCCTGGCCAAGACCCCGCGCAAGATCGCCGGCTCGCAGGATATCACCGCTGGTCTGCCCAGGGTCACCGAGCTTTTCGAAGCCCGCAAGCCGCGCGACCCGGCGATCATAAGCGAGGTCGATGGCGTGGTCGAGCTTGGCGACAGAAAACGCGGCAAGCGGACCATCATAGTGAAGAGCGATTCAGGGCTGGAATACGAACACCTCGTGCCTCACGGGAAGCACATGCTGGTGCACCGTGGCGACCGGGTGCGGGCCGGTGATCGCCTGTTGGATGGGTCGCTTATCCTTCAGGACATTCTGCGCATCAACGGTGAGGAGCGGCTTCAGGACTACATCCTCGAGGAAATCCAGAAGGTTTACCGCTCGACTGGCGTGCACATCGACGACAAGCACTTTGAGTTGCTCATCCGGCAGATGCTGCGCAAGGTGCAGGTGGACGACCCGGGCGATACCGAGTTTCTCACCAGCGACCAGATATCCAAGGCCGAGTTCCGGCGGGCGAACGAGGCCGTGGCCAAGAAGGGCGGCAAGCCGGCGTCGGCGTCTCCGCTGCTTCTGGGGATTTCGCGCAGCAGCCTGCTGGCCGACAGTTTTTTGGCTGCGGCGAGCTTCCAGGAGACCACCAAAGTGCTTTCCGATGCGGCTCTGGCCGGCAAGCACGACAACCTTCGAGGCCTAAAGGAGAATGTGCTCATGGGGCACATCATCCCGGCGGGCACGGGATTCAATTACTACCGCAAGGCGCTGGTGGCCAGGGAGGAGCCCGCTCCAGAGCTGGCCGCCGCGCAGGACAAGTCGCTGGCGGCCGCCTCGGCCGGTGCCGAGTAGGCTGCGGGGAAAGAGGGATAAGCGATGCCGACGATCAACCAACTGGTGCGCAAGGGCCGTCGCCGGGAGGCGCAGAAGTCGAAGAGCCCGGTGCTCGAGAGCAACCCCTTCAAGAAGGGCGTGTGCCTCGCGGTCAAGACCATGACTCCCAAGAAGCCCAACTCGGCACTGCGCAAGATCGCCAGGGTGCGGCTCTCCAACGGCAAGGAAGTCACCGTCTACATCCCCGGCGAGGGGCACAACCTCCAGGAGCACTCGATCGTGCTGGTCCGCGGCGGGCGCGTGCGCGACCTGCCGGGCGTGCGCTACCACATCGTGCGCGGCGTCTACGATGCGATGGGCGTGGCCGATCGCAAGAAGTCCCGCTCGAAGTACGGGACGCGCCAGGCCAAGTAGTGGTGTTGGCGGAGGACCCGACGATGAGGAACCTGTTCGGAACAGCGCTGGCGGCGGCTGTCTTCCTGGTCCTTGTCGGGTGCGGCGGCGACGAGAGTGCGGGAGGCGGCAAGGCGTCCGGGCCGAGCTTCGAGGCGACGCTCGCCGGCGCGAAGGAGAGCGCGGCGCGCGCGGCGCTGCTGCAATACGCCGGACCGCGCAAGGAACGCGCCGGGGCCGAGGCTGCCAGGCTGGGCGCCCCCAAGGCGCCGACCGGCGAGGTGGCTCCGCCGAACGGAGAGTCGCCTCGCGGGCAGATTCAGCCGCCTGAGGCGTCTGTGACAACGGAGGAGCCGTCCCCGGAGTTGATCAAGGCCCAGGTCGTCCTGGCGCGCTGGACGGCGCTGATCAAGGATCTCATGGGGCCGAACGCCTCGCGGTGTTTCACGATCAAGGAGTGCAAGGCCGGCGAAGTCAGGGGGAAGGAGGCCAACAGCCGTCTGGTGGTGGCCCTCTCCGGGGCCTACGCCGGGATGGCGGCAGGGGATCTGACCTTCGACCTGCGCTGGCGCAGGGTAGAACGGCCGGGCGAATACAAGGGTGACCCGAGGGTCAACTGGGAACTGGGAGACGTCCTGGAGGTTTCGGGCGACAAGTAGAAGTTGCCGGAGAAATGGGCCGGCGGGGAGCGTACTCAGCGTGGAGAAGGAAAACGTTCGCAAGCAGGAAGTGAACCAGGGTGAGGCCAAGCCCGCGGCTATGGCGTCGGCCCCTGCGGAAGCGCGGCCCGCGGCCGCCGCAACGGCGTCGGCCCCTGCGGCTGCGGCAGCGGTGCCGGGCGGAGAGCGCCGGATTACGGGCGCGGGCGTCAAGCCTGACGTGCGCTTCGGGCAGCTGTTCATCGCCAAGTTCATCAACTGTCTGATGGAGCGGGGCAAGAAGTCCAAGGCCGAGAAGATCTTCTACGGCTCGCTGGACGTGCTCGCCAAGAAGTACCCGAGCGAGCAGCCGCTCAAGATCTTCGAGACGGCCCTCAACAACGTGAAGCCGCTCGTGGAGGTCAAGTCCAAGCGGGTGGGCGGCGCCACCTACCAGGTGCCGTTCGAGGTCAACCGCAAGCGTCAGCAGTCCCTGGCCATCCGCTGGGTGCTGGAGGGTGCGCGCAAGCGCAAGGGCAAGTCCATGGCCGACAGACTGGCCCTGGAACTGGTCGATGCCTACAACAAGACCGGCACGGCCTGGACCATGCGCGAGAACACCCACAAGATGGCCGAGGCCAACAAGGCCTTCGCCCACTTCGCCTGGTAACCACAGTTTCTGCCCGGAAACAAGCCGCGACGAACGGCTTGTTTCTTTTTGAGGAAGCGGGGGCCGCCTGCCGGCTCCCGATCAGGTGCCAATCAACATGAGTTCCGACGGACCGACCCCCAACGAGATCGCCAAGCTGCGCAACATCGGCATCATGGCCCACATCGATGCCGGCAAGACCACCGTGACCGAGCGGGTGCTGTACTACAGCGGGACTCAGCACCGCATGGGCGAGGTGCACGAGGGGTCGACGACCACGGACTACCTTCCCGAGGAGCGGGCCCGGGGCATCACCATCGTCTCCGCGGCCGTGACCTGCTTCTGGAAGAACGCGCAGATCAACATCATCGACACGCCCGGCCACGTGGACTTCACCGCCGAGGTGGAGCGCTGCCTGCGGGTGCTTGACGGGGCGGTGGCCGTCTTCTGCGGGGTCGGCGGGGTGCAGCCCCAGAGCGAGACGGTCTGGCGCCAGGCCGATAAGTACCGCCTGCCGCGGCTGGCCTTCGTCAACAAGCTCGACCGGCCGGGCGGCAATTTCTTCGAGGTCGTCCATCAGATTTCCTCGCGGCTGGGGGCCGTGCCCGTCGCCATCCAGATGCCGATCGGCGCGGAGGACGAGTTCCGCGGCTACGTCGACATCATCACCCTCAAGGCGTACGAATACCAGGATGACGGCAAGGGTTCGAGCGGACGGGCTCCGGTTGAGATCGGGATCGACGCCGAAGTCCGGGCCGAGGCCGAACTGCACCGCTCCGAGTTGGTCGAGGCCCTGGCCAACGCCGACGACCAACTCGCCGACAAGTTTCTCAACGGCGTGGAGCCGACGCTCGACGAGATCAAAGCAGGCCTCCGGCGCGCGACGCTGGCCTGCAAGCTGGTACCGGTGCTGGCCGGGGCGGCCTATCACAACCTGGGAGTCCAGCCGCTCCTCGACGCGGTCGTCGACTACCTGCCCAGCCCGATCGACGCCGCCAAGACCACGGGGCACGACCCCAAGACCGGCGGGGAGGTCGAGCGGAAACACTACTCCAACCAGCCCTTCAGCGCGCTGGCCTTCAAGACCCAGAGCGATCAGCACGGCAACCTGGTCTTCCTGCGGATCTATTCGGGCGTGCTCCACGGCGGCGACCGGGTGCTCAACGCCACCAAGGACCGCAAGGAGCGCGCCGGCCACATCTGGAGGATGCACGCCGACCAGCGGGTGGCCATGGAACTGGCCGGGCCGGGCGAGATCGTCGGCGTGGTCGGCTTCAAGTTCACCGCCACCGGTCACTCGGTCTGCGACAGTGACCATCCGGTGGTCTTCGAGCCTGCGCGCTTCCCTGACACGGTCATATCCATGGCGGTCGAGCCGCGCACCAACGCGGACCGCGAGAAGCTGGGCGATGCCCTGCGCATCCTCGCCCAGGACGATCCCACCTTCACCTATCGCGTCGACGAGGAGACCCAGCAGTTGCTGATCAGCGGCATGGGCGAACTGCACCTGGACATCCTCAAGAGCCGGCTGCTCCGCGAGCACGGCCTGGACGCCAAGGTCAGCGAGCCGCGGGTCAGCTACCGCGAGTCGATACGTGCGGAGGCCGAGGCCCAGGGCCGCTTCATCCAGCAGACCGGCGGCCACGGGCAGTACGGGGTGGTCGATCTGGTGGTCGAGCCTTTCATGAACGAGGAGGAGGGCCACCTGGTCTTCGAGGACGAGACCAAGGGCGGGGCCATCCCCAAGGAGTTCATCAAGTCGGTTGAGGCCGGCGTGCGGGAGGCGGCCGCAGGCGGCGTGCTGGCCGGCTACCAGGTCATCAACGTCAAGGTGCGGCTGGTCGACGGCAAGTACCATGACGTGGACAGCTCGGAGCTGGCCTTCAACGCGGCCGGCTCGATCGGCTTCAAGGAGGCCTGCCGCAAGGGCGGCCTCTACCTGTTGGAGCCGATCATGAGCCTGGAGGTCGACGTGCCCGAGGAGTACATGGGCGCGGTAATCAAGGACCTCCAGGCGCGCCGCGTGGTTATCAAGGATCTGGGACTGCGCGGCAACCTCAGGCTGGTCTCCGCCCAGGCGCCGCTGGCCGAGATGTTCGGATACTCCACGGTGGTCCGGTCGCTGTCGCAGGGCCGGGCCAGCTACACCATGGCGCCGTCCAACTACGCGGAGGTCCCGGTCAGCAAGCAGAAGGAACTGCTCACCAAGTACGGGATGTAGACGATCCGGCGGATCCGTCGGATCGATCGCTGGGTCCGTCGCCGGCCGTTGGAAATCGTTCCCGGTTCCGGATATAATCCGGCCGTTTGGAGGATCGACCATGGCCAAGGGCGACGCTTTTCCCTGCGAGGCCACCCGGACGCGGGATCGTGCCAGCGGCCGGACGGTATGGAGACTGACTAGCCGGCAGGCGGTCAATCACGGGCCTTACTTCTACAACTCCCCGGTGACCCAGGACGGGCGGCGAATCATCTTCGGTTCGGACCGCGGCGGAGCCGAACAGGTCTATATGGTGGAGTGGCCGAGCGGCTCCATCATCCAGCTCAGTAACGGCGCGGACGTCTGCGCCCACAACGCGGTGCTTGCCCCCCGCGGTGCCGAAGTGTTCTTCTTCGACGGCCCGGAGCTCCATTCCGTGGCACTGGCCTCGTTCCGCGAGCGGCGGCTGGCGGCGCTTCCGGAAGGGCAGGCGCTGGCCAGCCCTCCGGCGATAAGCTCGGACGGGCAGTTGCTCGTCTACTGCTGCTTCCGCAAGCCGGATGTCGGTGGCCTTGCCGGCTGGGAGGCCTTCGCGCCGACCTTCGAGGCCCGGCCGCGCACCGAGATATGGGTTGCGCCGATCGACGGGTCGGGCGCGAGGCTCATCCACGCCGAGGACCGCTGGCTCGGTCACCCCCAGTTCCGCCCGGGCGACAATAACACCATCATGTACTGCCACGAGGGGCCCTGGGGCCGGGTCGAGCGCATCTGGGCGCTATCTGCCGACGGCTCCTCCGCGCCGCGCTGCCTGCGGCCCCAGAAGGTCGGCGAGGAGCTCATCGGCCACGAGTACTTCACCCGGGACGGCTCGACGCTGGTCTACGCCTGGGCTGCGGCGGGCGCGTCCGGCGACAAGGTCCCGGCGAACTCCGTGCGCGCTCTCGACCTGGCCACCGGTCAGGAGCGGGTGGTCTTCGAGGGCCGGCAGGTGAACCACTTCAGCTCCAACGCCGACAACTCCATGATCGTGGCCGACACCAGCGACCCGGCCGACCAGAACCTCTATCTCATCGATACGAAGACCGGCAACGCCGAACTGCTCTGCGCGTGCCGCTCGAGCCAGCGGCCCTGGCGCTCCACCCAGGACGCCCACCCGCACCCGTGCTTCTCGCACGACGGGCGGTTCGTCTTCTACAACTCCGACGAGGACGGCTGGCCGAACTTCTACATGGCGGTGCTGTAGCTACTTCGCGCTCACCACCTCGACCTTGACCTTTCCCAGCAGGTCAGCCAGCCGAATGAGCCCGTCGACCCCGGCGAAGCCGCTGTCGCCGATCTTGATGTGCAGCGGATCGGCGAGTATCTCTCCGAAGGTCGGGTCCATGGCCACCCAGCGGCCGCCGACGCGGACCTCGGCCCAGGCGTGGCCGCCGAGCACCGGCTTGCCGCCCGAGTCGGTGTAGGCCAGCCCCGCGGCCTCCCTCGCCGGGATGCCCGCGGCGCGGCAGAGCGCCACGAAGAGCGCGGAGTGCTCGCCGCAGTCGCCCTTCATGGTCGCAAGCGTGTCCGAGGCGTTGCTGGCCACCGGCGTGAAGACCTTGTCGACCGAGCGGAAGACCCAGGAGCAGAGCAGTTGCGCGGCCTTCCAGGGGTCCTTCTCGCCGGCGACGACCTCGGCGGCCTTGGCTTTGATCTTGGGGTCGTCGCTCTGCAGGAACGGGGTGGGGGAGAGGAAGGCGGCAAGCGCGGTGCGCTCCTCCTCGGTGAGCGGCGCCGACTTCTCGGGAGCCGCGGCCGGGCGGAGGGTGAGCAGGTACTCCCCATCGCCTTTCTTCTCGTACTTCTGGCGGTCGTCGCTCAGGGCCGATTCGGCGGGCATCCCGGTCAGGCGCAGCACCACTTCGCGCGTGCGCCGGGCGTTCTTTACGGGCTTGTCGAGCTCCACGCCGGTGGCCAGCATCACGTCGCTGATGGCGTCCATGCGCTGGGCATCGTCCTTGCCCTCCAGGCGGAAGGTGAACTGGCCGAGGACATCGCCCTCCAGCGGCCGTCCGGCGGCGTCGATCCGGACGGTCATGCGCGCCATGGGGGGCTTCTCCGCCTGCGGGTCGCCGTCCTGGGCCGGCGGATCGTAGAGCGCCTGCTCGACCTCCAGGACGTCGGTGGGCACGCCCCGGAAGGTGATGCTCTTGCGGCCCTTGACGGTGCTGACCACCCGGACGACCTTGGACGACTCCACCAGCGGCATCTCGGACTCGAGCCGGTCGCCCTCCCTGGCGCCGGGCCGGATGGCCAGCACCTGCGCGGCCAGGGCGGCCTCCAGATCGTACTTGCACTTGGGCAGGACCAGTTCGTTGGTCTTGGCGCCCACGGTCAGGCTGCACTTGAGCTTCTCTCCGTCGGGGACCACCCTGGTGGTGATGACCAGCGGGGCCGGCAGCATGGGCATGGCTGTTTCCACGCGGCGGTCGAGCAGCAGGAACGCCCCGGTGTCCGGCGCGAACTTCTGGAGCTCGATGACCCGCATCTCGGCGGCCACGCCGTTGTACTGCATCTTCATGGTCATCCGGGAACGGTAGGCGAGCACCTCCCGGTCGCCGTCCTTCTCGACGGCGAGGGTGCCGTGCAGCCAGCCGCACTTCTTGCCGGCCATGTACAGGCCGCCCCACTCGTCGAAGCCGACGAGCTTCTTCCAGGCGGGCTCCGTCGCCGGCGCAGCGGAGGCCGGTTCCCCGGCCCGGAGGGCGGCGCCCGAGAAGATGATGCACACCGCGAACAGACCCGGCAGTCCGGCTCTCAGCTTGCGCATGACCACGCTCTCCATTGCAGGATTCAAGGGCGAGCGGCGGTCGCGCCGGCGCCCGAAATCGCGATTACCAGGTCCTCGAGGATGGCCCGCGGCCCGCGGCCGGACGAGCCCTTGAGCTCGCGGTCCGCGGCGAGGAGCAGGCGGTAGACCCGCTCCATGGCCCCGCGCGAGGCGAGGCGCCGCGCGGCGTCCTCGACCGGGCGGGTCACCTGCGGCGGCGGCGGCTTGCCCCTGGCCACGTAGCGCCCGCCGTTGAGGACGGCGCGCTCCACCTCGAAGGCCTTGCGGGTCAAAGCCGCGGTCACGATGATGGCGATGCCCTGCTCGTCCCAGGTGATCCGGCCGGCGAAGTCCTCGAGCCCCCGGGCGAAAAGCTTCTCGGCGGCGGCCAGGGCCTCGGCTGCGCGACCGGAGAGCGCCCCGAGCACCACCGGGTCGGCGCTGGCCGCGCCCGAACTGGCCAGGGCCTCGACGTCCCCGGTCGAGACGGCGCGCTTCTCGGCTCCCATGTACTGGGCGAGCTTGTCGAGCTCGTGGCCGAGGCGCCCGGCCTGTCCGGCGGCCAGCTCCAGCAGGCGTTCCCCGGCGCCCGGTGCGAGGGACAGCGCGCGCGACCTGGCCAGCTCGGCGAGATACAGGCCCATGGGGCTGCGCATGGAGACCCGGGTCTCGCCGTAGAGCCGGTCGTACATCCTGGGGCACTGCACGATGCAGCCGGCGGTGGCGAGCGCCTTGTGCAGCGCGCTCCGGCCGTCGAGCTTCTCGGCCTCGAGGACGAGCGTCGTGCCGTCCGGCGGGGACTTCAGGAAATCGAGGAGGGCGGCGTGGAAGGGAGGAGCTCCCTTCTTGTCGGCGCCCTCGTCGTCCGCGGCCCTCGCACCCCGCGTTGAGGGCGAGAGGAGCGCCCCGGCGCCGCGGACCAGGACCATTTTCTTGCCGGCGAAGAGCGAGGCCGTGCGGGCCTCGTCCATGACGTCGGAAACCTTCGGGAGGCTTCCGGCCACGGCGGGGTCCGCCGGGCCGAAGGTGATCACGTTCTGCTCTTCCCCGGCCTTGCCGAAGACGGCGCGCCGGATGGCGGCGATGGCCATCTCGCGAAGGCCGTCGTCCTCGCCGAGGACCGCGTAGAGCGGCCCGGGCTTCCCGGCCGACAGGGCCTTGAGGACGTCGCCGAAGCTCCGTTCCGCGGCCACGCTACTCTCCGAGCCAGGCGACGGCGTCGATTTCGACGGGCACGTCCCGGGGCAGCCGGGAGCACTCCACGCAGGCCCGGGCCGGCTTGGACGAGCCGAAGAAGCGGGAGTAGACCTCGTTGACCGCCGCGAAGTCGTTCAGGTCCTTGAGGTAGACGTTGACCTTGACCGCCTGGTCGAGGCCGGCTCCGGCCGCCTTGAAGACGGCCTCCAGGTTGCGCAGCGCGCGCTCGGCCGCGGCGGCGATGCCGCCCTGGACGAGCTGGCCGGTCTGCGGATCCAGGGGGATCTGCCCCGAGACGAAGAGGAAGCCGCCGGCCCGGACGGCCTGCGAATATGGGCCGATCGGGGCGGGGGCGCCGGGGGACTCGACGATCTCGCGCGTCATCGGGCAGTCCTCATGCGCCGGCGAGCGGCGCGTGAACCAGGGCGGCCGCCCAGAGGACCACGGATGCGGCCAGCAGCCAGGTGGAGCGGCGCTCCGGCCAGTGGGCCACGTGGCGAAGACAGACGTAGGCGGAAAGCACCAGGAAGAGGACCAGCGTCCAGACCTCGCGGGAACTCCAGCCCCAGAGGGTGCCGCGCACTTCCTGCGCCCAGCCGGCTGCGGCGAGCATGCTCCAGATCAGCACGGGCAAACCCAGGCAGACCGCGCCTAGCGCTCCCCGTCCCGCGCGTTCCCCCCTGGCCGGAGAGACGCGCTCGACCATCAGGAACGCTGCGGCCTGCAGCCCGGCGGCCCCCAGGATGCCCAGGGCCAGGAAGGTGGCTGCCGCGTAGACCGGGAGCCAGAGGTTGTCCAGCCCCGGGGGAGGCGGGTCGGCCAGAAGCGGTCCCTGCGACGCCGCGGTCACGGCGCCGAGCAACGCCGTGCCGGCGGCCGCCAGAAGGATCGGAGCTCCGCCCTCGCGGCTCTTGGAAAGTCCCTCGATGAACAGGTAGCCCAGCACCATGGCCGGGGCCAGGAGGAACAGGGACTCCGACAGGGACATGACCGGCGGGCGCTCCAGTCCCCACCACTGGATGGCGCAGGCCGAGGCGCAGGCCAGGCCGCCGACCACGGCCGACCAGCGCGAGGCCCTTCGCCAGAGCGGCCGCCACTTGACGATCGCGGCGGGCACGGCGAGCGCGCCGCCCATGGTCAGCAGACCGGCCCCGGCGGAGAGCAGGATCACGCGGAGATCGCAGGAGCCCATGGTCACGATCCCCTACGGGTCATTTCCGGCACCCGCCGCAGGCGGGTCCAGAGCAGCCAGGGCGCGCCGATGGCCAGGAGGATCATCCCCACGTAGGCCGGCCAGAGTCCGGGATCGCGGCGGATGACCACCAGGGCGGCGGTCGCCTGCGAGCCTTCCGGACGATCGGCTCCGCGCAGCTCGCTGAGGTTGAGCCGCCAGCCCTGCAGCTGCAGCGGGCGGCCCATGACCAGCTGATGCTCTCCTAGCGGGCCGTTTTCGCCGATGACCTCGAGCACTGCGGCCTTGCGCTCCGGGGCGCGGGGCAGGAGCTCCGCGCTGAAGAGGACCCCGCCGACGTCGCGCGGTCCGGAAAGGCCCGGGAAGATCCAGAACTTCGACGACGATCCGGATGTCGAGCGGACCTCCAACTGCACTGCGGGCTGGCTCGCCCTGGGGCTGGGACCGGCGGCCGGACGATAGGCGGCCAGCGCCGCGGGGATGGACTCCACCAGCTTGAAGCGGATGCCCCGGGCGAGCTTGGCTTCCTCGCCGACCGACATGGGCAGGCTCTGGACGGGCGCACCGTCATCGATCTCCACGAGCGCGAACGTGCCCGCCGGACCTTCCACCAGGCGCGCGCCAGGCTGGGCGGGGACGGTGTCGAGGGCGAGCTTCATGCCGGAGAGCTCGGGAGGAACCTTCCCGGACGGCTCGGCCGCCTTGCCGCCGGACCGGACTTGGAAGACCGCCGCGGGGGCGGCGCCGGGGCCTGTCGGGGCCAGCTCGAGGACGAGCTCGGCGTCTTCGGCCGGCTCTCCGGGAGCCAGCGGCGCATCCGAACCCGGCTTGGCCCGGAAGCTGCGCACCACCTGGAGGAGAACGCCGACGTCGGCCAGCAGGATCTGGGACCCGGTGCAACGCCGGCCGGCCGGGATATCGACGCTGTCGCGGGGCTGCCCGTCGGGCTGCAGGACGGTCAGCCGGTAGGGTTGGAGTTCCTCTTCGCGGCGGCAGGCGGACGCGGCGTCCTGCGCCTCCGTGTACTTCTCGTAGGCCAGGGCCAGACCCATCGGAGCCGACGAGCCGTTGAGCGTTCCTCCGACCGGCAGGACGACCTCCTGGCTTCCCTGCGGTCCGGACAGCGCGATCTTCACGGCCGGGACGGCTCCGCGTCCGGGCGTCTTCTCTACATAGATCTCGGGGACGGCCGACTCGCGGAAGTCGACAACGGAGACCCCCAGGTCCTGCCAGACGATGCTGGCCCTGCTGCGCACGTCGAGGGGCAGGGCGCGGGGAGGAGCTTCCGCGTCCTTGCGCGTGGCCAGGATGCGCACCGCCGGCGGACGCCGTTCGGTTTCGGTCCTGACCAGCCGGAGGCGGAAATCGGGCTCCCTGTCCGGGCGAAGCGGGACGGCCGTGGGGGTGGCTCCGGGGATCAGCCGCGCATAGACGGTCTGTCCCAGAATGTGCCCTGCTACAAGCCCTCCCAGAAGAATGAGCAGTCCCAGGTGGGCCGCCAGGAACCCGAATTCCCTGCCTCCGACGGGGCGGCGCCAGAGTATCCCGGCCGCCGAGCCAAGCGCCAGGAAGCCCGCGAGCGCCAGCACCGCCCAGGAGCTCCCGGGATCTTCGAGATGCGCGACGCGCACCAGGGCCGCCGCCTTGTCGCCTCCCGCCTTCCGGGACTCGCCCTTGCGCGGCCGGCTTTTGGCTTCGGCGGCCGGACCGGTGAGGGCCAGCGGACCCTGGGGGCCGACCAGCCCCCCCGCCGTGAGCAACAGGGCCAGCGTCAGCAGCGCCGCCCCGGTCATGCGCAGCGAGGTCAGCAGCCGTTTGATGCGCCTGAGCAGCAGCCCGGCGACCACCAGAGCGGCGACCAGCGCCGCGCCGCACAGCGCGACCATCGGGACGAGTCCGGTGCCCTCGCGGGCCTCGTCGAGCAGCGGGCGGAAATTCTCCCACAGGTTCTGGAGAACCAGCGCGGCCAGGGCCACGCAGACGGCGGTGGCGCAGGCCAACGGGAACGTCACCCGGCCGCGCACCGGCTTGTGTCCGCCGGTCAGAGGCGGCAGAGGGAGCGAGGTCTCGTTGGTCCGGTCGCCCTGGGCCGCGTCGTTCATGGGGCCAGCAGCTTCCCCGACTTCGACTTGAGGTACGCGTCGATGGCCGCGGCGGCCCGGCGGCCGGCGCCCATGGCCAGGATCACCGTGGCCGCGCCGGTGACGATGTCCCCGCCGGCGAAGACGCCCGGCTTGGAGGTCGCGCCTGTCGCCTCGTCGGCGGTGATGTTGCCGTGCTTGCCGGTGGCCAGTCCCGGAGTGGTCTGGGGGATGAGCGGGTTGGGGCCGTTGCCGATGGCCACGACGACGGTGTCGATGTCGAGGACGAACTCCGAGCCCTTGACCGGCACCGGACGGCGCCGGCCGGAGGCGTCCGGCTCGCCGAGCTCCATGCGCAGGCACTCCATGCCCTTGACCCGGCCGGCCTCGTCGCCCAGCACCTGCACCGGGGCGGTGAGCAGCTGGAACTCGATGCCCTCCTCCTCGGCGTGGTGGATCTCCTCGGAGCGGGCCGGCATCTCCTGACGGCTGCGCCGGTAGACGATGAACGACTTCTCGGCGCCCAGCCGCAGCGCGGTGCGCGCCGCGTCCATGGCCACATTGCCCCCGCCGATGGTCGCCACCCTCTTACCACGGATGATCGGCGTGGCGTATTCCGGGAAGAGGTAGGCTTTCATGAGGTTCGAGCGGGTCAGGTACTCGTTCGCCGAGTAGACGCCGATGAGGTTCTCGCCGGGCACGCCCATGAAGTAGGGCAGTCCTGCGCCCGTGCCGATGAAGACCGCGTCGAAGCCGGAGGCCAGGAGTTCGTCGACGGTCTCGGACTTGCCGACCGGTGAGTTGAGCTCGAGCTTAACGCCCAGGCGTTGCAGGTAGTCGACCTCGGCCTGGACGATGGCCTTGGGCAGGCGGAACTCGGGGATGCCGTAGACCAGCACGCCGCCGGCTTTGTGCAGGGCCTCGAAGACCGTGACCTCATGGCCCATCTTCACGAGCTCGCCGGCGCAGGTGAGCCCGGCCGGCCCGGAGCCGACCACCGCTACCTTCATGCCGCTGGGCGGCGCCTTGGGCGGGAGCTGGCCCTTGCCGTGCTCTCGCTCGTAATCGGCCACGAAGCGCTCGAGGCGCCCGACGGCTACGGACTCTCCCTTCTTGGCGAGCACGCAGAGCTTCTCGCACTGCTCCTCCTGGGGGCAGACCCGGCCGCAGACCGCCGGCAGCGAGTTGGTGGCCTTGACCGCCTGGGCCGCGCCCAGGTAGTCTCCGGCCGCGACCCTCTTAATGAAGCCGGGGATGTCCACGCAGACCGGGCAGCCCTCGACGCAGGCCGGCTTCTTGCACTGCAGGCAGCGCGAGGCTTCGAGCTCGGCCAGTTCCGCGGAGTAGCCGTAGGGCACCTCGTTGAAGTTCCGGGCGCGCTCGGCGGCCGGCTGCTCGGGCATCTTCTGGCGCGGCGCTCGGACCTTCTTGCCGCCGGCCGAGGGGGCGGGGGAGGGGGTCGGGGTGGCGTTCTCGGGGCTCATGCGCGCTTCTCCGCGTCGTGCAGACGGCAGGCTTCCTGCTCATGGGGCTTGTAGGCGGCCAGGCGTTGGCCCAGGACATCCCAGTTGACCTGGTGGCCGTCGAACTCCGGGCCGTCGACGCAGGCGAACTTGGTCTGGCCGGCGATCTCCACGCGGCAGCCGCCGCACATCCCGGTGCCGTCGATCATGATGGGGTTCAGGCTCACCACCGTCTTGATGCCGGCCTCCTGGGTGACCTTGCAGACCGCGCGCATCATCGGGACCGGGCCGATGGCCAGGACCTCGTCGATCTTCTCTCCGCGGGCGATGACCTCCTTGAGCACGTCGGTCACGAAGCCCTTGCGGACGTAGCTGCCGTCGTCGGTGGTGACCAGCAGTTCGTCGGAGACCGCGCGCATCTCCTCCTCGAGGATGAGCAGCTCCCTGCTGCGCGCGCCGACGATGCCGATGACCTTGTTGCCCAGGGCCTTCATGGCCTCGGCGATGGGGTAGGCCACGGCCGTGCCGATGCCGCCGCCGACCGAGACCACCGTGCCGACCTTGTGGATGTCGGTGGGCTTGCCGAGCGGCCCGACCACGTCGAGCACCTCGCCGCCGACCGGGACGGCGCCGAGGGCGCGCGTGCCGGCGCCGACCATCTGGAAGATCACCGTGATGGTGCCCTTCCCGGCGTCGGCCATGGCGATGGTCAGGGGGATGCGCTCGCCCTGCTCGTCCTTCTTGAGGATCACGAACTGCCCCGGCCGGCGCTTGGCGGCGATCTTGGGGGCCGCCAGCTCCAGCAGCACGGTCTGCGGCGCGATCTCGCGCCTGGAAACCACCTTGGCCATGAGTCCTCCAACCCGGATGACGCCGGAACCCTAAGAAGAAGCCAGTACTGACAAGGCCATTCTAGGGCGCGGAGGGGGGGAGTCAAGCGCGCGGCCAGCCCGATCCACGTTGCCCTCAGGGCCACAGATGAACACAGATGAACACGGATGGGGCAGCATGCAACGAAAGGGGCGGAGCCGCGAGCCGGCTCCGCCCCGACCCCTCAATTCTCTCCGAATTATCTGTGTTCATCCGTGTTCATCTGCGGCTTGGTTTTGTCTTGGCTGCCTGACGGCTCGTCGTCGAACCGCTTGACGCGGGCGTGGCAGTAGGGCTCCTTGCCGGTCCGGTCGTAGTAGTCCTGGTGGTACTCCTCGGCCGGCCAGAACGTGCCGGCCTTGGCGATCTCGGTGGCGACCTTGAGCCCCTTCTTGCGCAGGATGTCGGCGAGCTCCTCGGCCGTCTTCTTCTGCTCGTCATCCAGGTAGAAGACCGCCGAACGGTATTGCTCCCCGACGTCCGGGCCCTGTCGGGCGATTTGCGTCGGGTCGTGGATCTCGAAGAAGAGCTTGGCGAGGTCCCGGTAGGTGGTCCTGGTCTTGTCGAAGAGCACCTCGACCGCCTCGGCGTGGCCGGTCGTGCCCGTGCAGACCTGCTTGTAGGTCGGATGGTCCACGTGGCCGCCGGTGTAGCCGGAGGTGACGGCCAGTACTCCGGGGACGCTCTCCATCAGGTGCTCGACGCCCCAGAAGCAGCCGCCGGCGAAGATGGCCCGGCCCACGTGGTCGCCGGGCACGAAGTCGAGCGAGACCGAGTTCACGCAGTGCCGGACGTTCTTCTCGGTAAGCCCCTCGCCGGTGAAGACGTGGCCGAGGTGGGCGCCGCAGCGCCGGCAGAGGATCTCGGTTCGCCGGCCGTCGGCGTCGGGCTTGTGCTCGACCGCCCCGGGCAGTTCGGCGTCGAAGCTGGGCCAGCCGCAGTGCGAGCGGAACTTGTCCTCCGAGCGATAGAGCCCCGCTCCGCAACGCCGGCAGGTGTACACGCCGCGCTCGAAGTGGTCGTTGTACTTGCCGGTGAAGGGGCGCTCGGTGCCCTTGCCGACGATGACGCGCTCCTCCTCGGGGGTGAGGTCCCTGTATTTCATCTTCCCAGCCTCCTTCGCGCCTTCTTTGGCCGCCTTGTCGCCGCCTGCGGCGCTTTCGGAGCCGGGGAGCAGCGCCATGGCCAAAGCCATCCCCAGGAGCGCTCCCAGGGTTCCGGAGACGGCCACGGGCATCCAGGGCCGGGCCACTCTGTCATCGTGCGTGTCCATCTCCGCGCCCTCCCGTCCTATCCGACAGCGCGGCATCCGGCGCCTTTCATATCGTTTACGCACGGGAGCGTCGGAATAGTCCCCGAAAGGTTTTGACCGAAGCCCGTCCGGCGCTAGAATGGGCCTGCCTGGAGGGGAGCGCCATGACAGCCGACCGCCCGAGCCGCGTCTTCTTCGCATCCGTGGACAAGTCCGGAAAGCTGCCCGCCGGGGCGGTTCGCCGGCTCTTCGAGGCCGCCGGGCTATCGCAGTGCTTCAAGCCTCGCGATACTGTGGCCCTCAAAATCCACTTCGGCGAGAGTGGCAACCGCAACGTCTGGCGCCCGGAGCAGGCCCGCGAGGTGGCCATGGCCGTGCGCGAGAGGGGCGGGGTGCCCTTCCTCACCGACGCCAACGTCCTCTACAAGTCCAAGCGCCACAACGCCGTGGAGCACCTCGAGGTGGCCCATGCCAACGGCTTCAGCTTCGAGTCGGCCGGCTGCCCGTTGATCATCGCCGACGGCCTGCGCGGCGACGACTTCGTCGAGTTGCCGGTGCCCGGTGGGAAGCACTATAAGAAGGCGAAGATCGGTGCCCAAATCGCCCGCGCCGACGCGGTGATCTCGCTGACCCATGCCACCGGCCACATGCTCTTCGGCATGGGCGGGGCCTTGAAGAACCTTGGCATGGGCTCGGGATCCATCGCCGGCAAGCAGATGATGCACGAGCGCTTCCGCCCGGAGATCGACCGGGACAAGTGCGTGGCCTGCGCCGCCTGCGCCGAGCACTGCCCGACCGGGGCGCTCTCCGTCCCCGGGGGCGACAAGGCCACGCTCGACGAGGCCAGGTGCATCGGCTGCGCCGAGTGCGTGGCCCACTGCCCGACCGGGGCCATCCCGGTGAGCTGGGGCGACACCCGGGGGCTGCAGGAGCGCACCGTGGAGTTCTGCGCGGCCATGCTGCACGGCCGCGCGGAGCGATTCGGGTTCCTGAGCCTGCTTACGGCGGTGACGCCCAACTGCGACTGCATGCACGAGCCGGGCGAGGCGGCCTTTCCGGACATCGGGGCGCTGGCCTCCCGCGACGGGGTGGCCGTCGACCAGGCGACCATCGACCTCCTGGAGAGGGCCTCGGGCGGGACGCTCGCCCGGGTGGCCCCTGGCACGGAGATCGGCCTCGCGCAGAAGCTCGCCGAGGACATGGGACTGGGCTCGCGCCGCTACGAGCTCGTGGAGGTCTGAGACTTGGCCGAGGACTTCGACTTCCTGCCGCTCGAATCGTCGGAGGACGGCGATTCCGGAGAGCAGGGCAAGCGGCGGAAGCCGCCCGGCGAGACGCCCCCGGACCGGCCGGTGCCTCCCGGCGACGAACCGTCCGATGACGACGATCTGCTGCTGCCGAAGGCCCTGCTCGAACTGATGCCGCCCACGACGAGGAAGAAGATGGCGGAGGGGCTGAAGGCGACCGGAGGCAAGCCGGCGGTCCCTGCGCCACGTCCGCCTGCGGGGAGCGGGCCCGCCGGTACGTCGGGCGTCGCGCCTTCGCCGGCTCCGCGGGGGGGCGAGAGCGCCGAGAAGGTGCTGGAGGACCTCTTCCCGGAGCAGTTCACCAAGCCTTCCGCGCCGGCCTCCGAGGCGCCCGCGGCGGACGCGCCTGAGAAGGTGCTGCAGGACCTCTTCCCCGACCAGTTCGCCGATAAGCCGCGGGAAACGGCCCGGAGGTCCGAGCGCGACTCCGTCGAGGAGGTGCTCGACGATCTCTTTGCGGCGAGCCAGCCGTCCGCCTCGGGGCCAACGTCCGAGCCGCCGGCGTCCAAGGTCAAGCCGGACGCCGATACCAGGAGGCTCGAGCCCGCCGAGTTGCCGGACGCCGGCTCCGCGCCGGCATCGGCGTCCGTGCCCGGCGCCGCGCCGGTCCCCGAGGAAGAAGCGACGACTGCGCCTGAGCCGGCCTCCGGGGCGGATCTTGAACTGAATCTCGAGCCGGACACCAGATCCCTGGCCGGGGCGGTTCCGGTTCCGGATGCCGCGGACGCTTCGGCTCCTGCGGAGGCGCCCGCCCAGCCCGCGTTCGAGCCGATCTTCGAGTTGCCGGACGAAGTGCAGGATCAAGGCGAGAACGAGTCCGAGCCCGAGCAGCGGGCGGACGCCGGGCAGGACATCGGGCTCGAGCCGGACACCGGAGTCCTGGAAGCGGCCGCGGCTCCCGCCGAGTCCCGCGCCACGGACGAAGCCCCGGGGCGGACGGAAGGGGCGGCGCCGGCCGCACCTGCGGCCGTCGAGGAGCCGGCCTCCGGGGCGGGGGCTGCACCCGAGCCCGAGGGTTCCAAGAGCGCGTTCGGTCGCTTATTCGGAAAGCTGGCATCGGCCTTCAGCCTCAAGCCCCGCAAGGAGGACGCCGGTCCGGCCCCCGAGCCGGCGGCTCGGGAGGCTGCCGCGCCGGCTGCTCCGGAGCCGGAGAAGGTTGCCGACCAGGCCGGCGCTTCCGCCCTGGCGGCCGCGGGGAGTCCGGC
The DNA here is from genome assembly GCA_937935355.1 of uncultured bacterium. Taxonomy (GTDB): domain Bacteria; phylum Planctomycetota; class SZUA-567; order JAKLDR01; family JAKLDR01; genus JAKLDR01. Next base: position 65,036 of record CALGYR010000068.1, on the reverse strand, counting down.
GCAGTCCGGATCCTCGGCACCGCTCGACCTCGACGTGGAGACCAAGACCTTCCTGGAGCCCATCACCCGGCCGACCCAGGCTCCGCAGTTCGCCCATGAGCGGGAGCCGGCGCTGGAGCCGGTCACCCGGTCGCTCGATACGCCCGTGGCCAATCCGGAGGTGGACTCGGCCATTCCTCCGACCGGGCGCATGCCGTACCTCGACGAGGCCGCGGCCTCGGACGGCGCGCAGCCCGAGGCTGCCGGTGAGCCGGCGTCCGAAGAGAAGCAGCAGCCCGCGACGGTTGAGCCGTCCGATTCACGGCGGCTGACCGAATGGTGCAAGGCTCTGGAGGCCCGCATCAAGGTCCTGTCGCGCGAGAAGGATGCCCTTGGCCAGGACAACGAGCGCCTCCGGAAGCGCGTCAAGGAACTGGTGGCCGTGATCAAAAGCGTCGAGCAGGCCTTCGTGATCGGCCGGCTCAGGCGCGGCCAGTCCCTGCCTGCACAGCCCGTGCCGGGTGGACAGCCCGGCATCGGCGGTCAGCCGGCGTTCGATGACGAGGACCCCACCAGGTTCGACAATAAGATTCTGGAAGGGTAGCCGATAGCCAGGAAAGCATCGGATCGACAACACCGCGTGAAGGAGAAGATCGTGTCCAAGGACAGGCTGCGCATCGGGCTCATCGGGGCGGGCGGACGCGGATTGCTGGCGGCCCACTGGGCGAAGTCCGACCGGGCGTCGCTAGTGGCGGCGGTCGACCGGCGCGAGGAGGGCTTCGCCGACCTGGCCAAGGCCTCCGGCCGCGACGACTTCGACCGGCTCGACGACCACCGGAAGCTGCTCGACCGGAAGGACGTCGACGCCGTGGCGATCTGCTCGCCGGACTGGTTCCACGAGGAGCACGCGGTGGCGGCGCTCTCGGCCGGCAAGCACGTCTTCCTCGAGAAGCCCATGGCCATCACCGTGGCCGGCTGCGACCGGATCCTGGCCGCCGCGAAGCGCGCGCGCCGGAAGCTCTACGTCGGCCACAACATGCGCCACATGAACTTCACGCGGACGATGAAGGAGATCGTCGACTCCGGCGCCATCGGCGAAATGAAGACCGCCTGGGTCCGGCACTTCGTGAGCTACGGCGGGCGCTACTACTTCCACGACTGGCACGCCGAGTCGAAGAAGTCGACGAGCCTGCTCCTCCAGAAGGGGGCCCACGACATCGACATCGTGCACTGGATCGCCGGCGGCTTCACGCGCCGGGTGACGGGCCTGGGCGCGCTCTCCCACTTCGGCGGAAGCGAGCCCAACACGCTCACCTGCGACAAGTGTCCGAGGAAGGGCGGGTGCCCGGACGACAACAGCGAGCTCGAGTGGGACCGGCCCGACCGGCAGCTCTGCAGCTTCCGGAAGGCCGTCGACGTCCTCGACAACCAGATGATCCTGATGCAGCTGGAGAACGGCGTGCAGGGGTGCTACCTCCAGTGCCACTTCGCGCCGGAGGCCTGGCGGAACTACACTTTCATCGGCACCGAGGGCCGCATCGAGAACGTCCAGACCCCCGGCGACCGCTCCGGCGAGAAGACCATCGTGCTCCGGACCCGCAAGTCCGGCTCGTGGCGCGAGTACTCCGACCGGGTCTACGACGTGAAGCCCGCCGGCACCGACGGCCACGGCGGCGCCGACGCGAGGATCACCCGGGACTTCCTGGAGTTCGTCCTCGACGGAAAGGAACCGGCGAGCTCGGCGGCGGCCGCGCGCTACGCGGTGGCCGTGGGTTGCCTCGGGGCCGAGAGCATCGCCGCGGGCGGGGCGCCCAAGAGCGTGCCGAAGCTGGCGAAGGGGTTGGCTGGGATGTAGGCATGACCGTTAGCCATTGCCCCTGGCTCGGTTCTACCGCTGAGAAGTTGAGGCGCAGAGAACGACCGGTTGTGCGCTTCGGGTTTTCGGAACAACATCCAGTCCGATAGCCCAAGCCCGGCTGTGCCCGGCCTTGATTCGCGGGCGGTAGTCGTTACGCTTCCGTCTAGTAATGGGGATACTGGAGGCCAGCTGGATGCCCCGGAATCGTCCCGTCATCATAGGTAGCCCAGGATTTCCTGGGGTTGGCCTGTCGCCGATGGCGTACTGCCCCGCCCATCTTGGAGATTGCGTGCTGGCCGATACCAAAGCCAAGGTTCTGGCAGAGTACAACCGCCGCAAGTGTGGTAAGCTGGTGGACGACGCCCTGCACCGGCTCCTTAACAAGGGCGCCAAGTGTCGAGAAGGAGCTTCGAGGCCTTCTTGCCAGTCCCTCCCGTTGACGAACAGCGTGTTATAGTGCATCATATCGCGGCTGAGGGGCTGGAGACCATGCAAAAGGCGACGAAACGTGCTGTTGAGTGTCTCATGGAACGCTGTTTGGTCCTGATCGCAGTGGCTGTGACGAGACAGAGCACTGTCTTCGCAGTTCGAGGAGCTACGACGGAGACGGACAATGAGATATGCTAGCCCACTACGATATCCAGGAGGGAAGGCTAGTCTCGCCAAGTTCCTTGCCAACATCATTGAACTCAACGAGTTGTGTGGGTGCCCCTACTATGAACCGTATGCCGGAGGTGCAGGGGCAGCATTGGGTCTACTGAAGCAAAACGTTGTGTCCGAAATCCATCTTAACGACGCTGATCGTCGAGTGTATGCGTTTTGGCTATCAGCGCTACGTGAGAACAACCGCTTTGTTGATCGGCTGCATGGAGTCCCGCTGACAATCGACGAGTGGCGGCGCCAGCGGCAGATTTGTGCTAAGCCATCATCTCATAGTCAGTTTGACGTAGGCTTTGCCGCCTTCTTTATGAATCGATGCAACCGCTCGGGTGTCATCAGTGGTTCCGGACCCATTGGTGGGTACGAACAAGCTGGTAGATGGCGGCTTGATGTGCGGTTCAATCGGGTCGCGCTAGCCGAGCGCATTTTGCATCTAACGCGAATGCGAGACTGCATTCATGTCTCGTGTGAGGACGCTGTGGTCTTCTTGAAGCGCGTCCTGCCCAGCGGTCAAGGCCGTTCACGCGTCTTTGTCTACCTCGATCCGCCTTACGTCAACAATGGCCAACGCCTCTACCTCAATGCATACCGCCCGGAAGATCATGCGCAATTGGCGCGATATCTGAGCGGACAACGAGTACTCCCGTGGATCGTATCGTATGATAGCAGTGAGCTTGTCCGGCGACTATATGCCCAACACAATATTGCATACATGCCCATTAGATACACGCTTCAGGAGAAGCGTGCCGACAGAGAGTTGATCATCTCTCCGCGACATCTTGCCATGCCCCAGACATGTCTGGCTCATGGACGAGAGAACACTTCATTAGTTGTGGAGCATGAAAGGGGCAGTCATGGCGACGACAACTAGTGCGACTCCCATAGAAGTCGAGAAACTTCATTTCGATCGCAAAAACCCGCGATTGGCTGAGTATGGAATATCCGAGCAAACGACCGACGAAGACATTCTTCGCATATTGTGGGATGCTATGGATGTTCGCGAACTAGTACAATCCATCGCAGCCAGCGGATTTTTCCCGCACGAGGCGCTCATCGTTGCCATTGAGAACGGCAGACACATCGTTATTGAGGGCAATCGGCGGTTTGCTGCGGTCAGGGTCCTGCTAAATAAAAGCATTGCCGATACTAATGGCTGGGAAATCCCGACGCTATCACTGGCAGCCCGCGAACAGCTGAAGATGCTTCCGGCCATCCTGTCTAATCGGGAAGACTCCTGGCGCTACCTTGGCTTTAAGCATGTAAACGGCCCAGCCAAATGGACCAGCTATGCCAAGGCTCGGTACATCGCCGATGTTCACAGGAATTACCGTAGGCCTCTGGACGAGATCGCCAATCAAATAGGTGATCGCCATCGCACAGTGCAACGCCTTTATCGCGGCTTGATGGTCCTCGAAGAGGCTGCGCGAGAACAAGTTTATGATCCTGACGACAAATTTCGGCAACGGTTGGCGTTTTCTCACCTGTATACAGGGCTAGACTACGATGGGATCAGCTCGTTCGTTAGCTTGAAATCCGAAGGTGAGGAAGCAGAAGATCCTGTTCCCAGCGAGAAGCTGAAGGAGCTGGGCGAGCTATGCGTGTGGTTGTATGGCAGTAAGAAGCAAAAGCGCCCGCCGGTGGTCGAATCGCAGAATCCCGACTTGCGACGATTGAACGCGGTGTTGGGGAACAGAGAGGCAATTGCGGCTCTGCGTGCCACCGGAGATCTCGGCAAGGCGTTTGAAATCAGCCGGCCGCCCACGGCGGTATTCGAAGAGGCGCTTCTGGCGGCAAAGCGTGATCTCACGACGGCCAGAGCGCATCTTACAGCCGGGTATGATAAGTCCGAGGCCCTCTTGCGAATCGCTGGGACTATTGCTAACATGGCGGACGACATCTATACGGAGATGGATCGTAAGCAGAATCCTGAGACAAAGAAGAATCGATTGACGGAGGCGTGACATGTTCAAGTTGCCGCAGCCTCCGTCGCCCGAGGCCGAGCCGCACGAACTGGCGGACTTTGTCGAGTTGTTAAGCTGGCAGTGGGGCGCAGCGTCGAAGCGCGAAGTCGTTGCTTATCTCGGTCGCGTGGATGATAACGACGATAACGAAGGGTGTGACGACGATGACGACGAGAACTGCGAATTTCTTGACGAGGTGATGATCGAGATCGAAAGGCGAGAGGTGGCCTGCGGTAGCGGCTATCCTTTTCGGCTTGATCTTGAGGGTACAGTTCTCCGGCATCGAGCCGATGACAACCGGGAGAAGGCCATCGTCTATCGCTACCTCTTGCTTGGGACGCGGCTCAACATGAAGGAGGATCGCCTTCATGCTGGGATCGATGGCGCAGCTCTTCTAGAAGAAGTCTCAGCCAACGCAATGCAGAACTACCTTGGACCTGGACGTGCCCGCTCATTGGTGTTTGGCACTGCCCATGCCGGTCCTTTCTCGGACAAGGTTGATTCGCTGTGCCGTGAGCTGTGCGAGGGGGGCGGATTTGAGAGCTTAGATGACGCACGCGTGGAGGCTCAAGATGACAAGCTTGATGCTGTAGCGTGGGTGCCTTTCTCGGACACGCTCCCGGGGCAGATCATTGTATTCGGACAGTGCAAGACGGGAACGAATTGGGGTGGTTTGACAACGCAGCTCCAGCCTGACGTGTTTGTCAAGAAATGGATGAAAGGCACCTTGGTTGTGAATCCCGTTCGCGCATTCTGTGTTTCTGAGGCAGCTGACCGATCTCGATGGAAAGGAACCTGCGCGACAGCCGGGATTCTACTTGATCGGTGCAGGTTGGTGGATTTCTGCTCCAATCTGCCATCGGGTTTGCTTGCGCGAATTGCCCGGTGGACAGACGCAGCGATGCCGCAATTGTGACGTTCTGTCCGCCGGGTTGGAATGCGTCGGAGGCGTACCGAAATCTACGGTCGGTTGAGCGGGGCGAGTCTTGAGCATGAACTCATTCTTTTTTTGGCCATCTTCTGAATGCGCTGTCGCTTATCTCCGGATGAGACGAAGCGCTTGCGGTTCTGGGGCTTTGTTGCCAATGCCCAAGATCGTCTGTCCAGAGGGACCCGTGAAACGCTTCTGGACCAAGATTTTGCCTCCATCCGCAGGGTTGAAGGATAAAGACGGAAGGGTGAACTGGAGAGCCCGGGGCGGCGGTGGAAGACAAGTTCCAGTGTCCTTTCATCTTTCAGCCTTCCGCCTTCATCCTTCGTGAACGACGCCAACCCTGATTCAGGAGGTAAGATGACGAAGAAGCTGAATCCCCTCCCCATGTCCCCCTACCTCCGGACCCTCGTCTGGGGCGGCGACCGCCTGGCCGGCTACGGCAAGGCGGTCCGGCCTGGCGACAAGGTCGGCGAGAGCTGGGAGATCTCCGGCCACCGCGACGGCCTGAGCCGGGTGGCCTCGGGGCCGCTCGCCGGCCGGACGCTCCCCGAACTCATCGCCGAGTTCGGCGCGGACCTCGTGGGCACGGCCGTGCCGCTCGACCGGCCGTTCCCGCTGCTCGTGAAGCTCATCGATGCTGCCGAGCAGCTCTCCGTCCAGGTGCACCCGTCGGACGCCTATTGCGCCGCGCACAAGCTCCCCGACCCGGGCAAGCCCGAGGCCTGGTACATCCTCGAGGCCGCGCCCGGAGCGCGCATCTGGAAGGGACTGCTCCCCGGAACGACCCGCGGGAAGTTCGAGCAGTTGCTCGCCGCCGGCCGGCTTCAGGAGTGCCTGCGCTCCTTCCCGGCCGCGGCCGGCGACTGTATCGACCTGCCGGCCGGCGTGATCCACGCCATCGGCGCGGGGATACTCATGGCCGAGGTCCAGCAGACATCGGACCTCACCTACCGGGCCTTCGACTGGAACCGCGTGGGCCTCGACGGCAAGCCGCGGCAGCTGCACGTGCGCGAGGCGCTGGAGACCATCGACTTCGCCTCGCTCGGCGGCGCGGACTTCGGCGACAAGGTCCGGCCCACCACCGAGCCGCTCCCGGGCGGCGGCCGGCGGCTCCGGCTCGTCGCCAACGACAAGTTCGAGATGGAGGCCCTGGAGCTCTCCGCCGCCCACGCGATTCCGGCTGATGCCGCGCGCTTCTCCTGCGTCCTGGTCGTGGATGGCGCAGTGAAGATGGAGGCCGGGCAGTGGAGCGAGAGGGCGGGGAAGGGCACGAGCGTGCTCTTGCCGGCGGCCGCGGGCGAGGTGATCCTCGCTCCGGAGCGCACCTGCCGGCTGCTCCTGGCCAGGCCGGCGCCCGCGAAGTGAGCCGAAGCGCGGCGTTCAGGCTCCGGGTGCCCGTCGCGCTGCTGGCGGCGGCGTTGCTTCTCTTGGCCTGCCGGCCGGAGGCGGGTCCCGATCGTTCCTCGACGGCCGCGCCCGCTGCCAGGGTCGTTCTGCTGACCGGCTTCGAGCCCTTCGGCGGGGATTCGCTCAACGCCTCTTGGGAGGCCGTGCTGGAGCTCGACGGGCGCGAGCTGGCCGGTTGCCGGATAGTCGTCCGCCAGCTGCCGGTGGTCTGGGGCAAGCCCATGGAGGTCCTGCCCGGGCTGCTCGACGAGCTGCGCCCCGCAGCGGTTTTCGCCTTCGGGCAGGGCCGGCCCGGCGGCTTCACCTTCGAACGCGTGGGCCGCAACGCCCGCAAGCCCTTCAAGGACAACCTGGGCAGGCGCCCGGAGCGGCCGACGGTCGTCCCGGACGGCCCCGACCAATTGCGGTCTCCCTTCCCGATGAACCGGCTCATGCCGGCGCTTCAGGACGCGGGGCTGCCGGTCGGGGTCTCGGAGAACGCCGGGCAGTACCTCTGCGACGAGACCACCTATACGCTCGAGCACTTGCGCCGCTCCCGCGGCGGCTTCGAGTGCGCGTTCTTCCACGTGCCGCCGCTGGGCACGAAGCTGATCGTTTCCGGACGGGAGGCCGCCTGCGACCGGGAGCTCCTGCGCGCGTTCGTCGCGAAGGTCGTCGAGTCCTGGGCAGCGCTCCCCCCGCCGGGGTCGGAACCGAACTGAGGAGCCCGACATGCACGCGTTCCTGCTGGCCGCCGTCCTCTCCGCCGCCGCTGTCGCCGCACCGGCCCCCGCCCCAGAGGGGACGCAGGCCGGAGAGGCCGGAGCGGTCGAGGAGAGCTACTACCTGGTCAGCTTCCGCGGTCAGACCATCGGCAAGGCTTCGCGGAGGCTTGTCCGGACGGGCGAGGGCGATGCCGCGCGGCTGACGCTCGCCATAGATGAGCATTATCGCTTCTCGGCCGGCGACCGGCCGGCTCACCAGTTCGCGCTCTCCCGCCGCGCGGAGATGCTGCCCGACTGGACGCCGCTGGCCGTGAGCGAGAAGTCCGAGGAGTCGGGCGCGGGCGGCGAGGTCTCGGTCCGGTTCGAACCCGGCAAGGCGGTCTTCAAGCAGCCCGACGGCAGAGAGAAGACCGTGGAGTTCAAAGGCCCGGCCGTGGCCGAGCTCTCCGGCGAGGCCCTGGCCGCGCGCGGGCTGCTCAAGGCGGGCGGCAAGCTCGCGGCGGTCGTGCCCGACCTGGCCCGCGCGGCGCTCGTCCTCCAGCGCGCCGAAGTCATCGGCGAGAAGCGCGTGGAGGGCAAGGCCGGGAAGCTCTTCCTCGTCCAGATCGGCGACGCCGACGGCCGCGTGGCCTGGGATCTTCTGGTCGACGAGTCCGGGCGGCTCGAGGAGAGCTCGACCGGCGAGGTGGTCCGCAAGCGGGTGGAGAAGGGCAGCGCCGTGCTGCCCGACGCGCCGGCCGCGCTGGCCGCCGGAGCCGTGCCGCTCGAGGGCGCTCCCGAGAAGGCCTGGAAGCTCGAGCGCCTGGTGGTCGAGCTCACGCTCTCCGACGTCGAGAAGGCTCCGGTCGTCCCCGAACTCGGCGGCCAGAAGGTGACGCAGGACGGCCGCAGGCTCACCGTGACCATCGTCGCGCGCCGGCCCGACGGGCGCCTGCCCGAGGGGAAGCTCACGGCCGGGGAGCGCCGGCGCTGGCTCGAACCCGAGGGCGAGCCCGATTGGCGCGACGAGCGGATCCGGAAGCTCTCGGCGGACATCGTCAAGGGCGAGGAGAGCGAACTCAAGCGCGGCTACCTCGTCGGCCGCTGGGTCTACCGAAACCTCGCCAAGAACCTGGGCGGGCCGCCCGAGGCCTCGGCGGTCCAGGCCCTGGTCGCTCGCGCCGGTGACTGCTCCGAGCACGCCGCGCTCTTCGCGGCCCTGGCCCGTGCCGCGGGGCTGCCGGCCCGCACCGCCTGGGGCCTGGTTCTCAACGAGGGGACGCTGCGCTTCCACGTGTGGTCGGAGTTCCACGCCGGGGACAGGTGGGTGCCGGTGGACACGGCGCTCGGCCGCTATGGCCTCCCGGCCTGCTACCTGACCCTGGGCTACGACCGCGACGAGGCCGGCGTGCGGCTCTTCAAGCTCTACGCCGCCAGCCGCGGACGGGTGGTTGCGAGCGAGGAGAGGTAGTCCGGCTCTTCTGCAGTACGAGCGACACATTCATCGGCGATAGCAGCATGCAACATCGAATGGCGCTTCCTCAGCGCCATGCCAGCGGCCTGGAGAACCAACTGCGAACCGCAGAACCGCAGAATGTCGAATGACGAATGTCGAAGTGGCAGCTCCCGGCCACTCCACGTCCTTCGTGATTCTGACTTCGACGTTCGATGTTCTGCGGTTTTCCGTTCGTAGATCTCAAGGAAGCGCCATTCAGTGTTGCGTGTTGCCGTCTTGCGCCGTTTCACGATAGCACCCCCGGCCAGGCCAGCATGCTCAGGTTGCAGGCCGTATGGAAGAAGGCCGGCCCGACGAGCGACTGCCTCCGCGCGTATAGCCAGCCGAAGACCAGCCCCGGGAAGAAGGTCAAGAGCGACGCCCATCCCAAGCCGGCGGCCATATGGGTGAGCGCGAAGACCGCGGCGGCGATGAGTATCTCCGGCCCGCAGCGGGCGCTGAGAATGCGCAGCCGGGGCAGGGGCAGCGCCCCGAGCATCCGCTGCACGTAGCCGCGGAAGAAGAACTCCTCGGGCAGGGCGACGAGGAGCAACTGCTGTGGCAGGGCCCGGGCCAGGTAGGCGAGCGCCACCCGCGCGGGCTCCAGACCTCCGATCCAGGACAGGGCGGCGAAGAAGGGCGGGATCAGGAGCAGCGCGGCCACCGCTCCGTCGGCGATGCCGGGAAGCAGCCGCCGCGGATGGAACCGCGGCAGCCGATGGCGCCAGGACGCCTGCCCGAGGGCCAGCGGGAGCGCCAGCAGCGCCGAGGCGATGATTGGCGCCGACCAGGGCTCGAGCGGCCGCCAATGCCGGGCGGTCCAGGCCACGGCCGCAACGGCAGTGCACGCGACGGAGAGGCGGACGACGAGCGCCATGCGGCGCCGACGGAGGCGGATTCGCTCCGGAGATGCGGGGGCGGCCCGGCGGGAACCGGCTGCTTTCAAGGTTTTCGGGTGCTGCGCCCGGCGCCGCGACTGCCGGAGCGCATTCGCCGTCCGCCCCAGAGCCAGGCGAGTGCCAGGGCCAGGTAGGGCAGGGCCGTGCCGGACGCGTCGGCGAGGGAAACCGGCGAGGTCGCGAGCGAGCAGCCTCCGCCGCCCCCGCCACCACCGCCTCCGCCGCTGCTGGGGTTCTTGACGGTCAGGGTCACGGCGACCGTCCGGGGGTTGTTGGTGGCCTCCGGGTCGGTCAGGGTGATAGTGCCGGTGTAGGTGCCGGCGGAGAGACTGATGGGAGGGCGGTAGAGGGCGCCGGTGGCGAGCGCACTGCCGTCATACCCGCCCCAGACGATCATTTCCGAGCCCGTCCAGACGGTCTGGTGGTCGCGGCGTGCGGAGGGCGCCGCCGTCGTGGTCGTTGGCGCCGTCCAGGTGTTGCTTGAGGGATTGTAGCGACTGCCGGTGGCGATCGTCGTGGCGTTGTCGGTCGTGCCGCCCCAGACGATCATCTCCGATCCGGTCCAGACGGCCTGATGGGATGCGCGGGCCGCGGGAGCTCCCACAGTGGCCGTGGATGCGACCCAGGTGTCGCCGGTCGGGTTATAGCGTGCGCCCGTGTTGAGCGTTGCGGCGCCCTGCCAGCCGCCCCAGACGATCATCTGGCTGCCGGTCCATATCGCGCTGAACTCGTCCCGGGCCGTTGGGGCTCCGACGCCCGTCATGGCGGTCCACGTGTCGGTGGAGGGGTTGTAACGGGCCCCGTCGTTGAGGAAGGTCCACGGCGCTCCGACCTGACGGCCTCCCCACACGATCATCTCGGTGCCGGTCCAGACCGCACAGTGCCCCCATCGGGCGCTCGGAGCGCCGACCGCGGACATGGCGCTCCAGGAGTTGGCGGAGGGGTTGTAGCAGGCCCCCGTGTTGGTCGCCGTCTCACTGCCAGGTCCGCCGGTGTCGCCGCCCCAGATGATCATCTCCTCGCCGGTCCAGACGGCGCTGTGCGAGCACCGCGCCGAGGGAGCAGCCACGGCGGAGATGGCCCCTGACCAGGTATCGGCGGCAGGATCGTAGCGGCCGCTGCTGCTTATGGGGGAGCCGCTGCCGTCGAGCCCTCCCCAGACAATGACATTCTTGCCAGTCCAGACGGCGCTGAACTTGTGGCGTGCCGCAGGGGTTCCGGTGGTGCTGGTCGCCCCCGTCCACTCCTCCGCCTGCGAGACCGCCGCCGAGACGGCCAACGCGTCGGTCTCGACCGTGGTCGTGCCCCAGGTGGGGGAGAGCTGCAGCCAGGGCTTGTCGTTCCAAGCGGTCCAGGCCAGCGTGCCGCCGCCGGGGTTGGTGATCGAGACGCTCTGTGCGGCCGGGTTGGCCCCCACGTTGGTGGAGAAGCTCAACGTCGTCGGCGACCGGCCGATGAAGGGGGTATCTATATCGAAGTCGAGCCCCCAGTAGTTGCCTGATGTGCTGGCGAAGTCCGACGAAGTTCCAGTCGCGACGGCCTGACTGTCCAGGCTGTAACCATCCCTGGAGGCGGTCACGGTGTAGTTGGAGGCGGAGGGCAGGCCGGTCAGCGCGTAGATGCCCCGCGCGTTGGTCGTGGAGCTGAAGGTGCCGCCGCCGGCGCGCGTCGCAGTGATGGTCATGCCCGCGATGGGGCTGCCGGATCCGTTGTCCACCCGTCCGCTGATGATCTCGCCGCCGCCGGTCTTGCAGACGTTGTAAACGCACTTGTAGACCGTGTTGAAGGTGAAGGTTGCATCAATGGTCGGCAGGTTGTACCAGGCGTCGTCGACGCCGGACCAACCCATGTTCAGGTGGTGGTAGAGAGTGGCTGCCTCGTAACCGTAGCCGTCGCAGACCACGGCGTGTCCGCCGTCGGGACCGCTTATGCCCAGCAGCGCCGGACGGGATGCATCCAGGTTGGCGTTGAGCATGGCGGTCAACCCCGCGCCGATGGTGGCGCCGCCGTTCCAGCCCTTGACGGCGTTGCCGTAGCCGAAGGTGGCCACCAGTTGGTCGGCCGCCTCGAGCGTGTCGGCTCCGGAGCCGGCGGCAGCGTAGTCCATGCCGACCGACACGCCGGCGTCATGGGTCAGCGCCCCGATGGCCTTGCGCTGGGTCGACGTGATGCTGCCGTCGGGGACGAGCACCATGCTCGCCCAGTCGTAGGCGCCGCCCGAGCCGTTGCCGCCCCGCAGGTCCTCGGTGGTATCGACGCCGTCGACGGAGATGGCGAACGTGGTGGTCCCCACTCCGGCGACGGGATGCTGGTGATAGCGCATCAACTGGGCCATGGCCGTGGCCACGCAGCCGCAGACGTAGTTGCTCGGAGTGTAGTAGTTGTAGCAGGTCAGTCCCGCGACGGTGGACTGATTCCATCTGCTCTGGACGAGCGGGTCAACCCGGGGGTCGGAGACCGCGCCTGCGCCGGCCTCCAGGCCCGTGGCCGTCGCCGCGGCCGTCTCCGGAGGCGGCGCCAGAAGCGCGTCCCACTTCCTGCGGGCGGACAGGAAGCGGCCGGCCGGGGCGAACTCCCGTCCGCTGCGCCTGGCCGCCTCGGCCCCGGCCCGGGCCTCCCGCACCCTGCCGGGGAGGTCCTTGTCGGCCAGCGCGCCGAGCGGGTTGCGGTCCGAGGGATCGTAGGAACCGGTGCGTGCGAAGCAGACCACCGGCTCGACGCAGTCGTCGGCCGGCATGATCAGAAAGCCCGAGGGCTTCAGATAGACGACGTAGTAGACGGGGTCGCTGTTCGTGTCCTTGAAGGTCTCGACCCGGTCGACCTTGGCACCGATGGCGACGCCCAGGTGCTTGGGACTCCTCCCGGCCCACCTGGCTGCCGCGGCCCTGGCTTCCGCGGGGCTCCTGGAGGCAGCCAGCGCCGCCGTGGAGGCCAGAAGCAGCCAGGCCGCCAGGGACAACAACAGGGTTGTCGCCCCGGCGCCGAGGCGCCGCAGCGGGAACCGCGCAACCACGGGCAGGCGAGCCTGGTCCATGACAGCCTCCTCATCCAGTGGTGCTCTGTGCGCTGGGATCTGCGGCCATTCTAGGGATGTGCGGCGCCGGGTCAAATGCATGAGAATCCCGGTTCCCTGGGGCACTGGCTCCCTGGCCTGAGTTCCTTCCGGGAAGCAGGTCGCTTTCAATTCTTGACGCAGGCTGCAGGCCGGGCTACCATTCGGCCGATAAATTAGGAGTTGGGGGAGGGACCAACCGCAGCGGCCGGACCGGCTGCGGAGGGCGCCGTGCCCGGGGCGCGGCCACGGGAGTTTTGCGTTGTCCAACATGACCGTCACCCTGATCGCCATCCTCGCCATCGGGGCGACGCTCTTCGCGTTCCTCAGGCCCAAGACCGCGTTCCTCCTGGTGGTCTTCAGCACGCCCTTCATGCTCGGCGCCAAGGGCAACCCCGTCCTGATGCGCGTTGGCCTGGCCGAGCTGGTCTTCACGCTGTTCATCACCGCCTGGCTGGCGCGCATGGTCATCGTGCGGGGCAACACCAGACGCCTGACCACCGTGCACTACTTGTGCATCCTCTTCATGGGGACGGTGCTGTTGTCGCTGGTGGGCATCCAGGAGGCCTTCGCCAGCGCGCTGCTCGAGACGGTCATTCTGGGATACCTGGTCTTCTTCTGTCTCATGGCCGACCAGGTCATCGACAACGACGAGGACGTCAAGCGCATCCTGGACTACTGGATGATGGGCGCGGCGGTGGTGGCGGTCGTCGGGCTGTGGGACGTGGCTGCGGTGGTCACCAGGGCCGTGCCCATGCTCTTCCCCTGCAAGGACCCCCACCGGGTCATGGCCACCTTCCGCCGTCCGCCGCAGCTGGCGGTGTACGCGCTGACCACGTTCTTCGGGGCCATCGCCTACTCGGCGCTGGGCGGGATGAGCGCCCGCAAGCGCTGGTTCCTGCACGCCCTGGCCATGGCCATGGTGGTCCTGATCATCTTCACGTCGCGCCGCTCGGTGCTGGCCGCGCTGATCGTCGGCATGGGCCTGGTGATCATCATGCGCACGCCCCGGCTTAGCCGGGCGCTGATCTTCGCGACGCTCTTCGTCGCCGCCCTGAGCGTGGCCCACGAACTCGTGTCGCAGTCCCCGGCGCTGGAGGAGTTCTTCGGCCAGCGATTGAGGATACTCTATTCGGGGGAGGCCCTGGACCACCCCTTCCTGCGCGCCAACGTGAACGACGCCCTGACCGCGTTCTCCGAGCACCCCCTCATGGGCATCGGCTACGGGACCTTCAGCGAGTCCGAGTACGCCAGCACGGGTAACGAGGTGCACAGCAGCGTGCTGCGGGTGCTGGGCGAGTGCGGACTGGTCGGGACGATCGTCTTCGTCGCGCTCACCGTCTGCCTGTTCATCCTGGCCTATCGCAACGTGCGGCTTTCCCAGGGCAGCCCCTGGCAGGACGTGGCCAGGATGATCCTGCCCGCGCTCTTCGCGCTGCACGTCAGCTACATGTACAACCGTTGCTTCCGGGATCGTACCTACTGGATGATGATCGCCTTGGTCGTCGCCCTCCATCGCCTGCTGCTGGCCCGCCGGCGGCAGACCGCTTTGTCGGCGCCCGCCACGCGGTCCTTCCCGCCGGCTCCCCCCCCGCCGCTTCCGGCTCAGCCGGTTGCCCGCGGCACCGGGGCGGCCCCGGATTATCCGTCCGGGCGCCAGGGTTGAGAAATAGCGGCTTCGGCTCTTGAGGCTACAGAAAGACTTGTGACGGATGGTTGCCTTTCTCCTGATCTTCCTTTCGCTCTACGGCGCGCTCAACTTCTGCGTGTTCTGGAAGGTCCGCCAGGCCTTCCCGCAGATGGGGTGGTGGCTGCTGGCGCCCGGGGCCTTCCTGCTGTTGATGGTCGCCGGGCCGGTGCTGGTGCAGCTCCTGGCCAGGTGGGGACTGACCGGCGCGGCGCGCGCCCTGGCCGTGGTCGCCTACCCCTGGATGGCCCTGGTGATGTGGTTCGCCTTCCTGGCGCTGCTGCTGGCGCTCTGGAACCTGGCGGCCCGCGGCGCGGAGAGCTTCTCACCGAGGGCCTCGGCATTCGTCATGGGCCCCAGGGTGCAATTGCTTGCACTGGGGTGCGCCGTGGCGTTGCTGGGCCTGTGGGGGCTGGGAGAAGCTCGCAGCGTGCGTCTGGAGCGCCTGACGGTCGGAACGGCGCGGCTGCCCGCCGGCTCGCCTCCCGTAACCATCGCGGTGATCGCAGACCTGCATATGAGCCTGCTGGCCTCCTCGGGCCGGCTCGAGCGGGCCCTCGCCCTCGTCGGGGAGGCCAGGCCCGACATGGTCGTGTCCGTCGGCGACCTGATCGACGCGCCGCTGCCGGAGAACGGCCACCTGGCCGCGCTCCTGGCCGCGGTCCGTCCGCCGCTCGGCAAGTACGCGATCTTCGGAAACCACGAATTCTACGCCGGCCCGGAGGTCTCGGACCGTTTCTTGAACTCCGCGGGATTCAGGGTGCTTCACGGCGAAGCGGCCATGGCCGGCCCGTTGCTCGTTGCCGGCGTCGATGATCCGGCCGAGGCCCGGGCCGGGGCCTCGCACCACCCGGACGAGGGGGCCATCCTGCCGAAGGGGGACGAGCGGCCCTTCACCGTTCTGCTCAAGCACCGGCCGCAGTTGTCCGCCGCCTCCTCGGGACGCTTCGACTTGCAGGTGTCGGGCCACACTCACGGCGGACAGGTCTTTCCTTTCGGATTGCTGGTCCGGCTCATGTTCGCGCGCATCAAGGGGGACTATGCCCTTGACGGCGGCGCGCGGCTCTACGTCAGCCGGGGGACCGGCACGTGGGGCCCGCCCCTGCGGTTGCTGGCCCGGCCGGAGGTCACCCTGATCACCATAAAGCCCCTGCAAACCGGTAGTTGACGGGCGTCCGATAATCGCTAATTTGGCTCAAGGGGCGGTGGGCGCCGGGCCGATATTCCTGGCGGTGGACACCAGTGAGCCGTGTCGAACATTAAGGAGCCCTGGATGGAGACGAAGATGCTTAACCCCCGATCGATCGCTGCGCTTGCAGCCGCCGTGGCCGCGGGCCTGCTGGGCTGCCAGATGAGCGCTTCGACCCGGGGGGTGAAGACGACCAGCGAGGACGGCATCGCGGCGCAGTACGAACGCTACACCGGGCCGCTGCACGCCAAGCGCTATCAGACCATGGAGCAGATCACCTTCACCGAGCAGGGCGGGGACTACGATCCGGCGGTGTCCCCGGACGGCACCAAGCTCATCTACTCGTCCACGGTGCAGTCGGAGGTCCCCGACATCTACATGAAGTCCATCGGCGAGAAGGCCAACGCCGCCACGCGGGTGCAGCTCACCAACAGCAACTATGCGGAGATCCAGCCCTGCTTCAGCCCCGACGGCAAGTCCTTCGCCTACGCCACGAACCGTCGCGGCAACTGGGACATCTGCATCGAGTCGCTGGGCGGCGGCAACCCCCGGCACGTGACCGAAAGCATGAAGACGGACGAGATCAGCCCGTGCTGGCACCCGGGCGGCGAGTGGATCGCCTTCTCCACATTCAACCCGCGCACGCTGCGCTGGGAGCTGGCCGCCAAGAGCCTGAAGACCGGCCAGCTGCGGCGGTTCGGCGAGGGGCTCTTCCCCAAGTTCAGCCCGGACGGGCGCCGGATCGTCTTCCAGCGGCCGCGCGACCGCGAGCCGCGGTGGTACTCCGTCTGGATCATCGACGTGGATGAGGAGTTCAACGTCGGTCTGCCCATGGAGGTGGTCTCGAGCGCCAAGTGGGCGGCCATCAACCCGTCCTGGAGCCCGGACGGCAAGTACCTGACCTTCGCCACCGTGCACGAGAGCCCGCAGGCCCAGTCGACCCGCCGCATCCTGATGGGCGACGACATCTGGCTGGTCAATCTCGACGGCCAGGACCTGGTGAGGCTAACCGACAGTCCCGAGCCGGAGAGCCATCCGGTCTGGGCGCCGGCCAAGGGCGGCAAGCCCGGTCTCATCTACTTCTGCTCGATGCAGACCGGCCCGAAGAACATCTGGGCACTGCAGCCGTCGATGCCGAGCGTCTACGGCTCCGTGTCCGGTCCGCTGCCGGGACCTGAGCCGGCGAGCACGCCGGAGAAGGCTCCGAAGGGCGGCGTGGAGCCGCCCGGCTCCGGGGCCGCGGGCCAGGGCAAGACCTCCGCGCCGGCGAACGCGCCAGCCTCCTCCGGTGGCGAGGAGCCGGCCAAGGTGCAGGGTCTGCCGGCCAACTCCGCCACCGAGTAACGCCGGAGGAGTCGCACCCTTGCGAAGCCGCCACTTCGCCGCGCTGCTGATGGGGTTCGCGGCGGCGGTGTTGCCGCAGGCCGGCTGCAAAGTGGAGCGCGGCGACACCTTCCCGAAGTACCGCGACCGCGTAGAGCTCTTCTCGGAGATCGAGAAGCTGGCCATAGTGCCGGTGCGCGAGAACGGGCGCGTCGCCTGGCCCAAGGACTACGGCGCGGAGCAGTTCTCAGTGCTCTTCGCCGAGAAGATCGTGGCGCACCGGCGGTTCAAGATCGTCTATCCGCAGAACCTGCTGGTCTCGGTCGACGAGGCCAACCGCGAGATGACGGTGCGCTGCCTCCAGGAAAACCGCAAGCCCGCCGCCGGGGATCTCATCGACCTGGGCCGGTCGGACGAGGACGCCGTCGCGGCCGGGCGCGCCGCCGGGGCCGACGCGGTCATGGTCGTGACCATCAACGACTTCGAAGTCTACCCGCCCAAGCGCATTGCGCTCGACGTCCGGATCTACATGTGCGGCGCGCCGAGCCGCAACGCCATGGACATCATCTCCATGAGCGAGGCCGGCGTGCCCGCCGAGATCCCTGCGGCGCTCCGGGAGAAGTTCATATGGGAGCGGCAGAAGCATTACGACAGCCTGCGCAAGAACGCCCAGACGGGCATGGACTGGCACGCCAGCAAGTACGGCGGGACCACCGGCTTCGGCGACGAGGTGTTCTATTACTCGACCGAGAAGTTCCTGGACTTCGTGGCCGAGGACCTGACCGACATCCTCTGCGCCGACGCCGACAGGTACCGCCTCAAGCGGTGGTTGGGCGGCGCCGGGAAGGACCCGGGTCCGAGTGCCAGAGGGGTGCGTCCCGACGGCGGCGGCGAGTCGGGTTTCGAGTCGGAACAGAGCGAGCACGGGATCAGAAGGGACCGCTGAGCCCGGCGGCGGAGCGCGTCCGGGACGTTTGCATCCGATGCCGTATGGAAATAGTCAGCGCGCGCTGCACGGCGGCTTGACATCACCCACTCGAAGATTAGAATCGAATCCGTTGTCGGAGTGGAGTGGTTGGACCTTCGGGAGGTGCCAATGGCCAGTGCCGGCAGATGTATTGTAAACGGTTGCAGCGAACCAGTTCACGCCAAGGGTTACTGCCGGAAACACTACGGTCAGATCTGGAGAAAGGGCGCGGTTTCGCAGATCCCGGTCGACCGGGACGAGGATCGCACGTCCCGGTCGGACGCCGAGCGGCTCAGGGCTCTCGAACGGGAGCTTCGCAAGGCCGAGCACATGTACCAGGTGGTGGTCGGCTACGAGGGCCGGATCAAGTGGCGCAGGGAGATGGAGGCGGTCAAATCGGAGATCAGCAAGCTGGAGAAGCCGGCCGATTCCTGAACCGCGATGCGCGCGTGCCTCGGCACGCTTCCTGAGGATGAAGAGACGGTAGCCGCCATGGCCCTCAAATGCCCGATTTGCGGACGTCCCGTGGCCGCCTCGCGCGGGGACGGTTCTTCCGGGCCCGACGCGACGCCGCCCGAGGGGTTCCCGTTCTGTTCGAAGCGCTGCCGGATGATCGACCTTGGGCGCTGGTTCGACGGCCACTACCGGATCCCGGGTGCGCCGGTCGAGATCGCGGACTCCGGCGCCGCGCCGGACGCGTCCGGCGCCGTCGCGGATGGCGAGCTCTTCGAGGGCACTTGAATGAAGCCGCCGGTCGCCGGGGCCTTCCTGTCCGCGCTGTTCGTCATTGCGCTGGCCTGGCAGGCGCCGTCGCGGGCCGACGTGATCGAGCTCAAGGACGGGGTGCGGCTGGAAGGGCAGGTCCTTTCCGGGAAGTGCCAGGCCTGCAACGGTCAGGGCCTGGTCGACTGCCGGACCTGCACGGGGTCCGGGCTCAAGGACGGCCGGGTCTGTCCGGCCTGCGCCGGCGCCAAACGGACCGTCTGTGCGGACTGCGGCGGCACCGGCGTTGCCGGGGGCAAGGTGCGCATCCGGGTGCGGGCCGGAGTCATCGAGATCGATCGCGCCGAGGTCCGGCGGGTGACCTGGCAGGCCGTGGACCTCAAGACGCTCCTGCCCGCCGCGGAGTACTACAGGCAGGCCCTGGCCAAGCTCGACGCCAAGGACGCGCAGGCCGCCTACGACCTGGCCGTATGGTGCGCGGCCAACGGCATGGAGACCGAGGCCAGGAAGCACTTCGCCGCCGCGGCGATCCTGGATCCGGCCATGGGGCCGCTGGCTGCGCCGCACCTGGCGGGCCTGGCCAGGCTTCGGGAAGCCCAGGCCACCAAGGAGTTGCTGGCGGCCGTGACTCTGCTGGAGCAGAAGGGTGCGGCCGAGGGCGCCGAAGCCTTGCGCTCTTTTCAGAAGGACTACGGCGAGACGGAACTGGGCCGGCGCCCCGAGCTTCAGCGCGACCTGGTGCGACGCCAATTCGCCGGGCTGGCGGCCGGCGGCGCGGCCACCGTCGACGAACTGCTGAGGGCCTGCGACGACCGCCTGGCCGCCCGGTGCGAGGCGTGCGACGGAAACGGGCGGGAGAAGTGCGCGGCCTGCGCAGGGACCGGGGAAGGACGCTGTCCGGACTGTGCGGCCAGCGGACAGGCCGCCTGTCCGGTCTGCAACGCGTCGGGGAAGCTGACCTGTCCGCGCTGCTACGGGACGGGCTACTCCAAGGGCGGGGCGGGCCTGGGTTATAACTTCGAGCGGGTCTGCCCGGAATGCAATGGACAGAAGGAAGTGTCCTGCGACGTCTGCGAAGGCAAGGGCAAGCGGCCCTGCAAGCGCTGCGGCGGGTCCGGGCGGGTGGCCGGGGGCTGTCCGGACTGCGCCGGGCAGGGCACGATCACCTGCCGAAAGTGCGGAGGCTCGGGGACGAAACCCGTAGAGAAGTTCGCCTGGGGGCCGCCGCCGGTGCGCCAGCCGGGAATCATCAACGTCGGGGGAGGCGGTGGCCGCGAGCGGGCCTGGCAGGGCCGGTACGCCGGAGGCGTGATCACCGCGCTGCCGGCCGAGACCCTTCATCGGGGCGCCCTCGGCGCCGCTGTGGGCGAGGCCACCGGGAAGAAGCTGCGCGTCCTGGCCGTGGCCCTGGACAACCGGAAGGGGCAGAAGCTCCTGCGCTTCAGGGCGGCCGACCGGTCTCTGCGCGGCGTCACCGGGGAGCATGGCCAGGTGGAAGCCGTGGATCTGGCCAAGCTGCTTGGCCCGAAGGTCGACGCGGCTCAGGTCAGGGCGATCCGGGAACAGGCCGGCGACCGCGATTGTCTGCCCGGCGCCTACGAGTGCGGTCTGGTCGCTCTACCGGAGAATGCTGACCTCAAGGCTCTCTCCGGGCTCTTCTGGGTGCCGGGAGGCGAGGCCGAGCCGGTGCGCCTGGCGCCCATATGGCTCTCCGACGACGAGGTGGCGGAGCTTCGTAAGTCGCTGAGATAGAACGCGACCTTCTCGCCACAGATGAACACAGATAGACACAGATGGAAGCAAGCTGGTGCATGACTTGGCTATTGCCAGAGCGGTGACGGCAATACGGTCAGCCCAAATCCCATCCGTGTTCATCTGTGTTCATCGGTAGCCAAGTGCGTTTTATGCCGGTTATCGGCATTGGCCGGCGCGGCTCCGCGCGTTGGAATTGTCAAATGGGAAGGAGGCCTGTTATGAGAAGGCTGCTGCTATCTTCCGCTGCCATCGCAGCATCGATGTTCCTGACTGCCGGCTCCGTTCGGGCCGACGTGGTGCATCTCGCCAACGGCGGGAGCGTCGAGGGCGACGTCTCCGAGGCCGACGGCATGGTCACCGTCAAGCTGCCCCAGGGCACGGTGAGGTTTCCGAAGTCGCACGTCGTGCGCATCGAGTACAAGGACTCGCTGCTGACCATCTATGCCCGCAAGCGCGCCGGGCTGCCGCCCGGCGACGCCGCGGCGCGCGTGGCCCTGGCCCGGTGGGCCGCGTCCGAACGCATGCAACACCAGGCCCAGGACCTTTACCGCGAGGCCCTGGAGATCGACCCCAACAACGTCGAGGCTCGCGCGGGACTGGCCGCGGCGCCGGGGAGCGGGGCGGAGCGCACTCCCGAGGAGCGGCTCGCGGCGCTGGGCCTCTCCCGCTACGAGGGGGAGTGGATGACTCCAGGGGCCGCCGGCCTCGTCGAGCGCGCCAGGAGCGAAGCCGAGGGCTTCCGCAAGGACGCGGAACTGGCCCGTCAGGAGATCGAGGCCTGGCGGGAGCGGATGGTCGAGAGGGACGTCGAGCTCCAGCGGCTCAGGGACGAGCACGACCGGATCGCGGCCCAGAGCCAGAAGCAGGCCGAGGCCAGGGACGCGGAACTCCAGTCCAGGGCCGGCGAACTGCGGACCGTCCGCGCCGAGCGCGACCGGTTTGCGGAGCTCGCCAGGGACGCCGAAGTCGTCCGGGCGAAGCTCGCCGCGGCCGAGGCGGCTGCCGCCGGGCACGAGGCCGAAATCGAGAAGTTGCGGGCCGAGCGGGACGGCATAGTGGAACTCGCCGGGGAGCACGCCCGGAGCAGCCAGGAGCAGCTCGAAGCCCGTGACGCGGAGATCGCCAGGCTGCTGGCCGAACGCGAGCGCCTGGAGGCCGAGCGCGGCCGCCTGGAGGGCGAGCGGGCCAGGCTGGAGGCCGAGCGCGCCCGGTTGCAGGAGATGATGAGCAGGTATCTGCCCGACGTGGAGTAGGCTGGGGCGGGAAGAGCCGAGTCTGTCGACAGGGGGCGCGGGGCGGGGACACCCGCTCCGCGCTCACCCCTTGCCGAGCTTGTCGAAAGGCCACATGGCCACGCCGCCGTCGAGCATCCTGACGTCGCGGAATCCGGCTTGCTTGAGGATGAGCGCCGCCTCGTAGCCGCGCAGCGAGATCTTGCAGAAGGTGACGACTTCGCGGTCCTTGTCGAGCTCTCCGAGCCGGCCGCGGAGTGCTCCGAGCGGGATGTTGACCGAGCCGGGCAGGCGGACCTGCTCGACCTCGGCGGGACTCCGCACGTCGAGGAAGGTGAACGCGCGGCCGGCGTCGAGCCGGCTCCTGACCTCCGCGGCGGAGATGCCCTGGACCCGGCCCTCCAGCTTGTTCTTCATCACGTTGCAGGCGGTGATGAGATTGTCCATGGCCTCGGCGTAGGGCGGGGCATAGGCCAGGTCGAGCTTGGAGACCTGGTCGACGGTCATCTCCCCGGTGATGGCCGTGGCGGCCACGTCGATGCGCTTGGCGCAGTCGCCGGGGCCGACGGCCTGGAGGCCGAGCAGCCGGCCGGTCTTCCGCTCGGCCACGAGCTTGAGCATGATCATCCGCGCGGAAGGCATGAAGTGGGCCCGGTCCGGGGCGGGGGCCAGGCAGGTCTCGATGTCGAAGCCGGCTTCGCGGGCCATGGTCTCGGTGAGGCCGGTTTTGGCCACCGAGAAGTCGAACACCTTGCAGATGGTGGTGCCCAGCACCCCGGGGAACGTCTCGCTTCCGCCGCAGATGTTGACCGCGGCCACCCGGCCCTGCTTGTTGGCCGTCGAGCCCAACGGCACGTAGCAGGGCTTTCCCGTGACGATGCCGGTGCACTCCACGCAGTCGCCGGCCGCGTAGATGGCCGGGTCCTCGGTCCGGAGGTGGGCGTCGACCTTGATGGCTCCGGTCGCGCCGACCTCGAGGCCGGCGGCGCGGGCCAGGTCCACGTTGGGCCGGACGCCCATGGCCAGGACGACCATGTCCACGGGAATCTCGCCGTTGGTGGTCCGCACGCGCCCGACCCGGCCGGTCCCGCCCGGCTCTGGCAGGAACTCCTGCACCGTGGTCGAGGTCATGACCTTGACGCCCTTGGCCTCGAAGTGGTGTTCCACGAGGTGGGCCATCTCCCAGTCGAGGATGGGCATGATTTGGGGCAGCATCTCGACGAGCGTCACCCGGCAGCCCTTCTCGACCAGGGCCTCGGCCATCTCCACGCCGATGAGGCCGCCGCCGACGATGACCACGTCCTTGGCGCGGCGTTCGTCGAGGGCGGCCTTGATGCCCTCGGCGTCATCCACTCCGTGGAGGCTGAAGATGCTCTTGAGGTCGATCCCGGGGATCTTCGGGCGCACGGCGCGCGCGCCGGTGCACAGGGCCAGCTGGTCGTAGGACAGCCATTCCTCGCGGCCGTCGATGAGCGACTTCACCCGAACGCGGCGCCCGGCCCGGTCGATCTCCATGGCCTCGGTGCTGTCCAGGACCTTTACGTTCTTGACCTTCTGGAAGAACACCGGGTCGCGCACCGCGCCGGCGGCCGTGGAGAAGAGCTCCTTCTGGTCCTTGACCACGCCGGAGACGTAATAGGGCAGCCCGCAGCCGGCGTAGGAGAGCACCCGGCCCTTGTCGACCACGGTGACCTCGGCATCGGGCTCGAGGCGGATGATCTTGGAGGCCACCTTCGGGCCGGCGGCCACGCCGCCGATGATGACCACTCTGCGGGGCTTGTGCATGGGGGACTCTCCCTTGAGGATTCGGACAGACTCCGTGGTGCTGGCCGGGACTTCCATCGCGAACTCCGCGCCACCGAGGGCGCTCCTGCCGACCGAGACGCCTCCGCCGGAAGCCTCGGCCACCGCCTTCACGAGCGCGAGCCCCAACCCCGTGCCCGAGCGGGACATTTCCCGGGCGTTCGAAGCCCGGAAGAAGGGCTCGAAGAGGCGTTCGCGCTCGGCCTCGGGCACGCCGATGCCGGAGTCGCCGACGGACAGACGGGCGCGTCCGCGCCTCCCGTCCGGAGCGGACAGGGTCACGAGGATGCGTCCGCCGGCCGGTGTGTAGCGCAGGGCGTTCTCGAGAAGTGCGCGGAGAGCCTCCTCGAAGGCCCCGCGCTCGGTCTTGACCACGGCTCGCTCCAGATGGCTCTCCAGGGCCAGCTCCTGGCCTCGCTCGCGGGCGCGCTCGGCGAAGCGCCGGGCGGCCTCGCTCACCAGCGTCACGACGTTGACCGCCTCGGGCTGGGAGCGGCCGGAGGTCATCCGGTGGATGGCGAGCAGGCGCTGGGCGGTCTCCAGCGACTCCAGACACTTGGCGTCGGCGGCCTGCAGGAGCTCGCGCTGCTTGGGGCCGATCTCTCCGGCGAAGCCGCCCAACACCGTGCGGATCAGGGAGCTCGCGGCGGCCACCGGACTCTTCAGCTGGTGGGCGACGACCGCTGCCAGGGCCATGAGGTCGTCGGGAGCGCGAAGCGGGGGAGGGGAGGGAGAGCGGGAGGGCTGCGCAGCCGGGCTTTGTCGATTCTGTTCGCTCAAGCTGTCGAGCCCCTGATCCTCGAGGCGGATGGCTCCGCTTCGGCAGGAGGCAGTGTACCCCCCGCCGGGCAGGGATTCAAAGCAAATTCGGGCGGACGGCAGGGATGGCAAAATGATGGGGATGACTTGTCCCAAACCTTTTTTGCCGGGCGTCGTATAATCCGGGGAGAGCAGCCGGATGGGTCTTCGCATGGCGATCGCTGCGGCAGAGGCGCCCGGCTTCAGGCCGGTGACGGCTGCGGTTGCGGAGGGGCGCTTGGAGCAGGTCCGGGGTACCGACGACACCGCGGCGATCGTGCGGGCGGCCCAGAGGGGCGACCGCGAGGCCTACTCGTGTCTGGTGGATCGCTACCGCAGCGTGGTCATGGCCGCTATATACGCATCGGTCCGGCGTCTGGAAGTCTCCGAAGACCTGGCCCAGGAGTGTTTCATCAAGGCCTTCGCGGCCCTCGGCGAACTGCGCGAGCCCGAGCGCTTCGGGGCCTGGCTCCGGACCATCGCCGGCCACACCGCGGCCGACTGGCTGCGGGCCAGGCACTCCGAGGTCAACATCGACAAACTCACCGAGGCCGGGGCCGAGCCCTCGGCCCCTCACGAGCCGCCGGGCCTGCGCCTGGAAGACGCCGAGGAGGAGAACGCGGTTCTTACGGCCCTGGCCGACCTGCGCGAAGACTACCGCGAGATCATCATCCTGAAGCACGTCGAGAACTACTCCTACCGCCAGATAGCGGACATGCTGGGCATGAGCGTCACGGCCGTCGGCGAGAAGCTCAGCCGCGTCCGCGGGCTGCTCAAGAAGAAGCTGAAGGACCATCTGGTTGAGCAGTAGGCTCCGGCAGGGAGCCTTAGAAACTGGATGACTGGAAGGTTGGAAGACTCGAAGGAGGGAGGGCAGGCGCCAAACGCATGACGGCGACAGACGGACCATCGACCGCTCGCCCGGTCGGGTCCGGATGAAGCGCCGCCGGCTGCGGCCGCTCGCGCGGCGCGGTCGTGAAGAGGCCCCCGTCTCCCTACTCTACCCCCGGGCGGCCCCGAGATCGACCGATGCAGCCGGCGGATTATGACCGGTGTCCGGGGCAGGGGGATCGCCTCTGCCCCGGCGCGTTTCCCAGCTCAGTTGGCGTGTCCAAATCACGGATATGCCTCTTCAGGCCGGGCATCAGGGGGCCGATATATCTCATGTTGCTTGGGAACGACATTCGATGGTTCAGGGACGGTGGGGGACCGGGTATGACATCATTGTGGGACGACGGGCCGGAGCCGGCGGCTCTGCGCCTGACCCCCAAGGAGATTCGCGAAATTCTCGCCCTGGAAGCCACTTGGTGCTGCATGTCCCCCAAGCGGATTCCCGGCTTCCTTGAAGCCACCATGTTGCGCTACGGTATTCCCCTGGCCGACATGGACTTCTTGATGAAGAAGCGGGCCTTCAACCGTGCCGATGTCTGGCGGTTGCAGGTGCTCAAGCGCATGGCCCAGGGCGACTCTCGCGCGGTGGAGATACTCGGCAGGCTGCATCGCCTGGAGCTCCGCCGCGGCGAGGGCATCCTGCAGGCCTGGGTGCAGAGCCGCGAAGCTTCCGAGCGCCGGTAGAGGGGACGGGACCATGGCGGTCATGAGGGTCAAGGGCAAGAAACTCACGGTAGGCGGAGATGTCGGATACGAGGGCGTGGCCGAGTTCTCCAAGGCGTGCCACGAGTTCATGGCCGGCCCCGGCAACGAGGGCGGAACCATCGACATCGCCGACGTGCATGAACTGGTCAGCTCCTGTCTGTCGGTGATATACGACGGGGCCAGACTGCACAAGCCGGTCGGTCTGACGCTCGTCGTCCCGGAGCGCCTGGCCCTGCTCTTCGCTCCCGGCGAGATCGAGGGGCTTTTCACGGTCAAGCCCGCTCCATCCGCAAAGCCCAAACAGGTCTGAATATCTCAGGGCCGGACGCGACGGTCCGGTAGCGTCCGTCACCGGTTCTTGAAATCGACCCCAGGCGTGGCATACTGGTCCGCGCAACGGCAGCACTCCATCCGCTAGGCCGCTTTTCAGAGGAGAGGCCATGATCGGGACTGCGCGGATTCTCCGTACACCATTTCTTCTTGCCGCCCTGGCTGCGCTGAGCCTGTCCGGAGGATGCGCCGGACAGGGCATCGGCTCCAGGAACGGTGCCGCCGCACCCCCGGTCGCCTCGGCGCGGGCCGCCGGCATCGAGGTGCCGCGGGCGTGGCTGGAGGCCGAACGGGCGCTGGACCTGGCCGGCCGCCGCGGAGGCGTCCGCTACGTGGTGACCGCCGGCGACGTTGATGGGCTGGTCGGCCCGCTCGGCCTTGGCGAGACGCTCACCGCCGCGCAGTTGCTTGAGCGCGTTGCCGCGGCTGCGGGCATGGAGCTCTCCAGGCATGGCGAAATCGCCGTGCTGCAGCCCCGGCTGGACGCCGCCGGCAAGGCCGGACTCCAGCGCGCACTGGCCGAGCTGAAATCCGGCGACGCCATGGTCCGGCGTCGCGCGGCTTTCTCGCTCGGCGAGAGCGGTCGCCTCGAGGCCGTGTCCGCTCTGAACGCCGCGCTGAAGGATGCCGATCGCTCGGTGAGCCGCAGCGCGCTACTGGCTCTCGCTTCTCTCGAAGGGGACTTCGACCACGGCCAGTGGGCCGGCCGGCTCTCGGTCTTCGAAATGCCCGGCGTCCGGTTCGACAGGGACAGCCTGCTCTGGGTGGTCGAGGACGCGAGCGAGGCCGGTTCGGCCGAGTGGCGGGCGGCGGTATCGGTCCTCGGCCGCGCGCGAGAAGGGCAGCTGACCCGCGACATATGGGACGCCGCCTGGCAGAAGGTCCCGGGCACTACGATGCCGGCGATCAGGGCCATGGGACGCTGCGGCGACCCCTCGGCCGGCTGGACTCTCGAGAAGCGGTTGAGGAACACCTTCACGAACGTCCCGGCGGACCGTTTCGCGGTGGCTGCGGCCATGGGCAGGCTGGGGCTGGTCGGCTCGCTCCGCAAGCACGCCATCCGGGCGGAGAAGGGCGGCCAGCCGGCCGACGTCCGCCAGGCGGCGGTCTACGGCCTGGGCTTCTGCAAAGGCTCGGACGGCGGTCAGGCGCTCGCGGTACTGAAGCTGACGCTTGCCGACCCCGACCAGCGCGTGCGCGAGATGGCCGTCTTCGCCATGGGCGAGATGGATACCGAGGAATCGGCGGCGGCGCTTGCCGGCCTGCTCGGCGACGAGAAGGCCGACGTGGCGCTGCGCGCGGCGGCGGCGAAGACGCTGATCCAGGCGAACGACCGCAAGGCCCGGGAGGCCGTCTTTGCAGCGGCCGAGGATAAGGACCCCAGGATTCGCGCGGCGGTGGCCGAAGCCCTGGGAGAGTCGTCCGGAGAAGGAACCCCGGTTTCGCTCCTGTCTTTCATCGAGGATGAGGATCGCTGGGTGCGGGCCGCCGCGGGGCGTTCTCTGGCCAGCCTGGGGGCGTACCGTCCCGATTCCGGACCGCCCAGTTCATCGCCTGCGCAAGTTCTCAAGTCCCTGCTCGGCGATCCCAAGGCCGATGTGGAAGTCCGCACCGCCATCGCCATCGGCATGGGCCAAAGCCGCGCTCCTGAGTGGGCCGGGCCGCTTTCGGCCGTGGCCCTCGATCCGGCCGCCGACTGGCGCCTGCGCGAGTACGCGGCGCGCTCCCTGGCCATGCTCGCGAACCGCGCCGGGCAGCCGACGCTCGTGCAGCTCATCGAGAGCGAGCCGCCCGTGCAGATGACCTGCCTGCCCCTGCGCTATCTCGATCTCGGCGACGCGGCCAGGACCGTGGCCTACCTCGGGAAGTGGGTGACGGCCGGTGCCCGCGACGAGCAGGCCCAGGCGGTCGAGCGGATCGGCGAACTCGGCACGCCCGAGGGAACGGAGTTGCTCGCCTCCGGGTTCAACGTGTTCGACAACTACACGCGCTGCGCGCACATCTGGCCGCTCATCGACTCGCGGAGCCCGGTCGTCCGGGCGAAGCTCGTCGATCTGCTCCGGACCAGCCGGCGCAGCGGCGTGCGCGCCGGTGCGGCCCTCGGCCTCGGCGGCCGTCGCGATCCGGAGGCGGTGGATGCCCTGATGGCCGCCTGTCATGACGGGAGCGCCGCGGTCCGCAAGGCCGCCGCGCAGTCGCTCGGCGCCTGCGGCGATCCGTCGGCGGCCGGCGCGCTCGTCGCGGTGATGGAGAAGGACGCCGACCTCGCCGTCGCCCACCAGGCGCTCAGGGCGCTGCGGCTTCGGGATTTCGCGGGGCTTCCGGAGGTGAGGGAGGCCTTCGCCCGCGTCAAGGGCGGCGAGCGCGACTGCGGCGTGCCCGGCGGGCCGGCGCTCCGCGAGCAGCCGGCCAACTCCTGGGTGCTGCGCAAGGCGCCCGCCAGCTACGACGACCTCTCCGCGCAGGACCTGACCTACGAGTCGGCCCTGGCCTACGAGCCGGTCACCGGCAAGGTCGTCCAGTGGGGCGCCCACGGCCGCCGGGCCGACGCGCCCCAGACCGGCCGCACCTGGGTCTATGATGTGGACTCGAACAACTGGGACCGGCCGACTCCCAGGCAGGAGCCGCCGGGTATCTGCCTGACCCGGGGAATCGCCGCCGACGCGGCGCGGGGGCTGGTCGTCTCCCCGGTCTCGGGTGCCGGCAGCCACGGCTGGGTCTCCTACCTGCGGCGCAACGCGTCCAACTCGATCCCCTGGGTCTACGACGCGCGCAAGGAACAGTGGTACCCCATGAGGCCGATCAAGAACCCCGGAATGCAGAACATGGTAGCGTCCTGCTACGACGCGGGGAACGATGCGATCGTGATCCACGGCGGCTCGCCTCGGATCTACGACACCCACGCCAACGAGTGGACCAGCATGAAGCCCCAGGGCCCGCGCCCGCAGTCCCACAGCGAGCAGCCCGGGGCCTTCGACCCGGTCACGGGGCGCTTCATCGTGGTGGCCGACGCGGACGACAAGGGCCGCGGCCGGACCTGGGCCTACGATCTGCGCAAGGACGCCTGGGCGGATCTCAGGCCGGCGAACCCGCCTCCGGACGTTCGCGTCCCCATGGTTTACGACTCGGCCAACGACGTGATGCTCCTGTTCCAGTCGGTGGCCGGCAGGATGGCGGTCTGGGTCTATCATTTGCGGGAGAACCGTTGGGAGGAGATGCCTCCCGCGTCTCCCGCGCCCAGTTACCACGACGTCGACGCGGCCTACGATCCGGAGGCCAACGTGGCGGTCATCTCCGGCGGCTGGGAGTGGGGCCGCTCGGGGGAGATCACCATTCGCGAGACCTGGACCTATCGCTACCGCCCGGCTCCCGAATCCGACCCGAAGAAGCTGGGGGCGCCGCGCGCGCTTCGCGCCGAGGTCGGCGCTGACGGCAAGGTGTCGCTGAGTTGGAGCGCCCCGAAGGGCGCCGCCCCGGCGGGCTACGTCATCTACCGCGGGGAGGGCGGGCACCCCTGGACCGCGGACTTCGCGAAGCTCGGAGCCGCGCCGGTCACGGAGACCGCGTTCACGGATGGTGCGAAGCTCGATGCCGGCAAGCGCTACTACTACCGCGTCACGGCGGTGGGCGGCGACGGCAGGGAGGGTCCGCCATCGCTCCTGGCCCGGAGTCAGCCGCTCCCGGTGCGCGAGGTGGATGCCTCGCGCGGTGCGGATGGCTCGGTGGGCCTCTCGTGGGCGCCCAGCGCCAGTCCGGGAGTTGTCGGGTACAACGTCTACCGGGCTGCGTGCGAAAAAGTGGACATGTGGCACGAGCGCTTCGAGCCGGCCGGGAAGACCGGGGATTTCGTCAAGGTCAACCCCGAACCGGTGACTGGCACGGCGTTCACCGACCGTCCCGGCGGCGACGCGCCTGCCGGCCTGGCGTCGGAGAGCTCCTGGGCTCCGTTCTTCGTCTACGTGGTCCGGGCGGTGAACGCTCTGGGGCAGGAGAGCGGCCCCTCGCCGGCCACCGCCAGCATCCCGGCGCCGCCGGGGCCGGCCGTGGCCGTGCCGCTGGAGGATGGGCGGGTCCTGGTGACCGCGGGAGGAGAGAGGGCTGCTCCGGTGCGCGGGCGGCAGCTCTACCGGATGGACTCCTACAAGGGCGAGTGGATCTACCGGTCCTGCGGCGCGCCTTCGCCCGGTGCGGTCTTCGTCGATGCCCAGAGGTGGCCGCGCGGCGACCGGTGCGCCTACTTCGTCATCGCCGTCGATGAACTGGGCCAGTTGGGCGTGCCATCGACGGAGGCCTGGGCGAGAAACGCGCCGTAACGGCGCGACGCGGAGACACAGAGACACGATGACACGGTGACGCGGGGACACGGGGACAAGGGGACCCGAAGAAGAAGAAGCCGGTTTGCGAGCTACGGGCCTTTGCGGTAGTTAAGGCTGACCGCTTCTGACCTCATCGTGTCTCCGCGTCCCCGTGTCACCGTGTCACCGTGTCACCGTGTCACCATGTCGCCGCGCCTACTCGTAGCTCGTCCCGCGCAGCCGGTCGATGTAGTTCTGCGCGGAGTGGGCGGCCACCGCGCCCTCGGCGCAGGCGGTGACGATCTGGCGCAGGACCTTCTTGCGGACGTCCCCGCAGGCGAACACGCCCGGCGCAGCCGTGGCCATGTGCTCGTCTGTGAGGATGTAGCCGCGCTCGTCGCGCCCGACGGCCTGGGGCAGGTAGGCGCTCGAGGGAGCAAATCCCACGAAGACGAAGATGCCCTCGCAGGGCACGTCGACCTTTTCCCCGGTCGGCAGCTTCTCCACCCGCAGCCCCCGGACCTTGTCGTCGCCCAGGATCTCGACCGGCCGGGCCTCGAGCAGATAGTCGAGCTTGCCGCGGCCCTCCTCGGTCAGGCGCTTCTGGACAACGTGGGTGGCGCGGAGCCGGGAGCGGCGGTGGACCATGGTGATGTGGCTGGCGAAGCGGGTGAGGAAGGCGGCCTCCTGCACGGCGGTGTCGCCGCCGCCGATCACCGCGATGCGCTTGCCGCGGTAGAAGGCCCCGTCGCAGGTGGCGCAGCAGGACACCCCCCGGCCCCAGAAGCGGTCCTCGCCGGGGATGCCCAGCCGGGCGGGCTTGGCCCCGTTGGCGGCGATGACGGCCAGCGCCGTCGAGGTGCCCTCGTCGGTGCGGAGTTCCCAGGCCGGAGCCCCGGTTGAGCTTGTCAGGGCGATGACCTCGGCGTTGCGGAACCGACAGCCGTGGCGCTCTGCCTGGCGGCGCATGGCATCGGCCAGAGCGAAGCCGCTGACCGGCTCGGGAAATCCCGGATAGTTCTCGATGACGTCCGTCGAGGCGGCCTGTCCTCCCCCCGTGCCCGACTCGAAGATGACCGTCGAGAGGCCCGCGCGCGCCGCGTACAGCCCGGCGGTCAGGCCGGCCGGACCGGCCCCGACCACGGCCACGTCGCAGTCCGCGCGGAGATCGGTCACGGTTGGCCGCTCTTGGGTGCGAGCACGCGCCGGAGCACGGCCTCGTGCGTCTGGGGGTGTTCCCACAACTTGACCAGGCGGGTCACCAGTTCCATCTTGGCTCCCTCACGGTCCAAGGCGTACTTTTTCGTGAGGAACCCCGAGGATATCCGGACGATTCCGTGCTTCTCGAGGCGGTCCAGCACTTGCTGGATCATCTTCTTGGGGTCGCCGGTCTCGTCGGCGATTTGGCCCGGAGTGACCGGCGTCCTGGCGCCGCGAACCAGGTACATCAGCACGGTCAGGTGGGTGAAGTCCGGCAGGGCCGAATCGATGAAGCCGGTCAGGTTCTTGCCCAGGTCTATCTGCTGATTGCCCCGAAAGCTGCTCAGGTGCTCGCTAAGCCCGGGCATGCAGGCGTCCTCCGTTGATGTCCGGCACGGTGCGGCGTCCGAGCCGGCCCATGCCATGCCTTGCGCTTATCATGATACAACCGGGAACGGCCAAGTCAAACGTGGATGACTTTGACTTCCGCCGCCCCGTCCTCCGTCTTCCGCCTGCCGAGGGGGACGAATGCCATGGCCACTGCCATGCCCAGGAGCGGCCCGACTCCCTGGATCCAGGGCGAGCCGAAGGCGCCGGCCGCAGCGGCTCCGACCACCGCCGCGAAGGCCGCGGCGGCCAGCGGACGCATCGGGTCTTCAGCGGTGGTCCGCTTCCAGGAGCGAAGCGCCGCGCCTGCCCACCAGGCGAAGAGCCACAGGAAGCCGGCCAACCCGAGGATGCCGAGCTGCGCGGCCTGGCCGAGCCAGAGGTCGAAGCTGTTGGGCTCGTTGGCGAGCACGTCGAAGTTCTCGGGGGCGTCGGTCTGGCCGGCGGCCTCGACGAAACGGTCGTCGAGGACCGGACGGTAGATCTTCTCGCGGGCGTAGCCGCCGGGACCCAGGCCGAAGAAGAGCTCGGGCCAGTTCTTGCCGGAGAGTCCCTTGGCCAGCACGGTGAGCTCCGAGGCGTAGCGAAGGTAGCGCACGGCCAGCACCTTTTCGCCGTTGCGGGGATTGACGCGTACCGGGCTGACCGAGGTGACCGCCGTGGAAAGGTTGCGCCGGGGCAGCGCCTGCCCGATGGCCAGGACGGCGATCAGGGCGAGAAAAGCCAGGGCAAGTCTGCGCCGGCCCAGAACCGCGGCTCCGGCCAGAGCCCCGCAGACGACTCCGAGCAGCCCTCCGCCGGAAAGCACGAGCAATGCGCCGCCGGCCGCGAGCAGTCCCCAGACCGCGTTCCACCAGCAGCAGCAGCCGGAACGTCCCAGCGCCAGGGTTGCGGCGAAGGGGACCATGATCGCGAGGAACGCTCCCAATGCGTTGCTGTTGGGCAGGAAGGCCCCGTCCCCGTCGTGGCCGCCGAAGACCGAGCCGACCTGGAAGGCGGTCCGTCCGGAGAGGCTGAAGTACTGCACCGCGCCGACAGCCAGGGCCAGGCCGAAGGCCGCTCCCAGGACGGCCAACAGGGAGCGGCGGGCGCGCTCGTCCTCGCGAATCAGTTCGGCCGTGACGACGAAGGCGACCAGGCCGTACTCGGCCATCTGCACGAGTTCCTTGGCGACGGCCAAGAAGGAGGCGTTCTGTCCGCCGCCGGCGGCGATGCGGGGCCAGGCGAGCCCCGACCAGGCGGCCAGGGCCAGGAGCCACCAGCCTGCCGCCGGCGCGCGGCGCAACGCCCGGAAGACGCCGGCGGGGCCGTCCTGAATCAGGCGCGTGGCCAGGACCAGGACGAGCGCCGGCCAGATGACCAACTCGAAGGCTCCAATGAACGTAACCGTCTTGGTGCCGGCCTGTTTCAGGGGCACGCCGAGCCATGCGCCCAAGGGGGCGGCCGCGGCCAGTATCATGAGCGCCGGCACGCGGGCCTTCTCGAGCAGGGCCTTCATGGTCGTCCATCCTTTCGAGGCGGCGACGTTGAACTCTGCGCCCATCGATCCGCCAGGCTTGTCAGCTGGGGGACATGCGCCTGGCCAGCAGGAAGGCCGGGAGCACGCTGGCGAGCACTCCGAGGCCCAGCCATGCCGGGGCGTCGTGCACCCCGAGCACTATGGCCGCGTCGAAGACGATCACCAGCATCACCGCGATTCCCACCGCGCGGCGCACGGAGGCGAAGGAGAGCCTGACCAGCGGGGCGACGAAGACCGCGGCCAGGGCCACCACCAGGGCGGCCAGGACCAGCTTGCCGGCTGTCGTTCCGACCACCCAGAAAAAAGCCGAGAGAAGCACGACGGTCATGGCCCCGGCGGAGCCCACCAGCGCCCAGGCGCCGAAGCGGCCGGCGGGTCGGTCCTCGTAAGTCGAGACCAGGGTGACTATGGCGGCGTAGGCTCCCAGGAGCGCCGGGGCCAGCAGCAGTTCCGGCCAGTTGCGGACGCTGAAGTAGGGCAGGCTCATGCCCGTGCTCATGCCCAACTGCATGTTCAGGAAGCGGCAGAGGCCCAGGCCCACGGCCCCGCCGACCACGCTTTGTCGCAGAGGGACGTTGTAGGCCCAGATGGCGACGATCAGGGCTCCGGAATAGATGACGGCGGCGAGGCTCAGGAACATGGCTACGCCCAGCGCCGCCATGGTGAGCAGAGTTCCGAGGATGAAGGCCCGACGCAGCGGAACCGCCCCGCTGGGGATGGGACGATCGGGACGGTGCCGGCGGTCCTTCTCGGCGTCGAGGCAGTCGTTGAAGATCACGCCGGAGGCGTAGAGGGCCATCGAAATGAAGACCAGCGCGGCCAATCGGTGCCACCGCGGGTGTCCATAGGGAGAGTCCGCAAGCCACGTCATCAGCGCGAAGCCGGCAATGACGTCGGCTGCCGAAGTGATGAGATTGGGAGCGCGAACGAGCTGAAGGTAAGCTCTCACAGTGGTCAGGTTACCCGAAGGTTTCTGGAATTCAAGTCGCGACAGGAAGTGGAGATGGGGCTATTGACCTAGCCGGTGATAGAATGCATAATATAGATAAGATGGGTGTGTTGTGTGGCGTTAAGCCACGCTGCGGCCTAGTCGATAATTAATACGCATCCGTCTGAGGTAGAGAGGTGCTGTGTTTGCGCCGCGCGCCGCAGAGTGACGGAGCGTCGGCAACCGCAGGTGCTGAGAAGGCATGGGGTGGGCGTCTGCGGACGTTCGCGTTGGCGGATGTCCGTGATTGTGCGAGGCCTTGTGGTGCTTGGTGGTGAGGTCGTGATGCGCAGCACGCCGCATGGAACCAGCCGGATCCCGCTGCTGCCGGGCAGTGCCCTGCACCTGGCAGCCGTGCTGGTTTTGTTTGCGGCCTGGCCCGGGCGCGCCGAGGCAGGGTGGAAGGCCGGCTGGAGCTATCGGCGCTCTGTGACTATCGATCACACGAAGGTCAGCGGGGCATCCGATCTGACCAACTTCCCTCTCATGGTCACCACGACCGATGCAGCGCTCAAGACCGTGGCCAACGGCGGCAAGGTCCAGCACGCGCAAGGCTACGACATAGTCTTCACGAATGCCGACGGGACCACCCTGCTCAGCCACGAAATCGAGAAGTACGACGCGACCACCGGAGAGTTGGTGGTCTGGGTAAAGATTCCGACGCTCAAGGTCGCCTCGGATACGCTGATCTTCATGTACTACGGCAATGCGAGCTACTCGACGGCCCCGAGTTCCACGGCGGTATGGGACTCCAACTACAAGGGCGTGTGGCACCTGCCCGACGCCACCGCCACCACGGTGGCCGACAGCACCGCCAATGTCAAGACGGGCACGAAGGCCTCGTCCGGCAACCCGGCTGAAGCCAGCGGCAAGGTGGGCCAAGGCCAGGACTTCAGCAGCGACAACGTGGCCATCGGAAGCCTGGGCGTGGCCAACAGCTTTACGATGGAGGCGTGGATCAAGGCCGACACCCTCTCCGGAAGCGGAGATTACAGCACCTACGGATTCACCGTGATGGCGTCGTCGGCCGCGGCGGGCAGCTACTCATGGCTTGCGGCCCGAGGCTCCGAGGTCAGACTGTGGGCCTACGAAACGAACACCGGCCTATACGGCCAGACCTCCGGCGCCAATCTGACCACGGGCGCTTGGTACCACATCGTGGCCACGGCCACCAAGGGCTCGACGTCCAAGGTGTACGTGAACGGCGTTGAGAGGCTCTCCTTTACGAACAGCGGAAGTGCTAATTGGACGACCGCTTGCTGCATAGGGGACCTCAGGCCCGGACGGGCCATCTATTTCGACGGCGTCATCGACGAGGTTCGCGTGTCCGACTCGGTCCGCTCCGCCGACTGGATCGCGTTCGAGTATCACAACGTGTCCGATGCGGGGAACTGTCTGACCCTGGGCGCGGAAGCCGCCGTCCGTTATTGGGTGGGCGGCGATGGCGACTGGTCGGACGCGGCGAATCACTGGGCGAGTTCGAGCGGCGGCACGCCCGGCGCCTCGTACCTGCCATCATCCACGGACTGCGCCTGTTTCGATTCGAACTCTGGCTCGGGCACCTGCACGGTGAATCAGGCGGTCGACGTGTTCGGCCTGCTGCTCGACAGCGGCAGCAACGTGACCGTGAGCCAGGGCGCCAATGCCGTCACCGTGGGGGCCGACGGCATCGAGGTCAAGGGCCAGACCTTCTCCGGCGGCAGCTCGGGCATCGCGGTGAGCGGTTCGGTGACTCTCAGCGGCGGAAGCTTCACCAGTACCAGCGGGACGCTCTCGGTCGGCGGTGACTTCAGCAACTCCACCGGCACGCTCGCTCACAACAACGGGACGGTGGCCTTCACCGGTTCGGCTGCTCAGACCGTCACCACCGGAGGCGTGGCGGCGGCCAAGACCTTCTACGACGTCTACGTGGATAACACGGCCGGCACTCCCGGGGACGCCGCGGATGTGGACACGACCGGCGCGATCAAGGTGGACGGGACGCTCACGGTGCACGACGGCCAGTTCCAACCGGAGACGGGCTCCGACTTCGTGAACGTGACCGTCGAGGCCGACGGCATCCTGAAGCCGGACAGCGGGGCGACGATCGCGGTGTCGGGCGACTGGGACAACACGAACGGCACGTTCACCCACAACGGCGGCCGGGTGGACTTCGACGGCAGCGGCGCCCAGGCCGTCACGACCGGAGGGACCGCCGCGGCCAAGGCTTTCAACAACGTCTACGTGAACAACACGGCCGGCACTCCCGGGGACGCCGCGGATGTGGACACGACCGGGGCGATCAAGGTGGACGGGACGCTCACGGTGCACGACGGGCAGTTCCAGCCGGAGACCGGCTCGGACTTCGCGCACGTCAGCATCGATGCGGCCAGCGGGATCCTGAAGCCCGACGCCTCGGCGGCCGTGACCGTCTCGGGCAACTGGACGAGCAGCGGGACCTTCACGCACAACAGCGGCCGGGTGGAGCTCGACGGCGGCTCGGCGCAGACGGTCAACACGGGCGGGACGGGCGCGGGCAAGAACTTCTTCGACCTCAAGGTGAACAAGTCGGCCAACACCGCCTCGCTGGCCTCGAACATCGGCATCAGCGGGGCGATCGCCGTGAGCCAGGGCGAGCTCGACTGTCTCACTTTCTCGATCACCACGACCAACGGGTACAACCTGACGGTCGATGGGGGGGCGCTCTCGCTGGGCTCGGCGACTCACGAGATCAAGGGCGGCTGGGCGTACACGGCCGGGACGATCGACGCGGAGACCTCGACGGTCCGGTTCTGGATCCCCTACACGGGCATGACCGCCGCGACGGTGTCCGGCACCTTCGCCCTCAACAACGCGACCTTCTACGTTTGGCAGGCCGGGGTGTCGGCGACGTACAGCATATCCATCAACGCCAGCCTGACGGTCAACGGTACCCTGACCATGCAGGGGTACGACACCGGAGGATGGCATACCTACTACAACGGCAGCGGCGCCATCTACGCCAAGGGTGCCGTGGTCGGCAATTCGAAGTACTGCCTGATGCGCCTTCCGTTGATCGAGGTGAACGCGGCCGCGGGGAATCAGAATATCACCAACTTCCGCTTCTCGGGCGTCAGCACCACCGCCGGAACCCCTGTATTCCGGGTCAACAAGGCGGCGGGCGACGCGGTGATTAACGGCTACTGCTCGTTCGGGGCATGGTCCGGTGGCAACTATGGCTATCTGCAGGTGGACTCGCCCCTGACCTACGCGGCGGGCTCGACGCTGGAGTTTGCCGTCGGCACCAACGGCAACGACCATGGGCGGTTCTACCTGACGGGTGCGAGCACTGTGGACACGAACGACCTGGTGTGCACTCTGCCGGCCGGCACGGGCAACAACACGATCGATCTGGGCGGCAAGACGGTGACGGCGTACGGGGACCTGTCCGTGTCCATCAACTACAGTTCCTGGGGTCGGTACCTGAACAACGGGACTATCGACGTCAAGGGCAACTACTCGCTTACTCTGAGCACGGCCGGCACCTCCAGCAGCACGGTGGCCATCAGGCTTTCGGGAAGCGCGGATACGACCGCGACCTACTCGGGGGACACGACGGCCTACTTCCCCGGGTTCGTGGTGGCCAAGGACGCTGGGAAGAAGGTGGCGCTGGCCAGCAACTTCTACGCGAACCGTACCGGGACGGACGTGACCGTGAGTTCGGGGATTCTGGACCTGGCCGGCTACAATTTGACGGTGAAGGACGCGCTCACCGTGGCGGCTGCCGGGACGCTGAAGCTCCTGGGGTCGGAGACGGTGACGGCGACGACCGAGACCTACGACACGGCCGGGGCGACGGTGTGGTTCTACGGCGGGGCCGGTCCGTACGTGGTGACGGGACTGGCGACGAGCTACTCGAACTTGAAGATCACCGGGGCCGGCGGCACCTACCAGTTCGCCGGGGGCTCGACCACCACGGTGAGCGGGACGCTGACGGTGCAGGGGACCTCCGGGAGCAACGTCCTCCTGCGCTCGGCGGCGACGCCGACGAAGTGGGCGTTCAGTTTCCCCAACGGCGAGCAGGAGGTGCACTACGCGGACGTGATGGACGGAGAGTGCTCTGACCACGACTGTTACGCGTACTACTCGACGAACAGCGGCAACAACGACGACGGAGAGGCGACGCCGCACTGGGTCTTCGAGACGGCCGGGATCCGCTACTGGGTCGGCGGCACGGGGAACTGGGACGACCCGACGAACCACTGGGCGCTCACGAGCGGCGGTACGCCGGACGCGGGCAACGCCCCGGACGCGACCACCATCGTGAAGTTCGACGCCAACTCCGGCGGGGGCACGGCGACGATCAACGCGGCGGCGGCGGCCTACAGGTTCTGGATGGCCGCGGGCGTCACCACGGCGGTGACGCAGGATACCACCAACACCCTGACGGTGGGCAACGGCGGCTATCGTCAGGAGGCCGGGACCTTCACCGGCGGCAGCGGGGCCATCACCGTCACCGGCGATTGGCTGCTCTCCGGCGGCACCTTCGCCTCGACCAGCGGGCTCCTGAAGTTCGACGCGCCGAACGCGGCGCGGAGCTACCAGCAGACCGGCGGGACCTTCACGCACGCCAGCGGCAGCGTGGAGTTCGAGAACTTCGGCGCCACCGACACGATAGCCTTCACCGGCCAGCTCTACGACGTGGTGCTGGACCTGACCGGCTCGGGCTCGGCCTGCTCCATGGCCTCGGCGGTGGACGTGCTGCACAACTTCGCGGTCAACCACCAGGGCGGCAACCTGGGCGAGTGGAACGTCTACGGGGACATCACGGCCTGGGATACCAACCAGCCCTACGGCGGCACCATCAACTTCCTGGGGGGCAACAACACCGTCTGGACGGTCAGTAATCCGGGCGAGCGGTTCTTCAACGTCAGCATCAACAAGACCGGCTCGTTGACGATAACCGACGACATCGAGATGCACGCGGACGGTTCGTTCACGCACGTGGCCGGCGACGTGACCATGCCCGACACGTTCTCGATGTACTCCGGCGAGAGCCGCACGCAGACGGTCTCGGCGGCCGGGGTGGTCTTCAACAACGTGACGGTGGACATGGGCGGAGTGGCCTCGGTGCTCAACGCCGGGACCATGAACGTGAACGGCAATCTGCTGATTTCGCGGGCGGTGACCATCAACGGGACGGCGAACCTGAGCGGGGACCTGGAGTCGAACGATGCTGATGTCAGTGGCACTCTGGCGATCAACTGCGTGGGCACCGGCGATCAGGCGGTGAGCTGCGCGGGCGGCGAGTTCGGCGACGGCGCCCTCACGGTGAACAAGCCGGTGAGCGGGACGGTGTCGCTGGCCGAGGCCTTTTCGCCGGCGAGTTGGAGCGGGGCGGTGAACATCACCGCCGGGACGCTGGACCTGGCCGGCTACAGCGTGAGCACGGCGGGGGCCTTCACGGTCG
This sequence comes from uncultured bacterium, assembly GCA_937935355.1. Classification (GTDB taxonomy): domain Bacteria; phylum Planctomycetota; class SZUA-567; order JAKLDR01; family JAKLDR01; genus JAKLDR01. Next base: position 24,888 of record CALGYR010000068.1, on the reverse strand, counting down.
GAGCCGCGGGGACGCTCAAGCTCCTGGGTTCGGAGACGGTGACGGCCGCGACCGAAACGTACGACACGGCCGGGGCGACGGTATGGTTCTACGGCGGGGCCGGGCCCTACGTGGTGACGGACCTGGCGACGAGCTACTCGAACCTGAAGCTCGACGGCCCGGGCGTCACCTTCCAGTTCGCCGGGGGCTCGACCACGACCGTGGGCGGCACGCTGACGGTCGTCGGGACATCGGGGGCCAAGACGCTGTTGCGCTCGGCGGCGACGCCGACGAAGTGGGCGTTCAGTTTCCCCAACGGCGAGCAGGAGGTGCACTACGCGGACGTGATGGACGGAGAGTGCTCTGACCACGACTGTTACGCGTACTACTCGACGAACAGCGGCAACAACGACGACGGAGAGGCGACGCCGCACTGGGTCTTCGAGACCGCCGGGATCCGCTACTGGGTGGGCGGTACCGGCAACTGGAACGACCCGACCAACCACTGGGCGCTCACGAGCGGGGGCGCGCCGGACGCGGCCAACGCGCCGGATGCCACCACCATCGTGAAGTTCGACGCCAACTCGGGCGGCGGGACGCTCACGATCAATGCGGCGGCGGCGGCCTACAAGTTCTGGATGGCCTCCGGGAACACCACGTCGGTGACGCAGGACGCGGCCAACGCCCTGACGGTCGACGTCGGGGGCATGGTGGTGGCCGCCGGGACGTTCACGGGGGGCAGCGGGGCGATCACCGACGGCGGGGACTTCTGTCTGTCCGGCGGGTCGTTCACCAGCACGAGCGGGATGCTCTCGGTGGGGGGGAGCTTCGCGGTGACGGGCGGGAGCTTCACGCACAACGGCGGCACCGCGGCCTTCACGGCGACCTCCGGCACGAAGACGATCACCAGCGCCGCTCAGCCGCTCTACAACGCGACCTTCGGCACGGCGGCGGGCGGGACCTGGCAGTTGCAGGATGCGCTGTCAGTCGCCAATGACCTCACCTTCGCCTACGGGACGTTCCAGACCAACGACAAGAGCGTGACCATAGGGCGGGACCTCCTCCTGCAGAACACGTTGGCGGCGGCCGCATTCGCGGCGGGCGGTTCCACCATCCAGGTGGGACGACACCTGCGGAACAACGTCAACAACGGGTTCTCGGCGGGCACGTCCAGCGTGCAGATGACCGGCACGGGGACGTTGTCGCAGTCCAACGGCTGCAGCATCGCCTTCTACGACCTGAAGGTGGCGCCCGACGGGGGGGTGACTACTTTCGACGGCAACAACGACCAGAACCAGGTCACGACCGTGACGCATCAGTGCACGACGGGTACGGGGACGTTCGCGAACGTCAACAGTCACAAGTTCGTCATTCTTGCGACGACGGCCGACGCCTGGCTGCCGAACCCGGCCTGCACCTGGCAGGTCTACTTCACCTATCAGTTGGGTGCGGGCAGTGATTTCACGTACAACCTCAACCCGTGCGTGATGCAGGCCAACCTCGACATTTACCGCAACTCGGCCGGCTACGCGCAGACGGTGGCGCTGGCCGCGGCGTTTGCCACGACCGCCAGCATCAGTCTGCGCGAGAACCAGGTCACTGCGAACGACCGGGTGCTGAACCTCAACGGGTTCGACCTGACGGTGGGGGGAGACTTGAGCACCACGGCGCGCGGATTCCGTATCGTGGTGGGGAGCCGGACGCTATCGGTCGCCGGGAACTTCACGCACGGAGGTTTCCAGGCGGCCGGGAACATTATCGCCGTAGACGCCGGGACGATCGTGGTGGCCGGCAACTTCAGCCACGGGGGTGGCGGTGCCGCCGGGCAGAAGATCGCCCTGGCCAACGGCAGCACGTTCCGGGTGGCCGGCAACTGGGACACCTCGGCGTACGCGGCGAACGCCCTGTTCAACCTGACCGGGACCAATCTGGTGAAGTTCGACGGCGACGACGCGGCGACGGTCAACTGCATTGCCGCGGAGTCCTGGCCTAACGTGGAAGTCGATGGCAGCCTGGTGACGATGCAGCAGAATCTCACGTGCCAGGGGCTCAAGCTGACCTCTGGCAGCCTGGACATGAACGACTTCGTTCTTACCGTGCCTTACGGGGCTGCCAACAAGGTGGATCTGGTCGGCGGGACCGTCGCCCTGGGCTCGGCGACGCACGAGATCAGCGGCGGCTGGGAGTATTCCGGGGGCACGATCACTCCGGAGAGCTCCACGGTGCGCTTCTGGCTTTACACCGCCTCGCCGGGGCCCACCATCAGCGGGACGTTCTCGCTCGCGAACGTCACCTTCCAGGCCGGCACCGTGAACGACCAGAATTACTACACCAATCTGACGGCGACCCTGACGGTCGACGGGACGCTGACGTTGAACGGCAACGAGTTGGGCTACATCAGCGACGGCATGGCCCGGATCATGGGCGGCGGGATCGTCTATGCCAAGGGGAACATCGTCGGCAACGGCAAGACCATCTCGGGGAACCTGCGACTGACGGTCAACGGCAACGGGGACCAGGAGCAGACCAACCTGAGCTGGAGCTGCAGCAAGAACAGCGCCCGGTATTTGGTGGACAAGCCCGGCGGCACGTTCACCTGGAAGACGGCCATGGACTTCCGTTCGGCGTGGTTCGCCGGATCGGTAGACGGAAATCCGCAGGTGCAGTTCAACACCCCGGTTCTCTGCGAGGCGGGGCTGCCGCTGACCGTGGAGGTCACGGGGTACACGAACGTCACCTTCGCCTACGGGGCGGGGGGTGGCAGCGGCCTGACGGTGGGCAGCCTGACGGTGACGCTGGGCCGCAACTCGGACGGCGGCACCGCCTGGAATCTGGGCGGGAAGACCGTGGTGGTAACCGGCACCACCACGATCAGGAGGACAACCTGCTTCAACTTCGTGCACAATATCGACAACGGCACGCTGGAGATGCAGGGAGACCTGGTTTTCAATCAATCCGGCTCTAACAGCATCACCACCGGAAGCGCGACGATGACGATGACAGGTTCCTCGGATGCAACCGTCAGCAGCACCGGCAACACCGAGGTCTATTCCCAGAGCATCACGATCAACAAGGACGCCGGCAAGAAGGTGTCGCTGGCGACGAACCTGAAGCTGCTGGGGGCGTCCACGGACCTGACGGTGACGCAGGGGGTGCTGGACCTCGCCGGCCGGGACCTGACTCTCGGCCGGAATCTCGTGGTCACCGACACGCTGCGGCTCCAGGGCGCCGAGACGGTCACGTGCGCGGCGCTCGACCTCCAGAACGGCAGCACGGTGGAGTACAACGGGACGGGCACGTACGCGGGCTTCCCGGCGACCATCGGCAACGCCTACCGCAATCTCGCCTTCAGCGGCTCCGGCACCTGGCAGCCGGCTGCGGCGGTGACGGTGGCCGAGGGGCTGACCATGACCGCCGGGACCTACGAGGTGCTCGATACCCGGTCGCTCACCGTGACCGGGAACACGGCGCTCTCAGGGACGGCGACGCTGCGGCTCGACGGCGGCGGCACGCTCGGGATCGGGGGCGGCTCGACGCTCTCCTCGGCGGCGGGCAGCACCTTCCAGGTCGCGGGGGCGGCCGACAAGATCGCGCAGATCCAGAACGACGGCTCGGGCTACTACGACCTGCACCTGAGCGGCAACGTGAACGTGCGCTACGCGCGGATCGACGACCTGGCGGCCAACTGCGTGACGCTCGACGGCGCGGGGACGACCACCTTCGACAACGTGGAGTTCAACGACGGCGAGGCGGCGGTCGGGCCGTACATCAAGGTGCTGGACTCGGCGTGGAACAGCCACAACTTCACGGGCATGGCCTTCGAGGACGTGGGCGGCGGGCGCCAGACCATCCTGATCGACACGCAGACGGGCGACAGCGTGACGGTGACGAGCTACGCCTCGGGCGCGGGCTGGCTCTCCGGAGACGACAGCGACGTGGACGAGGCCGACGGCGGCGGGGAACTGGGCAACGTGCTCTGGGCGCCGACCGCGGCCGACGGGCTCTCGGCCTCGGCGGAGCCGGCCGAGAAGGGCACGCTGGTCGCCTGGACCGCTCCCGTGGAGCGCGGAACGCTCGGCTACCGGGTGCTGCGCCGCGAGGCTCCGGCGGCCGGCGCAAATGCCAAGCCCGGCGAGTGGCAGCGCCTGGCCGAGGTGCCGGCGGCAGCCTTCGGCGGCGAGCCCACCGGGAACGAGTACCGCTGGCTGGACGAGTCGAGCGGAGCGGCCGTCTCGGCGCGCTACGAGTACTGCGTCGAGGAGATCGAGGCTGGCGGGGAGCAGCCACGTTCATCGTCCAGTTCAGCCAACTGAGGGGCCGGATGTGACGAGTCCCTTGCATCGAATATCACGGTCGTGGGCTGGAGCGCAGGTTGCGGCCAGGATGAGCACTCGCGCGTGTTCGCGTAGCATCCATGGAAATGCGGAGGGCCTATTGACCAAGGCTGTGATAGGATGTAGATTCTGGGTAGCCGTGGGATTCTGTGTGCATAAAGTCGGCTTGTGTGGAGGACGATAAGGAGAAGTGAAATGCCCTGGTCCCGCTTGGAAGCGGGCAGAGCACCTGCTGTGTCGGGACCGGTAAGGTCCCGGCGTTAGGTGTTGGCGGGCACCCGGCGCGACGGAGCGCGCCGGGATGGGAGAAAGGTGCGGGGCGATGGTCGCTGCGCAGGGGGATGCGGACGGGAGGCGGCCTGTGAAGGCGGCTGCTTCCGCGCTCTCTCTATCCGGTCGCCTGGCCGGTCAGAGCGGGACCGGTGGAGACGGAAGATGAATCGCCGTCGCCATCTGGCCCCGCTGGCGTTGGCCGTGCTCCTGTCCGTTGTCCTTTCCGCCCCCGCCGCTGGGGGGCAGATCATCGATACCGTTGTCGGGCCATCCTCACCATCGCAGGGCGTTGCGACCGATATGTATCTGGATCTGGGCACCTATAGTTCCAGCCGTCATGGGCAGGGCAAGTTCGACGCTGACGGCAATTTCATTTTCGCCGAGACGGGCAGACACCGCATTCGGAAGCTGAACACGACCACCGGCGAACTCACCACCATTGCGGGCACGGGGGACAATGGCCTGAGCGGCGATGGAGGCCTGGCCACTCAGGCGACACTCTATCAGCCGAACGACGTGGCCATAGAGCCCGTCACGGGAGACATCTACATCTCCGACTCGATCAACGAGTGCATACGTATGGTCAACAAGGCAACCGGTGTGATCATCCGGATCGGCGGGGACGGCGTGACCCGGGCCGATACCGGGGACGGCGGGCCGGTGATCAATGCCACGTTTAACCATCCGCGAGGCCTGGGGTTCGACTCCGCCCGCAACCTCTACATTTGCAACAGCGACGCAGGAACGATTCGGAAGGTGACCTACGACGCAGGTCTTGCGCCTGAGCAGCGCATCATCACCAGGGTGGCCGGAGGGGGCGCAGACTCCGGAGAAGGCGTGGCTGCGCTCAACGTCGCAAAACTCAGCTACCCGTTTGGGCTCCACGTTACGCCGGGCGGAGACCTCTACATCGGCGGGTGGGGCAATGGTAACCCGTCAGAGGGCCACCGGGTTCGCAAGGTGGACGTGGCCACCGGAAACATCAACACGGTTGCCGGCCAGCTTAATCGTGGAGACGACGCGGATGGGGTGACTCCGCCGACCGCGGCGTTGATGAGAGAGACGCGCGGAGTGGTTCTGGACAAGAACGGCAATATCTACATCGCCGATCAGATCAACAACCGGATCCGCAAGGTCGACGTCGGCACCAACACGATATCCACCCTCGTCGGGACGGGCGTGGCCGGCTACTCCGGAGATGGCGGCCCCGCCCGCGATGCCCAGATCAATTTGCCGCACGGAGTGGCATATTGGCCGGACCCGGACGCCGGGAAGGTCGGAATCCTCCATATCATGGACCAAAACCATGTCATCCGGAAGGTTGATTTGGACGACGCCGACAAGACTATAACCACCGTGGCCGGCAAGTATCCGCGCCTCCCTGAGATCAATGGACCGGCTTTCATCGCGAAGGGTCCCGACGGTCAGATGTACTTCAGCAACCTGGGCGGCCACACGGTGATGCGCTTCAATCCGAGCACGGGCGCGGTTGCGATCGTGGCCGGAACCGGCACCGCCGGTTCGACCGGTGACGGCGGCTTGGCGACCGCCGCGACGCTGAACGGTCCGACCGGGGTCGTCTTGGACGCGGCCGGGAACCTGTACATCGCCGAAGCCAGCGGCCACCGGGTTCGCAAGGTGGACGCCACCACCGGAAACATCTCCACGTTTGCCGGAGGAAACGGCCAGGGATCTGCGGGCGACGGTGGCGCGGCCACGGCCGCCCAACTCAACACTCCCCGCGGTTTGGCCTTAGACAGCGCCGGGGATCTGTACATCACCGACCAGGGCAACACCCGGATCCGCAAGGTCACCATGGGCACGGGCATCATCAGCAGCTACTGGACGGGGCTGACTGGACCGCGCGACATCTTCTTCGACGCCAGCGATAACCTGTATTGCGCGGATTACAGCGCCCACGTTATAAGGAAGAAGGACTGGGTCGGCGGGGCGGTTACCACGGTCGCCGGAATAGCCGGCAGCTCCGGATATACCGGCGACGGGGGCCTGGCCACGGCAGCCAAGCTGAGCGGGCCTTACGGAGTGACCATATCTCCGGACGGCGCCAATCTGTACATTGGCGAATACGGCAATTATCGCGTGCGGCGCGTCGACTTGGGCACGGGGGTCATCTCCACGTTCGCCGGTGACGGCGACTACAAGAACCTCGATGACGGCGGAGCTCCCGAGAATGCCGGGTTTGCCTACATAATGGGCCTGGCCTTCGATGCGGATGGCTACCTGTACATTTGCGACTACTATAACAGCCGCATCCGCCGCGTTACCCCAGGCGATAGCGACCTGAGCGTCGGCGTGACGGCCGACCCGCTCTCCGTGGCGATCGGGGCCAGTTCCACCGTGACCGTCACCCTCCAGAACGCGGGCCTGGTCAGGGCCAGTGCGACCGTGACGATCACCTTGCCGGCGGGTCTTTCGCTGCAGGGCGCGGAGACCGACCACGGGGCCTTCGATGGCGGGACCCTGGTCTGGAGCCCCGGCAACGTGTGCGTCTGGGACGAGGCCACTCTGACGCTCGAACTCGAGGGCGTCGCGGATGGAAGTCAGGCTGTGACGGCCGAAGTGACCACGTCCGACAGGACCGATCCGGATTCCACCCCCGACAACCACGCGCCGGCCGAGGACGACCAGGCCAGCGTCTCGGTGACCGTCTCGGGCGGCGACGGGGCGACGCTTTACTGGCATCCGCAGGCCGCGTCGACCGACGGGAACGCGGCCGCCAACTGGACGACCGACCAGGCCGGGCTGATCCGGATGGTCGCGATCAACGCCACCCACAGCCTGAGCTTCGACGGCACCGGGACCAACGCCGACAACGACTGCATGCTGACGGCGGGCCTGGCTTGCGCCTTGGTGGACTGCACCGGCTACACCGGGAATCTGAGCCTCGGCGGGCAGACCCTGACGGTCTCCGGGGCGACCTTCAAACTGGTGGCGGGGATGACCTTCACGCACGCCAACGGCCTGGTGGACCTGACGGCCACCTCCGGGACGGTGGCGCTGTCCTCGGGCGGCAAGACGCTCTACGACCTGCGGGTGGGCAACGCCGGGGCGGGGGCCACCTTCCAGCCGCAGGATGCCATGACGCTGGACCACGACCTGACGGTAGCCGCCGGGACGTTCGACGTGGCCGACAAGACGGTGACGGTGGCTGGGAACCTGACCAGCGGCACCACCTCCGGCCTGCTGGGCTGGTGGAAGATGAACGACGGCAGCGGTACGCAGGCGGTCGACTCTTCCGGCGGCGGCCACACCTGCACGCTGTACAACACGCCCACGTGGACGACCGGAAAGCTCGACGGGGGGCTGGGCCTGGACAGTGCGAGCCAGGAATACGGCGACTGCGGCTCGACGCTGACCTCCTCGCTGACCGACGCCATCACCGTCTCGGCGTGGGTCAAGCGGGGGGCGACGGCGAACGGTCCGGTCTTCATCGTGGACAGCGAGAACAACACGGTCTACGACTTCGGCCTGTACGTGGTGGGCGCCACCAAGACCTACGCGTTCTATGTCGTCAACGCCGCGGGGACCGCGGTGGTGCTGAACAGCGGCGTCCTGGAATCGGGGTCCTGGGACCATGTGGTCGGGACTTACGACGGCTCCAACGTGCGCATCTACGTCAACGGCGTGGAGCAGGGCACGCCGCAGGCCCAGACCGGAAACATCCGGCAGTCGGCCGGGGCGACCGTCAAGATCGGCACCTGGAAGTACCAGAACTACTACTACAAGGGCACCGTTGACGAGGTCCGGATCTACAACCGGGCGCTGAGCGCCGCGGAGATCGCGACCCTGGCCGCGGCCGGGACGGTCACGATCGGCGCGGGGACGTTCGACGCCAACGGCGGCTACGACATGAACAGCGGAAGCACGACCTTCACCGGCGCCGGCCGGCTCGAGCTGGGCGGGACAGTGACCAGCCTGGGGGTGCTCACGGCTCCGTCCGGAACGGTGAGCTACGACAGCGGCGCCGACCAGAGCGTCCAGGCTGCGACGTACTACAATCTGGAGATAGACAAGTCGGCGGGGACGGCCACGGCCTCGGGGGCGGTCGCCTGCGGCAGTGCGGCGAGCGTCCTGGCCGGGACGCTGGACCTGGCTGGGCACAGTCTCGCAGTGAACGATTCGCTTGCCGTGGCCAACGGCGCCACGCTGAAGCTCCAGGGCGGAGAGACGGTGTCGCGGGGCTCGCTCGACCTCCAGAACGGCAGCACGGTGGAGTACAACGGGACGGGCACGTACGCGGGCTTCCCGGCGACCATCGGCAACGCCTACCGCAATCTCGCCTTCAGCGGCTCCGGCACCTGGCAGCCGGCTGCGGCGGTGACGGTGGCCGAGGGGCTGACCATGACCGCCGGGACCTACGAGGTGCTCGATACCCGGTCGCTCACCGTGACCGGGAACACGGCGCTCTCAGGGACGGCGACGCTGCGGCTCGACGGCGGCGGCACGCTCGGGATCGGGGGCGGCTCGACGCTCTCCTCGGCGGCGGGCAGCACCTTCCAGGTCGCGGGGGCGGCCGACAAGATCGCGCAGATCCAGAACGACGGCTCGGGCTACTACGACCTGCACCTGAGCGGCAACGTGAACGTGCGCTACGCGCGGATCGACGACCTGGCGGCCAACTGCGTGACGCTCGACGGCGCGGGGACGACCACCTTCGACAACGTGGAGTTCAACGACGGCGAGGCGGCGGTCGGGCCGTACATCAAGGTGCTGGACTCGGCGTGGAACAGCCACAACTTCACGGGCATGGCCTTCGAGGACGTGGGCGGCGGGCGCCAGACCATCCTGATCGACACGCAGACGGGCGACAGCGTGACGGTGACGAGCTACGCCTCGGGCGCGGGCTGGCTCTCCGGAGACGACAGCGACGTGGACGAGGCCGACGGCGGCGGGGAACTGGGCAACGTGCTCTGGGCGCCGACCGCGGCCGACGGGCTCTCGGCCTCGGCGGAGCCGGCCGAGAAGGGCACGCTGGTCGCCTGGACCGCTCCCGTGGAGCGCGGAACGCTCGGCTACCGGGTGCTGCGCCGCGAGGCTCCGGCGGCCGGCGCAAATGCCAAGCCCGGCGAGTGGCAGCGCCTGGCCGAGGTGCCGGCGGCAGCCTTCGGCGGCGAGCCCACCGGGAACGAGTACCGCTGGCTGGACGAGTCGACGGCCGGGGCCGGCGCCGCCGCGGGTGCCGGCACGGGTTACGAGTATCGCGTCGAGGAGGTCGAGGCCGGCGGCGAACTGCCCCGCTCGGCGAATGCTGGGGAGGGCCAGGCGGAACAGGCTCAGCCGCGGTTCGGCGTTCGCTGAGCCGCGGGCCGGGCCGGGGTCATTGGTCCCGGGTCTGCCGGCAATCGGAGGATGAGGCCAGCAGGCGCCTCGCCTCCTCGGCGTCGAGCGCGATCTGCGCGGCGAGTTCAGTATCGGAGTCGAAGCGCCGCTCTTCGCGAAGCTTCTTCACGAACTCCAGTTCGACGAGCCTGCCGTAGAGGTCCCCGCCGCCTTCGAGCAGGTGGGCCTCGACCAGCAGATCGCGGCGCAGTCCTCGCGGCTTGGATCGGGCTGCGGTGGGCCGGAAGCCCACGTTGCTGACCGACTTGAGGGCCGGACCGTCTTCCACGCGGGCCAGCGTGGCGTAGACGCCCATGGGGGGGCGGACTTCCCGGTGGATGTCGAGGTTGACCGTGGGAAAGCCCAGTTCGCGGCCGTGTCCGAGGCCCGGCACGACGGTGCCCAGAACCGACACCCGCCGACCGAGGAGGCATTCTGCTACGTCCAGTCGCCCCTCCTGGATGGCGCGGCGGACCGCCGAACTCGAGACGACCTGGCGGCAGGCGCGTACCCGCCTGGTCTGGCGGACCTCCAGGCCGAGGCGCGCGCCGATCTTCTTCATCGCCGGGAAGTCGCCGGCGCCGCCCTTGCCCAGCCGGGCGTCGTGGCCCATGACCAGGGCGCGGGCGCCCAGACCTTGCAGCAGGTAGGTCCTGGCGAATTCCTCGGCGGACAGGCCGGCCAGCCTGTCCCCGAATTCCAGGTCGAGGGCCAGTTCGATGCCCAACCTGGCGATGAACTGCAGGCGGTGCTCAGGACTGGTCAGGAGGTCGAGCGGGGCGGCGTCGGGCAGGGAGACGCGCGGGGGGCGGACGAACACCACCGCTGCCGGGACGGCCCGGAGCTCCTTCGCCCAGCGGACGACCTCGGCGAGGACCGCGGCGTGTCCGATGTGGACTCCGTCGAAGGTGCCGACGGCCACCACCGAACCGGTGGGCAACGAGGCCGGCAGCGAATCCGGCCCGCGGAGTATCTTCACGGGGCCGGGACCTCGCCCGCCTCGGGCCGCTCTCTGCGCCCCGAGGCGGCCGAGCGATAGATGGCCTCGAGCACGGCGATGTCGCGCAGGCCGTCGTCGCCGGTCACCGGGGGGGGCTCGCCGGCCAGGACCGCCCGGGCGAAGGCCCCGTGCTGTTCGTGCTCGAGCCGGAGGGGGGCGCGCAGGCGGTCGAGTTCCTCCCGGCCGAAAGACATCTCGTCTTCGCCGCCCGGGAGGCTGAGGACCCGGCCCTTCCAGGGCGCGTCGAGCTTGATGCGCAGCGCGCCCCTCTGGAGCAGGGCGTAGCCGGCGGTACCGTATATCTCGGTGCAGCTGTTCTCCGAGGCGTAGCTGGCCTCCAGCACGGCGAGCGAGCCGCAGCGCAGCCGGGCCGCCGCCGCGGTGATGTCGTCGCCGTCGAGTATCTCGCGACTGGCCACGTTCTCGGAGAAGGCCGCCACCGATTCCACGGGGCTCCCGGCCAGCCAGGGAAGGAGGTGGATGGCGTGGATGCCGATCAGGGCCATGCCCCCGCCGCCGGTCAGCTCCTTCTTGCGGCGCCAGTAGTCGTCGCCGCGGCCCCAGGTCTTCCAACTGGTGTGCGCGCCGCGGTGGGCCATGCGCCCGCGCACGGAGACCAGCCGGCCGAAGGCCCCCGCCGCGATCATGGCCCGCAACTCGTGGTTGAGCGGGTCGTTCAGGTTGCTCATGAACATGCCCACGGCCAACCCCGCGCGGCGGCCGGCGTCGACGATCCGGCGGCAGTCGGCAACGCTCGGGGCCATGGGCTTCTGGAGGTACACGTGTTTGCCGGCGGCCAGGGCGGCGACGGCCTGGTCGGCGTGCAGGTGGTTGGGCGTGGAGACGTCCACCGCGTCGATCCCGGAGGCCAGGCAGTCCTCGAAGCGCAGCGTGTAGGGCACGCCGTACTCGGCGGAAAGCTCCTTGCAGCGCTTCTCGTCCAGGTCGCAGAGCAAGGCGAGTTTCGCGCCCTGGGCCGATACGTAGTCCTTGAGGACCAGGCGGCTGAAGCCCAGCCCGACCAGGGCGATGCGGAGACTGGAGTCTGCGGCGGATCCCATCGGAGTAGGCCTTTCCTGCTGGGGTTGGAGCAAGATGATATTACGGCGCGCGCGCGGCGTCAAATATCGCTGGCGGCGAAAAGCGGCCGCGCATATAATGCCCGCCGTTCGCTTTGGCCAAGCAGCATCCGAAGGAGGTTCGCTCTTTGGCTCATATACCGCGAGCCCTGGTGGTCGAGGACGATGCGCGTATGCGCCGCATTGTCGCCAAGGTGCTCACCGGTTGCGGGATCATCGTGCGCGCCGCCGGCGACGGGGTGGAGGCCCTGAATGCCTTCCGGGCCAGCCGCGACGAGCCGGAGTTGATCTGCGCCGACATTCGCATGCCCAACATGGACGGCCGCGAGTTCGCCAGACGGCTTCGGCGCGACGGCGTGGACGTGCCGATAGTTTTCATCTCCGGCACCATCCCCAAGAACCAGGAAGGCTACCGCGAGAAAAGCCACGTCTACCTTGTCTCCAAGCCCTTCAGCCCGACCGAACTGGCCGAGGTGGTCAAAGAGATGCTGGCCAAGCCCCGCCCGCGGCTGGGCCCCCGGGTCGATTCGCAGCCGGTGTCGGGTCCGGAGGAGCTTCCGCCGCTGCCGAGCCCGTCGAAGGAGATCACCCCGGGCTACAGCCACGAGGACTTCCCGAGGAAGGCCAAGTCGGCGGCCATGACCGTGCCCCAGTCGCCGGAGCGCCCGTTCAGCGGTTCGCCCCGGCCGACTCCGCCCATCGAAGCCGAGGACCCGGAGCCCGTGCCTCAGCCGGTGCCGGTGCCGGTGCCGATCCAAGGGGTGCAGCGGGCGGAGGGCGCGTCCGGCGCGGCGCCGCGCAAGAAGAAGGCCCACGAAACGACGGTGATGTTCCTCAAGCCGATTTCGGCTGTGGAGGTGCCGTCGTCCGGTCCCTCGCAGCTCAAGCCGAAGCCGGCGCCGCCACCCGCGCCGATGGAGGCCGCCCCGGCCGCCGAGGCCGTCACTCACTTCGTCAATGTGGAGCGACGCATCCGCGAGGACGGGCCCGCCGAACTGCGCAAGCCGGGCAACTGGGTGCCCCGGCTGATCGTCTGGCCGGAGTCATCCGCTCCGGAAGTGCAGAAGCGCTGGTGCGGAGTGGTGGCCGCTGCTCTGGCCACGGTGCAGACCGCCGGAGGTCTCGAGGCCTACGCCTTTGCTCCGCTGGCCAAGCCGGACCCGGCGGGCAGGCGCTGGCGAGCGAGGCGCGGCGTGCAGGTCGACGGGGCGCTTTTCCAGGCCGTGCTCGACCGCAAGCTGCACGGCCTCTTCCTGCTGGCTCCCAGGGACGTTTCTCACGAGGCCGTCGAGCCTTATCTCAGGGAGAAGCAACTGGATCGCGGCAATGTGCTCGGCCTCGGTGCGGCCCTTGCCGACCTCGACTGCGCGGGACCGAGCGCCGTCATGGACGTCACTTTCCTTCGCGACGAGCCGGCTTTCCTGCGCGCGCTCAACGACAGCTGCGCATCCGGCGGCTGCGCCATGCGCCGCGGAGAATGGAAGCCGGGGGGCTGAACTCCCGGCGGGGCATCTCCGCACAGGATTTCGAATCAGGCAGTGAGGCGCCGGGCTGATCAGCCCGGCAGCCTCTTCTCCAGCGCGCACATGGTCCAGTAGAAGTCGTGCTCGGAGCGGGAGTATCCCAGTTCCTGCATGGAGCGCTCGCGGTCCTCCGGAACCTCCAAGCCCACGTAGCGCAGCCCCAGCAGGGAGGCGGCGCCCTCGAAGGCCCCGATCACGGGAGCGATCTCTCCGTCGAATGCGTGAAGGAAGACGGCCTCCGCGAAGTCCCGGCAGGACTCCGGCGTGCGGCCCACGGCCACGCCCCGCGGTCCGTCCGCGCCAGGGACCACGAGCATGAGGGGCTGCTCCCGGCGGACGTTCGCCAGGAAGGCGTTGAGAAATGCGCGCCGCTGCGCATCGTCCGCCAGGCGCGGCAACAAGTCGGCGGCTGCCTCGAAGTCCAGGGGGCGCGCGGCCGACGGTCCCGTGCCTCGGGGCACGGGGCGGCAGGCGATCTCCCGGATCATCTTGAGGCTGGTCTTGGTCAGCCGGAAGCCGTTCCTCTCGTAGAACCCCCGGGCGAAGGGCGTGCCGACGCTGAGCGCCGGGTAGCCCTCCTTCGAGGAGTGGGCCTCGAGCGTCCCGAGCAGCAGGCTCCCGAGGCCGCGACCCTTGACCGCCGGATCGACAGCCACCAGCCGGATGGCCACGTGCTTGCGCTCTGGGCGCGGTTCGGTAAGCAGGAAGGCCGCGAGGCGCCCGCCTTCGAGCGCGCCCCACTGCCAGGCGGGGTGTTCGGAGATGTACCGGACCGCCTGGACGCCGTGGCCCGGGAGCCGTGCATGCTCCAGGAAGGCCTGGTTGCCGATGCGCACCAGGGGGAGCACGTCGGCGAGGCTCAGGTTTCTGACGACGGGTCCGGTCGCGCTCATGCGGCTACTTCCCGGTGCGGTCCGCCAGCAGCTTGCCGCCGATGCCGACGTTCTCGGGCGGGTTCTCGCGGATCATCACGATCATGGCCTGTTCCGGGAGCCCGTAGGCCCGGGCGGCCGCCTCGGTCATGCCGCGGACCAGCTCTCGTTTGCGGTCCAGGTCGGCGATGGGCGGACCGTCGATGACTATCATCGGCATCGGGGCTCGCTCCTGTTAACTGAGGTTAGAACGCCTCGTTCGCGCCGCCGGGCATGGGGGCCGGGGCGGGGGCCTGGCCGCCACCTCCGCGGTTGCCCCGGCCGCCGAAGTTGTTGTTGCGTCCCCCGAAGTTGTTGCGTCCGCCGAACCCCTGGTAGTCGTACTCCAGGGCGTTGGACTTGACCTTGCCGCTCCAGGGCTTCACGCCGGGCAGGACCTCGTCCTTGGCCGGAGCGTCGATCTCGACCTGCAGGGTGTACTTGCCGTCGGCCGGGAAGCGCAGCGATCCGGCCAGCGACTGCTCCAACACCTGTCCGGGCTTGATGACGATGAGCGTTACGGGACGGTCCTCGGGCTTCCCGCCCTCCGCGTCCTCGGTCCGCCGGACGGACACCTTGACCGGCCCGAGATCAACTCCGACGGGCTCGTCGAAAGCGCCCCGGCCACCGAAAGGGTTGCCGGTCGGCATTTGGAAGTCGATCACCAGGGGCTTGTCGCCGACGTTCTTGACCTGGATGGTCGGCGTCTTGATCTTGCGCTCGACGGCGTTGTCGCCGCCGCCGAAACGGATGGTGCGCTCCTGCATCACGAGTATGAGTTGCAGGCCGCCGGAGACCTGCTCGGGCCCGACCTCCGGAGCCGCTGGCGCGGGCTGCTCCTCGACCGGCTGGGCCTCCTCGGCGGCGAGCACCGTCTTCGTCAGCGCCGGCGCGGAGAGCGCTCCCGCGGCCAGCGACAGCAATGCGACCTGCAACCCCATCCGGATGTCCATGCGATCCTCCTTGCGGCCAAGCCGGTCGGCCAATCGGTGGAGTGGAGCCACCCCCGGGGATCGAACCCGGAACCTGCGGTTTACAAAGCCACAAGTTTTCCTCTCTGTAGCAGGGCCTCGAAGTCTCCAGTTCGTCTCTATCGATGGTGGCTCCTGTGGCGTGACCTGCCGGCCATGCGCTGGCTATCGAGACCGAAGAATTCAGCAGCCTAGACGGCGCTGCGCAACTCTTCCGCCTATGGTTGGGGAGCGTTGGCCGATTCGTCCAGGGAGCATCCATGCTTCCGCCTATGGGGTGTCGGAATAGGGCTCCGTCCTAACGGCCGCATACTTCCGCTAGTGTCGAGTGGTCAAGGCGGCCGAAGTTGGCTGTATTCTCTCTCCGTAGGAGAGAGATATCTGCGAGTGAGAGAGGTTGACTCTCTCACTCGCGGGGGGGTGGTGAGAAGGGGGCGCAGTTGGGGCGAGAGGGGTTCACGTGTGGCATGGGGTCAGGACAGGGATGGGTCTGGCGAGAGGGCAGGGAGAGGGGTGCTTAGCGGATACGAAGAACGCGCGCGCCGCGCCGCAAGCCGCGCCGGCTGGTCGTATGCGATAGCAACGGGCGCCGATGTCTCTATCCGGTGCCTATAGGGTGACGTTCGGGACGGGAGGGGGCAGGCCCCCGCCGCCGCGCCGCGCGCCCCCTCCCCCCCTGGTTTTCTGCGTGCGGCATTTCTGCGGCCGAAAAACGCGCCGATGATTTTCCGGGATTCCCTCTTGACCGGCCCCCTCTCTGTCGAGTATACTACTGGCGACAAGACATCCAGATGTCTGGCCCTCCCTGGGACGATCAACACCGAGCGATTCCAGGCTATCGGCTGGACTGGTACGACGGCTGAGGCAGCCGCGCTTCCCGAGCCCCGCTTAGAGGCGGGTCGGTCGAAAGCGCGGCTGCTTTTCTTTTTGCCCCACGCGGGGCGGCCATGCCGGTGAGACCGGCGAGAGGTGAAGCGATGGCAACTCAATCGCGGTTCCAGTCACTGCCCGAGGCCGAGGCCGAGGTGGTCCGGCTCGAGGGCGAACTCCGCAAGCGCGACGCGGAGAACGCTTCGCGCCGGCGGGACAACGAGACATTGGCGGAGCAACTCAAGACGCTCCGCGGGGAAGTCGAGACCAAGACCAAGGCGGCCGAGGCCGCCGAAGGCAGTGCCAAGGACCTGGGCGGCCAGCTGCGCGCCGCGCAGCTCTCGCTCGAAGCAACCAAGGCCGGGTTCGGCAAGAACGCCGACCTGGCGCTCCGCCTGGCGCCGGCGGACTTGAAGGCAGAGGGCGCGGCAGAGTTCTTCAAGAAGCTGGCCACCGACGTTCCCGGGCTCGCCGTCGAGCGCCAGGAAGTGGCCGGGGCCATCCCGCCCGGAGGCAAGGGCGGGGCTCCTGCCCCCGGCTGGGGCCAGGGGCAGGTTCTTTCCGACGAGCAGATGGAACAGGGGCTCAAGGCCGCAGTGGCGGCTGCCCCGAAACCGTGAAAGGGTAGTTCCCATGGCGTTCAACGCAATCCTGAAGGCCAATAGCGCCAGCGTGATCACCGTGATCGCGCGCCTGGTGCTCCAGCAGCTCCTCACCAACTGCAAGCTGACCAAGCTTCTGGCTGTAGGCCGCGACCTGGCCGGGCTCGAGCGCGAGAAGGGCGACACCATCCGCATCCTGAAGCCGGCCGCCCTGGTCACCCAGACCAAGGCCGAGAACGCGGAGTTCGACTTCCAGAGCGCCAACGACGAGTATGTCGAGGTGCTGCTGGACCAGCACAAGGAGTGCTCCTTCCGCGTCTCCGGGCCGGCCAAGATGTTCAGCCGCTCCGACGTGATCGAGAACTATGCGGCGAACGCCGGCCTGGCGCTGGCCTCCCAGCTGGACTCGATGCTGGCGGCTCTCTACGCCTACGCCGGGCGCCTGGTCGGCACCTACGGGACGGTGCTGAGCGACGCCGACTTCATCGAACTGGCCCGGCTCTTCGCCAACAGCAATATCCCGGACGCGGACCGGAACGTCGTGCTGCATCCCGACGTTTATGCCGAGGTGAGCCAGCTGGACGTCTTCACCGATGCCTCGAAGATCGGCACCGCCGCGCCGCTGACCCAGGGGGCGCTCGGCAGTCTCCGCGGCTTCCAGATCCACCAGGACCCGCGGATTGTCACCACGACCAACTCGGGCGGTAGCCGCTGGCACAACCTGGCGTTCCACAAGAACGCCGCCGTCCTGGCGTCGGCGGACATGGAGATCCCGGGCGCCAACTCGGGCGTCGACGCCGCCGTCGTGGCGGTGACCGACTCCGAGGGGCAGCCGACCGGCATCTCGATCCGTGTCATGCTGAGCTACGACCGGAGGGAAGACGCGCACCTCTTCAGCGCCGATGGGATCTTCGGCCTGAAGGTGCTCCGGCCGCTGGCCTTCGCGGAGCTCAGGCGGTAACCCAGGATGTCCTCGCGGCTTCCGGCCGGCCCGGCGACTGTGGCGGGCTTCAACGCGAGGGGGCTTCACCGTTCTGCCTTGAGCGGTGGACCGTCCCCGGCCGGTGTCGTGCGGGTCGCGTCGTGCAGGGGGCGGGAGGATACTCCCGCCCCCGCCGTTTTCCCGACTTGCGCAGCGCCGACCGGTTCCGGGATCGTATCCCGGTGCGACCCTGGACGGCGGGGCGGTCTTCCGCAGGCTGTCCCCTGTCTGGCAACCGGCGACGTTGCGTGCGCCGGGGCGAGGGGCTGAAATGCATCAGCGCCTGGCCCGCTTCCTGTTTCGGTTCATGGTCTTCGCTCTCGTCCTTCCGGCCGTGCCGCTTCTGTGGTTGAGTCCGAGGTGGCCCTGGACGCTAGCCTATAGCTTCCAGCGCGCATGGGGAATCTGTTGGAAATCGAGGCTTGACCATGGCCAATGACCTAGTCATCCGCATCCGCACCGAAGGCCAGCAGGCCGCGGGGCAGGGGCTCAAGGAGCCGGCCAACGCGCTCCGCGAGCTCTCCGCCGGGGGTCAGCAAGCCACCCAGGTCCTCGGCCAACTTGGCAGCGCGGGCCAGATCGCCGGGGCGGCGCTCGGCGGCGGGGCCATGATGGCCGGGATCATGGCCGGCAAGTTCGCTCTCGACCAACTCAAAGACGCCGCTGTGGCTGTCGAACAGCAGCTCCAGAAGATGAACCAGGGCGGCTCACTGACCAGCCTATCCGCGCTCTACGGACCGGGCGCCGCCCGCCAGGCCGCCATTCAGGGGGCGCAGTTCGGCCTCGGCGCCGACGTGTCCGTCCAGACACGCCTGCAGCTGGCCAACACCCTGGGCGCCGGGGCGCGCACGGGCGCGGCTACCGAGGAGGTTTACCGCCTGGGTTCGCTCGGATTCTCGACCGACCAGGCCGGCACCTTCATCGGCGGCCTCATGGCCTCCAATCGCAACCTGAGCTCGGCTGGCGCCGGAAACCTGTTCCTGGCCGCCCAGACCAGGATCGGGCCGCAGGGCGCCGAGATGCTTCCGCAGATCGTGGGCGCCGCCGGCGAGTTCGGCTACTCGCCGGGCGAGGCTCTGGCCCTCACTGAACTCATGACCCGCTCGGGCGTTTCCCCGGCGGCGGCCCTCGCCACGATTCAGAACCTCGGCGGGGCATCCCCGGACGTGGCCAAGCTGCTCCGCCGCGCGGGGGTCGCCGAGGGCATGGGCCTGGGCGAGACGCTCCGCACCCTGCAGGGCGCCAATCTATCGGGCGAGGCCCGCAGGCTGATCTACGGTCGCGGCATCCGGGGCATGAGCTCGGTCATGGCCAACATGGGCGAGTTCGACGAGGCCGCGGCAGCCTACTCCGCGGCGGCCTCCGGCGGCACCTCGCAGGCCGCCGCCACCTTCCAGCGGTTGTACGAGTCCGATTCCGATTTCCGTAGGGACTTCGACCGCCGGCTGGTTGAGAGCCGCGCGGCCGCTGCCGACATCGGCGGGAGCACCTATGCCGCCGAATTCGCCAGGGCAGGCAAGTTCTATATGAGGCATCCCCTGGACTCCTTGCAGATCATGATGGGGGGAAGCGAAGAGATGGACTACATGAACGGCGCCGAGGCGGCGGCGGACCTCAACCGCCGCGGGGCCAACGGCGCCGCGGCGCTCCGCGACGGGGCCTACGAGGCCGCCCGCGAGAGCGACCGCCGCAACGGGATGTAACGATGAATCGGCTTGTGGTTCTTCCCTTGTGTGCACGTGATCTGTCGTTGGCTGAAATCGTCATTCCGTGCATCGAGCGGGCGTCAACGATGCCTGGCGAACTCTGGATTGGCTGGAACGATACGAATGATCCGCCGGCTTGGTTGAGTGGCCCGGGGCGCGTTGTCCAGACGTTCCCACAATGTCTAGGCTGGGCTGGAATTTCCCGCATCATAGGCCAGGGGTTCCTTCACGCTCTCCAGTTCGGATATGATGCGGCCATCAAGATGGATGCCGATACCGCTATCATTCGATCCGGATGGGACACGGCGCTGACACAACCAGTCCTTTCCACACCACAGACTCCAGGGATCACCGGCCACATAATGTACGTGCTGGATGAAACCGGAACAGGGACGCCTTGTCAGTGGCAACTGCAGCACTGCGAGTGGATTGGCAAGATAGAGTGGCCGAATCCGCTTGTGAAGTATGGGTATGCACAGGGCGGCGGTTACGCCATGAATCGGCTTTGCCTCCAGCGCATTGAACAAGCGCGCGGGTTGCTCCCTCGTGGCGCTGAAACCTCCCTGCCTGAAGACCACCTCTTCACACTAAAGGCAGGCTTCATTGGCGCCAAGGTCTATCCGAACGGGGCTTCAGCTCTGGCCCATGAGGCCGGAAGCGACTATGCGTACTTCGTTCATCCGATCAAAGACCCTGCCGCACTCCGTTGGTTCTGTCGCGACATACTCGAGGGCGATATCTCGGCGAAGTTGGAGAAAATTAGCCGGGAATTGGCTGCTCTGAGAGGGCGCAATGAGCAATCTTGACGACCTCGCCCGCGCCTACGCCGCAGAGCCGACGCGCGCGAACTTGGAGCGATTGGCGGAAGTCGCCTGGCCCGAGGCTCTGAGCTTTGCCGCTTCGCGCCTGGCCCGCTATCGGATCGAGCGGCGCCGGCTGGAGCCTGAAGACTTCGCCTCTCTGGCGGTGATCAAGGCCTTGGACGCGGCCGGGCGCGGAGTGGAATTCAAAGCGGCGCTCCTCCGGGCCACTCAATGCGACGTGGTCACCGCCATCCGCCGCGACCGGATCAAGACGGTCTCTCTGTCAGGGGAGAGCTGTAAGGGGTTGGTGGCGCTCCTGGGGGTGGGATGATGAATCTAGAGGAACTGGCCTTTCTGAGCGAAGTTCGTTGCCTTCAGTCTCTCACCGCTGACCTGTTTGTTCTGGTGGCGGCGCGGCAACGTGCTTTTCGAGAGCGTGGACAATCTGGCCGTTCAGGCTGCGATGCTCGCGGGCAGCGAGATCCCGCAGCTCCTGCAGGAGCTTCCGGGGCATCCGGACGTTGACCATGGCGTCCAGCTCGTTCTTGACCTTCCGGCCTGGCATGATGGGGCATTCTACAAGGGCGAAGCGTCAAGAAAAGCGGATTTCCTCAACTGGCGTCGAGTGCGGTACGAGTAAACGAGGCGAAAGGGGGCTTGACAAGGGTACGGGCCATGTAGTACAGTAGCATCAGAGTAGCCGCACCACGCGGCTACAGGCGGGAGAGATGAGATACAAGCGATTCGGTTACTGCGGCCGTGTGGGTTCAGGGGTTGCTCCCGCCTCCCCTGACTCACCGGCCGCGGTGTTTTTTTGCGGAGGCGGGAGACATGGAGACCACACAGGCAAGCCGGGCATGTCGTAAGTGCGGCGCCAGCTTGGTGGGGCAGAGTGCGATCGACCGCAAGCGGCAGGGAAGACGCTGTTATGCCTGCTATCGAGCCGAGGAGAATGCATCTTTGGCGAGGAGGCGGGAAATTCCCAGAGAGCCTCGCCCGTGCCGTGAGTGCGGACTGACATTCACTCCCCCGAAGTATGCGACAGGGACTCACGACAAGTTGTGTCCCGAGTGCTGGAACGCGTATCAACGGCGCTGGCGGCGGGAAAACAACAAGCTGATTCCCAAGAGCGATTGGCGCAAACGGGGCAAGGCGCCGACACAGGGGCTTCCGGAGGAACTCGAAGGGGTCTTGAAGTGGTGCAAGCTCGAGAGGGGGCTTGCCAAAAACACCCTTTCAGCTTATCGCAACGACGCTTGCAGGTTGGCGGCGATGTATCCGGAGCGCAGGGTGTACGACCTCACCGGCAGGGAGTTGCGGGCGTTCCTGGCGGATGAGGGTTTCAGGAACTCGCCGTCCACGGTGCGGCGCAGACTCGCCTTCCTGAAAGTGGCGTGGAAGTTCTTCCAGATCGAAGAGCTGACCGACAGATTCCCTGTCGCTGCTTGTGTAGCGCCTCGGCAACGCCGCAAGCTGCCGTTGATCCTTACGCGTGAAGAGTGTTTTGCTGTGCTTCAAGCAGCCGCCCGGGGAGCTCACTTGCAGGGGATGGTGCGTTGCCTGGCGGCGCGGGACTTCTGTGTGCTCTTGCTGCTCTACGGCTCCGGGCTTCGGCGCTCCGAGGTGATCAATTTGCGAATGGGCGACATCGATCCCGGTGCCGCCCGGCTGAAGGTGGTCAACGGCAAGGGGGGCAAGGATCGGGTCGTTGGTCTCGTTCCGATGGCTGTTGAGGCGATTGTGCGCTACGTGGAGCACTCTCGACCGTTGCTGGCGAGACCCGAGAGCGGCGACCTGCTGATTCTGAGCACGCACGGACTTAAGATGGACGGAAGCCTCGTTCACCGCATCCTCAAGCGGGTGGTGAAGGCTGCCGGGATTCAGAAATGGGTCAATCCTCATATGCTCCGCCACAGCTTCGCGACTCAGCTCCTGCAGGGTGGTGCTGGGTTGTTGTCTATACGCGACCTCCTGGGGCATTCGTCGGTAAGCACGACCGAAATATACCTGCATCTTGCCCCCGAGGCCGCGCTTGCAGATCAACAGAAGAGCCATCCTCTGAACCGGCTTCCGCGCGTCTCTGCCAGCACCGCGCTGGAAGCTCGACCGAAACCGGCGCTGGCGATGGAGGTGGGGTAATGTCAAGCCATAGGATTCGGTTCAACAGTTTCACGAGGAGAAATCGGCACTTCCTGAAGTGCGAGACCTGCGGGCACCAGGCCCCGGTCGGGAAGTTCTACGAATCGGACGAGCGCCGTCCGCCGGGAACGCCCATCGCCGGGATCTGCAGCAACTGCCTGCGGGCGCTTCCGAGGCCGGAGGCCAAGCTGGTCCCTCCTCCGGTTCCGGCCAGCTTCCTGGGGAAGGACCTCAAGCGCGCGGGGATAAAGATTGACTCCTGGTCGGGGCTTCACTTGGAGTGCGCCCGCTGCGGGACTATCTGGCACATCATCTTTGTGCCCGGTGAACCGCTCCCCGAGAACTGGCACGTCTGCCCAGAGGAGTGCAACCTGGTCCGGCAGAAGGCCGAGGGGTAGGCCGTGGGCGTCGCGGAAGAAGAGGTCGCGAGGATCAAGAGGGAGCGCGCCGAGCGGCGCGCTCCCTCACTCCAGGGCGGCGCGGCACCTGGCAAGCGCGCCTCTGGCCGGCCTCCCGGCTGGTGGAAGATGGTCCGGGCCTGGATGGATACCGGCCGGCCCGGCCGGCTCAAGGGCCGGGCCTGGCTGGTCTTCACGGCTCTGCTGCGCCGGACGCGCATGGTGGGGCCGCAAGCTCGCTATGAGGGCGGGCTGGAGCCGATCGCCAGGGTGGCGGGGTGCTCTCACCGTTCGGTAACCAAGGCCCTGGGCGAGCTCGAGCGGGCCGGGATGATCAAGCGCAGCCAGGTCAAACAGTGCATGAACGGAGCTTTCCGAAGCAGCGTCCACGTCTGGCCCCAGGACCCGCCGAAGCCGGAGCCGGGCGGGCTGTATCCGCCGGAGGGGTAGGGAGTGGGCCCGCGTTTCGCGAGTCAGGAAGAGGCCGAGCGGCGCGTCGCCGAGTTGGAAGCTGCGCTTGCCCTCCATGTTGTCCAGCCGGGGCTTGAGAATGCGGAACAGGCCCCTGGGGTGGGCAAGTGTGCTCCTCGGCGCCGCCGCCGGCGCTCCCGCGGCCCCAAGTTCCTGGGGAACGACGCCAACGGCTCCGGGCGCTGGCAGTGCGACTGGTACCCGCACGGCGCCCAGGGGCCGCGGAAGCGACGCACCATCTACGGGACTCGCGAAGACGCCGAGAAGTTCCTGGCCGAGCGCCGCGCCGAACGGCGCAACCGCGCGGCGGGGTTCTTCACGCCGGCCCCTCTGGCGGATGCTGTCCGCCTCTACGTGGAAACCATGAAGGCCGATCACCGGAAGGGGCACTGGCGCAACGTCGAGCGGACGTTGGCCAGGCTGGTCCGTGAACTTCCGGGCAAGACCACGGCGGAAGACGTGACCTATGGGTATCTCATCGACTACCGGCGTCGACGCCAGGCTGAGAGCGGCGAACACACCAAGCGGCCGGTCACCGCGCAGACGATCAAGCGCGAGATGGCCGAGATCCGGGCATTCCTCGAGGCCGAGGTCCAGGCCGGCCGGCTTATGGACAACCCGGCCGCGCGGATCAAGCCATTGCGCTGTGATGCCAAACCGGGCAGGTGGTTGACGCCGGGAGAGTTCGCCACGATCTACAGCATGGCCCCGGAACACGTTCGGGACGCCATGGACGTCCTGGTGGGGACCGGGCTGCGCCTGGGGGAACTCCTGGCGCTGAAGCCTGGACACGTCCGGGGCAACGCTTTGGAGGTGGTGGAGCGCAAAGCCCGCGACTTCCTCCACCTCCGCGTAGGGCCGGCCCTGTTGGCTGTCCTTTCGCCCAGGCTGGCCGATCTTCCTTGGCCGGGGCTGAAGAGTCTCAGCTGCACCTTGGCGCGCTTGGCGCGAAAGGCGGGGCTGCCACGGCTGGGCGCTCATGCCTTCCGCCACTCGGCGGCGACTTGGCTTCTGGCCGCTGGAGTGGACATCTACCGCATCCGCTACCGCCTGGGGCACTCTTCGGTGACGGTCACAGAGCGATACAGCAAGCTGCGAGAGGCGCTTGACTGGAAGACGGACGCGGCATCGCTTCCGGAGCGCACGCGCAGGATCTTCGCCGAGGGGGTCTCCATAATCTCTCCATCCTTTGCGCCAGAAGGGATCTTGCGGATTTCTGGCCAAGAGAAACCCGCAACTCAGGCCGAAGGCGCCGAAGGCTGCAACTCCGCAGAGGAAGCGGAGTTGCGTCAGGCGGTGGTGTCGTGATTGGAGCCACCCCCGGGGATCGAACCCGGAACCTGCGGTTTACAAAACCGCTGCTCTGCCATTGAGCCAGGGTGGCCTGGGCACGGCGGTATTCTGCGCCCCTCAAGACGCGAAGTCAAGGGCGCGGCCGGATGTTTTGCGGCCGGGGGTGCATCCACGCTACTGCGAGGCCCGGAGGGCCGATATAGGTAAAGGCGGG
>CALGYR010000067.1 GCA_937935355.1 uncultured bacterium | reverse complement strand
CAACCCACGTCATTACGCTAACTTGGAACCTCATCCAAAGTGGCCACGCCCATTCGATATTCTGCGGTTCGCCGTTCGTGGAGGCTCCAGGAAGCACCATCCCATTTGCATTTTGCATGTTGCGCGTTCGCCCCCAATCAGCCCCACAGCCGTCGGTTGTACACCACCCACTCGATCAGGAAGACCGCCAGGGCCAGCATGGCTGCGTACTTCCAGTACTCGCGGCCGGCCGGCGAGTTGTCCGGAGCGGCGCTGGCCACCTCCCGCGACCACCCCGGCGCGTCCTTGACCGAGAAGTTGATGGCGTCCCGGGCCGAGTTGGCGCTCTCGGCCTCGTCGAGCACCGAGCAGGCGAAGGTCATCTCCCGCCCGCCGGGGCCCACGGCGCGGTAGAGCCCGGGCCGGCCGGTGGCCGAGTAGAGGCGCGGGGCGTCGGCCGGGACGGACAGGATCTCCTTGGCGCCGTCGGGCCGCTCCAGGCGGACCTCGACCGGCTCGGAGCCGGCCGAGGCTTCCGGTCCGGACCAGGCCGCGGCGGAGAGCCTCAGCGGTTCGCCGCAGCGCCGGGCGCCGCCGGCCCAGAGGGTGCTGGCCGGGCCGGCCTCGGCCAGCCAGCGGACGGCGTTGGCCATGAAGACCGGGAAGGACACCCGCAGCGGCCAGTTGGACTCGTAGAGGTCGAAGCCCACGGCGAGCACCCGCAGTTGCTCGTGCTTCCAGGCGGCCAGGAGCGGTCCGGCCTCGGACTCGAGCAGCACGGTCTGGTCGGGCGCGAGCTTCACCGGCCGGGCCCGGACCACGCCGATGCCCTCGAGCGAGGCGAAGCGGGTCAGGATGTGGCCGCGGTCCCAGTCCACCGACCGCGGGGCCTTGACCGCCTCGCCGAAGGAGGCCGACTCCAGCGGCGGGCAGGCGTTGATGAAGAAGTAGCCCCGTCCGGGAGGCAGCGCCTTCGGGGCGCAGCCGTCGAAGACGATCACGTCCCGGCCGGCCCAGGCGGCCGGCGTCGCGGCGCCATCGCCGGCGAGGGCCGAGGGGCTCAGCCGCTCGGCCTTGCAGCCGGGGATGCCGGCCAGGGCCTTCTCCAGGAAGTTGCGGTCCTCGGTGTAGGCCAGCAGCCGGAGCTCGCGGTCGGGGGGCAGCACCGCCCAGGCGGCGTCGTCGATGGCCATGGCGTCGGCGCCGGGCTTGGAGGGCGCGATCTCCACCCGCACCGGCGTGGCCGGGGCGGGGGCGAGCACCTGGAACTGCTCGGTGCGCTGCTCGCCGGGCGCGATCTCGACGAGCCGCGAGTAGGCCGCCTCCCGGCGGTCGGCCACGTACAGCCGGACCGTGGCCATGGCCGGGGCCTTGCCGAAGTTGCCGATCCGGGCGAAGACCTGGCTGGGCGCCTCGGAAACGCGCGCGACCTCGAGCGAGGTGACCGCCAGGTTGGCGGCCTCGCCGCCGAACTTGCGCAGCTCGACGGTCGCGGATATGGGCCGGACCGGGCGGCTGGCCGGCAGCGCCGCGTCGCTCATGACGATCAGCCGGCAGCCGTCGCGGCCGACCGCGCCGGCGAGGCCGTCGGCGACCTGCAGGGCGCTCTCCAAGTCGGTGCCCGAGCCCTCGGGCTCGATCCGGCCGATGGCGGTCTCGAGCGCCGACTTCGCGAAGGTGAAGCCGGTGAGCACCCGGGGGCTGGCCGCGAAGGCGATGACCGCCGCGCGGCTCTCGCCCGGCATGTTCCGGACCATGTCCAGGGCCACGGACTTGGCGACCTCCAGGCGCGAGCGGCCGCCGTAGTCGGCCGTGGTCATGCTCGCCGAGTGGTCGATGAGCAGCACCAGGGAGGCCTTGCGGCCGCCGGAGGCCCCGGGCGCGAAGGGGCGGGACAGGGCCAGGGCGAGCGCCAGGAGGATCAGGAGCTGCAGGAGCAGCAGCAGGCTGGTCTTGAGCCGCTGGAAGGGGGCGTTGACGCGCAGGTCCTCGAGCGCCCGGCGCCAGAGCAGCGTGCTCGAGACCACCTGCTCCTTGCGCTTGAGCTTGAGGAAGTAGAGCACCACCACCAGCGGCAGCGTGGCGGCCAGCCCGATGGCCGCAGCGGAGAGCCCCAGGAAGTGGGCGCTCAGCCAGCCGCCGACCCCGGCGAAGAACCCGGTCATCCGGCAGTCTCCCAAGGCGCGCCCAACCACAAAGACACGAAGACACCAAGAGGACACAAAGAGGGAATCCCGGCCCTATCTTTGTGATTTCTTTGTGCCTTGGTGTCTTGGTGGTTAATCACGTTCGCGCTCACTTGACCAACCCCGTTTCGCGCAGGTAGGAGAGCACCAGCTCCTCGAAGGGCACCGCCGTCGAGGTGAAGAGGTAGCCGATGCCGTGGGAGGCGCAGAATCCTTTCAGCCCCGCGCGGAAGGCGTCGAGCTGCCGGCGGTAGGCCCGGAGCATCCCGCGGGTGGCCGAGACCTCCACCTGGGCCTCGGTCTCGACGTCGAGCAGCTTGAGGTCCCCCTGCAGTTCCGGGTCGACCTCCTCGCGGGCGAGCAAGTGCAGCGCGAAGACCTCGTGCCCGCGGCCGGCCAGGGCTTTGAGCGGCTCCTCGTAGCCGGCCGGGTCCAGGAAGTCGCTGACCACCACCACGACGCCGCGGCGGCGGTTCTCCAGGCAGAAGCGCCGGACGGAAGCGGCCAGGTCGGTGGCGCCCCCGGGCTCGATCTGCTCGAGGAACTCGAAGAGCCGCCAGACCTGCGCCTTGCCGCGGCGCGGGCGGAAGCAATCGGCCAGGCCGCCCGAGACGGCCGAGAGGGCCACCCGGTCCATGTCCGAGAGCGCCACGTAGCCGAGCGAGGCGGCCACCCGCGCGGCGTAGTCGATCTTGCGCGGCGCGCCGTAGGCCATGGAGTGCGAGCTGTCCAGCACCAGGTAGATGAAGCGGTCCTCCTCCTCGAGGAAGAGCTTCAGGTACATGCGGTCGAGCCGGCCGTAGACGTTCCAGTCCACGAAGCGCAGGTCGTCGCCGGAGACGTAGTCGCGGTAATCGGCGAACTCCACGGAGATGCCGCGCTTCTTCGAACGCCGCTCCCCGCGCATCCGCCCGGCGAGGATCCGCCGGTTGACGACGGAGAGCTGGGCGAGCCTCCGCACGAACTCCGGGTCCAAGCCAAGATCAGCCATGGGGCGCCTCTTTGGCGGGAGCCGCTTTAACCTGCCACTTTACGATGCGCGCGAAGTCATCGACATCCATCCGCGATTGAACGCTGAATTTATATCGTGTTCGAGCTGGAACTTCCTCTGCAGAATGGAAATCCACTGCGAGGACTACCGAACAATCCTTCGCGCATCCTTCCAATGTCAACCCCTTGGTGCTGGGAATTGGCCTGACGGGCGAAATCAGCTCGCCTGACGCCTCAACCGTCAACTGTCTTCCGCCGGCCGGCGAGGTCTTTACGGGCAACAGGCGGTAATGAATGCCGGATGGGCCGACATCCGCAATGAGAGAGAAGCCTTCCTGTCTCAGTTCGTCAGCGGCGGCCATGCCGTCGATCAGATCGCGGATGTCCTGCTCGTTCGCCGAGTTCCGCGGATGCTCGACAAGCCCTCTATGTCCAGCCTCGCGCCATCTCTGCAGCTTGCCATTCGTTGTGGGGTTGTTGATGAGATCGGGATCGACACTCGGAGAAGGAGAGGCCGCCGTGCGCTGCCCCTTGATGATGGCCGCAGCCACCACCCCCAAGGCAAGCAGGGCGACCGCCACCGCAACGGTTGCTCCGGGCGTCCGACGCGGTTCCGTCGGCGTTTCGGACGGAGTTGCGAGTTGGGCGTTATTATCGGTCATGTGATGCCTTCGCCTTGTTCTCGCCAGGCGCCTGCCGACGATGGAATCCTATCAGTCCCTTGGCCGGTTCCTCCGGTGGGTTCATGAGTTCGCGCAGAGCCATCATCAACGCCGCAATTTCCTCGTCGTGGGTGTCCAGCCGCCGCTCCAATTCGGCAAACTTGCTGGCCAGTTCCTTGTGCGTGGCCAGCGTCTCGCGCAGCTTGATGAAGGCCCGTACCACCCAGAGGCTGGCGGCGATGGCCCGCCGGCTGTTGAGCACGTTGGCGGCCATGACGGCCCCGTGCTCGGTGAAGACCGAGGGGGCCTTTCGCCGGCCGCCTCGACCCTTTGATGTCGCAATTTGCGATATCAGACATTGGTATTCTTTTGGGGTCAAAGGGAACATGAAATCGGACGGGAAACGCTCCGCGTTGCGCTTTACCGCCTCATTCAGGCGGCCGGTGGTTACGCCGAAGAGCTCTGCCAGGTCCGCGTCCAGCATCACCTTGTGGCCGCGGACCAGCAATATCCGCGACTCGATCCGCTCGATAGGCACAATAGCGCCTGACATGGCCTTAGCCCTCTGATGCCAGGTTATCACAATCTGTGATAACCTCCGTGCTCGACCAGAACCTACATTGGGGCCGGCACCAAGTGGCGACACCCCTCACCCCAGCCCTCTCCCTCAAGGGGAGAGGGGGTGCGGGAGAGGGGCTCGTCCTTCGCCGCCTCACCTCCACCTTCCACCTTCCACCCTCCACCTTCAACCGCCGTTACTTCTTCGCGGCCGCCGCGGAGATCACCTTCTCGATGTCCTGGGCCTGGCGCGGGGTCTTCTCGACGATCTCGTCGACCACGCTGTCCGGGGAGACGCCCTCGGCCTCGCCCTCGAAGTTGAGGATCAGGCGGTGCCGGAGCGCCGGCTTGGCCACGGCGGCCACGTCCTCGAAGGCCACGTTGTAGCGGCCGTCGAGGAGCGCCTTGATCTTGCCAGCCAGGGCCAGGGCCTGGCTGGCCCGGGGGCTCGCCCCGTAGCGGACGTAGCGGTTGGTCTTCTCCGGCGCGAACTGGCCCTTGGGGTGGGTGGCCAGCACCAGGCGCACGATGTAGTCCTTGACGTGGGGGGCGAGCACCACCTCGCGCACGAGCCGCTGCCACTGGACGACCCGCCCGCCGTCCAACACCTTCTCCGCGCGCACCGAGACGCCCTCGGTGGTGCGGCGCAGCACCTCGGAGAGCTCCTCGCGGGTGCTGTACTCGACCATCAGCTTGAAGAAGAAGCGGTCGAGCTGGGCCTCGGGCAGCGGGTAGGTGCCCTCCATCTCGAGCGGGTTCTGGGTGGCCAGGACGAAGAACGGCTCGGTCAGCGTCCGGGTCTCGCCGCCGGCGGTGACGCGGTGCTCCTGCATGGCCTCCAGGAGCGCCGACTGGGTCTTGGGCGTGGCCCGGTTGATCTCGTCGGCCAGCACGATCTGGGCGAAGACCGGCCCGGGCTGGAACTTGAACTCGCGCCGGCCCGGGGCGGTCTCGACCACCAGGTTCGTGCCGATGACGTCGGCGGGCATCAGGTCGGGCGTGAACTGGATGCGCGAGAACTGCAGCTCGAGCGCCTCGGCCAGCGTCCGGACCAAGAGGGTCTTGCCCAGCCCGGGCACGCCTTCGAGCAGCACGTGGCCGCCGGCGAAGAGGGCGATGAGCACGCCGTCGACGATGTCGGCGTGCCCGACGATGACCTTGCCGACCTCCGCGCGGAGCCGCGCGAAGTCCTCGCGGAACAGCTGGGCCTGGCGGGCGACGTCGTTCTCTGCCATGTTGGCTTCCTCCTCTGGCGGCCGGGGCCGCTAGTCTTTCTTCTCCTCTTTGCCTTCCTGCGACTGCTGGCGCTCCTTGAGCGCGCGCTTCTTGGCCTCCAGGAGCGCGGCGGTGTAGCCGGAGATGCCCTGGGCCGGCGGGGGCGCCGCCTTCCGCGTGGCGCTCTTGATCTCGAGCGGCCGGGACGCATGCCCGGAGGTCCCGGCGGCCGCCCTGATGTCCTCCTTGCGCGGCAGCGACGGGGCGGCTCGGTCCGCGGCGGCCTCCTCGATGGCCCGGGCCCTGGCCAGCTGCTCGACGAAGCGCGAGCGCACGTCGTCGGTGGCCGGGGCCGGCGCGGACTGCTTGATGCGCTGCTTCTCGGACATCAGAGCCTGCATGGCCGGGGTCGGCCCGGAGGCAGCGGCCGGCCGCAACTTCGGGATGACCAGGCCGGCGACCGTCCGGAACGCCTGCGCCACCTCGCGCCAGTCGATCATCACCCGGCGGATGGCCACGTCCAGCGGAAAGAGGACCAGCGCCAGCCACAGCAGCCACTTCCACCCCGGGTGCACCCGGTAGCCCGGCGGCAGGTCCCGCGCCCAGATGGCCTCGCGGTCCTGCTCGGGGTCGGCCGGGAGCACCCGCCCGCCCGTCACCCGGGCGATGTCGGCGAGCAGCATCGGGTTGGGCTCGGCCGCCGAGAACTCCGGCGAGTAGTTGCCGGCCGCGCCGGTCGAGACGCTGCGCATCTGGCCCTTGGCGTCCTTGTAGGCCACGGCCACCGCGTAGGACCCGGGCGCTCCCGCCGCGAACCTGGCCTCGTAGCGCCCGGGGGCGGTCTGGACCAGCGCGAAGTCCTCGGGCCGCCCCAGCGGGTCGACCGAGTGGCCGGTGAGCTCGAGCTGGTTGAGCAGCCGCCCCTCCTCGTCCATGGCCTCGACGACGATCCGGCCCTCGCCGCCCTTGACCTCGGCGGTCACCTGCAGGTCCGAGGAGCCGGCGGCGCGGCTGGTCCAGCGCACGATCTGCGCCCAGAAGCGCGCGTAGCCCGGCCAGGAGATCCACTTGGGCGCCCAGTCGGGGGCCGCCGTGGAGGTGAAGGCCACGGCCTTGCCCTCGCCGTACTGCCAGTGGGCCAGCACCGGGTCCTCCACGTCCTTGAGCTTGACGGTGAGCGGCAGCTCGGCGCGCGGCTTGGGGGTGGTCACCACGTAGCCGCCGAGCTCGGGCAGCGCCACGCCCCCGAAGCCCTTGACCGGCGGCGTGGTGACGCCCCACTGCGGCGTGAAGGGCTCGGTGAAGATCACCGAGCGGCGCACGGTCATGGCCTCCTTCACGAAGATCTGGGGCAGGAGGTTGGGGTTCTTCGGGTAGTAGTACCGCCCGCCGGTGGCGTTGGCGATGCGCTGGAGCGCCCCGGTGCAGGTCGGGTCGTGCGGGGCGATGGCCACGGTGCTGACCGTGATCTTGGCGGCGGTCGCCTGGCCGAGCAGCCCGACGTTGCTGAAGCTCGGGTCGCCGTCGGAGATGATGATGATGTGCTTCATGGCCGCCTGGGTCTTCTGGAGACCCTGGATGGCCATCTGCAGCGAGGCGTCGAAATCGGGCATGTCCCCGGGCTGGGCGTTCTTGATGAGCGCGTGCATGTTGGCCCGGTTGGGGCCGACCTTCTGCAGCGGGAAGAGCCAGGCGCAGCCGTTGCCGCCGTAGTAGACGAGCCCGGCCTCGTCGAGGTCGCTCAGCGCGTCGATGGCCGCGTCGGAGATCTTCCGGCCCCAGAAATTCGGGTCGGGCATCTCGCAGGTGTGCATGATCAGGGCCAGCGCCCCGTTGGGCATGACCTTCCTCTGGCGCACGTCGCAGGTGACCGGCAGGGCCTCCTCGATGGGGGTGTTGAGGTAGCCCCCGGCCCCGAAGCCTTCCACCCCGCCGATCATGATCAGTCCGACGCCCATTTCGCGGACCGCGCCCTGCACGGCCTTCATGGCCGCCGGAGAGAAGGCATAGGCCCCGAGGTTGGCGATGATCACGCAGTCGTACTGGGCCAGTTCCGCCACCGACTGCGGGATGGCTCCGGGGGTCGCGAACTTGAGGGCGATCTTCTCGGAGGCCAGGGCCTTCGAAAGCGCGGCCACGTCCACCATGGTGTCGCTCTTCTTGCCCTCGCCCTCCGGCGAGTAGAGCACCAGCACCTTGGCCTCGCCCGGCACGTGGGTGAAGGCGTAGCCGACGTTGTTCTGGGAGAGCGTGTCCGAGCCGGCGTCCGGCTCGATGCGCAGCTCCAGCGGATAGAAGTCGGGCTTGGGCAGCCGCACCAGGAAGGTCTCGGCCGGGAGCTTGCCGGCCTCGCGCGCCGCGAAGCGCCGGGCCTCGATCGGCTTGCCGTCGAGGTAGAGCCGCATGATGCCCGAGGCCGGACCGTTGGCGCGCAGCACCGCCCGGACCTCGACCGGCTCGCCCACCCGCGCCTCGGGGCGCACCGCCAGGCGCTCGACGAGCACCTCCGGCGACCTGCCGCGTTTCGCCGCGACGCACTGGACCTGCACGCCCAGTTCGGCCAGGCGCCGGGCCTCCTCCACCGCCAGCCCCCGGGTCTCGACCCCGTCGGTGAGCAGCACGATGCGCTTGCGCGAGCCAGCCGGGAAGGAGGCCGCGGCCAGGCGCAGCCCCTCGGCGATGTCGGTGTGACCGGTATCGATGATCGAGGCGAGGGCGTCCGGGGTGCGGAAGTTCTCCGCCGGGGAGCGCTCCACCGAGGCGCTGCCGCCGAAGAGGACCAGCCCGCCGCAGTCGTCGGCGCGCCGGCCCGGGCCGCTCTCGCGCTTGACGGAGGTGGCCCGCACGTAGTCGAGCAGCTTCTCCTGGTCGCGCCGCGGCAGGCTGTCCGAGCCATCGACCAGGTATACGACCGTGACCTCGCGCGACTCCTGCCGCCAGTAGGCCTCGGCCAGGGCCAGGACCGTCGCGGCCACGAGCAGCATGCGCAGCGCCAGCGAGGTCCAGCGCCGGAAAGCCCCCAGCCCGGTCAGGCTTCTCCTTGCCTGCCAGAAGAGCACAGGCAGGAGCGCGAGCGCCAGGAGCCACCAGGGGGAGCCGAACCGGAGGCCGAACACGGTCAGTTCCCAGTTGCCAGTTGCCAGTTGCCAACTGCCGGAACCTGGTTCCCAGTTGTTGCTGACTGACAACTGGCAACTGGCAACTGGCAACTCTCGAACCGCACCCGTTGCACGCGGTGATTCATCGTGTCCGTGACGTAGACGACGCCGCCTCCGGCCGAGGCCAGGCACCAGGGGCGCGAGAACCGGCCGGGCTCGGCGCCCGGGCCGCCGAAGATTCCCAGGGGCGTCCCGTCGGCGGCGAAGCGCTGCAGGCGGTGGTTGTAACTCTCGGCGACCAGGAAGGAGCCGTCGGGCAGCGCGGCGACGTCGTAGGGATAGTGGAGCTCGCCCGCGCCCGTGCCCAGCCGGCCCCACTCGGCCAGGAACTTCCCTTCGGGCGTGAAGCGCTGCACCCGGTGGTTGGCCGCATCGGCCACGAGGACGCTGCCGCCGGTCTCCACGGCGATGCCGCTGGGCCGGAGGAACTGGCCCGGCCCGGAGCCGAGCGTCCCCCAGGAGCGCAGGAACCTTCCGCCGGCGTCGAACTTCTGGACGCGGTCGTTGCCGCCGTACTCCGAGACGTAGAAGTTGTCGTCCTTGTCGACGGCCACGGCGATGGGGAAGCGGAACTGCCCGGGCCCGTCGCCGCGCTCGCCGATGACGTAGAGGTCGGGGCTGCCTTCGCCCGGGAGCGGCTGCCAGACGCCGCCCGGCGCTCCCGCCGTTTCCGCCGCCCCCGCCGCTCCCGATGCTCCCGGCTGGAAGCGATAGCGCAGCACCCGGTGGTAATGGGTGTCGGCGACCAGCAGGTCTCCGCCGGAAGTGACGGCCAGGCCCTCCGAGGTGCCGAGCTCAGTCGCCGGCAGCCGCCGGGAGGCCAGCGCCTGGCCGTCCAGGTCGAACTTCTGGATGCGGCCGCTCATGTCCGCCACGTAGACGAAGCCGCGCTTCGCGTCTACGGCCAGCCCGCGGGGCTTGACGAAGTTGCCGAGTTCCGCCCCAGGTTGGCCCCAGGTCTTCTCGAACGTTCCGGTGGAAGGTGCCGAGTCGCAGCCGGAGAGGGCTGCGGCGGCCAATAGCGGCAGGATCCAAACGGCAACGACGCGTTTCATGGCGGATATCCTACTCGCCGCGCGGGACAGGACAAGGGAGCAAAGCCGCGTCTTCCTGAGACACGCCAGCGGCCGGGAGAACCAACAGCGAACCGCAGAACCGCAGAACACCGAATGACGAATGTCGAAGTGGCAGCCCCCGGCCGCTCCACGTCCTTCGCAATTCTGACTTCGATATTCGACATTCTGCGGTTCGCCGTTCGTTCCGAAGCCGCATGCCGTCCTCGGCGCCTCGGAGCCTCGGCGGTGAAGACCGTCCCTGAAGCGGCTCCGCCCTTGCCCACGCGTTGCGCACGCGCCCGGCCCGGGTATCATGCCGGCGCAGGGCGGCTTGCGGAACGTCCGGTCCGTTCCGATGGCGCCGCCCCAGGAGCGGGGACATGGCGGGCCTTGGCCGCACCAACCGGAGCACGGCGCTCCCCGTCGCGCTCGAGCAGATGCCCCAGGTGGTCAGCATGGGGCTGATGCTCTTCGATCCGATCTGGACGGAGCGCGTCCACGATTCGGGCGCCTGCGAGCTGCTCCACGTGGTCTCCGGCCGGATGGTGCTGGAGATGGCCGGCGGACGCTTTCCGGCGGGCCCCGGCGACACCCTGCTGGTGCCGCCGCGCACGGCCCACCGCGACGCCTTCGACCCCGCGCAGGGGCTCGAGGTCTTCTTCTGCGCCTTCGACTGGCCGGCGGCCGGCGAGTACTTCCGGCTGGTGGACAACCGCGCGGCCGCGGCGCTCGCGGCGCACCGCAAGGCGGAGCTGGCGGCGCTCTTCGACCACCTGCGCGCCGACCTGGCCGGCCCCGGCGAGGCCGACCGGCTCCTGGCCAGGTCGCGGGTCCACGCCGTGCTGCTCCTGCTCCTGCAGTCGGTCTGCGCCGGGCGCGCGCCGGCCGAGCGGCTCTCCTACGGCCGCGTGCGCCGGCAGGGCCTGATGCGCCGGGCCCGGGAGTACCTCGCCGCCCACTACACCGAGTGCGTCTCGCTCGACGCCATGGCGGCGGCGCTCGACGTCAGCCCCTACCACCTCTCGCACGTCTTCAGCGAGGAGAGCGACTTCTCGCTCTTCGCCTGCCTCACCGCCCTGCGCATGGACAAGGCCCGGGCGCTGCTCCGCGCCGAGCGCCTGAACGTCTCCCAGGTGGCCCGGGCGGTCGGCTACGAGAACGCCAACTACTTCGCCAAGGTCTTCCGCAAGCACTGCGGCTGCTCGCCGCGGGAGTACGCCGCCGGCCGCGCGCGCTGAACCCCGGGCGGGCGCAGGATTCCACCCGCCGGCGCAAGATATCGCCCGTCGCGCCGGCCGGACAGCAAGACAGTACCCCAAAAGGCAAACCATTCCTCTTGTGAGCCTCCCGGCGCGGGGCACAATCTCCTCCGGCAGGAAGGGGACCCGCGGGACCCGGGAGGAGCGCGCCATGATTTCCGCCTCGATTCGCGCCGGATTCGTCGGCTTCGGAGAGGTCAACACCCCCCGGGAGATCGTCGAGCGAAAGTGCGCGGCGGCCGCGCGGCTGCTGCGGAAGCACGGCGTCGAACTGGTCGCCGCCGCGCCGGTGAGCGACGACCCGGCGGGGGCCGACGCCGAGCGGGCCTGCCGGGAGCTCGCGGCGGGCGGCGACTTCGACCTGCTGGTGCTGTGCGTCGCCGGCTGGATCCCCTCGCACGCGGTCATCGCCGTGGCCGACCGCTTCGCCCACAAGCCCATGCTGCTCTGGGGCCTCTCCGGCTGGCGCGAGCGCGGGCGCCTGGTGACCACCGCCGACCAGGCGGGCACGACCGCGCTGCGCGGGACGATGCGGGAACTGGGCTACCGCTTCAAGTACGTCTACGACGTCCTGGGCGCGCCGGCCGACCCGGGCCGGATCATGGACTTCGCCCGGGCCGCCTCGGCCGCCGCGCGGCTCCGCGGCGCGCGGGTCGGCATGATGGGCTGCCGGGACATGCGCCTGTATGCCACCGGCCACGACGTGACCTCGCTGCGCGGCCGCGTCGGCCCGGAGGTCGAGTGCTTCGAGATGCTGGAGATGGTCCAGCGCGTCGAAAGGCTCGAGCCCGCGCAGGTCCGGGCCGCGGTCCGGGACATGCGCCGGCGCTGGAAGTTCGCCAGGCCCGCGCCGGAGGCGGCCCTGCGCCAGGCCGCCGAGCTGTACCTGGCGGTGAGCGACAAGGCCCGCGAACGGGGCTACCGGGCGGTCTCGCTCATCGACGTCGACGGGGTCAAGAAGTTGCTGGGCTTCCCGCCGGCGCCGGTCTTCCAGATGCTCTCCGATGCCGACGGGCTCTGCACCATCCCCGAGAACGACGCCCTGGGCTCAGTGACCCAGCTCATGACCCGGTTCGTCACCGGGCAGGCCGCCGCCTACCTCGAGTTCTACGAGTTCCTGCCGGGCGGCGTGCTCATGGGCGCACCGGACTACGTGCCGGCCGGGGTGGTCGAAGGGCGCGTGACCGTGCTGCCCACCGCCTTCGGCTCGCTCGGCCAGGGGCTGGTCAACGTCTCGCGGGTCCGGACCGGGCGGGTCACCATCTGCCGGCTGGGCTGCTCGGACGGCCGCTACCGGCTGCACCTGGCCGCCGGGACGGCGAAGCGCCCGCGCAGGTGGGAGGAGGCCGGCTGGGCCCCGCCAGCGCCGCAGCTGCCGGGCCTGGAGATCGCGCTCGACTCGCCGCTCGAGGAGTTCGCGGATCAGGTCCTGGGCCAGCACTACATCCTGTCCCACGGCGACAACCGCGGGGCGCTCGCCGACCTCTGCGGGCTGCTGGGCGTCGAGGTGGTCTGAAATGAGTATCTCCGCCCGGCCCGCCTACGACGCGGTCGTCGCCGGCTACCTCGGCGTGGACCTCGCGCCGGGTTTCTCGCCGGCCGGGGCGGCATCGCATGCGTCCGCCGGCGGGCTCCTGCGCCCCGGGCGGCTGGTCGAGGTCCGGGGGCTCGGCCTTTCGCTGGGCGGGGCGGTGGCCAACACCGGGCTGGCCATGAGGCGCTTCGGCCTGCACGTCGCGCTGGTGGGCAAGGTCGGGTGCGACGCGCTCGGCGACCAGGCCGCGGCCATCCTCCGGGCGCACGACGCCGACGCCGGCCTGCGCCGGGACGCGTGCGGGCGCACCGCCTATGGCATCGTGATCGCCCCGCCGGGGACGGACCGCATCTTCCTGGAGGACCCCGGCTGCAACGCGACTTTCTGCGCCGCCGATGTCGACTACCGCATCGTGGCCCGGAGCCGGCTCTTCCACTTCGGATACCCGACGCTGATGAAGGCCATGTACTCCGGCGGCGGCGCGGAGTTGTGCCGGATGCTCCGGCGCGTCCGGAGGCTGGGCGTGACCACGTCGCTCGACGTGACCCTGCCCGACCTGGGCGGCCCGGCCGGGCGGGTCGACTGGGCGAAGGTGCTGGCCGCGGCGCTGCCGGAAGTGGACGTCTTCATGCCCAGCATCGAGGAACTGCTGGCCATGCTCGAGCCCGGGGAGCACGCCCGGGTCGTGCGCCGCGCCCGCGGTGGCGACCCCGTCGACCACGTTCCGGAGCGGACCTTCCGGCGGCTGGGCGAACGGGTGCTGGGCATGGGCGTCAAGGTGCTCGCGATCAAGGCCGCCCACCGCGGGGCCTACCTCTGCACCGGCGAAGTCCGGCTGCCGCGGCTGGCGCTGCCCGAGCCGGGCTGGAGCCGCCGCGAGGAGTGGGCGGAGCCCGTCCCGGTCGAGCGCCGGAGGATGCGCAACTCCTGCGGGGCCGGCGATGCGGCCGTCGCCGGCTTCCTCTCCGCCATGCTCTCCGGCGAGACGCTCGAGCGGGCGGGGCGGCTGGCCATGATCGCCGGCCGCGACAGCCTCTACGCCGGCGACGCCCTGGGCGGCCTCAGGAGCTGGGCCGCCATGCGGCGGGACCTTTCGCGGCCCGCCGCAGCGGCGCGCCGGAACCGTTGATCGGGGACCAATGGCAGACAAGGAGCCGACCATGCATTCCGCGCCGATCCGCTCGACCGAGACCACCCGCTGGGTGCCCTACGTCCTGCCCTGGGACGACGCGCCGCTGGACCTGTCCTTCATCTACGAGGACGAAAAGCCGGCCGGCAGGCGCGGCTTCCTCCGGCGCGAGGGGGCGAAGTTCCTCTTCGAGGACGGGACCGAGGGACGCTTCTGGGGAACGTGCTTCAACTCCGGGGCCAACTTCCCGAGCCACGAGCACGCCGGGAAGGTTGCCCGGCGCCTGGCCAAGTTCGGCGTGAACATGATGCGCCCCCACCAGATGGACGCGGAGTGGTCGACGCCGAACATCTTCCAGTTCACGCGGGGCCGGCGGCGCGACGACTCGCGGAGCCTCGACCCCGAGAGCATGGACCGCTTCGACTACCTGGTGCACTGCCTCAAGCAGCAGGGCATCTACATCTACATGGACAACCTCACCTACCGGCGGTTCAAGCCCGGCGACGGCGTCGACGCGGTGGACGAGCTCGACCGCGCGGCCAAACCCTACACCTGCTTCGATCGGCGGATGATCGAGCTCCAGAAGGAGTTCATGACCCAGCTCTGGACCCACGTGAACCCCTATACGGGGCTCGCCTACAAGGACGACCCCGCGGTGGTGCTCACCGAGATCGGCAACGAGAACGACCTGATCATCTTCCCGCCGGTGCTAGAGCCCTACCGCACCCGCCTGGAGGAGCGCTACCGGGCCTGGGCCGCAGAGCGCGGGGTTAAGCTTCCGGACGGCAAGATCGACTTCGCCGTCCGCGACGAGACCATGATGCGCTTCTTCGCCGCCGTGATGAGGGACTACTACGACGAGATGTACGCCCACCTGCGCTCCATAGGCGTCAGGGTGCCCATCGCCGGGAACAACTGGGCGCACCCCGGCTTCGCCGACGTGCTCGCCCAGGAGGGGTGCGACTTCATGGACTACCACCCCTACTGGGACATGTGGAGCGATACCCGGGCCGCGTCCGGCAACAAGATGATGCTGGCCGAGAGGAGCCATGTGTGGGCCGCGCAGGGCGCCCGGCAGCGGCTGCTCGACCGCCCGTTCTTCGTCTCCGAGTGGGACCAGACCTGGCCCAACGAGTGGCGCGCGGAGAGCCCGCTGATGCTCGCCGGCCTGGCCTCCTTCCAGGAATGGAGCGGGGCGACCATCCACACCTACCGCTACCGGAACTGCGACCCCAAGGACCGGCTCGGCGCGGTGGTCATGTACGGCGTCGGCTACCGGGTGAACTTCGACACCTTCAACGACCCGGCCAAGTTCGGGCTCTTCTATCAGGCCGCGCTGCTCTTCCGGAAGGGGCACGTCGCTCCGGCCGGGAAGAGCGTGGGGCTGGCGCTGAAGGACGCCGACATGTTCTTTCCCGTCGACCGGCATGGGCCGCGCGTACCGACGCCGGCCCTGGCCGCGCTCTCGGAGCAGCACCGGGCCGGGGTGATCCTGCCCGGGCAGAAGGCGAAGGCCGACGAGGTCGTCGGGTCGGGAGACCCGGTTCCCGAGATCGGGAAGCGGATCAAGTCGGACACCGGCGAGCTCTGCCGCGATCTCGAGCGCCAGCTCGGCTGGATCGACACGCCCTGCACCAAGGCCGCCTACGGCATGCTGGGCAAGGCCAAAGAGGTGGAGCTCGCCGGCCTCAAGCTCAAGGTGAAGACGCCCTTCGCGACCATCGCGCTCAGTTCGCTCGACGGGGAGCCGCTCGAGCGCTCGGCCAACATCCTGCTGACCGCCGTGGGGCGGGCGGACAACACCAACGCCCGCTACAACGAGGACCACACCGAGCGGCTCTACGTCGGGGACGCGCCGATGCTCATCGAGGTCATCGAGGCCGAACTCGAGATGAAGACCGGCCAGCCGGCGCTGCGGGTCTTCGCCATCGATCCGGACGGGTTCATCACCGACCACGCGACGGCGGAGGTCAAGGACGGCGTGGCCAGATTCGCCATCGGCGGCAAGTACCCGTCGATGTACTATCTGGTCCAGCGGGTGGGATAGGAGCCTGCGAGGATATGAAGATGATCGCGATGTCGGTCCGCGGAGTTGCGATGGCGGCGGCAGGCATGTTGCTGGCGGGAGTGGTGGCTTGTACTGCGGCGGAAGGAGTCGGGCGCATGTCGGAGGAGAAGTCGGGCGGGCTGCTGATCGGCTGGGCGACGGCCGATCTGACGCCGGAGCGCCCGGTCGTCATCGCCGGTCAGCGGCACATCAGGGTGTCCGAGGGCGTCATGGACCCGGTGACTGCGACGGTGCTGGTTCTGGAGTCCAAGGCGGAGGGCGCGAAGGTCGAGCAGGCCGTGCTGGTGAGTTGCGACCTGGTGTGCATCAGCAACGAACTCCGCGACGCCGTCCGGGAGAAGGTCCGGGACAAGGTCCCGGGAGTGGACCCCGGACAGGTGGTGCTCAATGCCACGCACACGCACACGGCCCCGATGACCAGGACGGGCAAATGGCGGGGCATGGACCTCGGGGTGGACGTCATGCCCGCCGGCGAATACGTGAACCTGATCGCCGGGCGGATCGCGGACGCCGTCGCGCAGGCCTGGAAGGATCGGGCTCCCCAGGGCATCAGCTACGGGCTGGGTCAGGCGGTCGTCGGGCACAATCGGCTGGCTTGTTCCTTCGACGGGAAGTCGACCATGTACGGCAAGACCGACAGGCCCGACTTCAGCCACGTCGAGGGATACGAGGATCACAGCGTCAACGTGCTGGCCACCTGGAGCCGGGAGCGGCGCCTCACGGGCCTGGTCGTGAACGTGGCCTGTCCGTCGCAGGTCAGCGAGGGGGAGTTCCAGATCAGCGCGGACTACTGGCACGACGTCCGCGTGGAGCTCAGGCGGCGCTTCGGCGGCGACCTCTTCGTCCTGCCGCAGTGCAGCGCGGCCGGGGACCAGTCTCCGCACCTGTTGCTGAACAGGGCCGCCGAGGAGCGCATGCGGAAGCTGGCCGGGATCAGCGAGCGCCAGGCCATCGCCGTGCGCATCGCCGACGCCGTGAGCTCGGCCATGCCGGTGCTGCAGCAGTCCATCGAGGCGGATCCCCGGTTCGTCCATCGCGCCGGGACGGTCGAGCTCCCCCGGCGCGCCCTCGGCAAAGCCGAAGCCGACAATGCCGCCGCCGAGGCCCGACGGTGCCGCGCGAAATACGAGGAACTTCGCGCCGGGCTGATCGCCAAACCGGAGCTGAAGAAGGAGCCCCGCTGGTACGTGCCGGCCTCCTCGGCCTACGGCCTGGCCGAGTGGAACGAACTGGTCGCGGCGCGCCTGGAGCTGCAGAAGAGCCAGCCCCGGGTGCCGGTCGAGGTGCACGTCCTGCTGCTGGGCGACGTGGCCTTCGCCACCAACCCGTTCGAGTACTATCTGGACTACGGCTGCCAGATAAAGGCCCGGAGCCGGGCGGTGCAGACGTTCGTGGTCCAGCTCGCCGGCGAGGGCACCTATCTCCCGTCGGCCCGGGCGACCGCGGGAGGAAGCTACGGGGCCGTGCCGGCCAGCACGATCGTCGGGCCGGAGGGCGGCCGGGAGCTGGCCCGGCGGACCGTGGAGTTGATCGACGGGCTCTGGAAGCGGAAGTAGGCTTCGCCCGGCGCGACGGGGAGGGAGGGGTCATGGTGCTGGAAAGAAGATCTTGTCTGCGTCTGGCAGCGGGCACTGCCGCGGCCATGGCCCTGGCCCCGCAGCTGGCCGGCGGTGCCGAGCCTCCGCCGGCAAAGCGCAACGTTCTGTTCATCGCCGTCGACGACCTGCGCCCCGAGCTGGGCTGCTATGGCGCCCAGCGGGTGTCGTCTCCGAACATCGACCGGCTGGCGGCGCGCGGTCTGGTCTTCGAGCGGGCGTTCTGCCAGCAGGCCGTGTGCTCTCCCTCCCGCACCAGCCTGCTGACCGGCTGCCGTCCGGACACCACCCGGATCTACGACCTGGAGACCCACTTCCGCAAGACCCTGCCCGACGTGGTCACCCTGCCGCAGCACTTCAAGGCCAACGGCTATCACACCCAGGCCTTCGGCAAGATCTTCCACGGCGGGCTGGATGACTCGCGCTCGTGGACCGAGCCCACCTGGCAGCCGAAGGGCGTCGACTGGTACCGGCTGCCCGAGAACCGGAAGCTGATGGATCAGTTGACCTCGGGGCTCAAGGACGATGACGCCAGGATCGATGCCGTCAGGCGGGGTTCGATCCGGGGCGCTCCGACCGAGTGCGCCGACGTGCCCGACGACGCCTACTCCGACGGAGTGATAGCCGACAAGACCATCGCCGCCCTGCGGGAGCACAAGGGGCGCCCCTTCTTCCTGGCCGCCGGCTTCCACAAGCCGCACCTGCCCTTCGTGGCCCCCAAGAAGTACTGGGACATGTACAAGCGCGAGGACCTCAAGCTGGCGGCCGATCCCAGGCCGCCGAGCGACTTCCCCGCCATTGCCGGGACCTCCTGGGGCGAATTGCGCAGGTATCACGGCATCCCCGGGCAGGGGCCGCTCAGCGACGATGAGGCCAGGCTGCTGATCCACGGCTACCTGGCGTGCATCAGCTACGTCGACGCCCAGATCGGCCGGGTCGTCGACGAACTGGACCGGTTGGGCCTCGCCGAAAACACGGTGATCGTCCTCTGGGGCGACCACGGGTGGAAGCTCGGCGAACACGGCATGTGGTGCAAGCACACCAACTTCGAGCTGGACACCCGGGCGCCGCTGATCTGCGTGGCGCCGGGCGGGGCTGCCGGGCGAAAGACCAGGGCGCTGGTCGAGTTCGTCGACATCTACCCGGCGCTTTGCGAACTGGCCGGGCTGGACAAGCCGGCGCACCTCGAAGGGACCAGCTTCGCCCCGTTGATGAAGGACCCGGATCGCGCCTGGAAGACCGCGGCGTTCAGCCAGTATCCGCGGGGCAAGGTGATGGGGTACTCGATACGGACCGACCGGTGGCGCTACACCGAGTGGCGCGAGCCCGACGGGAAGGTCAAGGCCCGGGAGCTCTACGATCACCAGAACGACCCCGATGAGAACCGGTGCCTCGCAGGACAGCCGGGTCAGGCGGCCGTCGTCAAGGAGCTGGCCGGCAAGCTCCGGGCCGGCTGGCAGGCCGCCCGGCCGGAGAACGAGGCCGAGAGGGGAGCGGTTTCGCCCCGGCCACTTCCGCAGGAGGTGGGCCGGCAGTGAAGACCGCTCCCGTGCGCTCCGCAGAGACCTCCCGCTGGGTGCCCTACGTCCTGCCGTGGGACGACGCGCCGCTGGACCTGTCCTTCCTCTACGAGGAGGAGAAGCCGGCCGGCAGGCGCGGCTTTCTCCGGCGCGAGGGCGCCAGGTTCGTCTTCGAAGACGGGACCGAGGGGCGCTTCTGGGGCACGTGTTTCAACTCGGCGGCCAACTTCCCGAGCCACGAGCACGCCGGGAAGGTTGCCCGGCGCCTGGCCAAGTTCGGCGTGAACATGATGCGTTGCCACCAGATGGACGCGGAGTGGTCGACGCCGAACATCTTCCAGTTCACGCGGGGGCGACGGCGCGACGACTCGCGCAGCTTCGACCCCGAGAGCCTGGACCGGTTCGACTACCTCTTCCACTGTCTCAAGGGGCAGGGCATCCACCTCTACATGGACAACCTCACCTACCGGCGCTTCAAGCCGGGAGACGGCGTGGACGCCGTGGACGAGCTGGGCTGTGCGGCCAAGCCGTACACGCTCTTCGACCGGCGCATGATCGAGCTCCAGAAGGAGTTCATGACCCGGCTCTGGACCCACGTGAACCCCTACACGGGCCTGGCCTACAAGGACGACCCGGCGGTCGCCCTTACGGAGATCGTTAACGAGGACGACTTCTTCGTGTTCCCGGCGGTGCTCGAGCCCTACCGTACCCGGCTGGAGGAGCGCTATCGGGCCTGGGCCGCGGAGCGGGGCCTGGAACTGCCCGAGGGCGCGGTGGACTTCGCTGTCCGCGACGCGAACGTGAACCGTTTCCTGTCGTCCGTTACCAGGGCCTACTACCGCGAGATGTACGATCACCTGAGAAGCATCGGCGTGAAGG
Source organism: uncultured bacterium (assembly GCA_937935355.1). Taxonomy (GTDB): domain Bacteria; phylum Planctomycetota; class SZUA-567; order JAKLDR01; family JAKLDR01; genus JAKLDR01. The sequence continues at coordinate 106,976 of CALGYR010000067.1, read as the reverse complement.
TCCCGATCAACGGCAGCAACCACGACGCCGGGTTCCCGGAGGTCGCCGCCTCCGAGGTGTGCGATTTCCGGGAGGACCACCCCTACTGGGACATGTGGCGCGGGGACCGCTCTCCAGCCGAGAACCGCATGATGCTGGCCCAGAGGGAGCCGGCCTGGGCGGCGCGCTGCGCCCGGGCGAGGCTGCTCGACCGGCCGTTCATGGTCACCGAGTGGGACCAGACCTGGCCGAACGAGTGGCGGGCGGAGAGCCCGCTGATGCTCGCCGGGATGGCCGCGTTCCAGGGGTGGAGCGGCGCGCTGATCCACACCTACCGCTACCGGAACTGCGACCCCAGGGACCGGCTGGGCGGCGTGGTCATGTATGGCGTGCCCTATCGGGTGAACTTCGACACCTTCAACGACCCGGCCAAGTTCGGGCTCTTCTACCACGCGGCGCTGCTCTTCCGCAAGGGACACGTCGCGCTGGCGAAGGGGAGCCTCGGGCTGGCGCTCACCGACGGGGACATCTTCGCGGCGAAGAAGCGGCTGACGCCGGCCCTGGCCGCGCTGTCCGAACAGCACCGGGCCGGCGTGATCCTGCCGGGACAGAAGGCGGAGGCTGGCGAGATCATCGGGTCGGAGGACCCGGTTCCCGAGGCCGGGAAGCGGATCGAGTCGGACACCGGCGAGCTCTGCCGCGATCTCGAGCGCCAGCTCGGCTGGATCGACACGCCCTGCACCAAGGCCGCCTACGGCATGCTGGGCAAGGCCAAAGAGGTGGAGCTCGCCGGCCTCAAGCTCAAGGTGAAGACGCCCTTCGCGACCATCGCGCTCAGTTCGCTCGACGGGGAGCCGCTCGAGCGCTCGGCGAACATCCTGCTCACCGCCGTGGGGCGGGCGGACAACTCGAACGCTCGATACAACGAGGACCACACCGAGCGGCTCTGCATCGGCGAGGCGCCGGTGCTCATCGAGGTCATCGAGGCCGAGCTGGAGATGAGGACCAGCCAGCCGGCCCTGCGGGTCTTCGCCATCGACCCGGACGGGTTCATCACCGACCACGCGGCGGCGGAAGTGGCGGATGGCCTGGCCAGATTCGCCATAGGCGGGAAGTACCCGTCGATGTACTATCTGGTCCAGAGGGTCGGCTGAGCCGCCCGGGGCGGGGTCATGGCGGCGATAAAGGGGGCTTTGGCGAGATGAGCACCGGGCCGGAGATCACGCCGAACGTTCTGTGGATCACCACCGACCGCCAGCGCGGCGACACGCTGGGCTGCGCCGGCAACCCGTTCGTGAGTACGCCGAACCTGGACGCCCTGGCGGCCTCCGGCGTCCGCTTCGAGCAGGCCTATTGCCAGTCGCCGATCTGCTCGCCGAGCCGGGCCAGCTTCATGACCGGACGCTACCCGGGCACCACGCGGCTCAACCGCAACGGGCAGTGCCTGCCCGCGAGCGAGAAGCTGGTCTCGCGGCTCTTCGCCGACGCCGGCTACCTCTGCGGCCACGCCGGCAAGATGCACCTGGCGCCGGCCTCGCCCCAGGTCGGGCACTGGAGCGAGCGCCGGATCGACGACGGCTACTCGTTCTACCAGTGGTCGATGCACCACAACGACGCCGAGCTGAGCCCCTGGTCGGCGTGGCTCGACGCCCAGGGCGTAAAGTACCGGGCCGAGCCGGTCGAGGGCTCGCGCTACGTGCAGTTCGGCCTGCCCAGCCGGCACTCCAACGTCTCCTGGATCGCCGACCAGGTCATCGGCTTCATCCGCGGCTCGGCCCGGGTGAGGAAGCCCTGGTTCTGCACCATGGGCATCGAGGACCCGCATAACCCCTTCGACCCGCCGCGCGAGTATCTGGAGCGCTACCTGCCGCGGCTGGGCGAGATCCCGTTGCCGCGCTACTCGCCGGGCGAGCTCGATGACAAGCCCCGGGCCCAGCGCATCGACCAGAAGGGCGTGTGGGGAAGCGGCAAGGGCAGCTTCGCCTTCACCGACATGTCCGACGACGACCACCGCCTGATCCGCGCCGCCTACTGGGCGCAGATCGATCACATCGACGCGATGGTCGGCCGGGTGCTGGCCGCGCTGCGCGACCTGGGCCAGGACGGCAACACCATCGTGGTCTTCCACTCCGACCACGGCGAGATGCTCGGCGACCACGGCATCTACTTCCAGGGCGCCTACTTCTATCCGGAGATGCTGCGCGTGCCGCTGATCGTCTCCTGGCCCGGCGGGACCGCCGGCGGCCGGCGCTCCTCCGCGATGGTGGAGCTCGTGGACCTGGCCCCCACGCTCCTGGAGGCGGCCGGGCTGCCGGCCTGGGCGGGGATGCAGGGCCGGTCGCTCTGGCCGATGCTCTCCGGGGCGGCTCAGCTGGAACGCCACCGCGAGAGCGTCTACGCCGAGTACCACCAGGCCATCCCCAGCGGGTACAAGCCCGACGGCGCCTACGCCACGGCGGTGCGCACCGGGCGCTGCGCGCTCAGCCGTTGTCACCGGGAGGACGATGGCGAGCTCTACGACCTGGAGCGCGATCCCGGCGAGCAGCGGAACCTCTGGCGCGACCCGGAGGCGCTCCCGGCCCGGGCGCAGATGCTGGCGCTGCTCTGCGACCGGATGGCCGGGACGATCGACCCGCTGCCGCCCTGCCTGGCCGGCTACTGAGGGCCACGGGAGATGCTCCGATGAGCGCCGCGCGCGAACGCCCCAACATCCTGCTCTTCGTGACCGAGCAGCACCGCGGGGACTGTCTGGGCATCGAAGGACACCCGGTGCTCATGACCCCCAACATGGACGCGATCGCCGGATCGGGCGTGCGCTTCACCCGGGCCTACAGCTCCTGCCCGACCTGCATCGCCGCGCGGCGCTCGCTGCTCTCCGGGCAGTTCCCGGCGACCCACGGGATGGTCGGCTACCGGGAGGGCGTCGAGTGGAGCCCGGCGCGCACCCTGCCGGGGGAACTGGCCGCCGCGGGGTACCAGACCGCCTGGATCGGCCGGAGCATGCACCAGCATCCGGCGGAGAAGCGCTTCGGCTTCGAGCGCGTGGTCGCGATCGACTCCCGCCGCGAGGACAGCGAATACGCGAAGTTCTTCCGGGAGCGCCGGCCCGACGACCGGGAGGGGGTTTACGGCGCCGGCGTGATGCACAACGACTGGACCGCGCGGCCCTGGCACCTGGAGGAGGACCTGCACCCCACCAACTGGACCGTGCACGAGGCCCTGCGCTTCCTGCGCGAGCGCGACGCCTCCCGGCCCTTCTTCCTGGTCGTCTCCTTCCTGGCCGCCCACCCGCCGCTCCTGCCGCCGGCCTTCTACCTGGAGCGCTACCTGCGCACCGGCGTGCCCGAGCCCGTTGTCGGCGACTGGGCGACGCCGCCGGCCGGCGGTGGCGCCGGCCAGGACGTCTCGGCTTCGAACGTCGACCTGCGCGGCGAGGCGCTGCTCTCGGCGCGCGCCGGCTATTACGGCCTGCTCAACCATCTTGACGACCAACTCCGCCGCATCCTCAACCCGGTCACCGGCGTCGACCGGATGACCGGGGACAACACCGCGGTGATGCTGGTCAGCGACCACGGCGAGATGCTCGGCGACCACCACCTGTGGAGGAAGACCGTGCCCTACGAGCCCTCGGCGCGCATCCCCTTCCTGCTGCGCGCGCCCGGGCGCCTCGGCCTCCGGCCGGGGACGACGGTCGACAGACCGGTGGGCCTCGAGGATGTCATGCCCACGTTATTGGACCTGGCCGGCGTCGCGGTCCCGGACTCGGTCGAGGGCCGCAGCGTCCTGCCCCTGGCGCGCGGCGAGAGCGTCGCGTGGCGCGAGCATCTGCACATCGAGCACGCGCCGCTGCATCACTCGCTCACCGACGGACGCGAGAAGTACGTCTGGTTCACCGCCGACGGCCGGGAGCAGTTCTTCGATCTGGCGGCCGATCCGCGCGAGTTGCACGAGCTCTCCGCGGATCGGCCGGAGCGGGCGGCCCATTGGCGCTCGCTCATGGTCCACGAGCTCGCCGGCCGGCCGGAGGGCTTCTCGGACGGTGAACGCCTGATCCCTGGCCGGCGCTACGAGGCCGTCGTGCCCCGCGTGCGACCCGGGAGGAACAAGTAGCGTGCGGCCCAACATCCTGCTGATCACCAGCCACGACACCGGGCGGCACCTCGGCTGCTACGGCGTTGAGCAGGTCAACTCGCCGCGCATCGACGCGCTCTCCGCCGGCGGCGTGCGCATGGGCCACTACTTCGCGACCGTGCCGATCTGCTGCCCCAGCCGGGCGAGCATGATGACCGGGCGCTATCCGCAGAGCCATGGCCTGATGGACCTGTGCTTCCCGCCATTCGATTGGGAGATGCACGAGGGCGAGCGGCACCTCTCGCATCTGCTGCGCGACGCGGGCTACCACACCCGGCTCTTCGGGATCCAGCACGAGGTCAGCGACGGCTGTCTGCCGCGCCTGGGTTTCGACGTGCTGCCCGAGGGGCCGCGCCCGACCTGCGACGCCGTGGCCGCGGAGGTCGTGCGGTTCCTCGGTGAACAGCGGAGCGCCGAGCGCCCGTTCTACGCCCAGGTGGGGTTCTTCGAGACCCACTCGCCCTTCACCTGGGGCGGCGCCGAGCCGGACGAGAGCCGGGGCCTGTGCATTCCGCCCTACGTCAGGCCGCCCGAGGCGATCCGGGGCATGGCCCGCGAGCTGCAGGGCAGCATCCGCAAGATGGACGCGGCAGTGGGCGCCATCGCCGACGCGCTCGAGGCGGCCGGGCTGGCCGGGAACACGATCCTGATCTACACCACGGATCACGGCATCGAGTTCCCCCGGGCCAAGTGGACGCTCTACGATCCGGGCATTGGGATCGCCATGATTGCCCGCTGGCCGGCCGGCGGCGTCGCGGGCGGACGGGTCTGCGATAGGCTGCAGAGCAACGTCGACTTCCTGCCCACGGTGCTGGAACTGGCCGGCCTGCCGGTCCCCGGGAACGTCCAGGGCCGGAGCTTCGCCGGGGCGCTGACCGGACAAGGCGAGCCGCCGGAGCGCGGCGAGGTCTTCGCCCTCTACGCCAAGCGCTTCCAGGGACGCTGCGTGCGAACGCGGGACTTCAAGCTGATCCGCAACTTCGACATCGACCGGTACTACCGTCGGCCGGTCGACTTCACCGACTACGACGACTACGGGGTGACGCCCAACCTCGAGCTCTACGACCTGCGAGCCGATCCGAACGAGTTCGCGAACCTCGCGGCCGATCCGGCCCGCGAGGAGATCCGCCGGGAGCTCGGGAAGCGGCTGCTGGGCTGGCTGCGGGAAGTCGACGACCCGATCCTGCGCGGACCGCTGCGCACTCCGTTCTACGAGCGGTCGCTGCGCGAGCTGCGCGAGGAAGGCCGAAGAACGGAGGAGAAGCTGTGAAGTACAAGGAAGACTGGTCCGACGCCAAGCGGAGGCTGGCCGCCATGTGGCATGGCGAGATGCTCGACCGCCCGTGCATCGCGGTGCGGGCGCCGCGGCAGGTCGAATCTCCGCCCCCGGTGCCTGCTCCGGCCGATGCCGAGGCCCGCTGGCTCGACCCCGAATACCGGGTGTCCGTTGTCCGGCGTGAACTGGAGAGCACCTGGTGGGGCGGCGAGATCGTCCCGTCGTGCCTGCTCATGGCCAACTGGGTTCTGTGCCTGGGCGGCACGCCGCGCTTCGACGAACGGACGATCTGGTTCGAGGAGCGCACGGTCGACTTCGACAAGCCATCGCCGTTCCGCCACGACCCCGAGAGCAGCTGGACGGCGAAGTACCGGAAGCTGCTCCTGGCGCTCTGCGCCGAGGCCGGGCGGGACGGGTTCCTGGTCGGGCAGCCCGGCGGGTTGCCGGCCAACGATCTGCTGTCCATGCAGATGGGGACCGCCGAGTTCCTGATGGCCTTGATGGACCATCCCGAATGGGTCGCCGAGGCCATCGTGACCGGAGCCCGCGACCAGCAGGCAGCCCGCCGCGAGCTCCAGGCGCTGATGCGCGACGCCGGCCACGAGCACTGGTACGGCGGCGCCGGCTGGATGCCCTTCTGGGCGCCGGAGCCGTACATCCGCGAACAGTCCGACGTCTCCTGCATGCTCTCGCCCGAGATGTTCGACCGTTTCGTGGTGCCGGAGCTCGACGTGTACGGCGAGGCCCACGGCGCGCTGTGGTACCATCTGGACGGCGGCAACGCCCGCCAGCACCTGCCGCGGCTGCTCTCGCTGCCGTACATGCGGGTGATCCAGTACACGCCGGCGCCGGGCGAGCCGCCCAACGGCCCGGGACACCTGGAGATGTACCGGCAGATCCAGGCCGCCGGCCGGATCGTGCACGTCGAACTCCCCGCCGAGAATGTCGAGCCGCTCTGCCGGGAGCTCGACCCCGGCCGGCTGCTGCTCCTGACCAGATGCGAAACGCGCGAGCGGGGTGAACGTCTGCTGGAACAGAGCACCACGTGGGCCAACCATGCAGTGCGCTGAGGCGTCGGTGGCATGACGGATTGTCGGAGGAAGAACTGAATGTCCGCTGGGAAGAAGCCTGAGATCCTCATCGGCTGGGCCACGCGGGACCTCACCCCGGAGCGGCCGGCGCTGCTGCGGGGCCAGTTTCACGCCCGCGTCTCGGAGGGCGTGATGGACCCGATCACCGTGACCGCCCTGGCGATCGAGTCTCTCCGGGACGGGCGGCCCGAGGGACACGCGGTGATGGTCAGCTGCGACATGGTCACCATTCCCGACGGACTTCGCGACGGGGTGCGCTCGCGGCTCGCCAGGCTCGCCCCGGAGCTCGATCCCCTGAGCGTCTGCATCCACGCCACCCACACCCACACCGGGCCGGGCGCCAACCCGGCCACGGCCGAGGCGATGGGCTGCCTGCCCGAGGAGACCGGCCTCGCCGCGGCCGAGCTCGGCGCCATGGAGCTCTCCGAGAACCTGGCCTTCGCCGTCGAGCGGATCGCCGAAGCGGCGGCCGCGGCCTGGAGAGCGCGCGCTCCGGGCGGCATCGGCTTCGGGCTGGGCCACGCGGTGGTCGGACATAACCGCCGGGTCTCGTACTACGCCGGCGAGACCCGGATGTACGGCAAAACCGACGACCCCGACTTCAGCCACATCGAGGGCGGCGCGGACCACTCGGTGAACCTGCTCTGCACCTGGGACCGGAACCGGAAGCTCACCGGCATGGTCGTGAACCTGGCCTGCCCCTCGCAGGTCAGCGAGCAGCTCTTCCAGGTGAGCGCCGACTACTGGCACGATACCCGCGCCGAGCTCCGCCGGCGCTTCGGCGAGGGGCTCTTCGTCCTGGGCCAGTGCAGCGCGGCCGGCGACCAGTCGCCCCACGTGCAGGTCGGCAGGCGCGCCGAGGAGCGGATGCTCAAGCTCTCCGGGCGCACCCAGCGCCGGGACATCGCCGTCCGGATCGCCGACGCGGTCTCGGCGGTCCTGCCTTTCGTGGAGAAGTCCGTCGACTGGAGCCCGGCCTTCGCCCGCCGCTCGGAGACTCTCCATCTGCCGATGAGGCGGCTGAGTCGGGAGGACGTCGACGCCGCCCTGGCCGAGGCCGAGAAGGCCCGGGCCCGGTTCGAGGAGCTCAAGGCCGAGCTCGAGGCCCATCCCGAGAAGAAGAAGGAGCCGCGCTGGTACGTGCAGATCAGCGCCTGCCACCGCCGGATGGGCTGGAACCGTGGCGTGGAGGAGCGCTTCCGGCTGCAGGAGTCCAGCCCGAACCCGACGCTCGCCACCGAGGTCCACGTGCTGCGCCTGGGCGACGCGGTCTTCGCCACCAACCAGTTCGAGCTTTACCTCGACTTCGGCCTGCAGATCAAGGCCCGCAGCAAGGCCGTCCAGACCTTCGTGGTCCAGCTGGCCGGCGGCGGCACCTACCTGCCCACCGAGCGGGCCACGGCCGGCAAGAGCTACGGGGCCATCCCGGCGAGCACCCCGGTGGGCCCCGAGGGCGGGCGGATGCTCGTGGAGCGGACGCTCGAGCTCATCGCCGGCGCGATGGGCTGAGCCCGGGGCATCCCAGGAAACGGCCTTCACCGCCGAGGCGCCGAGGCGCGGAGAGAGGATTCCGGCCGCGGTCGGAACCTTGCCAGCCGAGGATCGCCAGCCGCGTTCATGAGCTCGCTCTGCGTTTCCGCCTCTCTCTGCGGTAAGGCGGCCATTCTTGAACCGGCCCCGGGCGGATCTCACGGCCATTTCCAGAAGGCCTTTTCACCGCGGAGACGCAGAGGCACAGAGCTGGCTCACGAACGCGGCAGGGGCGCTTTGGATAGGGAATGCCTCGGCCGCGGACAGCGTTTGGTCTCGGCGTCTCGGTGCCTCGGCGGTGAAGATCGTTTCTTGCGATGGCCCCGGGGCGGATCTCAGCCGTCTTGACTCCCCCCGCCGGCGGGCTATCATCCCCTCCCATGAGCCCGAAACGCCAGCGCATTCCCCTGACCGTGGTCCTCGACTTCTTCGGAGTGCTCGTCCAGGAGGGCATGTCGGTCAGCCACAACCTCTACCGGATGGTCCGGTCGCGGGTGGCCTACGAGCCCATGTGGACGAGCTACATGCGCCTGGCGGTCGGCGAGGCCACCAACGAGGAGTTCTGGAAGCTGGTGGCCCCGCGCGGCACCGACTGGCGAACCTTCCAGAACCGGTTCTTCGACGCGCTCACCCCCGAGCCGGAGCTCGCGGCGGTGATCCGCGGCTTCCGGAAGCTCGGCGCGCGCCTGGCCATCCTCAGCGAGATCCCCGACGACTGGATCGGCCCGATGCTCCGGCGCCTGGGCGTCGCGGGCAAGTTCGACGTCATCGTCACCAGCGGCCGCGCCGGGGTCACCAAGCCCGAGCCGGGCATCTTCGAGCTGCTCTCGCGGGAGCTCGGCCCGGCCCGGCCCGGCGAGCGGCGCTTCTACGTCGACGACCGGCTCAACAACCTGGCGGCCGGCGATAAGTCCGGCCTCTCGGGCATCTGGATGCGCCGGGGGGCGAGCCCGGTGACATCCTACCGCCCGCGGCACGTGGTCACGTCGCTCGCCGAGGCGCTCGATGTGGTCCGCGCGGCCCTGGCCGGGCCGGCCTCCTTCGAGGACGCCCGCGGGGCGGTGCTCACCGAACTCTCCCGCTCCCTCCGGGAGGTCGATGCGCGCTCGGCCCAGCGCCTGGCCGAGATGATCCTGGCCGCGCCCCGGGTCTTCGTCTACGGCCGCGGGCGGACGGGCCTGGCCACCTGGGCCTTCGCCAGCCGCCTGGCCCAGATGGGCCTCGAGACCCACGTGGTCGGCGAGATGACCGCCCCGGCCATCTCCAAGGACGACCTCCTGGTGGTGGCCAGCGGCACCGGCACCACCCGGACGACCCTGCTCGCCGCCGGCGCCGCCCGCAAGATCGGCGCGCGGGTCGTCGCCCTCACCGCCCATCCCAAAAGCCCGCTCGGGCGCGCCGCCGAACTCGTCGTCACCGTGGCCGGCGCCACCCGCCGGCGGCTCACCAACGAGGCCAAGAGCGCCCAGTACGGCGGCTCGCTCTTCGAGCAGACCCTGCTCCTGACCCTCGACGCCGTGGCCATGGTGCTCAAGGGGAGCCTGGCGCGGACGGACCAGGAGATGGACAGAAGGCATGCGAACCTGGAGTAGGGACTGAGGCACTTAGGCACTTAGGCACAGAGGCACAGAGGCACAGAGGCACAAAGGCGAAGGTCCTGAGCGGAGGCGAAGGGGACGAGAATGGAGCACTGGCGGGCCGGGGCCAGAGTCGTTCTTGTCCTTGGGCTGGCGCTGGCCGGCTCCGGCTGCGTCGGAGCCCGCTGGTACTTCGGCGACCGCTGGGCGGATGCAAAGGACGTCTTCACGGCGTCGGTGGGTGGTGGTTTTGGTGCAAAGGCGCGGGTGGGGCCGGTAAACGCCGGACTGCTTGTTAACAGCGACATTGCCGGCTTGCGAGCTGGCGAGTGTTTCTACTTGCCCCGCAGCAAGTGCAAGATGATGATCGACAGCTCTCCCATCGTCTGGAATGACTTTGACCTGGTTGTGCTCGTCATAGGACGTGATGCTTTTCATCCTGCCGGGCTGTTCGAGAGTGAATTCGGCACGCGAATTCAGGAGCGCAGTAAGGACTACTATGCTGGCGGAGTAGTCTTCCTGCCTGCGCGTCCTGGGTGCTACTCTTACTACACGCAGGTCGAAGTCATCGCTGGAATCGGTGGCAGCTTGCGCCTGGGCTTCAACCCCGGCGAACTGCTCGACTTCCTGCTGGGCTGGACGACCCTCGACATCTACGGCGACGACCTGGCGGCCCGGCGGGAGCGCGAGGAGCGGCTGAAGGCCAAGGAGCCGCCTCCGGCGGACGCGCCGGTGGTTCCTGCTGTCCCGAAGGTTCCGGAAGTTCCGCCGGCTGCGCAGGCCGGGGGCTGAGGAGGACGGATGGGTATCAGGCGCATGCGAGAGGCGATGCGCGAGGCCGGTCTGAAGGAACCGGTCTTCGAGACTGAAGGGTTCTTTAGGGTGGTGTTCTACCGCCCCGGTCTTTACGATGCACTGGCGGGCTCTGTGACTGGGGCGGATAGGGTCGGAGATAGGGTCGGAGATAGGGTCGGAGATAGGGTCGGAGATAGGGTCGGAGATAGGTTGAGTGCCAACCAACTCCGGATCATGGACGCCATCCGCAAGTCACCGGGAATATCGGCGAAACGCCTGTCGCAGCAGGTGGGCATTTCCAGCCGGAAGGTCGAACAGAACATCGCCAAGCTGAAAGCCAGGGGCCTCTTGAGAAGGAGCGGCTCGGCACGAGGCGGCAAATGGGAAGTGCTTCGATGATGGACTATGGGCGAAGAACACGGCGATTCATGGCAGCGCGTCTCGCCTTTCTCGGATTGCTGCTGATGAGCTCCGGCTGCGTCGGAGCCCGCGGGTACTTCGGCGACCGCTGGGCCGACGCCAAGGACGTGTTCACGGCGTCGGTGGGCACGGGCGGCGGGGTCAAGGCCCGGGTGGGGCCGGTCAACGCCGGGTTCTTCCTGAACTCGGACCGGGCCGGCCTGCGCGGCGGGGAGTGCTTCAGCCTGCCCGACGGGCCGCTGGCCGGGGGCGACGCCGACGCTACGCTGCTCTTCTTCTTCAGCGACCAGTTCGACCTCCGGCATCCGCCCCAGAGCCGCTCGGGGACCCGGGCGTCTTTGAGGCGGGTGCGGTTGGTCGGCGACTCGCTTGCGAAGCGCAACAAGAGCTACCGCTGCGGCATGATCCCCCTGCCGTCGCCGCTCGGCGCCTTCGAGTTCCAGAGGGTGCCCTGCTACTACACCCAGGTCGAGGTCGCCGTCGGCGTCGGCGGGACGCTGCGCCTGGGCTTCAATCCCGGCGAGCTGCTCGACTTCCTGCTGGGCTGGACCACGCTCGACATCTTACGGGACGACCTGGCGGCCCGGGCCGAGAGAGAGCGGCGCGCGTTGGAGGGCGGGGCGGGCGTCCCGGCGGAAGCCCTGCGCTCCAGACCCGACCGCGGCCCCGGGCGCCCCCTGGAGGGCGAGATCCCCGCCGGACCTCCCGCCGGGCCGCGTGCCCCCTCCGGCGCACGCTGAAGGAAAGGAATCGACTGCATGGGACTCAAGCGCATCGCCCACATCTGCCTGGGGGCCCTCGACCTCGAGGCCACCGAGAAGTTCTACTGCGGGGCACTGGGATGCACCAAGGCCTTCGACTTCGTCCGCGGCGGCAAGCGGATCGGTTTTTACATGCGAGCCGGCGGGGACACCTTCATCGAGGTCTTCCTCCAGGACCTCATCGATACCAAGGCCCCGGCGCCCATCCGGCACCTGTGCCTGGAGGTCGAGGACATCGACGGGATGATCGGGCGCGTCAAAGCCGCCGGCTACGGGATCGGCGAGAAGAAGCTCGGCGCCGATCGCAGCTGGCAGGTCTGGACCGCCGACCCGGCCGGCGTGAAGATCGAGTTCCACGAGTACACCCCGGAGAGCAGCCAGCGCACGGGCAACGACTGCATCCTGCCGTCGTGAACGTCAGCCACAGATGCACACAGATGCATGACGGGGGTCTAGGCCAGGGCACTAGAGTTCCTAACCGCATCTGTGTCCATCTGTGTGCATCTGTGGCTGATGTGACCGCTGGTTGCTGCCTCGCTTGCATCCGCCCCCGGCGGTGATATCCTCTAGGCCATACCCGGGCAGCCGGAGGCTCCGGCGCGCCCGCGGTCCCGAGGAAAGATCGCCATGAAAGAGCTCAGCTACCTGCTCCCGTCGTCCGAACTGCCCCGCCAGTGGTACAACCTGGCCGCGGACCTGCCCTCGCCGATGCAGCCGCCGCTCACGCCGGACGGCAAGCCGGTGACGCCGGAGATGCTCGCGCCGGTCTTCCCCATGAACATCATCGAGCAGGAGGCCAGCACCCAGCGCTGGATCGACATCCCCGAGGAGGTCGCCGAGATACTCTCGCGCTGGCGGCCGACGCCGCTGCGCCGGGCCCGGGCGCTCGAGAAGCACCTGAAGACCCCGGCGAAGATCTACTACAAGGACGAGAGCGTGAGCCCCGCCGGCTCCCACAAGCCCAACACCGCCGTGCCCCAGGCCTGGTACAACAAGCAGGCCGGCATCAAGAAGCTCGTCACCGAGACCGGCGCCGGCCAGTGGGGCAGCGCCCTGTCCTTCGCCTGCAGCCAGGTGGGCCTGGCCTGCAAGGTCTTCATGGTGCGCACCAGCTACGACTCGAAGCCGCTGCGCAAGATGTTCATGCACGTCTGGGGCGGCGAGTGCGTGCCGAGCCCCAGCCGCGAGACCAAGGCCGGCCGCGACGTGCTCGAGCGCGACCCGGAGTGCCCGGGGAGCCTGGGCATCGCCATCAGCGAGGCCGTCGAGCAGGCCGTCTCCGACAAGTCGGGAGGCACCCGCTATTCGCTGGGCTCGGTGCTCAACCACGTGCTCCTGCACCAGACGGTGATTGGCCTGGAGGCCAAGCGCCAACTCGCGCTCGCCGGCGAGAAGAAGCCCGACGTGGTCATCGGCTGCGCCGGCGGGGGCAGCAACTTCGCGGGCATCTCCTTCCCGTTCATGCAGGACAAGATCGGCGGCGCGGACATCGAGATCCTCCCGGTCGAGCCCGCGGCCTGCCCGACGCTGACCCGCGGGCCCTTCGTATACGACTTCGGCGACGTGGCCGGGATGACGCCGCTGCTCGCCATGTTCTCGCTGGGCCACGCCTTCGTGCCCCCGGCCATCCACGCCGGCGGGCTGCGCTACCACGGCATGGCGCCGCTGGTGAGCCAGGCGGTGGTCGAGGGCCTGGCCGCTCCGCGGGCCTACGGCCAGATGAAGTGCTACGAGTCGGCGCTGCTCTGGGCCCGGACCGAGGGCCCGGTGCCGGCGCCCGAGACCAGCCACGCCATCGCCGGGGCCATCGACGAGGCGGTCAAGGCCCGCGAGGAGGGCAAGGAGAAGGTCATCCTCTTCTGCTACAGCGGCCACGGCCTGCTGGACCTGGCCGGATACGACAAGTACCTTTCGGGAGGACTCTCCGACTACTCCCTGCCCGAGGCCGAGCTCTGCAAGGCGCTCGAGCCGGTCAAGGCCTTCCCCAAGGCCGCCAGGAACAAGTCCGGCAAGTGGTAGCGGTAGCTCCCGGGTGCGTGGTGTTTCAGGCGGGATCCGGGTCTCCGGGCGGTTCTCTCCGGAGGAGGCACAGGATTCATCAACGCGGCCGCAGGCCGCGGAGATGGAATCCTTCTTGCTCCATCGGCCGCAATCCCACACGCTCCACTGGAGATGGAATCCGGCCGAAGAAACGCTGCGCGTTTCTTCAGCGCGGAGCGCCCCCTCCGGAGAGAACCGCCCGGAGACCCTACGGCTGTAGAACTTGTCTTGCCTCTTACGCATTTGTGTCGGAGGACCGCTGAGGTGGTTAGCCGCGCGCTGACCATCCTGCTGGTGGACCTGAAGGGCTTCACGCCCCGGGTCGCGGCGAGCTCGCGCCAGGAGGTCCTCAAGCTGCTGGGCGAGTTCCGCAAGCCCATCATCCTGGCCATGGACCGCTGGGGCGGCCGGATCGTCAAGGAGATCGGCGACGCCTTCCTGGTGACCTTCGAGAGCCCGACGAACGCCGTCACCGCCGGCGTGCACCTCCAGAAGTTCTTCAAGGACCGCAACCGCGGTCTGCCCGAGGCCGAGTGCGTCGAGGTCCGGGTGGCCATCCACTCCGGCGAGATCGAGGAGGTGCCCGGCGACGTGCTCGGCGACGCGGTCAATACCGCCAGCCGGGTGGAGGACGTCACCGAGATCGGCGAGGTGTACTTCACCGAGTCGGTCTTCATGATCATGAACCGCAATGAGGTGCCCAGCTGCGAGGTCGGCGAGCGGCTGCTCAAGGGCCTCTCCGCGCCGGTGCGGCTCTACCGCGTCCTGCAGGACCCGGCCGACGAGCGCTACCGCAAGCTGCTCACCGCCGAGGCGGGCGCGTCCCGGGAGGCCTCCGGCGGCTCGCGCCGGCTCGTCCTGGTCGGCGCGGCGCTGGCGCTCGCCGCCGGGGCTGCCGCGGCTTTCGCTTTCTGGCCTCGCGACCTGGAGAGAAAGGCGGCGGCCGCCGCCGGGCGGCTCTGCGCCGAGGGACGTTCGGCCGAGGCGGTGGAGTCCCTGGGCCGCGCGCTCGAGGGGCGGGTGCCCTCCGCCGCGACCATGGCGGTGCTCGAGAAGGCGGCCGGCCAGGCCGTCGGGGAACGCCTGGCGGCGTCGGACTTTGCCGGGGCGCGCACGCTCGCGGGGCAGTGGGCCGGGCGCTGGCCATCGCTGCGCGAGCTGCCCGTGACCGTGGCCCTGGCCGAGAGCGCTGTGCCGGCCAAGGCCGGGCGCTACGCCGGGGCGGTCGAGGTCATCCGCGAGGTCATCGGCCGGGGCTTCGACGACTGGCGGCTGCGCCTGGAACTCTGCCGCATCTACGGCCACCTGGACTTCGCCGTCGAGGGCCGGCGCAGCGGCATCTACATGGAGTGCGTCGACGAGCTGGAGCAGGCGGTGGCCCTGTGCCCGGCCGGCCGGCCGCTGCCCGCAGAGCTCAAGGAGGAGCTCTGGAAGCGCTTCGCGGTCCAGCCGCGCAGGAACACGGAGTCCCTCGAGCAGCGCGGCCGCAAGCTCTGCGCGCTGGTCGCCAGGCACCTCTGGCCGGAGCGCCGGGACGGGCTGGTTGCCGGCTGCGCCTCCCGCGAGGACGCCCTGCGCCTGAGCAGCTTCGAGGTCCTGGAGACCGTGGGGGCGCTGCCCCAGGCCGACCTGGTGGCCTACCACGCCGCCAACCTGACATTCAAACACTGGCCGAAGGGGCGGACGGAGGCCCTGGCCTTCCTGCAGGTACGCGCCGCCCCGGCCGAGCGCGAGCGGGCCGTGGCGGCCCTGAAGGCCGCGGCCGCGGAGCTCGAGGCCAGGAACGACAGCGATTCCCGGGACATGCTCGAGAAGGTCCGGGCGGCCCTGGCCGGGATGGAGGGCTCCGCGCCGTGAGGCAGCATCGCCCGGGAGAGGTTTCCAGGAAGGCGTCCGGCCGGCCGACCTACTCGGCCACCATCACCAAGGAGGCCATCAACCTCCTGCCCATCGGCCGTTACTCCGGGCCGGTGCACCTGGTGACCTCCGAGGAGGAATCCAGGAAGGCGATCGACGCGCTCTCCCGCGAGCGCATCCTGGGCTTCGACACCGAGACCCGCGCGGCCTTCCGGGTCGGCGAGAGCTACCCGCCGGCCCTGGTGCAGCTGGCCGGAGAGAAGGCCGTCTACATCTTCCGCCTGGCCGCGCTGCGCAAGCTCGGCGGGCTCGGCGCGCTGCTGGCCAATCCGGACGTCGCCAAGGCCGGGGTCAGCCTGGCCTTCGACCTCAAGAAGCTCCGGGAGATGCACGAGTTCGAGCCGGCCGGCTTCGTCGAGCTCGAGAAGCTCACCGACCGCTTCGGCATCGAGCCCAACGGGTTGCGCGGCATGGCCGCCATCGTGCTCGGTATCCGGATCTCGAAGAGCGTCAAGTGCTCCAATTGGAGCAACCCCCGGCTCTCGCGCGAGCAGATCTGCTACGCGGCCACCGACGCCTGGGCCTGCCGGGAGATCTACTCCCGGTTGCTGCCTGCCGGCGCCTCGTCCGCCTGACGGCTTCCGTTCCGCCAGGCTCCCCGCACCCTCTCCGCAGCTTGCCGAAGGCTGGCCATCGTCGCAGCGCTACGGCCATTGCCTGACCGTCAATGACGTGGTGGCGCTCCGGAGCAGGCCGGCGCTGTGTGCGGGAGAGCGGCGCAGCGTTATCCTCGAGCGGCGCAAGGTTGCAGGCGTAACGTGGTCGCTCCTCAACCTGGGGTTGACATGCAGGGCTCAGGAACGATACTACCCGGACTTCCCGCCGGTCCGGTACGGCCGGCATCCCCCCGCTTGAGGAGAGATGCCCGCATGAGCTCCCCTGTCACGCCAGCACCAGAGAAGCCCGCGGTTGAGGCCGCCGACGTCGAGGCCGCCCCGAAGCCCGGTCCGGAGGCCGACGCCTCCTACCGGCAGCGGAAGCTGATCGGCTTCAGCATTTTCGCGGTCTTCTTCATCTACTACCTGGGAAGCGCGGTTGTCCAAACGCCGAGCTGCAAGGCGCTGGCCGAGACGCCCGTGGCGGGCATGCCGCTCGGCCTGCTCCTGTCGCTGGCCATCTTCCCGGTCTCCTGGGCGCTGATCGGGCTCTTCTTCTGGAAGATGAGGTAGATCATGGGCGACAACCACATCGTCATCGGCTTCATTCTCTTCTTCGTGGTGGCCAGCATCCTGATCACCTGGTACACCACGCGCTTCACCAAGAACACCAAGGACTTCTACGTCGCCGGCCGGAGCGTGCCCTGGATCCAGGTGGGCATCGCCATGACCGGCAGCTACCTGTCGGCGGCCAGCTTCCTGGGCTGCGCCGGGGACATCGGCGTCTTCGGCATCGACAGCATCTGGCTGTCGATCGGCTTCTTCGGCGGCTACATGGCCGTGCTCCTGCTGGTGGCCGGACCGCTGCGCAACGTCGGCAGCTACACGGTGGCCGACGCCCTGCACCGGCGCTTCCCGGACGACCGGGTGAAGCTCATCGTGATGCTCAGCACCCTGGTGATCTCGACCTTCTACCTGGTGCCGCAGATGCTGGGCGCCGGGCTGCTTTTCGAGCTGCTCCTGGACTGGAACTTCGTCTACGTGACGCTGGGCATCGGCGTGCTGATGTCCATCTACATCATCTTCGGAGGGATGAAGTCCACCCTGTACAACCAGGTGCTGCAGGCCGTCTTCCTGTTCACCACCATGGTGATCATCACGGTCATGGCCTTCTTCATCTTCGGCAAGGGCTCTCCGACGCACATCGTCGAGGTCTCCGAGAAGACCGTGCCGCCGTTCATCGCCGGCAAGGACCCGGAGGTGGTCAAGGCCGTCACCGAGGAGGCCCTGACCGCCTTCCCACTGGAGCGCGCCGCCCTGATCCTCAAGCAGGTGGGCGTCGAGCCGACCGCGGAAACCAAGACCGCGCTCGAGCTGGTCAGGGACATCCCCGACGTGAAGTCCCTAGGGAAGGACAACCCCGACTACGCCGTCAAGATCGCTGCGGCCAAGGCCAAGAACGCCCTGATTCTCGAGGCGCTGACTGACTTCCCGCCCGAGCGGGCCGCGGCCATCGCCCGCGAGAAACTGCCCAAGGCCCCCAACGCCATGACCATCGGCGTCAAGAAGAACAGCACCCTGGCCATGATCAGCACGGTGATCGCCCTGGTCTTCGGCACCGCCGGGCTGCCGCACATCCTGATCATGTTCTATACCGTGCCCAGCGCGAAGGCGGCCAAGAAGAGCGTGACCCTGTGCATCGTGGCGCTCGGCATCTTCTACCTCTGCGCCATCATCCTGGGATTCCTGCTCTTCCCCGCGATCTATCCCAAGCTGATAGGCTGGATCGGGGTCGACCCCGAGGGCGCGGGCATGGCCAAGAACATGGCCGTGCTGGAGATCGGCAAGAAGCTGGGCGGCTCGTGGCTCATGGCCATCGGCGCCGCCGGGGCGGTCGCGGCCATCCTCAGCACCTCGGCCGGCCTGATGATCACCACGGCCTCGACCATCAGCCACGACCTCTACAAGGTCTACGTCAACAGGAACGCCACCGACAAGCAGGAGCTGATGATCGCCAAGGTGACCACCCTGGTGATGTCCGCGGTGGCGGTGATCCTGGCCGTGGCGCTCAAGAAGGAGAACATCGCCTGGCTGGTGATGCTGGCCTTCGGCATCGCCGCCAGCGCCATCTTTCCGGCGATGATGGCCAACCTGTGGTGGAAGCGCGCCACCCGCCAGGGTGTGATGGCCGGCATGGTCACGGGCCTGGTCGTGTCCGTGGTCTTCATCGTGATGCTGCTGACCGGGAAGAAGGACTTCCTGGGCCTGCCCACCTCTGGCGGCCCGGGCGTCTTCGGAGTGAGCGCCTCCTTCGTGATGCTCGTCGTGGTCAGCCTGTGCACCCAGGACCGGGGCAAGGACGTCGAGGAGTTCTTCGCCCTGGCGCACCAGCACGACAAGGACTGAGGGGCGGCGAAAGGGGCCGCCGATCGTTCGCCATCGATGGAGGGTTGGCCGGAAATGAAGAGAAGCGCATTGGTTGCAGCAGGCTTGTTCGCGTTCACTGCGGCGGTCTGGGGCGGCAGCCTCGGGATGACCGGCGAGGCCGCGCCGCCGCCGTCCGGAGCGCCCGGGGCCGGCAAGACCGAGGCCGGCGGGCTCACGGTCGAGGAGCGCCTGGCCAGGCTCGAGAAGGCCCTCGAGGAGAGCCGCAAGGCCCAGGCCCAGCCGTCCGGCGGGCTGCTCTTCAAGCCGGGCGTGGGCGCCAGGCTCTACGGGTACTTCAAGTTCGACGCCGCCTACGACGACGCCCGGGTCAACACCGGGAACTACGCCACCTGGGTCGACGCCCAGGCGGTCGACGAAAAGGACGACGAGTTCAACGCCACCGCCAACCAGACGCGCCTGGCGCTCAACGTCTTCGGCACGGAGCCGGGCGTCATGAAGCCCAGCGCCACGCTGGAGGTCGACCTCTACGGCAACGGGACGGCCGAGAACAAGCCGGGGCTGCTGGTGCGCCACGCCTTCATCCAGCTCGACTTCCCGGGGGATGACTTCTCGGTCATCGCCGGCCAGACCTCGGACCTGATCAGCCCGCTCAACCCCACCACGCTCAACTACACGGTGCTGTGGTGGAACGGCAACGTCGGCTACCGCCGGCCGCAGCTGCGGGCCACCAAGAAGCTCGCGCTCGACCGGATGGGCGTGGAACTGGCCGTCGCCGCGACCCGGGACATCGGGCACGACAACGGCGCCTTCGATCCGGGCGACACCGGCGAGGACTCCGGGCTGCCCGGCGCGCAGTGGCGCGCAGCGCTGTCCCTGCCGCTGCTCGCCGACAAACCCACGGTCCTGGGCGTATCCGGCCACTGGTCCCGCGAGGAGTGGGACCGGGACGCTTCCGACGACTCCTACAACCTGACCAGTTCGTCGGTGAACCTGGACCTGACCCTGCCGCTGGCCGGCTGGCTGGCCCTCAAGGCCGAGGCCTTCCAGGGCAAGAACCTGGACGGTATCCTCGGCGGCATCGGCCAGGGCGTGAACGCAACCACCGGCGAGGAAATCCACACCAAGGGCTTCTGGGCGGCCGCCAGCGTGCGCCCGACGTCCCCCGGGCTCTCCAGCTGGGAACTCAACACCGGCCTGGGCCTCGACGACCCGGACAACGACGACCTGTCCGCCGGGGACCGCTCGCGGAACCTGTCGGAGTTCGTCAATCTGTCCTACGACTTCGGCAGGGGCGTGAGCGCCGGCGTCGAGTACATGCACCTGGAGACCGACTACCTCGGACAGGACGACCCAGCCAAGGCCAACCGGGTGCAGATGTCGCTGATCTACAAGTTCTGATCGTCCGCTGAAAAGGCAAGCCCTGCGGGCCGAGGACCGGCCGGCGGGGCTTTGCTTTGGGCGTCCTATGCGGCTACAGGCGCCGTCCGCGGACCTTCTGCGGGGCGCGGCCGAACTGCGGCCGGGGCTTGGGCGGCTCCACGTCGGCGGGTCGCGGCGGCGGCACGAAGGACTTGACCGGATTGTCCTCGATCACCGTCAGGTTCTTGCGGATGAGCTTCTCGATGGTGTGCAGCGCGGTGCGCTCCTCCAGGTCGCAGAAGGAGATGGCCACGCCGCCGGCCCCGGCCCGGGCGGTGCGCCCGATGCGGTGCACGTAGACGTCCGGCTCGGCCGGCAGGTCGAAGTTGAAGACGTGCGAGACGCTCTCGATGTCCAGGCCGCGGGCGGCCAGGTCGGTCGCCACCAGTACCCGGATCCCGCCGGTCTTGAAGTGCTCCAGTGCCCGCTCGCGGGCGCCCTGCGACTTGTTGCCGTGGATCGACTGGGACTTGATCCCGGCGCGGTGCAGATGGTGGGCCACCCGGTCGGCGCCGTGCTTGGTGCGGGTGAAGACCAGCGCCCGGCTGATGGCCGGGTCTCCTAGCAGGTGGACCAGGAGCTGGCGCTTGTCGGGCTTCTCGACGAAGTAGATGCGCTGCTCGACGGCCTCCACGGTGGTGGCCGAGGGGGCCACGTCGACGCGCACCGGATCCCGGACCATGTCCCGGGCCAGCCGCATGATCTCCGGCCCCAGCGTCGCCGAGAAGAAGAGCGTCTGGCGCTCGCGCGGCAGGGTCGAGATGATCCGCCGGACGTCGGGGATGAAGCCCATGTCCAGCATCCGGTCGGCCTCGTCGAGCACGAAGATCTCGACGCCGCGGAGCTTGACCAGGTTCTGGCCCATGAGGTCGAGCAGCCGCCCGGGCGTGGCCACCAGGATGTCCACGCCGCGGTGGAGCGCCTGGGCCTGGGGGCCCTGGCTCACCCCGCCGAAGATGGTCGTGTGGCGCAGTCCGGTGTGCCGGCCGTAGGCGGCGAAGCTCTCGCCCACCTGGGAGGCGAGCTCCCGGGTGGGGGTGAGCACCAGCGCCCGGATGACGTGGTGGGCGTGGTGCGCGAGCGGCGCCGCCGCCAGGCGCTGCAGGATGGGCAGCGCGAAGGCCGCGGTCTTGCCCGTGCCCGTCTGGGCGCAGCCCAGTAGGTCCCGGCCCTCCAGCGCGTGGGGGATGGACTGGGCCTGGATGGGCGTGGGGGCCATGTAGCCCTCGGCGCGCACGGCGCGGAGGAGCGGCTCGATCAGTTGCAGGTCTTCGAATTGCATGAGTTCATTCTAGCGAATGGCTGGCCTTCTGCAGAAGAAAACCGGGCGCCCTGGGGCGCCCGGTCTCTTCTGCCTCTTGGCAGCTGCTATGCTCCGGCGCTGACCTTGGTGACGTTCGAGGCCTTGGGACCCTTGGGGGCCTGGATGACGTCGAACTGAACGGTGTCACCCTCGCTCAGGGTCTTGAACCCCTCCATCTGGATCGACGAGTGGTGCACGAACACGTCGGTACCATCGTCCATCTGGATGAACCCGTAACCCTTCTGATCACTGAACCACTTCACCTTACCCGTAGGCACTTACCACCTCCGCACAACATTCCGCCGACAAAAACGCGGCTGCGGGAGACCGCAACCGCTTCCAACCAGAGCTCACTCCTGTCGGCTCGAGAATGGGCTCTGCAAACGTTGCGCACTTGGACTCCCCTGAACTGCAAGCTGTATAACCGCCCGCGGCGGGAAGTCAAGGTCAATTTCCGGTCGACGCGAAAATGGGACGTGACAGCCTGTGCGCACCCGGGAGGAGAGCCTATGACAACCGGCAGCCAACAGCCAACGAACAACAGCCAGTGTCCAACGACGTTGACAGGAATGAGGCAACGACGGCGGAACGAGCAGCATACAAAACCTCTGCCATGATCGGCTCCTGCCTCAAGCCCAGGCATTGGTTGCTGGTTGCTGTTTGTTGATTGTTGGCTGTTGGTTGTTGATTCGTCGACCTCCCGACAACGGATTATTGAGTAATTCCCCGCAATCAGTAGCCTTAACGGGTGTATGTTATCCTGAACGCCTGGGCGCCACTGACGGGAGGGTGATTCATGAAGGGATCGACGATCGCTGCTGAGGCCGCCTCCGAGACCGAGCTGGGCGAGCGGCTCCGCGCGCTGCGCACCAGCCGCGGGCTGTCGCTGCGCTCGGCCGCCGGCCTGGCCGGGATCACTCCGGGGGCGCTCTCCCAGATAGAGAACGCCAAGAACTCGCCGTCGGTGAGCACGCTCAAGAAGGTGCTCGGCTCGCTGGGTGTCTCCCTGGGCGAGTTCTTCAGTTCGGCGGAGGACAAGACGGCAGGCGATGGCTTCATCTTCCGGGGCCAGCAGCTGACCAGGGTGGCCTCGGGGAAGGGCATCAACTTCCTGGGCCTGCCGGGACAGTCCGCGGGGCGCGCCATCCAGTTCCTGCGCGAGACCTACGCCCCCGGGGCGGACACCGGCGCCGAGCCCTACAGCCACGAGGGCGAGGAGGGCGGCTTCTGCATCTCGGGCTCCGTGGAGATCACCGTCGCCGGCCGCCGCGAACTGCTGGGGCCGGGCGACGCCTACTACTATCCGGCGAAGCTGCCCCACCGCTGGCGCAACGTCGGCAGCGCGCCGGCCGTGGTCATCTCCGGCTGCACGCCGCCGACGTTCTGAGTGACGCGGAAGGCACGAGGGACTAAGGCACAGAGGCACAAAGGGACTGAGGTGCTGAGTGGAGCGGAGGAAGAGCGTCATGACTGACGGCCCAGGAAGAAACGCGCGTCGACTGCCCCGGGCTCTGTGCCTTTGTGCCTTTGTGCCTTTGTGCCTCCTGGCGCCGTTCGTCATGGCCGCCGAACCGCCCGCAGCGCCGGCCTTCGCCGCCAGGCCTGCAGTGGTCAAGGACGGCGACAAGTTCCGGATCAGCTTCGCGGCGAGCCGCGAGACGGACGTGGCCGTATACATCGAGGAAGCCGGGGGCGGGATCGTCCGGCACCTGGCGGCCGGGCTCCTCGGAAAGAACCCGCCGGAGCCGCTCAAGGCCGGGACGCTCGCGCAGTCCGTGGAGTGGGACGGCCTGGACGACGACGGGCGGGACGTCCTGGCCTCGGGCGGAGCAGGATTCAGGGCTCGCGTGGCGCTGGGGCTCAAGGCCGGCTACGGCGGCCTGGCCTTCACGGATTCCCCGGGACCGGCCCGGATCACCAGCGTTCTGGGCCTGGCGACCGGTCCCGACGGCCGCCTCTACGTCCTCGACGACCGGTCGGCGATACTCTTCTGGCCGGGCACGGCGCTGCACGTCCTCCGTCGCGACGGTTCCTACGAGAGGACCCTCAAGCCCTTCCCGCCGAACCTGTCACCCGAACGGCTCAAGGACGCGGGCGCGTTCCGGGACGCCGAGGGGCGGCTGGTGCCGCTGATCCACCGTCCGCTGGGCATGACCTTCTATCCCTGCGAGGACGAGCCCCGGCAGCAGATGGCCGTGACGCCGGAGGGGCACCTGCTCCTGGCGGTGCGCCCGGAGAGGTTGGGGAAGCGCGACTGGTGCACGAAGGAGCCGCGCCTGGCGGCCATCGACTCCGATGGCGGCATACCCGACGAGACCTACGCCGGACCGGCGCTCTTCCCCGCGAAGCACCTCTTCGCCTCGCCCCGCCTGGCGGTCAGCGGCGACGGCCGGTATGTCTACCTTGCGGGGGTGGGCGCGGCCGAGACCGTGAAGGGCCAGGGCGACTATCCGAGGAACGCCCACGCGGTCTACCGGGTCAAGCTTCCGGAACGCGGGCCGGCCGAGGTCTTCTTCGGCGACCCGGAGACCCCCGGCGGCGACGAGACGCACCTGAACGTCCCGCGCAACGTGCAGGCCGACTACCGCCAGCCCTCGCCGGAACTGGGCCTGGCCATAGACGGCCGTGGACACCTGTTGACCAGCGACCCGGGCAACAACCGGGTGGTGGTGCTCAACGAGAAGGACGGCAGCTTCGCCGGCTCCTTCCCGGTGCCTGACCCGGGCTGGCTGGGCGTCGCCCCCCGGACCGGAGCGGTCTACGTCCGCAGCGGATCGGACATCGTGAAGTTCTCGGGCTGGAAGGACGCCAGGGAGGTCTGCCGCGCGCCGCTGCCCGCGGCCAGGCCCAGGTACAGTCACCTGAAGTCCGCGGTCAGCCTGGCCCTGGACGCCTCAACGGAGCCGGCGGTCATCTGGCTGGGCCGGGAGTCCTCCTCCGCGGACCCCTGCGTCCTGAGCCGCTGCGAGGACCGCGGAGACAGGTTCGGCGGCTTCGAACCGGCGGTCAATGCCGACGCCCCGATGCCCTGGGGCCTCTCCGCGGACCCCATGAGCCAGGAGGTATGCTGCCTGCGGGGGACGGTGAAGGTGTCCATCCTGAACGAGGCCAGCGGCAAGGTGCGGGAGGTGCGGCCCAAGTACCTCAAGGGCCTGGCGCCTTCCCAGGGTCCGGGGAGCGCCACCTTCCACCTCGGCCGCGGCGGCAGGATGTACAGCGTCGCCTTCGACGTTCCGGTCTGCCAGTTCGACAGCACCACCGGACAGGGCATCCCCTTCCCGGCGCCGGCCGCCCAGGCGGCGGGGGGGGGCCTGCCGGGAACCAAGCGGACCTTCGGGCCGGGCCGGGCCTGCCACGGTCTCGGGGTGGACCACCGGGGGAACATCTACGCCATCAACCCCTCCGGCAAGGGGAGCGGGCTCAAGGTGTCCGTCTTCAGCCCGGAGGGCGAGCCCCTGCGCACCGTCGTGCACAGCGTGCTCAGCCGGGGCATGCTCGGTCCGCGGGTGGACGCTGCGGGCAACATCTACATCGCCGAGGCCATTTACCCATCCGGCCGGCTCTTTCCCGAGGACCTGGATCCCCGCGTGCCGGCGGGGACCCAGCCCTGGTACGCCTGGCTCTACGGGAGCGTCATCAAGTTCGGTCCGGCCGGTGGCGGCATCTGGCCGCCGGCGTGGAAGGGTGGCAAGCCGCAGCCGGCCTCGCTGCCGCCCGATCTGGAGCTCGACCCCGCGCTGAAGAAGGAACACGTCGACGTGCTGGGCCATCCCGGGGGACTCCTGGTGGGTGCCCGGTGGTGGCGCTTCGGCTACTCGCCGCTGGAGGACCGCTGGAACGGGGGCGACGAAACCTGCCACTGCACCTACACGGACTTCGATGCCGACGACTTCGGCCGGGTCTTCCATCCCGACCAGGGGCGCTTCCGGGCGGTGGTGCTGGACACCAACGGCAACGAGATCCTGCACTTCGGCTCCTACGGCAACCAGGACTGCTGCGGTCCGGAGAGCTACGTGCCCGACCCCAGGGAGAAGTTCTTCCGGCCGCGCCGGCCGGACGACCCCGGGGATTTGAAGAGCCCCTTCGCCGAGCCGGAAATCGCCTTCGGCTGGATCACCGGCCTGGCGGTCACCGACCGCTACGCCTACGTGGCCGACGCCCTCAACCGGCGGGTGCTGCGCGTGAAGCTCGATTACGCGGCGGACGAGACCGTCGCCTTCCCCTGAGATGAACGTCAACGCGTCGCTCCGGGTGGCGAGTTCCATCCGCCGGGAGCCGCCGGCCCCCGGCGAGGGAGTGCGCTTGGCGCTCTACCAGGGCGAGGGGCCGGCCGGCAGCCGCGAGGCCATGGAGGCCAACCTGGCGCGGCTCGAGGAAGTCGTGCCCTTCGCGCGCTGGTACGGCGCCCAGGTCGCCGTCTTCCCCGAGAAGTTCCCGAGCGGTTACGCCATCACCGTGCGCCAGCTCAAGGAGGAAGGCATGGCCGAGCCGGCCGACGGGGCCGTGCTCGGACGCGTCCGGTCAGCGGCGCGGGCGCACGGCATCGCCGTGGTCCTGCCCTACGCCGAGGTCGAGGACGGGCCGGCCGGGAGGCGCTACTACGACTCGATCGCCTTCATCGGGAGCGACGGCCGACTGCTGGCCAACTACCGCAAGACGCACCTCTACGGGGCGGCTGAGCGCCGGAATTACTCCTTCGGCGACGAGCTGCCGCCGGTGGTGGAGGTCAACGGCTTCCCAGTCGGGGTCCTCAACTGCTACGAGTGCGAGTTCCCGGAGCTCTACCGGTACCTGGCGCAGAAGGGCGCGAAGCTGATCATCGGCCCGACCGCCGCCGACAACCACTTCCCGCTGGCCGACGGCCGGCCGACGCAGGTGGCCTACCAGGACGCCACCGAGCACGTCATTCCCGCGCTGGCGGCCATCTACAGGGTCTTCGTGGCCTACTGCAACCGCCGCGGATGGGAGCGCGTCCCGGGGGTCGGCTGCTGGCAGTACCAGGGAAACTCCGGAGTCTGGGCGCCCAACGGCAGGACGGTCCTCGCCGCCGGGCCGGAGGAGCGCTTCAGCGACACGCTCTTCGTGGCCGACTGCCTGCCGGCCGGGCACCTGCCCTTCAGCCCCGAGGGCAACCACCTGACCGACTGCCGGCTCCCGCCCGGCGCTTCGCTGCTGCCCGGAAGATGACGCCGACGCCTGCGGCGGAATGGCCGTTGCCCGGGGTCGGTTAGACGTATAGAATCCCCGCGCAATCCCGCGTTCCGAAAGGAGCGAACCCGCTTGGACACCAACATCCGAGTATGCGGAGGCGCCGGCCAGGGCGTCCAGACCACCGGAGAGCTCCTGGCCCACGCGCTGGCCGCCTGCGGCGTGCACGTCTTCTCGACCCAGAGCTACATGTCGCGCGTGCGCGGCGGGGTCAACAGCTACGACGTGCGCATCGGCGACGGCGAGCTCTTCTCCGCCCGCACCGACTGCGACATCCTGGTGGCCTTCAACCGCGAGTCGCTGGCCGACTGCCGCGGCGCGGTGGTGCCCGGCGGCACGGTCATCCTCGAGGGCGAGGGCGGCCACGACGACGGCGTCCTGGGGCTGCGCCTGGCCGAGGCGGCGCGCGCGGCCGGGGGCACGCCGCTCATGGCCAACAGCGTGGCTGCCGGGGCGGTCTTCGCTCTCCTGGGCTACGGCGGCAAGCCGCTCCACGACGTGCTCGGGCACCTCTTCGCCAAGAAGGGCGCGGAGGTGGTCCGGGCCAACGTGGCCTCGGCCGAGAAGGGCCGCGAGCTCGTCGCCGACCGGGTGGGTTCGGTCCCGGCGCCGAAGCCGGCCAGGCCCTTCGGCGTGGTGCTCTCCGGCACCGAGGCGGTGGCCCTCGGCGCGGCCACCGCCGGAGTCAAGGTGGTCTCGAGCTACCCGATGACGCCCGCGACCGGGGTGTTCACCTGGCTGGCCGGCGCGGCCGACCGCTACGGCATCCTGGTCGAACAGGCCGAGGACGAGATCGCCGCCATCAACCTGATCTGCGGCGCGACCTACGCCGGTGCCCCGGCCATGACCACCACCTCGGGCGGCGGCTTCGCGCTCATGGCCGAGGGCCTGAGCCTGGCCGGGATGTGCGAGCTCCCGGCGGTCGTGCTCCTCGCCCAGCGCCCGGCGCCGGCCACCGGGCTGCCGACCCGCACCGGCCAGGAGGACCTCAACTTCGCGGTCCACGCCGGCCACGGGGAGTTCGTCCGCGCGGTCTACGCGCCGGGCACGCTCCGCCAGGCCTTCGACCTGACCCGCCGGGCCTTCGAGACCGCCCACCGCTGGCAGACGCCGGTGATCGTCCTCACCGACCAGTACCTGGCCGACCTCCAGAAGAACGTCGCGCCCCTGCCCGAGGCGGCCGCGCCCATCGACCGCTGCATCCTCGAGAACCCGCCGGCCGGCTACCGGCGCTACGAGGTCACGAAGAACGGTGTCTCGCCGCGGGCCATCCCCGGCTCGGGACCCTTCGTGGTGGTCGACTCCGACGAGCACACCGAGGACGGCCACCTCACCGAAGACCTCGACGCGCGCGTCCGGCAG
Organism: uncultured bacterium; assembly: GCA_937935355.1. Lineage (GTDB taxonomy): Bacteria > Planctomycetota > SZUA-567 > JAKLDR01 > JAKLDR01 > JAKLDR01. The sequence continues at coordinate 79,183 of CALGYR010000067.1, read as the reverse complement.
CAGGAGAAGCGGATGCGCAAATGCCGCGGCCTGCTCGACGAGTTCCTGATGCCCGAGGTCCACCCCGAGCCGGCCGCCGAGGTGCTGCTCTGCTGGGGCAGTTCCCACGGGCCGTGCCGCGAGGCGGTCGACCTGCTCCGCGCCGAGGGCCGGGACATCTGCATGGTGCACTTCGGCCAGGTCTGGCCGATCAACGTGCGGCTGGTCAAGGCCCTCTTGGCCGGCCGGAAGGTCACGGCGGTCGAGGGCAACTTCACCGCGCAGCTCGCCGGCGTCCTCAAGGGCGCCGGGGCGCTGGGCCGCTTCAAGACCATCCTGCGTTACGACGGCCTGCCCTTCACGGGCGGGGAGATCGCAAGGAAGGTGCGCAAATGACCGAGCCGGTCGCCCGCCTCAAGGAGCACGCCTGGTGTCCGGGCTGCGGCAACATCATGATCCTCAAGACCCTGGACAAGGCCCTGGCCGAGGCCGGGGTCGACCGCCGGAAGCTCGTCCTGGTCTCGGGGATCGGCCAGGCGGCGAAGCTCCCGCACTATACCGACGCCAACGTCTTCAACGGCCTGCACGGCCGGGCGCTCCCCGCGGCGACCGGCATCAAGCTCGCCAACCACGAGCTCGAGGTGGTCATCGCCTCGGGCGACGGCGACATGTACGGCGAGGGTGGCAACCACTTCCTGCACGCCGTGCGCCGCAACATCGGCATCAAGTGCTTCGTGCACGACAACCAGATCTACGGCCTGACCAAGGGCCAGGCCTCGCCGACCTCCGACCCCGGCATGGTCACCAAGGTCCAGACCCACGGGGTGGTCTCTTCGCCGGTGAACCCGCTGGCCCTGGCCATCGTCGAGGGCGCGACCTTCGTGGCCCGATCCTCGGCGGTGGTGCCGGAGCATCTCCAGAGGACGATGGTCGCGGCCCTGAAGCACCGGGGCTTCGCGCTCCTCGACATCCTGCACCCCTGCGTGACCTTCAACCGGGTCAACACCTGGCCGTGGTACAAGGAGCGCGTCAGGGAGTTGCCCGCCGACTACGACCCGACGGACCGGACGCTTGCGCTCGAGACCGCCATGAAGTGGGGCAAGGAGATCCCCATCGGGATCGTCTACCGCTCGGAACGCAAGACCTTCGAGGAGCAGCAGCCGGCGCTGGCCAGGGGGCCGCTGGCGACGACCTACGGGAAGGGCGCTTAACCACCAAGTCACCAAGACACCAAGAACGGCAGGTGCTCGCCACAAGGGCGTGACCTGTTCTGCGGTCGATAAGCGCGGCTGTTCTTTGTGTCTTGGTGCCTTGGTGGTGGACCAGCGTGCTGTTGTTGTCGCGCGGTTCGTCGTTAGGATGTCACCATGAACCTTAGAGATCAGATGAAGAAGGCCCTGGAGCGCCGGCTGGGGGGCTCGCCCGTCCCCATCTGGGAGCTCGAGTTCCACTGCTGGGATGGGGCCTCCGGCCGCCACGTGGTCCTCGGCGACGAGTTCGCCGCGCTCACGCCGGCCGAACAGGACCGCGCCCTGGGGGCCAACGCCGAGATCATCGCCTCGGTCTCCACCGGGCTCGACTTCGCGGCGCTCACCGTCCCCGGCAACCGCTGGGAGATCGCCCCGGGCAAGTCCGCCTACTACTGGCTGCCGCCCGAGGCGCGGAAGGAGCAGATCCGGAGGCTCAAGCGGCTCGTCGGCGACCGGCTGATGCTGGTGGCCGCCACCGGCGGGGTCATGGCCATGCCCGGCGCCGCGGAGTACGTGGAGTTCTGCTACAAGCTGATGGACGCCCCCGAGGAGATCGAGGTCCGGGCCCGTAAGGGCCTGGCCGGCGGGCTGGCCGCCGCGGCGGTCATGCGCGACCTGGGGGTCGACGCGGTCTTCACCGCCTCGGACATCGCCGACAACCGCGGCCCCTTCTTCAACCCGGAACAGCTCGAGCGCCTCATCTTCCCCTGCCTGCGCGAATGGGCCGAGGGCGTCCGGAAGCTCGGGATGCATTCGATCCTCCACACCGACGGCAACGTGGCGCCGTGCCTGGAGGGCATCGCCTCGAGCGGGGTCGACGCCATGCAGGCGGTCGACCCCACCGCCGGGATGGACATGCGCCGGACGCTCGAGGCCGTCCGCGGCCGGATGTGCCTGTGCGGCAACGTGAGCTGCGCCGAGCTCATCACCGGGACGCCCGGGTCGGTCGCGGCGGCGACGAAGAAGCTGCTCGCCGAGTGCGCGGAGCTCGGCTTCGTCCTGGGGGCCTCCAACGCCGTGGACGCCGCCACGCCCATCGAGAACTACCGGGCGATGGTCGGGGCGTGGCGGGAGTGGTGCCCATGCGCCTGAGAATCGAGAGCGGCCGGGACGCCGGCCGTGAGGTGCCGGTTGCCGGCCGGGTGCTCCTGGGCCGCCCGGAGGCGACCAGGGGCAATTCCTGACCGAGGAGGGAAGGCCGTGAACTGCAAGTACCATCCGGACCGCGAGGCCCGGGCCGGCTGCGTGGGCTGCGGCGAGTTCATCTGCACGGAGTGCGACGTCCTGGTGGGCGGGCGGCACTTCTGCCGGAAGTGCCTGGCTGAGGCCTCCGACTCCCGCCCGCCGGGGGCTCCGCCGCCCATGGCCCGGCCGGCCGGGGCCTCCTCTCCCCCGAAGAAGCTCTACCGTTCGCGCAGGGACCGCTGGATCTCCGGCGTCTGCGGCGGCATCGCCGAGAACACCGGCATGGACTCCACGCTGGTGCGGCTGCTGGCGGTCCTGGTGATCGTCTTCGTCGGCGCGATCTTTCTGGGCATCATCGGCTACGTCATTGCGGCCTGCGTGATCCCGGAGGAGCCGTGAGATGGACGGTCTTCACTGCCGAGCCGCTTCGACTGCGAAGGCTGGAGGCCCAAGGCCAGTCGTTCTCCGCGCCTCTGCGCCTCGGCGGTGAGACGGCCTTTCTGAAACAGCCCTGATGCGGCAGTCCCGGCGGTTGCGCCCCGCCGGCCGGCCGGCGACAATCCGCCTGTGAGCCGCAAGCGCCCCGACCCCGCCGGCACTCCCGCCGGCCGCGCCGCCGCCGGGATCGTCCGGCGGCTGCAGACGGCCGGCTTCCGCGCCTACTTCGCCGGCGGCGCCGTGCGCGATGCGCTCCTCGGCCGGCCTTGCCAGGACGTGGATATCGCCACCAGCGCCCGACCCCTGGACGTGAAGCGGCTTTTCCCTCGCGCGAAGGCGGTGGGCGCGGCCTTCGGGGTGATGCTCGTGCCCCGTCGCCGGCGGCGATTCGAGGTGGCCACCTTCCGCGCCGAGGGCCGCTACTCGGACGGGCGCCACCCCGACGAGGTCCGTTTCGCCGATGAGGCCGCCGACGTTGCCCGGCGCGACTTCACCGCCAACGCGCTCTTCTACGACCCGGTCAGGGGCCGGATCCTCGACATGGTCGGCGGCCGCGCGGACATCCGCAGGAGGGTGCTCCGCACGGTGGGCCGGCCCGCCGGGCGTTTCGGTGAGGATTACCTGAGAATGCTCCGCGCGGCGCGCTTCGCCGCGGCGCTGGGCTTCCGGGTGGAGCCCAGGACCGCCGCGGCCGCCCGGCGCCTCGCGCCCCTCGCGAAGAAGGTGAGCCGCGAGCGGGTCCGGGAGGAACTCGCGAAGATGCTCGCCCCCGGCGGCCGCGCCGCGCGGAGGAGCTTCGAGCTGCTCAGGGAGCTCGGACTGCTCCGGGAGATCCTGCCCGAGCTGGAGAAGCTCCATGGCCTCGAGCAGCCCCCGCAGTTCCACCCCGAGGGCGACTGCTGGGAGCACACTCTGCTTGCGCTCGAACTCCTGCCCGAGAAGGCGCCGGCGGCACTGGCCTTCGCCGTGCTGCTCCACGACGTGGGCAAGGGGGTGACCGCCCGGCGCGACCGGACCGGCCGGATGCGCTTTAACCGCCACGCCGAGCGCGGCGCGCGGATCGCGGAGCGGATCTGCCGGCGCCTGGCGCTCTCGAACGAGGAGCGCGAGGCGGTCGTCGACCTCGTCGCCGAGCACATGCGCTTCAAGGACCTCCCCGATATGCGCCCGGGCAAGCTCAAGCGCTTCCTGCGCTCGGAGCGCTTCGGCCTGCACCTGGCGCTCCACCGCATCGACTGCCTGGCGAGCCACGGGGACCTGGCCAACTGGCGCTTCGCTAGAAGGAAGCTCCGCGAGCACCCGCCTGAAGAGCTCCGCCCGGCGCGTTTGTTGACCGGCCACGACCTCCTGGCCCTGGGCTACCCCCAGGCGCCGATCATGGGCGAGATCCTCCGCGCAGTGGAGGAGGAGCAACTCGAGGGCCGGCTGGCCACCCGCGAGGCGGCGCTCGAGTGGGTGAGGCGGCGGTATCCGCCCGAGGCAGCCCGGGCGCAGGCGGCGATCAAGCGCGGATAGAGAGCGGGCCGGGAGAGGCTCCCGGCCCGCGAACCGATGGGCGTTTCCGGCTACTTCTTCGCCGGCGCGGGCGCCGGGGTTGGGGCGGGAGCCTCCTGCCCTTCGCCGGACAGGTTATCCGGACAAGAGTAGGGGCAAGCCCCGCAGTTGCCGCAGCCCTGATCGCCGCACTGGCGGTCGTCGCAGGAGTTGGTCCGGCAACCGATCAGAACGAGCGTCAACAGGCACGCAGCAAGGAGTACGGCGAGCTTACTCATGGAACATGTCTCCCGTTGGACGGCGGAGTTGCGTGAAAGCATCACACACGTTGACTGACCGGACCATGCAGACAGAAAACGGGCCGGAGACTTGTCTCCGGCCCGTTACTCTTGACGATCTTAAGACTAGTTGCTGCCAGCCGGAGTCGTGGCCGGAGTCGTAGCCGGGGTAGTGCTCGGAGCGGTGCTATCGCCAGTCGAGCCCTCAGCGGGCTTGTCCTTCTTCGCCTTGTCGTCGGCAGGCGGGGTCACAGGCGCCGCGCCCGGCTTATCGCCAGGCTTGCCGCTGTTGTTCTCGGCTGGGGTGCCGCAACCCATGATCGCCAGCGCGAAGACGCCCGCGCACAGACCAGCAATGAACCTCTTCATTTACAACTCCTCCAAATCCTTCACTCCGAAACCGGTTCGGAGCTAATCTCGCGCCCGCAACACCGCGGACGAATTGCGGCGAATGATATCTACCGCTATCCGTGTGTCAAGACAAAAAGGGGGGCTGTGTCTGCTCCTTCGTGGAGGCAGGACCGGCGCGTGCCGCGCCGTGGGCGTTTCCTCTGGGGCCGATTCGCGCCGCTGCGGTGAACGCCGGGGTCATACAACGTTCCGGGCCAGTGCCGGACAGGTCGCTCACGGTCATTCAAGGGGGAAGGAAGAGCCGGAGGCGGCCAAGGCTGGTTGTGGAAAATGGGAAGGTCCAGCGAGCCCCTTCACTCCTTGAACAGGCCGTGTTGGATTCGGTTGTGACTTGACCGGTAAGCTGTATGACCCGATAGCCCCGGAATGCGGCGGAAACCGGCCCCGGAGGAACCGCCAGCCGGGCCGGAGGCCCGGAGCATCGGAAAGGGACTGACACAGACCCGTTGACATGGACATGGGGGATGCATGATGCTCTTTCGCGCCGGGGGACACGAACAGCCAACAGCCAACAGCCAACAGCCAATAGAATGGCAGAACTGAACGACAGCGGCCATATCCCGCGCGGAGCCGCCAAGCCGCAGAGGACAACAGCGGCCTAGCCGAGTCCATCCGCTATGGCCGGCTTCTGTCTCAGCTTGCAGGCATTGGCTGTCGGTCGTTGGCTTCGTGCTGTTGGCTGTTGGACGTTGGTTGTTGGTTGTTGGTTGTTGCGTGTGCGTATCCTGCCCAGCGAAATCTCCCACGCACCAGATGACCTTGTTGGTCATAAGTGGCGGGACGACAATGTTTATGTGACATCCGGCGGTGCCCGCGATCTTCCTTTGCCGGCTTCTCGATGGCTCGGCATCGGGATGCGGCGTGCGCCCGCTGACGCTGCTTCGGAGCTCGTTTTGCGGTGCAAAAGTGATTGACGGCCTTTGTCGGGAGAGATAATATGACACCTGTAAATTGCCGGCTTTTGAGAGGAGTTTCACGCATGGCCAAGGACACGAAAGTCATTTCCGCCAAGAAGAAGGAAGCGCCCGAGGAGGGCCGCAAGAAGGCCCTGGACCGCGCCATCGGCATGATCCAGAGCGAGTTCGGCAAGACCTCGATCATGCGCCTGGGCGACGGCTCGGCCGAGTTCACCGGCGGGGTCATCTCCACCGGAGCGCTCACGCTCGACCTGGCCCTGGGCATCGGCGGCATCCCCCGCGGCCGGGTGGTCGAGTTCTACGGACCGGAGAGCTCGGGCAAGAGCACCCTGGCCCTCCAGGTGATGGCCAGCGCCCAGCGCGACGGCGGCAACGCCGTCCTGATCGACGCCGAGCACGCCTTCGACCCCGGTTACGCCCGCAAGCTCGGCGTCAACACCGACGAGCTGCACGTCAGCCAGCCGGACTACGGCGAGCAGGCCCTCAACATCGTCGAGCGGCTGGTGCGCTCCGACGCCGTGGACGTGATCACCGTCGACTCGGTGGCCGCGCTCGTGCCCAAGGCCGAGATGGAGGGCGCCACCGGCGACCAGTTCGTCGGCCTGCAGGCCCGGATGATGAGCCAGGCGCTCCGCAAGCTCACCGGCATCATCGCCAAGACCCGCACCACGGTCATCTTCATCAACCAGCTGCGCGAGAAGGTCGGGGTCTTCTTCGGCAACCCCGAGACCACCCCCGGCGGCCGGGCGCTCAAGTTCTACAGCTCGGTGCGCATCGACGTCCGCCGCATCGGCGGCATCAAGGACGGCGACCGGGAGATCGGCAACGTGGTCCGCGCCAAGGTGGTCAAGAACAAGATGGCCCCGCCGGCCCGCCGCGCCGAGTTCGACCTGATGTTCGGCACCGGCATCTCCTGGGAGGGCTCGGTGCTCGACGGGGCGCTCGCCGCCGACATGGTCAAGAAGAGCGGCGCCTACCTGTCCTTCGGCGACACCCGGCTGGGCAACGGCCGCGAGGCCGCCAAGCAGTTTCTCCGCGAGAACAAGGACGTCTGCGCCCAGCTCGAAAAGGCCGTGCGCGAGGCCGACGCGGCGGCGGGCGCGGCCACCGGCGCTGCCGCCAAGTCCGCGGCGGACGCCGAGGCCGGGGAGTAGGCATCTCGTTCGCCAACCGCACCCGTAACGCCAAGAAGAGGGGCGGGCCGTGGAGGCCCGCCCCTCTTCGATTGCGGGGGGATGATTACCGGATCTGTCTGAGCAGTTCCGAGTCCTTTATCTTCCCGTCCTCGGCGAAGAGCAGGATCTTGGAGACGATCTCCTCGGTGGCCGAATCGCCGCCGGCGAAAGGCAGCATCAGGCCGGGACGCTTTGCGGCCGGGGCCAGACTGATCTGTCGGCTGGGCAGCATGTGCACGACGCCGCTGCCCAGATGGACCGTGTAGGCGGCCAGTGAGCCCTTGATACGGGCCTGGCGCTCCTTGACCAGCACGTTCTTGAGCCCCAGGGCGGTGCAGACTTCCTCGATCAGCACGGCCCGCACCGCGATGGCGGACTCGGAAGCCTCCTGAGGTGCCTCTGGAAGGTGGGCCACGCTGACCGCCAGATCGATGTCGCGCAGGGCCTCGCTGAAGACCACCGGCGGGACGGAGCCCGGGCGGAGAAGTCCCCCGTCGTCGCCGACGCGGAAGAACCGGACCTGGGTCAAAGTCAGGCTCTCCATGTGGAACGGAGTGTGCGTCGGGTCGACCAGCCCCAGGTCGGCGGCCACGCCGGCGGAACGGAATACCTTCCGGAAGGTGCCCTCGTCGACCAGCCAGCCGCGGCCGCCGAGCAGGGCGCTGCCCTGCGCGCCCTTGATGCGCAGGCCGCTGTAGCGGACGCTGCCGTCGCCGGCCTTCTCCTTCTCCGTGGCCACGTATAGCTCGCGGAAGAGCTGCTTGAATGGCTCGATCCGCTCGCGCCGGAAGCAATGCCGCTGCCACTCCCGCAGCGTCCCGGCGGCGAGCAGTTCGGCGGGGTGGACGATGCGCAACGTGTCCGCCCGGCCCACCGGCTCGAGCTTGCCGTCGACGGTCTCCAGGGCCTTGCCGCCCTTGACCGGCCAGCCTGTCGCTGCCGGACCGGCGAAGACGATGCGCGAGAGCACCGGGGCGAGCAGCGGGTGCCGGTGAAGGTCCTGGAGATCCGCGCCGGAGAAGCGCCGGACCGCGACCATGTAATCCTCCAGCGCCCGGCTGAACAGATCCGCCTTGGCCGAGAGTTCCTTGTGTTTCTCGATCAGGGCCTTGGCCGCCGGCAGCTTCTTGAGCGCCGGCGGCACGGACTTGAGGCGCCGCCCGCCTTTGGTCACGGTTAGCTCGACGCCGCAGCCCCCCTCGCTACCGCCATCGCCGACGGCGAGCGCCAGCACGGTGTCGCCGGCCTTGACCGGCTCGATGCCGTCGGCCAGGGCCGAGCCTTCCTCGATCTCCACCATCCACTCGAGTTGGGCGGGATCGTCGTAACCCGCATGGCGGGCCAGGTTGTAGACGCCGGCTTCGTAGGCGATCTGCTCGTTCCGCCGGCGCTCCGGGCCCGTCTTGCGGTCCTTTTGGGCGGTCCGGAACTCGCGCAGGGTGCGCATGCGGTCGAGGATCTCGGCCTTGCGCGCGGCGGCGGCCTCTGGCAGCGGCAGGAGCCCCAGGGCCACGACCGCCGACTGGCTGCGGGACTTGAGCATGCGCTCGATCAGCTTGGGCTTCTTCTCGCGGCCGAGGGCCGCCTTGACGCACAGTTGGAGGCGCCTGCCCTCATTGCCGAAGCACTCCGCGTGGGCGACCAATGCATCGAAGCGCGCCTCGCCCAGCCCGGCGCGGGCCTCCCGGAACCACTTGAGGTCGAAGGCTCCCTGCGAGCGCAGTGTTTCGGAAATGTCGGTGCGGTCGCGGGTTTGCGCCTTGAGGTGATGCTGTCTGCCGAGAAGCTCGAGCTTGAAGGAGACCGCGTGCGCTGCGCAGAAAGCGCAGGCGTTCACCAGTCCGGTCTCGCCCAGGACGGCCTCGATCAGGTCCACAACGTCGAGGTTGGCCAAGCCCGTTGTTTCGAGCACCTCGCGGCTGAGCCCGACATCTCTCACGGCGGCCTGGAACCGTGCGGCGTCTGGCCGGTCTTTCGGATGCCACCACCGGACCAGCCAGACGTAGGGCCGGAGCGGCGAAGGGCCGTCCGCTGAGGATCCCCAGGCATACTCGCTCCGCACGCCATCGACATCCAGCATCTTCAGCGAGCGCATAAGCAGGCCGAGCGGTTCCTCGGTGCGCTGGGCGTGTTCCAGCAGACGATCCGTAAGTTCGCGTTCCTGTATCCGCCCGGCGCGCTCCAGTTCCACCAGCGCCGCGAGCAGTCTGCTGAGAGCGTCCGCACACTTGGGCAGCCGGGCGAGTTTCTTCCGGACGGCATCCTCCGGGCCGGTGACAACCTTCTCGAGATCGCTGTAGTGGTCGTTCACGTCGAAGCGTGGGCCGATCAAGTGCTCGATGAGGTCGTCCTCACTGGCCGCGCCGGCCTCGAAGCAGCCAAGGACGTCCTCGAGCTCCGGCCGGTGCCGGGCCATGCCGGGGGCGGGCTCGTCCAGGAAGCGCAGCAGCTGCCAGTAGCGCCGGTGGTGCTCCTCGGTCCAGCCGGAACGCAGCAGCTCCCGGGAGTAACGGGCGACTTCGACCCAGTGGTAGAACACAGTGTAGGGGCTGTGCCATTCCCCGGTCTCGGGATCCCGGCGGGCCTCCGCCAGAACGAGCGCGTAGACCGTCTCGGCTGCGTCGAGGATCCGTTCGACGGCCTTGCCGGGGTCGCGAGGCGGATCGATGACCGTGAGCCAGCGGAAGGCGGTCTGGAGACAACCGCGGCCGTTCCCGGCCGCGCCGTAGAGGCGTTCGGCCAGCGCCTTCTGCCGGCCGGACAGGCTGGACCTGTAGTCTTGGTCGGGATCGCCGACCGCCATGGCGCGGATGAGCTCCAGTCCATCCGGGTCGCGCATCTCCGCCGGGCGCGCCTCGGCCCACGGAATGAAAATAGACCCGAACGGGCACATGGAGCGGTATTCGGCCGGGCTGAGTCCGGGCGGTGGCTCCGGCAACCAGTGATCCAGGTAAAGGCCCAGGGGATCAGGGCTGCCCGGCCAGACGCACTGCTGTCTCTCGTTCTTCCTGACGAGCTCCGCCAGGGAGTCGTAGCATCTTCGCGCGGTTTCGAGCCGCAGGTCCGGCTTGCGATCACGCGGCGTCAACTGGGGCGTGCGCTTGGTGGAGTCGACCAGGCCATAACAGGTGAGCTCCGGCATTGGCTCTCCTCCTTCGATGCCAGTCTTCAGCCGCTGGCGAACTCCAGTCTGCGCAGGAAGGTGACCCGGTTGTTGCCCCCCAGCTTCACCCTCTGGTCCAGCTTGAGCATGCGCCGGCCGTCAACCAAGAGATAGTACTGCTCCTGTTCGAAGCCGTCCCAAGCGGCGGAGACCGCGTGGCGCATCTTGGCGAGGTCGCTTCCGGAAGCGCCCGAGGCCTGGCGACCTTCCGGGGCGGATTCGGGCTCTTCTGTCTCGCGGCCGAGCACGGTGGCCAGCGTGCGCCAGAATGCGGCGCGCAGTCGTTTCACGTCCCGGATGGAATCCCAGCGTGCCTCCACCGCCGCGGCGATCAGTTCGCGGACGAGGATGGAGTCGTCATCGTTGCGCTCGGGCGGCGGCCAGTCGATGGTCGCTTCGTGGCGGTCCTGCTGTCCGAGGGAGCGGGCTTCGAGTACGATCATGCCCATGCGTTCAATCACGCCCGACCGGCCGGCGTTCCGGCCCCGGCCAACCTATTCTTCGCCGAACTTGGAGTCGATCAGAGCCACCAGGCTGTCGATGCACTGGGGCGCGTCCTCGGCCCCGAAGCAGCGCAGGGTCAGTTCCGTGCCCTGCTCGGCGCCGAGCATCATCAGCCCCATGATGCTCTTGCCGTTGACCTCCTCGCCGTTCTTGAGGAGCACCACGTCGCAATTGAAGCGGCTGGCCAGCTCGACGAACTGAGTGGCCGGACGGGCGTGCAGCCCGTACTTGTTCTTGATGGTCGCGACCTTCTCGACCGCTGTGGCGTCGCTCATGGCGAAGGTCTTACTCCCGGTTCGTCTCGACGATGTCCATCAGGGCCCGGGCCAGTCGCGGAGGACTGTGCCACGCCGGGTTGATGGGATCGACTATGTTCTCCCTAATGTAACGATAGCCGGCGGATTCTGCAAGTTCCTCTTTATCGAGAAGCAACCGGCGGCTGGACTGGGCCGCGAAGGCCGCGGCCGCGCCGCTGTCCGGTTCGCCGGTGTTGATGAGCACGCAGTCGATGATCCGGCGGGGCAGGTGACGGTCGATGGCCGCCACGTGGTCGGCCAGGCTCATGCCCCGGGTTTCGCCCTCGGTGGCGGCAACGTTGGCCACGTAGACGCAGATCCCGGGGCTCGCCGCTATGGCCTCGGGGATTCCGGGGATGAGCAGGTTGGGGATGACGCTGGTGTAGAGGCTGCCCGGGCCGATGACGATCAGGTCGGCCCCGTCGACGGCCCGCAGGATGTCCGGCGCGGCGCGCGGCGGCGTGGGCTTCAGGTGGACGCGCTCGATGGGTGCGGCCGACTCGCTGACCTTGCGCTGTCCGATGGTCTGCGCGCCGTCCGAATGGGTGGCCACCAGGACGATGTTCTCGAGAGTGGCGGGCAGCACCCGCCCGCGCACGGAGAGCATCCGGTTGGCCTCGCGCACCGCCTCGCCGAAGTCGCCGGTCAGACGGGTGAGCACCGTCAGGAACAGGTTCCCGAAGCTGTGGCCGCCGAGCTCCTCCTCGGGGAAGCGGTAGCGCAGGAGCTGTTCCATGAGCGGGGCGTCGTCGGACAGGGCGATCAGGCACTTGCGGATGTCGCCGGGGGGCAGGATGTCGAACTCCTTGCGGAGCTTGCCGGAACTGCCCCCGTCGTCGGCCACGGAGATGATGGCGGTGATATCCGCGGTGTAGCTCTTGAGGCCCGCGAGCAGGTTGCTCATGCCCGTGCCGCCGCCCAGGGCCACGACCTTGGGGCCGCGGGCGAGGTAGCGCCGCTCGTAGGCGATGTCCACCAGGGTCTTGGAGGTCTCGCCGCGCTTCTGCAGCAGCGCGCCGATGGACTTGAGCAGCCGGTACACCCCGGTGAAGAGCACCACCCCGCCGATGGCGAAGGCCAGCGCGGCCACGGCCAGGGCCTGCAGGTAGAACTTGCGGTCCTCGTTGAGCTGGAAGAGGGCGAAGACCAGGAAAACCGCGCCCGGCATGGATATGAGCACGCCCAGATAGATGACCAGAATCCAGCGCTTGATCTTGAGACCCGGATAGAGCCACTTCAGGGATCTGAACACTGGAGCACTCCGGTTAGGGGAGACGATGGCGCGGCAGCCTCCGATCCGCCCGTCGCGAAGCGCCCGGGAGACGCCCCCCGACCGCTAGCCCTGGGCGGCGAGCTTCTGGTCGGCCTCTTTGAGGAGCTCGACCAGTTCGGCGTGGTCCTTGGCCTCCTTCAGGAAGCGGCAGAAGAGATCGTCGCGGAGCAGCTTGGTGATGTAGGCCAGGGCCTCGAGGTGCTGGCCGGAGGCCTCCTTGTTGGAGAGCAGCAGGAAGACCAGGTAGACCGGTTCGCCGTCGAGCGAGTCGAAGTCGATGCCCTTCTTGGAGCGGCCGAAGGCGGCCACCAGATTGCCGACGCTGTTGTGCTTGGCGTGCGGCACGGCCAGACCCTGGCCGATGCCCGTGGAGCCGAGCTGTTCCCGGGCCATCAGCGCCGCGATCAGCTTCTTGTTGTCCTTGCCGTCGATCTTGCCGGCGGCCGCGAGGGCGTCGATCAATTCCTTGATGACGTCCTCCTTGGTGGTCGACTCCAGTTCGCTGACGATGGCCTTGGTATCGATCAGATCGGAGAGTTTCATGGCGTGCGTTCCTAACCTCTGGCTGCTGGGCGCGGGGCCGCGGCCGGCGGTCCCGCGAGGCGGCTACTGTCCTTCGTCCTCGATGAATTCGTCTGCCTCGTCCGAGGCGTTCCCGACGGCCCCCATGTTTTCCTTGATGCGGCGGGCCTCGCGGACGTTGTTGCGGCGCCCGCGGCGCTGTCCCTGGATCTTGCTGAGCTGGCGCTGGACCTTGTCGGAGACCAGGTCCACCGCCGCGTAGGTGTCGTCGTGCCGGGCGGTGGCCACCAGCGACTTGCCGCCGCTCAGGTGGCAGACGACCTCCACGCTCCGGCCGCCCTTGGGCTCGGACCTGAGGATCACCTGGACCTTGTTGATGCGCGCGAATTTGTCCATCTTGGCAAGCTTGTCGGAGATGAACTCGCGCAGGGCCTCTGAAGTTTCCACGCCGTGCCCGGTGAACGTGATCTGCAAGGGGCGGCTCCTTCCCTCGGGTTCCGATCGGGCCGGCGGGGGCTCCCGCCGACGACCGGTCGCCCGCCAGTATATGCGGTGCTCCCGGCCAGTCAAGGACCGGCCGGCGCGTTTTCCGCGGGATGGACTTCCGGGCGAAAGGGCCGGTTCGCGCCATTTGAAAAGACCTTGACATCGGTCAGCCATTCGGCTAATTTGGTCGCCTCCGGTTGGAGTGGCTCGCAACGCACCGGAGTTGCGCCCTTGTCGCACGGGCGCCGGCGATCATCAGGGTGGTTCGGGACGTCTGGTTGCAGTTCGGCAAACCGGGAGGCGGGTCACCATGTTCGGAAGGACCGTAGCCTGGGGCCTGGACATCGGCTCGGCGACCGTCAAGGCGGTCAAGCTGTACAAGACCGGCGGAAACGTGGCGGTCATCGATTTCGACGTCGTCGAAATCGAGTATAGCGAGGACGATTCCACACGGCCGGAGCGGGTCAGGGCAGCGCTGGCGGAACTGGTCAAGCGCAAGAAGTTCGGCCGCACCCCGGTATTCTTCTCGGTGCCGGGCAACCAGGTGTTCTTCCGTCCGTTCAACCTGCCGGCTGTGGGCGATCGCCGGGTCGGCGAAATCATCAAGTATGAAGCCCGCCAAAATGTGCCCTTCGCGCTGGAGGAGGTGGTCTGGGACTACCAGGTCAGTCCCTCCGGACCGGGCGGAGAACTGGCCGTCAGCCTCGTGGCCATCCGCAAGGAGATCGTCGACCGGCTGCTCGACACCCTCCGGGAGTTCAACCTCAATGTTGTCGGCCTGGCGCCCAGTCCGATCGCCGTGCTCAACTACGTGAACTACGACGTGGGGCCGGCCGAGACCTGCCTGATCCTCGACGCCGGCGCCAAGGTGACCGACTTCGTGATCCTGCACGGAGGCGGCTTCTGGTTCCGGCCGCTGCCCATCGCCGGCGAGGATATCACCCACGTCTTCGAGCAGAAGTTCCGGATGCCTCACGCCGAAGCCGAGAACCTCAAGCTCAAGATCGGCGAGAGCAAGCAGTCCGAGAAGATGTTCCAGGTGGTCGAGCCCACCCTGCGCAGCCTGGCCGGTGAGATCCAGCGGACCGCCGGGTACTACAAGTCCCTGTCCCGCGACGTCCGCATCGCCCGGGTCTTCGGCATCGGCCACACCTTCGCGCTGCCGGGGATGGTGGAGTTCCTCTCCCGCAACATCGAGATGGACCTGGAGCTGATCAGCGCCCCGCAGCGGGTGTCGGTCTCCTCCGGTGTGGACACCACCTGGTTCGCCGAGGAATTCCCCGGCATGGGCGCGGCCATGGGATTGGCCCTCCAGGCCCTGGGGTTCGGCAAGGTGGAGATGTCGCTGCTGCCCGAGGCGCTCCAGAAGGAGCGGGAGGCGGCCGGCCGGCGGGTCGTCTTCAGCGTGGCCGCCGCCGCCGTGGTCGGCCTGGTTGTGTACCTGGGCTTCAGCGCCCAGGGCGCCGGCGATGAGGTCAAAGGCCTTATCGATGACATGGCCAAGACCATCAACGACGTCAGCCAGAACCAGGACAAGCTGCTGCTCGCCGACAAGAAAGTCGAGCCCCGCAAGGAGCAGCTCGAGCGCTGGTCGCGGATCGGCATGGAGCGCGGACTCTACAGCGAGGTGATGGAGAAACTGCTTCGCGTCGTTCATGAGTTCAACAGCAAGCTGCCCGAGCCTGAGGTCGCCAAGCAGTTGGCCTCGGGCGAAGCCTACCTGGACTATCGTCCCGGCGAGATATACCTGGCCGACTTCTACATGTCCTGGGAGAACCCTCTTACCCTGTCAAACAAGCAGGGGCTGGAGTTCCCCGGCGACCAGGACCTGCGCAGCCAGACGCAGAAGCAACTCAAGAGCGTCATGTACGTGGCCGCCAAGTTCGAGTGCCGGAGCGTCAGCTACGATCCGGCACTGAAGTTCCTGGGCAAGGAGGGGCTCAAGTCCGTGTCCGGGTTCAAGACGGTCAGGACCAACATCAAGGACGAGAAGGACGACAACTGGGTGGTCGGCAGGGATTTGAAGAACGAGTCCCTGGCCTGGTTCGATTGGGGCAGGAAGAAGGAAGAGGCCGGAAAGCAGAACGCCACGGTCTTCTGGGCCGTCTGGCAATACGATCCCGAGGCCGGGACGGCATCTGCCGCGTCCGGCGAGAAGGCTCCGGAGTAGCGCCGCGGGCGCAGGGAGCGTACGACCGTGAACAAGGGCGTGATCTTCTGGACGATCTGGTCGGCGGTGGTCGGCGGTGCCGTCGTCTGCTACTTCGTCTTGGTGCAGCCCCAGATCAGCGAGAACCGCGTCAAGACCCAACAGCGCGATCTGCTGGCCGCCAGACTGATCAAGGTCGACAAGATCGACGGGGTGATCGACGCGGACGCCACCGGTCAGATCCGGAGCATGGCCAAGAAGATGGCCGAGGGTGGCAAGGGGATCGATCAGGATCTCCAGCAGAAACTGTTCCCCGCGGCTCTGGGCGAGCTCGTGTTGACAGATGACAAGAAGGTCGTACTGACGGATCTGGATAAGAAGATTCACGGGCTGTATGCTCTGACCGAGCCGAAGAACCTCAAGAAGATCCCGAACCGCACCAATGTGACCGCCAGGGAGGACGAGGTCAAGGTTCTCCAGCAGGAGCGAGCCAAGTTCGTCGAGAGTTTCGGCAAGGGGCAGTTCGGCGTGGATCCGCTCAAGGACTTCCAGCCGGCTCCGCCCGACCAGATCGACCGCTTCCGCCAGTGGGTCGTGGGCAACGCCGACATACCCGGACAGGACCAGAAGATCGATCGGATGCTCGTCGAGAAGCTTGGCGAAGGCTGCATGAAGTTCTGCGAGAGCAGGACTGGAAGCGGGCAGCCTCTGGAGTGGCTCGAGGACGGCCGCTGCAGCGGGTACATAGACGCCAAGTCCGAAACCCGGCAACTGGTCCTGAATCGACTGGTTCTGCGCCGGCTGGTGCTGATGGCCGCGGCCCGGGCCAGCGCTCCGACCCAGACGCTGGTGAGCGACAAGTACGGGCCGAACGGACTCCAATCCGAACGGGAGACGAAGCAGCGCCGGGTCCAGAAGATCGAACGGCTGGAGTTCCTGGACGGAGCCGCCGCGGCGGGGGATCCGACCAAGGGATTCCTGGCGGCGAGGAACACCCGTTACCTTCAGGCCGGCCTGAAGGCCCCCATGGCCCAGGACAACCCCTGCCCCTACAAGCCCAACGGGTTCAAGCTGGAGGTCAGGTGCCATCCCGCGGTGGTCACTTCGCTGATTTCTGAGATCGAGAAGATAGGAGAAGTCGAAAATCGTCCGTTCGCCTGTTGGGTCGAGCGGGTGGTGGTGACGCGCCCGTCGAAGCCCGACTGGCGTGCCGATGCCGTGCTGGAGAAGCCCGAGAACCTGCCGCGGGAGGATGGCGGCAACCGGCTGCATGAGTGGCCGGTGAGCGTCGAGATTCTGGTCGTGGTGCCCGAGTTCGACGAGAAGCTGGACAAGGAACCCTAGCCCGGGCGGACAACGGACGGGGACGGGGTCGACGTCGCTGGCGGTGGAGGTGTCCACGAAGATGGAGAAGATGAAGGCGTACTTGGACAGGATCATCGCCGCACTGATCATCGCCGGGTGCGTGGGAGTGTTGGTCTTCACCCTGTGGCCCAGCGATGAACAGGCCGTGAACTCCGAGAAGATCACGGATGCCGTGCAGGCGGTCAATAACGCCATTCTCAGAAACAAGGCCGACAAGCCCGGGACGAAGGATTACGTCGGCGTCTATGCCGCCAATATGAAGACTGCCGAGGGGCTGCTTCCGCCCGACCGGATCGCCTGGAAATTCTGGCCGCAGCCGCCATTCGTGAAGGGCGTCACGGTCGAGAAGGATCCGGTGTTCCATGCGGCCCTCAGCAGGCCCGTCGTCAGCCTGGGCGGGGTGTGGGTCGGCAAGGCCACGATCAACGTGTCGTTCGGGGCGGGGGACGAGAACTGGCAGTCGCGCGCGATACTGGTCTGGCGCAAACCGGCCGCAGCCGCCGAGTGGCCGGCTGAGCCGGTGCTCACCATCAAGGTCGGCCCGGGCGGTGCTGCGGCGCTGCCTGCCAATATTGCGGCCGTCGGCGGCGGCTACGAGATCCGTCTCGAGGACCTGCGTCCGCGCGAGGCCTGCGAGTACCGGGCGTGCACTGCGGCCATCTTCCCTGCCAAGGTGCGCAGGGCGGTCGGCAGCGTCGAGAAGGACTGCGAACTCAAGCCGCCCGAGAACTCCGCCGACTTCCTGCCCGCCCCCGGCGCCATCAATCCGGTGCTCGGCAAGCTGCTGGTCGGCGACGCACAGGCCGGCGCCCTCCTGGGGGCCGGCCCCTTCGTAACTAGGTTCTCCGAATCCGTCAAGGTCGAGCTGCCCGGAGACGTCCAGGTCCGGCTGGCCATGATGGAGCAGGACGAGGAAGGCAAGTACGTCCGCGCTGCTTTCTCCATGAGGCGCTGGGTCCAGAGCCTCGACAAGTGGGTTGAGAAGGGCATGCAGCGGGTGGATATCGGCAAGGACATCTCCGGAGAGGCGATCGAGCGCATTGACGGGAAGACTGTCAAGTTCCCGATGGACGCGGATGCGACGCTGGTTGAGTTGAAGGTCGAAATGCGCAAGCCGCCCCCCGTGACACGGATGGTGCCCAAGCGTGACCCGAACACCGGCAAACCCGTGCAGCCGATGGAAATGGTTCCGGAGGAATG
Source organism: uncultured bacterium (assembly GCA_937935355.1). Classification (GTDB taxonomy): domain Bacteria; phylum Planctomycetota; class SZUA-567; order JAKLDR01; family JAKLDR01; genus JAKLDR01. The sequence continues at coordinate 61,098 of CALGYR010000067.1, read as the reverse complement.
GGTCGGCCCTGCCAGGAGAGTGCAGTTGGCCGTGGTCAAAGACAAACGCACAGGCGAGAAGCACGAACTGATCGCTGGACCGGGCGAGTGGTGGCCCGAGGGGCTTCAGATAGCTCCAAAGCAGATGGGGAAGGACGAGCCCGGACCGGCACTGCCGAGGCCGGGTGTCCCTGCTCCGGCCGTGCCCCGTCCCGTGCTTAGGCCGGTGGTTCCGGCTCCGGCCCCGATGCCGCCGGCTCCGGCTCCTCCTGTCGACCGTGGCGCCGGCAAGCTTCCGCCGCCTGCACCGGAGGGTGCGGCGATGGGCATCGATCTGAGCAAGCCGCTTCCGCCCGATGCCACCGAAGCCATGCGCGAGGCCTACGAACGTGCCAAGAAGGACGCGGAACTGCTGAAGCAGCAGCGCGAGTCCGGCGAGCTGCGGTGATGGTTTTTTGCCTAATTCCGACGGGGTGTCCCGCGTCGGAGAAACAGTGGAGTGTAACCGAGGGCGCAGAGGAATCCGTCCGTACCGGTAGTTGCGGGAAGTGACGAGTCAGGCGGACTGGCCGCCGGAAGGCGTGAGAGCCGCGTCCGCGAAAGGAGAGCCCAACATGAAGGGTCGACTCAGTCTCTGGGTGGTTCTGGGGGTCCTGGGGGCAGTGGTTGTTGCCTGGGGTTGTCAGGGCTCTAGGACCGGAAAGGATGCGGTCAAGGCCAACGCCGCCGACCCCATCGCCGATGAGCTCCTCGGCCAGGTCTCGAAGGCTCCCGTCAAGGTGGCCTCCAAGCCCAAGCCGGTTCCGGTTACGGTGGCGAAGGTCGAGCCCCCGAAGACGGAGCCGCCCAAGACCGAGCCCGTCAAGACTGAGCCCCCGAAGACGGAACCGGTCAAGACCGAGCCGGTCAAGACCGTTCCGGCCAGCCGCCTGGACCAGCTCTTCGCCGAGATGGAGAAGAAGGAAGGCGCTTCCGACCCCGAGGCCATGGCCAGGGCCGATGTGCTCTTCTCCGCCGGCAAGAAGCTGTTTGAGGACGTCCGCTATGAGGACGCCCTGGCGAAGTTCGACGAGGCCTTGCGCGTCTACCCCAGGCACCAGGCCTCCGCCGAGTACGCCGCGAAGACCAGGGCCATCCTCAACATGGGACTCGACCCCGTCCGGCGCGCCCTGGATGACCTGGAGACCGCTCAGCGCGTGAAGGCCCAGGAGGCCTTGCTGGAGATCCACAATGTGACCGATGCCGGCAACCGGGCCAGGGCCGAGAGCCGCGCCGCACGTCCGGGCGACGACAACCAGCCGCGCGACAAGGTCCTCTCCCGGCAGTTGGCCGCCGCCGACAAGGCCGTGGAACACTACGACCGGGCGCTGGAAATCATCCGTTGGATGCCCCACCAACTCGACCTGAGCAGCCTGCGCCGCAAGATCGAGGCCGCCAAATCCGAGGCCCAGGATCGCGGCAAGGAACTGCGCGGCGAGCTCGCCGCCTTCCAGCGCGAGCGCGCCCAGCAGGAAAGCCTGGCGGGCAGGGCCCGTGAGGCCAAGCAGTTCCGCCAGACCATCACTGCGATGCTCGACCGGGCCAGGTTCGACTACAAGAACGGCAAGTATGAGGAAGCCGAGGGCATCTGCGATCAGGTGCTCAAGCTGGAACCGGGCAACGGAGATGCCCTGTCCCTGCGCTCGTCCAGCCGGGAGAAGAAGCACCGCGCCAGGGAGGCGAAGATCTACGAAGATACCCGCATCGAGCGGGCCAGCACCATGCAGAACATCGAGGATGCCTCGGTGCCCTACTCGCGGGCGCTGGTCTACCCCGACAACTGGCTGCAGATCATGCGGCGCGACGAGGCCACCGGCACCAGCGACGTCGAGCCGGACTGGATGGCCCAGATCCGCAGGAAGCTGGAGAAGAAAGTCAACTTCGAGTTCGTGCAGGCGCCGTTGAGCGAGGCCATCAACTTCCTGCAGAGCGTCAGCGAAGTCAACATGGTGCTCGATCCCGCGGCCAAGACCGGCGGAGAGCGGCAGATCACCCTGCGCATGAACCAGGCGACCCTGTCGCTGGCTCTCGAGTGGATTCTGAAGCTGGCCGGGCTGGACTACGAGCTTCGTGACAACGCGGTATTCATTTCCACCTCGGACAACCTGCGGCCCGAGGTCAGGATGCTGATCTACGATGTGCAGGACCTGACCCTTCAAATCCCGGACTTCCCGGGTCCCGAGATGGACCTCCAGGCCAACGCGGGCAACGTGCCGATCTTCACTCCGGCCCCGCAGGCCCCCGCCACGACCACGGCCTCCATCCGCGACATGATCACCCAGCGGGTGCGGCCCGAGAGCTGGCAGCCCGGGAAGGGCACGTCCATCGAAGAGCGCGCTGGCAAGCTGGTTGTGGTCCAGCGGCCGGAAGTTCACCGGATGATCTCGAGCCTGCTGGCCGACCTGCGGCAGACCCAGAAGATCATGGTGGTTGTCGAGGGCCGGCTCCTGAAGGTTCGCGAAGGCCTGCTGGAGGACATCGGCATCCAGTGGGGCACGATGGATCTGGCCAATCCCCAGATTCCGACCAACACTCACGGCCTTGATCATACCAGGGGCCGGCTCACCACCACGGCATCGATCATCAACAACAACCTCCAGGTTTCGCCGGACCGGACCCCGCTGGGCGAGTACTTCACCACGGCGGAGGCCGCCGGCCAGTTGCCGGGGTTGAGCGCCGAGATGCACTTCCTGGAGGCGCTGCAGCTGAGGGCCGTGGCCCATGCCCTGCGCATCAAGGACAACGGCGCCGAATTGCAGGCGCCCAAGCTGGTCGTTCACAACGGCCAGCGGGCCCACATGTGGATCGGCACCCAGCAGTCCTACGTGTCCGGTGCTTCCGCCAGCGGCACGGCCACCGATCCGACGGTAAACCAGCTGCTCACCGGCGTGGTCTTCGATGTGCGGCCGATCGTCTCCGCTGACCGGCGCTACATCACGATGGAACTGCGACCCTCCTTCACGACTCTGGTCGCCCTGAACAACAGCACGTCCACCACGGTCACCACCACAGGGACCGGGACGGGCACGACCGTGACGTCGAACACGGTCACGACCCAGCTGCCGGTGGTCGATCAGATCCGGGTCCGGACTTCGGCCACCATTCCGGACGGCGGCATCATCCTGATCGGCGGCCGCATGCGCGATGTGCAGTTCAACGCCGAGGCTGGGGTGCCTGCGGCGATGAACATTCCGGTGCTTGGCCGTCTGTTCCGTTGGGACCGCAAGGATAACGAGCGCGAGAACCTAGCCATAATGGTGACCGCCAGAAGCCTGCTCTTCGAAGAGGAAGAGCGCAAGCTGTTCTGAGCGCTAGGAGGAACACAGATGAGAGCGCATCTCTCGATTCTCTTCGTCCTGATCCTGCCTGCGGCCCTGGCTGCCGAGCCGTCTCCGGAGGCAAAGGACGGGGCGACCCAGCCGCGCGCCCAGAACCTGCTTGACACCATGGACAAGGCGGGTCCGGGCGCGGACGTGGAGAAGCTCACGGATCGCAAAGTTCGCGCCGCCGAGCACTATGCGGTCGGCAAGCGGCTCTACGAGGCTAGGCTCTACACCGAGGCCAGACAGGAACTGGACCTGTCTGTCCGCCTGGATCCGGCAAATCAGGAAGCCAGGGACTTGCTGCAGTTGGCCGAGGCCGTGCTGGCGGTGAGGCACTCGCGCATCAAGAGTGCCGTCGAACAGCTCGATGTCAAGCAGCGGATTGAGCGCGAGGAGCAGCTCAATGAGCTCTTGAACCACTTGGACCGCGCCAAGGTCCTGTACGCCGGAGCCACAGCGGCGAAGGATCTGCCCAAGAGCGGCGAGCTGTTGTCCGATCAGATGCGGAAGCTCGAGGAGGCCGACGTCCAGCTGGCCCGGGCTCGCGAGATTGTCAAGTGGATGGATCCTCGCGTGCCGGTCCGGAGCTATGAGGGGGACATCGAACGGCTCCAGGACCAGGTCTTCAAGGAGCGCAAGCGCCGCGAATCCGCCCTGGCGGAACTGGGGCGGGCCAAGGCGGCGGATGAGGCGTTGAAGCAGCGCGAGCGCGAGCAGGAGTTCCTCCGGCGTCAGGTGCGCATGCTCATGGACAAGGCTGAAATGCTCTTCGCGCGACGCGACTACGAGGAGTCGGCGCGGCTGGCGCGGCGGGTCATGGACCTGGATCCGACCAACACCGCGGCAGTCGAGCTCGAAACCGCCTGTCGCTGGAAGTCCATAAGCAAGCGTGCCGAGCGAACCGCGGACCTCAAGGGCGAGGCCGTTCGCGACTGGGTGGAGCTCTCCCAGGCGGCCATGGTGCCCTACAGCCCGGTGCTGGTCTACCCCAAGGATTGGGCGGAGATCAGCCGCCGCGAGTCCGAGCAGGAGAAGCGTCTGCAGGAAGAGGATTGGAAGAGGAGCATCCGTGCGGCGCTCGAAAAGGAAGTCACCCTGGAGTTCGTCGAGCAGCCTCTCGAGGAGTGCATCAAGTACCTGCAGGGCCTGACGGATGTTAACATCATCCCAGACCCGGCGGCTTTCGCGGCCGGCGGGGCCAGCGCCAGGCAGCCCATCACCCTGCGTCTCAGCCGGACGAAGCTTGGGCTGGCGCTCAAGTGGATCCTGCGTATGGCCAAGCTGGACTACACGCTGAAGCAGGGGGCCATCTTCATCTCCACCCCGGACAGGCTGACCGGGGAGCTTCAGCAGAAGATCTACGATGTTCGTGACCTTACCAACGTGATCCCCAACTTCCCCGGACCGGTGCTGGGCCTGCCCGCCGGGCAGACCGGCGCTGCCGGCGGGGGTGGCGGCGGGGCGGCCGGCGCCATCGTGACGCCCGCCGTGGAAGCGCCCATCACTCCCCCCGGATCGCTTCAGGACATGATCAAGCGGGTCATTCAGCCGGCCAGCTGGGGCGTGGGTGGCACCAGCATCCAGGAACAGAACGGACAGATCATCGTCTTCCACCAGCCCGAGGTTCAGGCGCAGATATCCCAGCTGCTGGAGGACTTCCGCAAGTCCCAGACCCTGCAGGTCCACGTCGAGGCCCGGTATCTGGACGTCAAGCAGGGGCTGCTTGAGGAGATCGGCGTCGACTGGGGCGGCACGCCGGGCGTGACTTGGTCGGGCATAGGCGCCTTTGACGGTGCTCATCCGTCGATGCCTGGTGGTGACGTGGGTTACGTCAGGACCGACACGCAGAACCCGACCACCACCATGTTGGGCAGCTGGGGCCGGCACAGCGGTTCGCTGAGCGGTGCGTCGCTGGGCGGGCGTTTGGTGGATTCCGGCACCGGCCTGGGCGAAGGTCTGTCGGTGCTGTGGACCTACCTTGGCGACAAGTTCCAGATGGAGGCGCTGCTCCGGGCCATCAAGAAGGAAGAGAACGGCAGCGTGCTGTTCGCCCCGCGCCTGACCATGTTCAACAACCAGCGCGCGCACATCCTGGTTGGACGGCAGACCACCTACGTGGCCGGCTGGACCTCGAGCGGCTCGGTCTCCACGCCGAACGTGAACACGGCGATTCTGGACGGCGTTTCACTCGACGTGCGGCCGATCGTATCGCACGACCGCCGCTACATCACTCTGGAGTTGAGGCCCACCTTGGTGCGGCCCATCGGCGCCGGCCTCAATCAGACCAGTTCCACCAACGGACTGGACGACGACGATGACGGCGACGGCCTGCTCAACGTCGATGCGGCCGAGACGACGCCGCGGGGCGTCGCGGGTGGTGACGTTGATGGCGACGGCGTTCTCAACGACGTGGATCCTGATGTTGACGGCGACGGGCTGCTCAACGGTTCGGGCCAGACCGGCAGCCGTAACTTCTCTCTGCCGCAGCTGGAAATCCGGACCATCCGCACCGTGGTGACCGTGCCGGACGGCGGCACCGTGCTGCTATCGGGTCTGATGACCGAGAACCAGAAGAACGAGCGGATGGGTATTCCCTTCCTGATGGACCTGCCGATAGCCGGTCGCCTATTCAGCAACGACTACAAGGAGACGGAGCGGCGGAACCTGCTCATCCTGGTCACCGCCAAGCTTATCCTCTTCTCCGAGGAGGAGCAGAAACTGTAGCTGGACTTCTGCTCCCTGTCGGGGATAATCATCGGGGCGAGCCGACCGGTGCCGGCCATGAGGGCCGGCACCGGCCGGATTACAAAAGGGGGTAGAGGTGAAGCCAGCCAGTATTGCTGCGGCCATGGCCGCGGCCCTGGTCGGGGTTTTGCTGCCGTCCCTGGCACGGGCTGAAAACGACTACGAACACGCCAAGGCTCTGGTGGAGCTCCGCTGGCTGGATGTGGCGGAGCGCTTCCTGAAGAAGCCTGGCTTGGACAAGAACGAGGCCGCGCTGGGCGCGGCCTGCCTGTTGAAAGGGCAGGCCGAGGCGTCGAGAGACCCTCTCAAGCAGGAGGAGCTCTACGACAAGGCCCTCGCCAAGATCGACGAATACAGGAAGGCCGCGCCCAAGGAGGACCGCCTCCAGGGCGAAGCCCTGTCACTAGAGGGCGGCATCAGGCAATCGTTGGCCCAGGTGTACGAGGTGATCATCCGTGATCCGCGCACGCCCGCGGACAAGCGCAAGAGCCTCGTCGAGCAACGCAACAAGATTCGCGCCGACGCGGTGGGCCTCTTGCTCGCGGCGATGACTCAGGCCGAGCAGGGCTACATCAAGGCGCTGGCCGATTACCGCAATCCCATCAACAACGGACCGCAGTGGGAAACGGCCAAACTCAAGGCCTTCGAGGCGTTCTTCATCTCCACCCAGAAGTGCTTCCTGCACGGCTTCTTCCGGAACGCGGAGCAACAGGACCCGGGCAGCGCCGAGCAGAAGGCTCTCGGCCAGAAGATGGTCCAGGTCGCCACCGACTGGCTCAAGAAGCAGAATGAGCGGGAGGCCATCGGCACCGAGAACATCTACGTTCAGATGTTCATGGACTACACCATGGGGCGGGGTTGGGCTTTCGCCGGAGATCCCGAGAAGGCCGGGAAGGAATTCGACAAGGTCATCGACATCGATGTCACCAATTTCGACGCCGGCGAAGCCCGCTTCCACGTCACGGCGTTGAGGACCAGGTGCATCTACTACAAGGCCCGGGCCTGGGCGGACAAGGCCCTGATCAGCAAGGCCGAGGCGGACTGGCACAAGGCGCTGCAGTCCAACTGGCACGAGGTGCTGGCCGGCAATCCCGGTACCGATCCGGGACTGCTGATCAAGTCGCGCATTCTCAAGGGTCAGTGTCAGGGCAAGGTCGGGCAGTTCTCCACGGCGATAAACGATCTCAATCGTGCGCTTCAGGACATCGACAAGGCCGAGCAGGACCGCACCTTCAGCCATGCGGTGTGCGAGTCGTTGCGATTCGAGACTTATCAGGTGATGGCCGAGATCATCACCGAGATGCGCCGCCTGAAGATACCCGTGCAGGTGGCTCCGGAGGCGCTGGTCCAGGCCGGGCTGGTCAGCTATCGGCAGGAGAGGTACGACGAGGCCATCGGCTGCTTCCGAGACGCCATCAACCGGGCCAGAATGGCGGACATCGCCGGCGACTGGGCCAAGCGGCTGGTGATCGGCGGAGAGCCCATGGCGTGGTACCTGATGGGCAACGCCTACCACCGTTCGGAGCGGGAGATAGAAGCCCAACTGGCCTATGAGGGTGCCCTCCTGTCGTTCTGGGGGGAGGACGGCAAGGCCATTCCGGAGAAGTTCCGCAAGGACAACGCCGCGCTCGTCGAGCAGCTCAAGGCCAGGATCCTCACTCCGTGCGCGAACAATGGGCGCATCGCCGCATCTGCGGAGAGGCGCGCCAATCCGTCGAAGTTCAACAGCGAGCGCCTCGACCGGTGGCTGGACTGGCAGGTCTGGCTGGACCCCAGCAGCGACGTGGACTTCCTGCGCGCCATGATCCGCTACGAGAACGCCGTTGCCGTGGCCGAGGAGGCGCGGGCTATGGAACGTTCCGGTCGGGCGCCGGAAGGCCTGCAGAGGCGGGCCGATGCGCTCCAGGGCTTCGCCAAGGCGGAGGAAGCCTTCCTGCTTGTGCCGGACGCATCGCCGTCTCGCGAGGAAGCCATCTACTGGGCGGGCATGTGCTGCTATCAGTCGATGGGTCTGCTTGGCGGCCGCAGGCAGAATGAGGACGAACGCAAGACGGTTGACGAGTTGGGCGAGAGGTCTCTCAAGCACTTCGGCAGCTTCCGGGCCTTCGTCAAAGAGAAGCCGCCCAGGCCCAAGTCGTCCGACGCCGCGGCCGCTGAAGCCGAGAGGCGTGAGATCGAGGCGCGCCGCGCCCGGCGGCTGGCCACGCTTGATCTGACCGAGCCCTTCATTCAGTTCGAACGCAAGAAGTACACTGAAGCCCTTGCGGCGGCGGAAAAGCTTCGTGATCGCCAGGATCTGGATGCCGGCCAGCAGGAGGGCCTGCACCAGATCCTGTTCAAGTGCTATAAGGAACTGGGGCTGCAACTCGACGACATAGCCGAGGTGCAGAAACATCTGGAGAAGGCCGAGAAGGAGGCGGAATGGTTCAAGGAGGCGAGCGGCAAGGCTCAGGGAGAGGAGCAGGAGCGTCTCAAGCGCATCTACTATAACATGGCCAGTCAACTGGGCCAGGCCTATTACCTTGCCTACGATAAGGCCCGCAAGAAGGGCGACGAGAAGAAGGCCAAGGAGATGTACGAGAGGCAGGGTATCTGGTACGACGTGGTCAACCAGGATCCCGCCAACCAGAACATCGACGGCCTGGGTCGTACGGCCAAGATCTTCTTCGACCTGGGCAACTACCAGAAGGCCAAGGAGAACTACGAGAAACTACTCAAGTTCGACACCCGCGGTGACCGCACCAGGGTGCCGGACGAGAAGCTCATGTCGTTCGAGAAGCTGAAGGACGCGGTCAAGGGCTCCGACTTCCCCAGCGTGGAGATGATCCGCCTGGCCAAGAAGAAGCTCGACAGCATCAAGGCGGCCATGATGGGTGGGAAGGTGGCCATCAGGGACCGCGACGGCGAAACGTCCGAGATGGACATTCCCAAGGACTACGACAAGGCGCTCGTGCTCATCGGGCGATTCCTGGACGAATACAAGAACTACGACACGGTCGACGGCAAGGCCGGCGACGCCCGCAAGGGCCTCGAAGCCATCAAGGATGAGCTCGAGTTCCGGCTGAAGATGCTGAGGGCCTCGAACGAGATCACCACCTGTTACGTGGCCCTGGGCAAGCAGCAGTTGGAAGAGAAGCGGCCGGACGAGGCCAAGAAGACGTTCCAGGAGGGCCTCAAGAACGCCGACAACGCCCTTAAGCTGTGGCCGCGGGATGCGGAACTCATCTTCAACCGGGCGTTCTGCCAGCTGGCTTCAGGAGAGACGGGTAACGTCGAGGAGGCGGTGAAGACGCTCGCCGACCTGCGCCGCGGAACCCGTTACGGTGGCGAATTGTGGTGGAAGGCCACCAAGGCTTTCACCCAGGGGCTGATCGACCTGGGCCGGCACGATGAGGCCCGGGGCATCATCGTGCAGATCATTCTCAGCAGCGATCCGGAAGCCCTGAAGTTCAACTGGCCGGAGTTCAAGGACGTGGCCATCGCCCTGGGAGAGAAGATTTTCCCCGGCGTCAAGGGCGAGGATGCCTCGAAGAAGCTGCTCGGTGACAAGGTGAAGATGCCCGAGTTCGACTATACGCCGAAGTCGGAGCTTGAGAAGAACGTGGCCAGGCTGCTGGCGTCCATGGACAAGGACGTCAAGGATGGGAAGCTCGCTGAGGCGGAGCGCAAGGCGAAGCAGGATTTGCTCAAGGAGCTGGTCGCCATATCCAAGGACAACCCGGCGGCGCTTAAGAAGCTCGACGAGTCTCTCGACAACCTGACCACCCGGATCATGACCGGCCGGGTCAAGAGCCTCAAAAGCCTGGGGGGCGAGTCCCGCGGCGAGGAAGTGGACAAGCTCGGGCCGGACCTCAAGCCCGAGCAGCCGGCTGAGGAGAAACCCGCCCAGCAGGATGCCCCGGCCAAGGAGGGGGCGTCCCGGTCCGGAGCGGTCCGTCCGCTTGCGTCGGTCAGGCTGTGCATGGAGGGCCGGGCATGATCCGCAACCTGATTTTGGGATGCAGTGCCATCGCCGCGCTGCTGTCCGCGCCGGCCGTCGGCGCCGAGCCCGCGCAGCCCGAGGAGTACAACGACATCGTCCGTCAGGACAACAACAACCCCGCCACCAATGTCAAGGTGATCGCCGACAGCTGGGAGGGCGTGCAGGTCAAGCTGCCCGGTGGCGGGGCCACTGCCAATACCAGCCTGTTCACCAGCGACACGGTCGAGGGCGTGGACTATGCGTCCAAGCCGGCCGAGTACGAGAAGGCCATGGAGCTCATGCGCGCGGGCAAGTTCGTCGACGCCATCAAGGCCTTTGATGACGGGCTCAAGAAGCTGAAGGGCGACGATGCTCCCCAGCGCCAGTACTTCATTCTGGGCAAGATCGAGTGCCTCGTGACCCTGCGCAAGCCTGATGATGTCCGCAAGCTGGTGGACGAGATGCTCGCGGCCGGCAAGGACAACCCGCCCAGGCTGATCTTCGACGCGTATCTGAAGCTGGGCGCGAGCTACTTTCAGTCCCGGGACTTCACCAAGGCCCATGATGCCTACAAGCGCGCGGCCACGTTGTTCGAGTCTCTGGAGGCCAAGGCGCGGTCCAGCGGCAAGGGGGGGCTGGAGAAGTTCGTCAACCGGTATGTCCTGGAGGCCAAGCTAAACCGGATACGCTGCATGGAGGAACTCAGGCAGCTCGACGGTCCGGAGGCCACGGGCGCGGACATGGCTTACCAGGTGTTTCCGGCCAGGGCCGCGGGCCACCCCGATCTGGTGGCCCAGGCCGAGGTCGGTCGCGGCCGGTGCATGATCCTCCGCAAGGACTACGCCGGGGCGCTCAAGTACCTGGAAGGTCTGACCAAGAAGGTGCCGGAGGCGGCGCTTCCCCTGGTGCTGTGCGCCATGGGCGATGCCTATCTGGCCCGGGCTTCGTCCGAAAATCCGGATGAACTTGACTACTACCAGGCCCGTTGGTATTACTTGAAAGTCGTCGTCCAGTACCCCACGGACCGGGCCGCGTTGGCTCATGCCTACTACGGCGCCGGGCTGTGCTACGAGGGCCTGGCCAGGGAGAGCGATGCGCTTGCCCGGAAGATCAGGATGTTCGAGACGGTCACCAGGGAGTTCTCGGACAGTCCCGAGTATCTGCTGGCGAGCGAGAAGTTGGGAGCGAAGAGCAACTGACGAGTCCGGCCCCGAAAGAGGCCAGTTTGCGCTGGCGCACAGGTGGCAGGGCAGGTAGAATCCGAGTTGGCCGCGGGCTGGCCGCCTGCGGCTGGTGTCGGGAAGAGTTCGACCGGAGGGAGGGAGAGGCGAATGTCTGCTGACCTGAGAAGGAAGCTGCGGTTGCTGGCGGCGGTGGGCTTGGCATTGGCAGTTCTGGTTGCGCCCGTCAGCCTTCTGGCCGAAGAGGCTGGCACGCCCGCTCCGGCCGCCACGGCTCCGGCCGATGCGCCGGCTGCGAACGTGGAGAGCACCTCCGGCGGTTACGGCTGGGGAGACGTCATCACGGCCATGGGGCCGGTGGGCTTCATCATCGTACTGCTCTCGGTGGCCGGCCTGGCGCTGGGCATAGATTTCGCGGTCAACATCCGCCGCGAGAAGCTGCTGCCGCCTCACGTGATATCCGAGGTGGAGCAGCTCTTCGAGCAGGAGCAGTACGAGCAGGCTATCGAGCTGTGCGAGGCCGAGGACTGCTTCTTCACCCGCATCCTGGGCGCCGGGCTGTCCAAGCTGGGCGCCGGCTACGAGCGCATGACCGTGGCCATCCAGGAGGCCGCCGAGGAGGAGATGACCGCGCTCTTCCACAAGATCGGCTGGCTGGCGCTAATCGGCACGATCGCCCCGATGCTCGGGCTGCTCGGTACGGTTCTGGGCATGATTACGGCTTTCAACTCCATCGTGGCCTCGGGCGGCGCCGCCGACCCGGTCAAGCTGGCCAAGGGTATCTCCATGGCCCTGGTGACCACGCTGGAAGGCTTGGTCGTGGCCATCCCGGTGCTCACGGCATACACCTTCTTCAAGAACCGGGTCTCCCGGATAATGCTGGAGATGGGCGTCATCACCGGCGATCTGCTGGACCGGTTCCGCCCTGCGCAGTAGTCGATACCGTTCCACTGGCGGCCTTCCGGGAGGAAGCAGGCCATGAGGATGTCGCGCAAGAAGCTCGAGCTCAAAGACGTCGGGTTGCAGATGACGTCGATGATCGATATCGTGTTCCTGCTGAACGTGTTCTTCATGCTGGTATCGGACATGACCAAGATGCAGGTGGAGGCTCTGACTCTTCCGGTGGCCTACAAGGCGACCGACGACAAGAACCCTCCGCCGAACCGCATCATTATCAACGTCAAGCCCGATGGGGCGATACGGGTGAACAACGTTCCCTATGATCGGGCCACGTTGGAGTCCTTCCTCAGCCGGGAGGCCGTGAAGTACCCGGATGCCGAGGGGCTGTCCACCATGTCCGTGAAGATCAGGGCGGACGCCAACGTGCAGTACAAGTACGTTCAGGAAGTCATGATGGCCTGCATGAAGGCCAAGGTGTGGAAGGTGTCGTTCGGCGTGAGCCCCAGGGACGCGTCGCGCACGACGCCCACCGGTGAGTAGCCTGGGCGGACGGTTCGGATAGGTAGAAGGAGACGCAGAATGGCTACCTTCGGACAGTCGAAGGTTCTGGCGCAGCTCCTCGAAGAGGAACAGTGGGAGTTGCCCACATCCTTCATCGATATCGTGTTCCTGCTGCTGCTCTATTATACGCTGACCATGAAGTTCCATACTCTGGAACAGAGGCTGGAGGCCCATCTTCCCAAGGACAAGGGCCCTCAGAACGTCGCGCAACAGGTCAAGAATCTTGACGAGGTGGTCATCAACGTGACGGCCGCGGGCCCCGGGCGGCTTCTGGACACGCCGGTGTTCAGCATCCGCGAGTGGGAAAGCAACAGCGCCAATCAACTGGCCCAGCGTCTCAAGCAACTCAGGCAGGCTGCGGACATGCCGGTGGTGATCAACGGCAAGCCGAATTGCCCCTTCAAGCACATAATGAGCGCCCTTGACGCCTGCGCCTGGGCGGACCTGCGCAAGGTCGAGTTCCGGGCGCCTCCGGCCATCGGTGGTGGTGGATCGGACTCCGACTACAGTCCGCTCTAGACGGTTTCGGCGAGAAAGACAACCGCCCGCCTGATGCTCAGGCGGGCGGTTGTCTTTTGTGCTCTTCTTGTCTGCGTGCGCTATCGTGCAAGGACGGGCCTGGTCTAGTAGTTCTGGTCGGTCCAGGGCTCGTAGTAGGCCTGGGGGTGCTTGCAGGCCGGGCAGAGGTTCGGGGCCTCGCCCGACTCGGCGACGTATCCGCAGTTCCGGCACTTCCAGCGGATCTTCGAGGCGCGCTTGAAGACCTCTCCCTTGGAGATGCGCTCGGCAAGCTGGTTGTAACGGCGCTCGTGCCAACTCTCCACCTTGGCGATCTGGTCGAAGCTGGCGGCGACCTCCGGGAAGCCCTCTTTCCTGGCGGTCTCGGCGGCCTCGGGATAGAGCACGCTCCACTCCTCGTGCTCGCCGGCGGCCGAGGCCTTGACGTTGTCCAGGGTGCCGCCGACCACGCCGGCCGGGAAGGTCGCAGTGATCTCAACTGCTCCGCCCTGGAGGTGCTTGAAGAAAACCTTGGCGTGCTCCTTCTCGTTGTCAGCCGTCTCCTCGAAGAGGGCGGCTACGCCCTCCAGCCCCTCCTTGCGGGCCTTGGAGGCGAAGAACGTGTAGCGGTTTCTGGCCTGGCTTTCCCCGGCAAATGCCGCCAGCAGGTTCTTCTCGGTCTTGCTTCCCTTTAGATCGGCCATCAGTTGGACTCCTTTCAGTAGCTGAATCTGGGGGGCGCGTGGTCGCCACGGCGGCGACGAGCCCGCTTCCGGCGCAAATATCAGGATAGCTACGGTCAGGCCATCGTCAAGTGTCGACGTGAATCAGTCGGATCTGTTTCAATAAGACGGCTTCACCGCGGAGACGCAGAGTCGCAGAGGAAACTCAGGAACGCGGCGGGCAACTTCTGCAGGGAAGAAGTTCGCCCGCGGGCTGGATCCTGTGGCGGAGCACGGCGACTCGCCGTCCCTCGTGTCACTTGGTGTCTTTGTGTCTTTGTGGTTCAGCGGCCAGCGCGGAGATCAGGGCAGCCAGAACGGCATTGGCCGGCGCGGCCAGGCCGAGTTCTCGCGAACGGGCGTCCACGAATCCATTGAGGCGGTCTATCTCGGTGCGGCGGCCGCGCTTCAAGTCCTGCAGCATGCTCGATCGATTGCGGCTCGACGCCAGAGCCTGGTCGACGCGCTCGGGAAGATCCCCGGGCAGAGGGTGTCCCTCCGCTGCGGCCAGGGTGGCGACCTCTCTGACGATCCGGGTGCGGAGACCGGCCAGCTCGGGAACGATCACCTCTAGGTTGCGCCTCCCCAGGAGCGCGGTGAGTGGATTGGCTACGCAATTGACGGCCAGCTTTTTCCAGAGGGCCTTTTCGAAGTCGGGGCTCGCAACCGACGCGACGCCGGCTTTCGCGAAAAGGGCCATGACCTCCGCGCTCTTAGGCGTGCACTCGAAGGACAGCCCTCCCCCCCAGAATTCGACCTCTCCCGGCCGCGTCAGGTCGACGCCGCAGGAGGCAATGGCCCTGACGACCGTGAGCGCCATCTCTGCCCCGCGGAGGAATAGCTCGCGGCCGTGGAGGCCGTTCTGGGCCAACAGGAATACGGTGTCCGTTCTGGCGAGACCGGCCAACTCCGCTCCCGCGGCTTCGAGGTCGCCCAGTTTCACGGTGACGAGCACGAGCGTCGCGGACTCGATGGCATCGAGCTGGGTGACAGCCCGGACCGAACCGGAGGGCGCGAAGAGTTCGACCTCACCGCGCACGGATAGCCCCCGGACGTTGATGGCATCGACATGTGCTTTTCGAGCCACCAGTGTTACCGGGATAAGCGGGGCCAGGCGGGCACTCAGGTAGCTGCCCACGGCCCCTGCGCCGTAGACGACGACATGCCGGAAGCGGCCGTGGCCGCCGCCGGGCGAGGGCTTCCGCTCAGGAGACATGGCCGGAGACCGTCTCAGCCTTCGATGATCGCCGACGCGGAGGCGAGGTCTGCGGTGTGAGTGATGGACAGGTGCACACGGCGGCCGCCCATGGCCTGCAGACGGTCCAGCGCTCCGCGGCGCAGCGTCGCCTCGGGCGCGCCCGACGGCCCGGGCAGTATCTCGATCTGTCTCCAACTGACGGTTTCGGACCAGCCGGTTCCCAGGGCCTTGAAGACGGCCTCCTTGGCCGCGAAACGTCCTGCGAGATGCACGTCACGAGAGGCCCGGGGCAGGCAGTACTCGAGCTCTGCGTCGGTGTAGACGCGCTTCAGGAAACGCTCGCCGTGGCGCCGGACGAGGTCGGCGATGCGGGCGACCTCAACCAGGTCAAGACCGGTGCCCAGGATCATGGAACACAGGATAGCGCGGAGCCATGCGATTTTCCACGTCCGCAGCAACTAGTGTGGCGCACCCTCCAGGAACCTGCGGACGTCATCCTCCGATATGGGACGCGCGAGGCCGAGCCAGGCAGCCAGGTCAGACAGGTCAACCCCCTTCTCCCTGGCGAGCCGGCGTGCCGCGGGACTGGCGGCGACTTTGCCCGTGGGTGTGAGCTGCGAGGGCGCCGGGCTGCGCGCGGAAGCGATGGGTTGGCCGGATTCTGGCGCGGTCTGGCTGGCGTCGCCGGCGGGGGCTGGCGGCAGGCCCAGGAGTTCATCATGGTGGCGACTGACCGTCTCGGCGTTCATGCTCTCGATGTCAGGCAGAGGCTCGTCCGTTTCGGCGAGTGCACAGAGTATGAATCCCACCGGCACGGTGGCCCTTTCGGGGGCGAAGATCGCGGCCAGCCGCCCGGCCACCGGACTGGGCAATTCGAACTCGGCCTTCTCGGTGATGAGCTCGACCAGGGGGTGGTCACGTTCGACGCGGTCTCCCGCGCTAACCAACCAGCGGCTCACGGTGCCCTCGGTGACGTTCTCGGCGGCCTTGGGAAAGCGTATCAACTCCATGCGCACATCCTATCACGCGGGCTGTTCCGCGGCAAGGTTTCATGCATCTCCTCAAAGACAGCTCCCCGGACTCTTGGAGTCCGGGGAGCATGTACGATGATCCACGTCCGGTGCGGGGTGCCCGTCTCCCATAGGAATGGGGCGTTCTGGATGGATCGGGCGGCTACTTGCCCTTCTTCCTGCCCTCCTCGTCGTCCACCACCGTGAAGTCGGCATCCACGACTTTCCCGTCGCCGCCTTCGGACCGCGGGCCGCGCCTGGCGGATGGCTGCTCCGGCTCATCGCCGGGCTGTGCCTGACCCGTTCCGGACGCCGACGCGTCGCCTGGCTGCCCCTTGGCCGCCGAGGCCTTGTAGACGGCCTCGGAGAGCTTGTAGGTTGCCTGGGTGAGCTCTTCGATGCCCCGCTTGATGGCTGCCACGTCTTCCGACCCCTTGACCTCGTTCAGCTTCTTGAGCGCCGCCTCGATGTCGGAGCGGACCGAGGCATCGGCCTTGTCGCCGTGCTCCTTGAGGAGCTTCTCGGTCTCGAAGGAGAGTTGTTCGGCCCGGTTCCTGCTGTCGGCCAGTTCCCTGCGTTTCTCGTCCTCCTCCTTGTGTTCCTCGGCGTCCCTGACCATCTTCTGGATGTCGGCCTCGTTGAGTCCGCTCGAGCCCCGGATGGTGATCGACTGGTCCTTGCCGGTGGCCACGTCCTTGGCGCTCACGTGGAGGATGCCGTTGGCGTCGATGTCGAAGGTCACTTCGATCTGGGGAACGCCCCGCGGAGCGGGCAGGATGCCGGTCAGGTTGAAGCGCCCCAGCGACCGGTTGTCGGAGGCCATCTTGCGCTCGCCCTGGAGCACGTGGATGGTAACTTCCGGCTGGTTGTCGGCCGCCGTAGAGAAGGTCTGAGTCTCCTTCTTCGGGATGGTGGCGTTGCGCGAGATGATCGGGGTCATGACTCCGCCGAGGGTCTCGACGCCGAGCGTCAGCGGCGTGACGTCCAGGAGCACGATATCCTTGGCCTCGCCGGTCATGACCGCGCCCTGGATGGCTGCGCCCACCGCGACGACTTCGTCGGGATTGACGCTCTTGTTGGGCTCCTTGCCGAAGATCTCCTTCGCCGCCGCGATCACCGCCGGCATGCGGGTCATGCCGCCCACGAGCACGACCTCGTTGATGTCCCCGGCCGCCACGCCGGCGTCCTTCATGGCCCGCTCGCAGGGGCCGTACAGCCGGCGGTTCAGGCCCTCCACGATCTGCTCGAGCTTCGCCCGGGTGAGGTTCACCCGGATGTGCTTGGGGCCGGACGCGTCGGCGGTGATGAAGGGCAGGTTGATCTCCGTGGTGGTTACCGAGGAGAGCTCGATCTTGGCCTTTTCCGCCGCCTCCTTCAGACGTTGCAGGGCCATGAGGTCCTTGCGCAGGTCGATGCGGTGGTCCTTCTGGAACTCCTCCACCAGCCAGTCGATGATGGCCTTGTCGTAGTCGTCGCCGCCCAGATGCGTGTCTCCGTTGGTGGCCAGGACCTCGAAGACTCCCTCGCCGACGTCGAGTATGGAGATGTCGAAAGTCCCGCCGCCCAGATCGAATACGGCTATCCGGCCGCCCTTCTTGTCAAGCCCGTAGGCGAGGCTCGCTGCCGTGGGCTCGTTGATGATGCGCTTCACGTTCAGGCCCGCGATCCGGCCGGCATCCTTGGTGGCCTGGCGCTGCGAGTCGTTGAAGTATGCCGGCACGGTGATGACCGCGTCGGTGATCTCCTGCCCCAGGTAGTCCTCGGCGGTCTTCTTGAGGTACTGAAGTATTGCCGCGGAGACCTCCTGGGGGGTGTATTCCTTGCCGCGGGCCACCACGCGCACCAGCTCGCTGCCCCCGCCCACGACCTTGTAGGGGACCAGCTTCTCCTCGGCCTCGACCTCGTTGTGGCGCCGGCCCATGAAGCGCTTGATGGAGTAGATGGTGTTCTCGGGATTGGTGACCGCCTGGCGCTTGGCAGCCCCACCCACGATCCTGCCTTCCTCGGTGAAGGCCACCACCGAGGGCGTGGTCCGTCCGCCCTCGCTGTTGGGTATCACCACCGGCTTGTCGCCTTCCATCACGGAAACGCAGCTGTTGGTGGTGCCCAGATCGATTCCGATTATCTTGGCCATGATGCTCTCCTGTCCTGTCGGGGAAACTGCAGCCCGAAAGATCTTAAGTTCTCCAATCCGTTGAATTCCATCGCAATGGGCGTGCCACATGTGGCGGGTTGCTGGATGCGGAAGTGCCCTAAACGCGATACGTACAGTGCTCGTGGTTGTCCCGGTCGCCCCAAATGACATGGTCCAGAGGGACGCGTGCCATTTTGGCAAAGGATGGTGCGAAAGGGATTTGTGGCTTGCGATCTATGAGGTCAGAAGCCGCGGAGCGGATCCTCGGCCGTCTCCAGCCCATCCGGCGGCAAGGGGCGCCGAATCTTGAGCTGCGGATGTTTCATGAGGTCGATGCGAAACGGCTCGGCCAGGAAGCCCGAGCGGTTGCAGACCACGCTGACGACCGGGCGCATGTAGTCTTCGGGGTTGGAGGATACCACCCGGACTTTCTCGCCGGTGGAGAGTTCGGCCCAGCAGCCCACCGGGAAGAGCGACAGATATCGCAGCAGTCCGCGGATGGCCTCAGCGTCCAGCAGGTTCATGCTGCTCATTCTGATGACCGTCTCCATGGCGCGATACGGATGCACGGCCGGGCGGTGCGGTCGCTCCTCGCCCAGCGCGGCATAGACATCGGCTGCCGCCACCAGCTTGGCCAACGGCATTATATCGCGGGCCTGGCGGTGCTCGTGGTATCCCGACCCATCGCAGCGTTCGTGGGATTGGTGGATGGTGCAGGCCGACAGCCAGGGCACTCCGGAGATCGAGCGACACGTGTCCAGGCCATAGTTCACGTGCCGGCGTATCTCGGCCCTTTCCGGATCGGTCAGCCGCACGGTCTTGCGCAGTATCTCCTGGGGGACGCGCAGCAGGCCGACGTCCGCCAGCATGGCCGCGTGGGTCAGTTCGAAGATCTGCTTCCGGGTGTAGCGCAGGTGCAGGCCCATTGCCAGGGAGAACAACCCCACCCGGATGGAGTGCGCCACCAGCGGATCGTCCACCTGGGGCCGTGCCGCGAGCGTCAGGAACAGGTCGACGTCCCGGACCATGACCATGGCTTCGCCGACCACTCTGCCGATGCTGCCCGACGCCACGGCCTTGCCCTGCCGGAGTTGGTGAAAGGTCTTTCGCAGCTCCCGGATCATTCCGGCGTAGGCTTCGAGGAAGGCAGCCTTGACCTCCGGAGAGCGCATGGCCTCCTTGTCCGGGATCTTCATCTCGCAAGTGAAGCTTTGCTCCCGGCCGGCGTCCGCTTCGTCCGGGGCCGCCGCGCGCTGGATGTGTTCGGCGATGCGCTTGGCCACGGTCTCCTGATTCAGTTCATCAGGATTGCCGACCAGTTCCTCCTCCGCGAAAGCCACGGGAGTGTCCGCCAGCTTCCCGAATTGGGCCTCCATGCGTGCCCGGTGTTGCGACTCCAGGACCGTGCGGAACCCGACCACGCTTCGCGCGCTGTCCCGACGCTCCGCTTCGGTCTGATCGACATAGAGGAACCGCACTCCGCGGCGCCGGAAAGACTCCAGGAATTCGCGGGTGATTTCCGCGCCGGCTTTGAGCAGGAGCATCCCGTTGCCGTCGCGCAGGGGTTGGGTGGTCTTTGTGCCGGTCTGGAGGCTGTCCACGTCCACCGGCACATTGCCGCGGTTGCTGAAGAACGCTTCGACGGAATCGCCCGCCTCGGGGATGAAGACCACCCTGATGCCGCAGTCGACCAGCAGGCGGATGCGCTCGCGTCCCAGGCTCTCGCCCTCGGCCAGCAGGGTCTGGCCGGTCTGGTCGTATACGGGAGCGTCCAGACGAACGGCCGGTTTCAAGTCGGTTGCAGCCAGTACTCTCACGTCGCGTCCTTATCTCAGCCCGTGCTTGTGGACTTTGTAGCGAATGGCCCTGAAGGTCATGCCCAGCAGCTTGGCGGCCTCCGTCATGTTGCCGTCGGTGGCGGCCAGCGCCTGCCTGAGGTACTCCTTCTCGACCTCCGCGAGGTGTTCCTCGAGGTTCATTCCGGTCGGGGGGACGGCTGCCGCGCCGCGCGGTTCGGACGGAGCGAGGGGCCCCTGATGCGTCCGTCGCGACGAGGAACTGGCTGCCAGATCCTCGACGGTGAGCCGGTCGGAGCGGGCCAGGGCCACGGCGCGCTCTATGGTGTTCTCGAGTTCGCGGACATTGCCCGGCCAGCCGTAGGTCTTGAGCCAGTCGGCCGCGCCCTCGTCGATGACTGTGACGTTGCGGCCGGTCCGGGACGAGTATTTGGCCAGGAAGTAGCCGGAGAGCTGCGGGATGTCGCCCCGGCGCTCCCGGAGCGGCGGGATGGTCACGGGTATGACGTTGAGTCTGAAGAAGAGGTCCTCCCGGAAGGCTCCCCTGGCGACGAGTTCCTCCAGGTTGCGGTTGGTGGCGGCGATGAAGCGCACGTCCACGCGCCTGTCGGTGACGCCGCCCACCGCGCGGAACTGGCGGGTCTCGAGAACCCGGAGGAGCTTGACCTGGGTGGATGGGGACAGTTCGGCGACTTCGTCGAGGAAGAGCGTCCCCTGGTCGGCAGCTTCGATCAGCCCCACCTTGTCGGCGATCGCGCCGGTGAAGGCGCCCTTGACGTGGCCGAAGAGCTCGCTGTCCAACAGCGTTTCGGCGAAGGCTCCGCAGTTGACGTCCACGAAGGGACCGTCCGCGCGAAGGCTGTGGGCATGGATGGCCGAGGCCACCAACTCCTTGCCGGTGCCGCTCTCCCCCTGGATCAGCACCGTGCTGTCGGTCGGGGCCACCCGGCGGATCAAGTCCATGATCTCGCGCATGTGCGGATCGTTGCCGATGAGGGCCTCGGTCTCCTGGGCGGCTCCACCCTTCGCCCTCGCCGTGGTGGCGCTTCCGGCGCGCTTGCGTTCGAGCGCCTTGGCAACCACTGCGCGCAGGTGCTCGTTGTCGCAGGGCTTCTTGAGGTAGTCGTAGGCCCCCAGGCGCATGGCCTCGACTGCGGTGTCCCACGTGCCGAAGGCAGTCATGACGATGACCACTGCCGCAGGATCCAGTTCCTTGAGCCTCCTGAGCAGGTCGATGCCGTTCATCTTGGGCATGCGCAGATCCTGGATGATCAGGTCCCAGGACCGGTCGCCGTAAAGGCGCAGGGCCTCGTGCCCGTCGTCGGTGGCCCGGACTTCGTGCCCGTCTGCGGTCAGCACCGCGGCCAGGACCGTCCGCATGGAGGTCTCGTCGTCGACGATCAGTATCCGGCCGGGGTCGCTCCTGGAAGGTTCCGGCATGATCATTCCTCCTGAGGCCGGCCGAGCCACAGCGACACGGCGGTCCCCTGACCCGGTGCGCTGGCGAGGTTGACTGCGCCACCGTGGGAGGCGGCCATTCGCTCGACGATGGCCAGACCCAGTCCGGTTCCGTCCGGCCGGGTGGTGAAGAACGGCTCGCCGGCGCGCTCCAGGGTTTCCAGGTCCATTCCGACCCCATCGTCGGCGACCTCCAGGCAGATGCCGGGCCGGGTCAGTTCCGAGGGCGGCAGCGATGCATGCCGTGCCCGTCGTCCGGGGGCCATGCCGGCCAGAAATCCTCCCAAGGTCGCATCCCGGGCCGAGATCCGGATGCGGCCCGATGCGTTGATGGCCGCGAGGCTGTTGAGTCCCAGATTCAGAAGGGCCTGCCGAAGCTGGTCGGCATCGGCCTGGCAGACGGACTCGGCCGGAACGTCGTTGAGCAGGGCCACCTTCTTTCCAGGGCCCAGGCTTCGTCCCAGCAGTTCAAGGGCCTCTCCGGCGAGGGCGCGCAGGTCGGTGCGGCCCAGGATCGGCGGACGCGGGCGGGCGAAGGTCAGGAAGTCGGTCACGATGCGGTCCAGGCGGTCGCTTTCGGAGACCACCACTCCGGCCAGTTCCCGGCCGGTCGAGGAGATGGCCCGCTCTCGGGCTATCTCCTGGGCAGCCCCGCGGATGGCCGCCAGCGGGTTGCGGATCTCGTGGGCGATGGACATGGCCAGTTCGCCGACCCTGCGGCGCTGTTCGGCCAGGCGGGTCGCGGCCTCGAGGGCCTTCTCCACGGAGCGGTCGGAGATGACAGCTATGAGTCCGCGGAACCCCCCCCGGCTGTCGCGCACGGCCGTTCCGGACACGGCCAGAGCGCTGCGCGGACCGGCGGGCGGTCCGGATACCTCCACCCTCTGCGGGTCGAAGCGCTCCTTGGATTCGAGCAGCAGGGCTTTTACCGGGGCGAGATCGGGCCGGGACAGTGCCCTGGCCAGGTAATCCCCGGTGGCCAGTCTGGCGTCGAGGAGCCGCTCGGCCTCGCGATTGGAGAAGGTGATCCGTCCCCGTCCGTCGAGGACCAGCAGCCCCTCGTTGAGCGAGGCCAGAACTTCGTCGGCCAGGAGCCGTGCGGCAGCCAGGCGTTTGGACAGCGCCCCGGTCAGAGCGGCCACCAGGAAGAACGCGCCGGCCTGGGCCAGGTGGAAGCCGCCGGCGCGCCAGAGCTCCGCGCTCTCCTCGGGGCGGCCCGGGACGCCGCCGGGATAGACGCCGAAGTGCTTCAGCAGACTCGCGGCCGAGAGGAACACCACTGCCAGGCTCGCGGCCGCGAACGCCGCACGCCCGGACAGCACGGTTCCGGTGGCAATGACCCATACGAACATCAGAGGCAGATAGGGGCTGGCATAGCCTCCGCTGAGATAGATGAGAGCGCTGGTCAGGGTTACGTCCACCGCGATGCCGATGGCCGCCAGGGCGGCGATCCACGCTGTGCCGCTTCGCAGGCGGCGCAAAGCGAACATGTAGACGACGTCGAAGGCGCAGGCCAGCACCGCGATGGCATAGACCGGATGCAGCCCGAAGGGCTTGATCAGCGGTCTATCGGCCGAATCGGCGGCGGAACCGGTCAGCGTGAGCGCCAGAGTCACGCCGATGGCCAGCACGGCCAGCGCCAGACGCAACACGGCCAGCGCCTTGGCGCCGCCTTCCAGGCGCTCCTCCTCCTCGACCAGGCCGGCCAGGGGGGTGGTCATGAACGCGATCTCTCCGCTGAGCAGGCGCGGGGGCCGTTCCCCGGCTGCGCAGTCATGGTTGTCAGTCTTCCGGCCGTCCTGCCATGCGCGGCCAGCAGTCCGCCGGGGAGTCCGGCCTCAATCCTTGCCGCGATGCGCGGAGCGGTGGCGTTCCGCCCTCGATGCTCCCGGCTAGTGCTTCTTGGTGAGCATCTGCTGGATCTTGACGATGGGCAGGAAGACGCTGATGACGATGCCGCCGACCACCACGCCCATGATGGCGATCATGATCGGCTCGATCATGGAGGTCAGGCTCTCCACCGCGGCGGCCACCTGTTCGTCGTAGAACTGGCTGATCTTCTCGAGAAGCTGCTCGAGCGCGCCGGATTTCTCGCCGATGGAGATCATGCGCACGACCATGGGCGGAAAGACCGGGCTCTGCGACAGGGGTTTGGAGAGCGGGTCGCCGGCGCGGATCGAGTCCTTGCAGCTCGAGACCGTCGCCTCGATGACGCGGTTGCCGCTGGTCGAGGCCACGATCTCGAGGGCGCCCAGGATGGGCACGCCGCTCTTGATCAGCGTCGAGAACGTGCGGGCGAACCGCGAGAGGGCCACCTTCTGGAACAGCGGGCCGAATACCGGGACCTTCAGGGTCATTTTGTCGATGATCAGGCCGCCGGTCTCGGTGCGCTTGAAGATCAGGGCTGCGACGATCAGGCCGACGAGGCCCAGGAGGACGCCCCACCAGTACTGGACCATGATCTCCGAAGTCCGCAGCACGATGGCGGTGGGCAGCGGCAGGTCCACGTTGAGCTGTACGAAGATCTCCTTGAACTTCGGAATGATGAAGATCATCAGGAAGCCGGTGACCAGGAAGATCATGGTCAGCGAGATGATCGGGTAGGTCATGGCCGATGTGATCTCGCGCTTGAGCTTGACCGTGGCCTCCATGTACTCGGCCAGGCGGACGAGAATGGCCTCGAGCTGGCCGGAGGCCTCGCCGGCCTTGATCATGTTGACGTAGATGTGGGTGAAGACTTTGGGGTGGCGGGACATGGACGTGGACAGGTCGGTGCCGCCGCGGATGTCCTCGATGACTGTTTCCAGGCAGCGGCGGAACCCCGGGTCGTTGGCCTGCTGGGTCAGCACGTCCAGGCACTCGAGGACGGGAATGCCCGCCCCGATCATGGTGGCGAACTGCCGGGTGAAGATGGCCAGGTCCGCGCCCGAGACGCGGGGACTGGGCCCCTTGCGGCCAGCCGCGGCCTTGGCCGGGGCGCGCTCCTCCTGGATGTCCAGGGCGGAGTAGCCCTCCCGGCGGAGCATGGTGACGGCTTCGCCCTGACTGGAGGCCTCCACCGTGCGGTTGACCTTGCGGCCGGCCTTGTCGCTGGCGGTAACCTTGAAAGTGGGCATGGCCTATGGCTCCTTCCCCGTCATTTGTCTTCCATGGTGATGGCCACGACTTCCTCGAGGCTGGTCTTGCCGCGCAGGGCGTTGGCCAGGCCGACCTGGCGCAGGGTGAGCATGCCCTGGCCGATGGCGTTGCGCTTGATCTCCAGGGCGTTGGCCCCGGTGGAGATCACCCGGCGCAGCTCCTCGTTGAGCGGCATGGTCTCGAGCAGCGCGAAGCGGCCCTTGTAGCCGCCGGCGCAGCGCCCGCAGCCCTTGGCCGCGAAGATTTTGGCGCCCTTGGCCTGCTCCGGGGTCAAGCCGGCTTCGATAAGCGCCGGCTCGGGCACCTCGACCGGCTCCTTGCACTCGCTGCAGACCTTGCGCCCCAGGCGCTGGGCGGCGATCAGCACGGTGGCCGCGCCGACCAGGAAGGGCTCCACGCCCATGTCCACCATACGGGTCACCGTGCTGGGCGCGTCGTTGGTGTGGAGGGTCGAGAAGACCAGGTGGCCGGTGAGCGCCGCCTTGACGGCGATCTCGATGGTCTCGCGGTCGCGGATTTCGCCGATCATCACCGTGTCCGGGTCCTGGCGCAGGATGGAGCGCAGGGCCGCGGCGAAGGTCAGCCCGCGCTTCTCCGAGACCGGCACCTGGTTGACGCCGTCGAGCTGGTACTCGACGGGGTCTTCGACGGTGGTGATGTTGTCCTCGATGTTGAGCACTTCCTTGACCGCCGAGTAGAGCGTGGTGGACTTGCCCGAGCCGGTGGGGCCGGTCACCAGGATCATGCCGTAGGGCGAGGTGATGGCCTTGCGGAAGTCCTTGAGGGCCTTATCCTCGAAGCCCAGGGTTTCCAGCGACAGGGCCAGCGCGGAGGTGTCCAGCACGCGGATGACCACCTTCTCGCCGTGGACCATCGGCAGGATCGAGACGCGGAAGTCCACCTGCCGGCCCTGGACCTTCATCTGGAACTTGCCGTCCTGCGGGCGGCGGCGCTCGGCGATGTCCATCTCGCTCATGATCTTGATGCGGCTGATGATGGCCGAGTGCATCTTGAGCGGGGGGCTGACCGTCTCGTGGCAGGCGCCGTCCACCCGGTAGCGCACGCGCAGGTGCTTCTCGAAGGGCTCGATGTGGATGTCGGATGCGCCCTCCCGCAGCGCCTGGAGGATCATCAGGTTGACGAGCTTGACCACCGGGGCCTCTTCGCCCTCGGCGGCCAGGCTGGCGGCGTCGAGGTCCTCCTCCTTCTTCTCGGTGAGGACCAGGTCCTTGTCGGCGTCGCCCTCCTTGGCGAAGAGCTCCTCCATCTCCGCCTGGGCCTTGTTGTAGGCGCGCTGGATGCCCTTCTTGATGGTCACGTCGCTGGAGACGACCGGGAGCAGCTCGCAGCCGGTGACGATCTTGACGTCGTCGAGGGTGAGGATGTCGAAGGGGTTGGCCACCGCCAGGGTCAGGGTCTTGCCGATCTTGGCGACGGGCAGCACCGTGTAGTAGTTGGCCAGGTCCTCGGGGATGAGCTCCATGGCCGACTTGTCGACCTCGCACTTGGTGAGGTCGATGGGCGGGAGGTTCATCTCCTCGGCGACGCAGCCGATGACCGCCCTCTCGTCGACGACCTTCTTGCCGACCAGTATCTCGGTCAGGCTCTTGTTGTCCTTTTCGGCCGAGGCCAGGGAGTTGTCGAGCACGTCCTGGCCGATCAGCCGGTACTTGACGAGAATGGAGCCGAGGCGCTTGTCGAACTTGTTCACTGCTGCTGCTCCGTTCCGCCGGCCGCGTCGCCCAGCAGCATGTTGCCCAGTTCGGTGAGGTCGTCGGCGGACATCTCTTCCTTCGCGGGTTCTGCGGGGGGAGCCTCGACGGCAGTCTTCTTCGCCGCCGGCGCCGCCGGCGCCGGGCGCGGTGCGGCAGCGGCCTTGGCGGCCGCGGCATGGGCCGAACCCTTGAAGCGCTCGTCGATGGCGGCCTTGATCTCGCTCCAGGTGGACACGAACACCTGGATCTTCGCGGCGGACATGTTCTCCAGTTCGCTGAGGATGTCGAAGTTGAGCAGTCCGCCGACGGCGATGGTGATGACGTTGCCGATCTTGTCGAGCGGAATGAACTGGTGCTGGCGCATCAGGCGTTCGGGGAAGAGCTTGATGACCTCGTCGGAGAGGTAGTACTGCTTGACGGCCAGGTAGGGCAGCCCGAACTGGGTGACGATGGTCTGGGCGATGTCCGACTCGGCGACATAGCCCAGGCGCACCAGCACCTCGCCGAGAAGCTCCCCGGACTTGCGCTGCTCGGACAGGGCCTCGTCGATCTGGGCCTCGTTGACCAGACCCTCATCGCGCAGCAGATCGCCGATCCGCTTCTTGGTCATGCGCGTGATGCGGACCATCGGTCAGCCTGCCCCCGTTCCGGCTCGTCAGCCCCGGATTCCCCAGGTAATTCCTATCTGCCGCCCGGCCCGGGGACGGAGCGCTGGAAGGTGCGCTTGAGGTCCTCCGGGTCGGAGGTGTGGTGGATGGCGTCCTCGTAGGTGATCTGCCCGCGCTTGTAGAGCTCGTACAGCGACTGGTTCATGGTCTTCATGCCCGAGGCCCCGCCCACCTGGATGATCGAGTAGATCTGGTGGGCCTTGTCCTCGCGGACCAGCGCGCGGATGGCCTCGTTGGGCAGCATGATCTCGGCGGCCAGCACCCGGCCCTTGCCGTTGGCCACGGGCAGCAGCTGCTGGCAGAAGACGCCCTCGAGCACGAAGGACAGCTGGGTGCGGATCTGGTTCTGCTGCCCGGTCGGGAAGGAGTCGATGATGCGGTTGATGGTCTGGACGCAGTCGGAGGTGTGCAGCGTGGCGAAGGTCAGGTGCCCGGTCTCGGCGAGCGTCAGCCCCGCCTCCATGGTCTCCCGGTCGCGCATCTCGCCGATCAGGACCACGTCGGGGTCCTGGCGCAGCACGTGGCGCAGGGCCTCGCCGAACCCCTTGGTGTCCGGGCCCACCTCGCGCTGGTTGACCAGGGCGGTCTTGTTGCGGTGCACGAACTCGATGGGGTCCTCGATGGTGACGATGTGCACCGGCTGGTAGGTGTTGATGCTGTCGATCATGGCCGCCAGCGTGGTGGACTTGCCCGAGCCGGTGGCGCCGGTGACCAGCACCAGACCCTTGGGCAGGTCGCAGAGCCGCTGGCAGACGGCCTGGGGAAGGCCCAGGGTGTCGAAGCTGGCGATTTCGTAGGGGATGACGCGGATGGCCATCCCCACCGCGCCGCGCTGCATAAAGACGTTGGTGCGGAATCGGCCGATGCCGGCGATGCCGAAGGACATATCCAATTCCAGGTCGCGCTCGAACTTGGCGATCTGATCGTTGTCCAGGATGCTGTAGGCCAGCCGCTGGCTCCACTCCGAATCGAGCATCTCGTGTTCGGTGGGGGCGAGCTTGCCGTCGATGCGGATGCGGGGCGGGCTGCCGGCGGTGATGTGCAGGTCGCTGGAACCGCGCTCGATCATCACGCGGAGCAGTTCTTCGAGGGTAACCATGCGGGTCCTCCGGCAAAGGGCCTCGACGGCGGCCGGCCGAGGGCACGGCCTTGCTACAGGCCGGCCTAGACCTATGTATTTGTGCCGGCTCCGTCCCGAGCGCAGCTGATAGAGTGTAGGGGGGTGACAAATATTGTCAAGGACGGAGAGTTGAAAAGATGAACCATCTGGGCATTCCGGAAAATGCCTTCGGTTGACACCCTCCCCCCGCTGCGCTAAATTAGGCCGCATCGCCGGATAGGTGCAGGCCGCAACCTCGTGGAGCCCACCCGCCGACCGACCAGAGAGCAGGAGGATCGCCGTGTCCGCCCACTTCCAGATAGCAGAGCGTCTCCAGAAGCTTCCCCCCTATCTCTTTGCCGAGATCGACAAGAAGAAGAAGGCGGCCATAGCCGCCGGTCGCGACGTCATCAACCTGGGCGTCGGCGACCCGGACAGCCCGACGCCTCAGTTCGTGATCGACGCGCTCTACAAGCATGCCAAGAACCCGGCGACCCACCAGTACGCGCTCGACAACGGGTCGCCCGAGCTGCGGGGCGCCGCCGCGCGCTGGATGAAGAAGCGCTTCGGCGTGGAGCTCTCGCCGGACGGCGGGATCTACCCGATCATCGGTTCGAAGGAGGGCATCGCCCACTTCCCCCTGGCCTACATCGACCCGGGCGACGCGGCGCTCATCCCCGAGCCGGGCTATCCGCCCTACCGGTCGGGGACCGTTTTCGCCGGCGGCGAGCCGGTGATGATGCCGCTCTTGGCCAAGAACGGCTTCCTGCCCGACCTGGGGGCCATCAAGCCGGCCGACGCCGAGCGCGCCAAGGTCATCTACGTCAACTACCCCAACAACCCCACCGGCGCCGTGGCCGACGCGTCCTTCTACAAGGAGCTCCTGGCCTTCGCCGGGAAGTACGACCTGATCGTGGTCAGCGACGTGGCCTACTCGGAACTGGCCTTCGACGGGTTCGAGCCGGTGAGCCTGCTCTCCATCCCGGGCGCGATGGAGCGGGTCATCGAGTTCCACTCGTTCTCGAAGACCTTCAACATGACCGGCTGGCGGGTGGGCTTCGCGGCCGGCTCGACGGAGCTCTGCGGCGCGCTGGGCAAGGTCAAGACCAACGTCGACAGCGGCATCTTCACCGCCATCCAACTCGCGGCCGTCGAGGCCCTGAACCGCTACGATGAGTTCGTCGCCCCGCTTCGCGACATGTACCAGAAGCGCCGCGACGTCTTCTGCGAGGGCCTGGCCAAGCTGGGCCTGGCCGTCCAGAAGCCCAGGGGCGGCTTCTACGTCTGGTTCCCGACGCCCAAGGGGCTCAAGAGCGCCGACGCGGCCACCCGCATCCTCGAGGAGGCCGACATCGTGGTCACTCCGGGAATCGGCTTCGGCCCGAGCGGCGAGGGATACCTGCGCGCCACGCTCACCGTTCCGGAGAAGCGCCTGGCCGAGGCCGTGGAGCGCATCGGCCGGATCAAGTGGTAGGTCGTCTGCATCGCGCTGCCCTGCCGGTTGGGGGCTGCTAGACTAGGAAGCGCTCCAATGCCCACCGTCTATCTCGGCCTGGGGGCCAACCTCGGCGAACGCGAAGCCAACGTCCGCCGGGCGCTCGAGCTTCTGGCGGCCCGCGGCGTGGGCATCCGGGTCACGAGCGCCATGATCGAGACCGAACCGGTGGGTGGCCCGCCGGGGCAGCCCGTGTTCGTCAACGCCGCGGCCATGGCCGAGACCGACCTCTCTCCGCGCGAGATGCTCGAGGCCATCCGCGAGGTGGAGAAGTCCCTGGGCCGCAAGCGTCCGGACGAGCGCTGGGCCGCCCGGCCGATCGACGTGGACATCCTGCTCTACGGCGACCGGATCATCGACGCGCCCGACCTGACCGTGCCCCACCCGCGGATCGCCGAGCGCGGCTTCGTCCTCGAGCCCCTGGCCGAGATCGCCCCGGGGCTGGCCGTGCCCGGTACCGGCCGCACCGTGGCCGAACTTTGGGCCGCGTTCAACGCGCCGGACCGGCGCCCGCGCGGCGGCCGCAAGGCGTTGAAATTCCGCAGCATAGCCATCGAGGGCCCCATGGGCGTGGGCAAGACCACCCTGGCAGCGAGGCTCGCCCACGAGCTCGGCTACCGCCTGGTTCTCGAGGCGCCCGAGGCCAACCCGTTTCTGCCGCTCATGTACAAGGACCGACGGCGCTGGGCCTTCCAGGCGCAGGTCGCCTTCCTGCTCGACCGCTACCGCCAGCTCTCGGGACTGGCCCAGGGCGACCTCTTCTCGCCCGGGACGGTCGCCGACTACTTCTTCGACAAGGACAGGATCTTCGCGACCCTGAACCTTTCCCGCGAGGAGCTCGACCTCTATCTGCGCCTGGAGGAGGGCATCGCCGGGCGGCTCGAGCGGCCCGACGCGGTGGTCTACCTGCGCGCCCGCCCCGACGTGCTCCTCGAACGCGTCCGGCGCAGGGGCATCGCCTACGAGCTGGGCGACAGCCTGCCGGGCTACCTCGAGCAGATCTGCGGGGCCTATGCCGACCACTTCCGCGAGGCCTCGGCCGCGCCGGTGCTGGTGGTGGACACCGACGATCTCGACCTGGTCCGCGGCGGCGAGGCGTTGGTCGCCCTGACCGCGGCGCTGGGCAGGCTCAAGCCGGGGCTCAACTATTTCTCGCCGGACGACGGCGCTCAGCGCCTGTCGGCCATGGGCGGGAAGGGAACGGAGAAGCAGTGAACAAGCCCGAAGTTCTGACCGAAGCCGCGGCGATGCGGCGGCGCTCCCTCGAGGAGCGTGCCGGCGGCAAGTCCGTGGGCTTCGTGCCCACCATGGGGGCGCTCCACGAGGGCCACCTCTCGCTGATGCGCCGCTCGCGCGCCGAGAACGGCTTCGTGGTCGCCAGCATCTTCGTGAACCCGGCACAGTTCGGCCCCGGCGAGGACTTCGAGCGCTATCCGCGGGATCTGGAGAAGGACCTGGCGCTCTGCGGCGAGGCCGGCGTCGATGCGGTCTTCGCGCCTGTGACCGAGGAGATGTACCCCAAGGACTTCAGCGTCTCCGTCGATCCCGGGCCGATGGCCCAGCCGCTCGAGGGCATGAGCCGCCCCGGGCACTTCCGCGGGGTCGCCACGGTGGTGGCCAAGCTCTTCAACATCGCCCTGCCCGACCGGGCCTACTTCGGCCAGAAGGACGCCCAGCAGGTGGCGGTGATCCGGAACATGGTCCGCGGGCTCAACTTCGGCGTCGAGGTGGTGGTCTGTCCCATCGTCCGCGAGGCCGACGGCCTGGCCATGAGCTCGAGGAACGCCTATCTGAACCCCGGCGAGCGCCAGGCGGCACTGTGCCTGTCCCGGGCCCTCAAAGTCGCCCAGGACCTGGCCGCCGGCGGCGAGCGCGCGGCCACCCAGGTCGCCGCCGCCATGGCCGAGGAGATCGTCGAGGAGCCCCTGGCCGAGCTCGACTACGCCGCGGTCGTGGATCCAGATACTTTCGAGGACGTCGAGAAGCTCGCGCGTCCGGCGCTGGCGCTCCTCGCCGTGCGCTTCGGCAAGACCCGGCTCATCGACAACGCCCTGCTCGAGCCGGCGGGGAAGGCGGGACGGAGGAAGTAAGCGATCCGCCGGATCCGTCGGGTCCGACCGATCCGTCCGCTCGGCGACCGGCTCTCGAGAAGCGGTTGCGCCCGGAGCCGTCTTGGCGAAGATAAGGATGAGGTTGTTGGCAAAGCTGCCGGTAACGTAGGCTCCGCCGGAGACAAGAAGCAGGCTCATGCATCCCAGGCTCTTCGAGATCCCCTTCACGCACATAGCGGTGCCGGCCTACGGCACCATGCTCATGGTCGGTTTCCTGCTGGCCGTCTGGATGGCCCGCCGGCGCGCGGCGGCCATCGGACTCCAGAAGGTCGAGATCTTCGACATGGGCATCTTCGCCATCATCGGCGGGGTGCTCGGCGCGCGGCTCATGCACGTGGCCGTCTACTGGCCGGACTACTTCCTGCGCCACGACATGTGGCCGAAGTGGATGGGGTCCTTCGGCTGGCTGGGGGCCATCGTCGCCACCTGGAACGGGGGGCTGGTCTTCTACGGCGGGCTCATCGGCGGGATGCTGGCCTTGTGGATCTACACCCGCAGAAAGCGGATCCCGATCGTGGATGTCCTGGATTTCGTGGCCGCCCCGGCCGCCGTGGGCCTGGCCATGACCCGCATCGGCTGCTTCCTGAACGGCTGCTGTTTCGGCCATGCCTGCAGCCTGCCCTGGGCGGTGACCTATCCGGATAGAAGCAGCCCCTACGCCGTCTTCGAGGACGGTCATCTGATCGGATACCACCAGGCGTTCCCGGTGCACCCGACGCAGTTGTACGAGACCCTGGCGGCCCTGACCATGGCCGCCCTGCTCTGGTGGATGGTCTGGCCGCGCCGGAAGTTCGCCGGACAGACCGCCTTCACGTTCGGCATGCTCTATGCCGTCTGGCGTTTCTGCAACGAGTTCCTGCGCGCCGACACGTTCGCGGACGGTCCGACGCTGTGGCCCGTGCACCTGTCCGTGTTCCAGTACATCAGCGTCGGCCTCCTGTTGGCCTTCGGACTGGCCTATTGGGAGGCCTGGCGCATCGGCCGCGCGCCCTTCGAGCCGCCGCCGGCCGAGACGGCCCGCTCCGGATCGAAGGGCGGTACGCATTCGGACGGCGCGGGACCCGGGGAGTCCGGCGGCGGCTGAGGCCGGGCAAATCGCCGTCTGAAACGGTGTCGTTCGGAGGGCCGGTGACATGAGGCGCACGCTCGGTCTCGGCACTCGTCTGGCCCTGGCCTTCGGCGGGCTCTTCCTGGCCATTTCCCTGCTCACCGCGGTGCTGGCCGCCTGGCGGGCGGGCGCGTCGGTCGAGGAGCTCTTCCGCAGCCGGATGGCCTCGCTGGTCCAGGCCATTCCCACATCCTTCGTCGACAGTCCCGACGTGCTGGCGCGCACCAAGCGGCTGGTGGGCGTGGACGTGGCCAGCACCGCGCGCTTCGGCGGCGCCGGCGCGCCGGACCTGGCCCCCCTGGTCTCCTCCCTCCCGCGCGCCGAACACGACGAACTCCGGAGGTTGCTGGCCTCGCCCGCGGTGCGGCCCGAGGACTTCCTGCGCCGGCCCACTGCGGTGACCCTGGTCGGGCGCCGATACCATCTCTTCGCCAGCCGGCAGGGCGAGGGTGCGACGATGCGGCTCGTGCTGCTCGTCGTGCCCCAGGAGGAGGTTGACCGCGCCCGCGCCGCGGCGGTGAAGCCCGTTATCTGGACGGCGCTTGGTGGCGCTGCCGCGGCGGTGCTGCTCGGGTTTCTCCTGGCCCGCACTGTCGCCCGGCCGCTCGGGAAGCTCGCCGGCGAGGCCGCCCGCGCCGCCGGCGGGGAGCTCGCCTTCCGGGCCGAGCCCGGCGGCGGGGCCGAGGTCGAGGCCCTCTCCGAGAGCCTGGAGCGCATGAGCTCGGCCTTGCGCGGCGCCCGGGAGGAACTGGTTCGCACCGAGCGCATGGCGGTGGCCGGCCAGATGGCCGCGGCCATGGCCCATGAAGTCAGGAACCCGCTCACCAGCGCCCGGATGACGGTGGAAATGCTCATGGCCGACGAGCGCCGGCCGGCCGACGCCGAGGCGCTCGGCGCGGTCCTCGAGGAGCTCGCCCGCCTCGAACTCGTGGTCGACGAGATGGTCTCCTTCGCGCGCCCCACCCCGCCGGTCTTCGCGAAGGTCGAGCTTCCCGCCGTGGCCGGGGAGGTCCTGGCCTTTATGCGCCGGCAACTCGAGCACGCGCACGTCGTGGCGAAGACCGAGTTCGACCCGGCCGCTCCGTCCGCGCGCGCCGATCGCAACAAGGTCAAGCAGGTGCTCGTGAACCTGGTCCTGAACGCCGTCCAGGCCCAGCCGCGCGGGGGCGAGGTTGTGGTGCGGGTCAAGCCCGTCGGCGCCGGCCGGCTCGCTCTCGAGGTCTCCGACTCCGGCCCGGGTATCCGGCAGCAGGACGTCGACCGGATCTTCGCGCCCTTCTACACCACGAAGAGCGGCGGCGCCGGGCTGGGACTGGCCGTCTCGCGCCGGATCGCCGAGGAGCACGGCGGGGCGCTCTCCTGCGACGGCGGGGGCGGCGCGAGAGCTCGCGGGGCGACCTTCCGGCTGGAGTTGCCGGGGTGGACGGATTAGCTGATCGGTGAAGGTGGCCGCATCCCAGAGCGCGAGAAGCCTCCATACTGGGGAGACGACCGCTACAACGCGGCGCGCCAGCCGGTGGTGGGCGTCTCCTGGGACGATGCCCGGAGGTCTGCCGAATGGGCTGGTGCCCGCCTGTCGAGCGAGGCGGAGCGTGAGTACAAATCGGCGTATGTTGACGGTCCGTCGTTCTCCGGTACGATGTTGTCGTCCGAGCAGGCTTGGCGGAGAGCTGGCCCCATGGCGACCATCCTGATCATCGACGACGACAGCGGCGTCTCGCGGGCGCTGGCCATGCTCGTCGATAAGGACGGCCATCGGGCGCTGGTGGCCTCGAGCGCCGAGGAGGGGCTCGAGGCCGCCGAGCGCGAGCGGCCGGCCGCCGTCTTCATGGACGTGCGCCTGCCCGGGATCTCGGGGCTCGAGGCGCTCTCCAAAATGCGCGCGCTCCTGCCCGATTCGCCGGTGCTGATCATGACCGGCCACGGCACGCTCTCCACCGCGGTGGAGGCGGTGCGCAACGGGGCCTTCGATTACCTGGCCAAGCCCTTGAGCGTCGAGGCCGCCCGTGCGGCGCTCGGCCGGGCGCTGGCCCGGGGTGCCTCGCGCGCGGCGCTCGACGGCGCCCGCCGGGAGCTCGCCGATTTCCCGCCGGAGACGCTCCTGGTCGGGCGCTCGGCGGCCATGCAGGCGCTCTACCGGCAGCTGGCCTCGGCGGCCGCCGCCGACGCCACGGTGCTGCTCCTGGGCGAGAGCGGCACCGGCAAGGAGCTCGCCGCCCGGGCCATCCACCTGCACTCGGCGCGGAGCTCCGGCCCCTTCGTGGCGGTGAGCTGCGCGGGGCTGCCCGAGACGCTCTTGGAGACCGAGCTCTTCGGCCACGCCCGCGGGGCCTTCACCGGGGCGGTGGCCAGCCGGATCGGGCGGGTCGAGGCCGCCGACGGCGGCACGCTCTTCCTCGACGAGGTCGGGGAGATGAGCCCGGGCATGCAGGCCAAGCTCCTGCGCTTCCTCGAGGCGAGGACCTTCGAGCGGGTCGGCGAGAGCGACTCGCGCCGCTCGGACGTCCGGGTGATCTCCGCCACCAACCGCAACCTCTCCGCGGCGGTGCGCGCCGGGGCCTTCCGCGAAGACCTCGGCTACCGGCTCGACGTTCTGCGCATCGAACTGCCGCCGCTCCGCGAGCGGCGCGAGGACGTGCCGCTGCTCGTCGCCCACTTCCTGTCCGGCGCTGGCGGGGCCTCCCGGCCGGCCGAGATCAGCCGCGACGCGCTCTCGGCGCTCGAGGCCCACGACTGGCCGGGCAACGTCCGCGAACTCCGCAACTGCCTGGAGCGCGCCGCCGCCCTGGCCGGGCCGGGCGGGGCCATCGGGCTCGACCACCTGCCGGGGACGCTCGCCGGCGCGGCCGGGCCCGGGGGGCTCTCCGGCAGCATCGACGCGCTGGTCCGGAAGCTCGTGCGCGAGTGGATGGCCGGGCGCCGCGCCGCCGGCGAGGCCGGGGATGACGGCAGGATGCACGCGGAGCTCGTGCGCCTGGTCGAGCGCGCCGCGGTCGCCGAGGTGCTCGCCGCGGTCGGTGGCAACCAGGTGCACGCCGCGCGGGAGCTCGGGCTGCACCGCAGCACGCTGCGCAGCAAGATCGAGGAGTACGGTCTGGGTGCGGTAGGCAAGGGACCGGAGGTGGTGAAGCCATGAGCGGCATGAGCGGCATGAGCGGACGCGAACGATTCCTGACGGCGCTTTCCGGCGGCAAGCCCGACCGGCTGCCCTGCCAGGTGCACAGCTGGATGCGCTACTACCGGGAGACCTACCTGGGCGGCTGCGACCAGTTCGCCGCCTACGAGCGCTTCGGCATGGACCCGGTCATCTACCAGCGGCCGCTCGAGGTCTACGCCGAGGCGGACAAGGCCAACTGGGTGGTGAAGCGCGAGGACCTGGGCGTCGCGGACGGCAACAGCCGCTGGCGCCAGACCATCACCACTCCCGGCGGCGTTCTGACCTCGGCCGGGGCTTCGAACGAGTTCACCGGCTGGGAGACCGAGGTCCTGCTCAAGACCGAGGCGGACTTCGAACTCTGGGACCGCTACCTGCCCATGCCGGTCAAACTGGACTGGGCGCCGGTCGCGGAGGCCAGGCGCCGCATCGGCGACCGCGGCATCGTGCGCTCGGGCTTCTTCGGCTTCGGCCAGGGCAGTCCCTGGCAGGATTTCTGCATCCTCTTCGACACCCAGCCGGCCATCATGATGGCCATGGACAACCCCGACTGGGTCGAGCACGCGCTGGAGCGGCTGCTCGCGAAGAAGCTGCGCGGCATCGAGTTGGCCGGCCGGTTCGAGCAGGACCTGGTCGAGATCGGCGGCGGGGCGGGCTCGAGCACGGTGATCAGCCCGGACATGTTCCGGCGCTTCTGCCTGCCCTTCGACCGCCGGCAGGTGGAAGCCATCCACGCCGGCGGCGCGAAGGTGGTCTACCACCTCTGCGGCGGGCTGATGGCCATGCTCGACATGGTCGTCGAGACCGGCGTCGACGCGCTCGAGACCATGACCCCGCCGGCCATGGGCGGCGATTGCGACCTGGCCGAGGCCAGGCGCCGCGTGGGCGCGAAGCTCGCCTTCGTCGGCGGCTTCGACCAGAACAAGGGCTTCGAGAAGGGCAACCCGAAGCTGGTGCGGGAGATGGTCCGCGAGCTCCATGCGGCCTCGCCGGAGGGCGGCTACATCTGCTCGCCGTCCGACCACTTCTTCTTCGGGGACCCCGCCAACGTCCAGGCCTTCGCGGACGCGGCGAAGGCGTGCCGTTACTGAGACCAGGAGAGACCTGCAGATGAAACCCGCCTTCCAGCTTCGCGGCGTGATGCTCGACCTCGGCCGGGTTACCGAGCGCCGGGAGTACTACGAGGGGCTGCTGCCCCGGCTCGCCGAGTGGGGCTACAACCTCCTCCACCTCCACCTCATCGATGACCAGCGCTGCGCGCTCGTCTTCCCGTCGCGGCCCGAACTGGCCACCATCGGCGCCTTCACGGCCGAGGAGATGCGCCGGTTCGTGGACCTGGCCGGCCGGTACGACATCGCGGTCATGCCCGAGATCGAGTGCCTGGGCCACGCGGCGCTCATTACTTCGCACCCCCGGTACCGCCACCTCGGCGAGAAGACCGCGCACCAGCACGGCTTCAACGCCATCTGTCCGAGCCACCCGGAGACCCGGGAGGTGCTCTCCGACCTGCTCCGCGATACGGCGGAGATATTCCCTCACGAGGTCATCCACGTGGGCCTCGACGAGGTCGAGTTCGGGAAGTGCCCGCGCTGCCGGAGGAAGTTCGGCGCCGGGAGCGAGCCCTGGCAACGCTTCGCCGCGCACTCCGCCTGGGTGCACGAGGAGGTGCGCAAGCTCGGGCGCCGCCCGGCCATGTGGGCCGACCACGTGGTCCACGAGCCGCGGATCATGAAGGGCTTCAAGCGCGACGTGCTCATGTTCAACTGGCAGTACGCCGCCGAGTACGAGTCGCACAAGGCCGGGCTGCTGCTCGACGCCGGCTTCGAAGCGGTGGCCTGTCCGGCCACGGTCTGCTACGGCACGCGGTTGGCCCCCAACCGCATGAACCTGGCCAATCTCCGGAACACCGCCGCGCGTAGCCTGCCGCAGCGCCGCCGGGGCAAGGGGCTCACCGGGCTGGTCAACACCGTCTGGTGCCCGTGGCGGTACATGCCCGGGGCCATCGACTACGGCATGGCCCTGGCCGGCCACCTGTCCGTCGCCGCCGAGGAGGATCCGCGCTTCGCCGGGCGCTTCGCCAGGAGCTTCTACGGCCTGTCCGAAGGCCGCCGGGTCGGCGCGCTGCTCTGCGCCCTCCACGAGTGCAGCATCGAGCAGCGCCTCTACGACCGGACCCTGGCCGGCAACCGCTACCGGGAGAGCTTCAGCCGCGAGGACCGGCGGCTCCTGGGCCTGGTCGTCGAGGGGATGAAGCCGGTGCTGGCCGGGCTCAAGGCCGAGCGCCGCAAGGTCCGCCGCAACCTCGAGCGCTACGACGACCTGATCCTCACCGCCGAGGCGATCCTCGCCGTGGCCCGCTACGGGGCCGCCGGCCGGAGGAAGTCGGCGGCGCCGGTGGTGCGCGCTCTCTACCGCCGGGCGGTCGCGGCCTGGGGGCGGGACCGCCACCCGGCCGACTCCATGCGCTTCGGCGAGAGCCGCCACGGCGCGGTGCAGTCGGTGCTCTGGGCGTTGCGAAAGCTGAGCTGACCGACTCCCCGGGGATTTCACCGCAGAGGGCGCAGAGTCGCGCAGAGTTCCGAGTGGCACGGGTCTTGGGGCATTGACGGACTGCCTTTTCCAGAAGTCCAAAGCCCAGAGCCCAAGCCCAAGCCCAAAGCCGTAGATGTCCTCTGCGTTCCTCCGCGTCCTCTGCGGTAGAGAGCTTGCTCAGGCCCGCCGTCCGTCGTACCACCACCACGCCGAGGGGCGCAGGAGGTCGCGCCTGGACGGGTCTTCCGCCTCCATCGCGAGGCGATCGAAACCGGCGAAGTCGCTGAGGCAGCCCCGGACTGCGTTACGCAGCGGATGCCTCCACCAGAGTCCGAGGTAGATCGCTGCGGCCGTCACGGTGAGGGCCAACTCGCCTCCGGACCATATCCAAAGCGACAGCAGTGAGACCAGGAACGCTGCGAACAGGGCCGGCACCAGGTAGACGAGCAAAAGGACGGAGACCAGCACCAGCCGCAGCACGAGCCGGATGGCGACGGCTCGCAGGCGGGTCGTCCTGACCGCCAGAGCCGCGCCCCAGTGGGCCGCGGCCCAGACCAGCCCCAGGTCGGTGACGGCCATGACCAGTCCCGAGGCCACTCCCGGCATCGACAGATGCATGGATGAGTCGTGAATCCAGACGTCCTGCAGGCCGGCCACAATCCTCAAAGGCCAGACCGCAAGCGGTGACGGCAGCTCGCGCTCAAAGAGGAAGAACTCCGTGCTGCCGGCGAACAGGTAGAGAGGCAGCGCCGCCAGCACGCCCCACAGGAAAGGCTCGACGTGGGGCAACACCTTGGCCGCTGCGATGGTCCGCTTGCGCATGGGAGTGAGCACCAGTTGCAGCGCGGTCTCCCCGGACTGCTCGGCCAGCACCGCCGAGGCCGAGCGCCAGACGGTTGCCATCAGCAAGGCCGCCGGCCAAAGGTACACGAAGGCCGCCAGGATGTCCGGCCGGCTCTCGATGGCATTGCCCCAGGGCAGCATCGGTTCCAGCCAGGGCGGCACCCAAACGGCGGCCAGGACCGCGAGCGGGACGATCAGGCAGATCGCCAGCGCGCAGCGGTTGGCGCGCCTGGCCCTGCGCAGCTCGGCTGCCACCAGGGGGTGATGCCGGTCGGCCAGCAACGCGAACGGTCCGGCCTGTTCGTCCTCGCCGCTGAGATGACGGAGTTCCTGCAGGTCGCAGCGGACTTCGTCGGAGGCGTTCGCGGCCGGACCCGGTCGGCCGATGTCGGATTGGTCCATGGGCGAATGATTCTCTTCTTGCTGCCGACCGCGGCAAGCCCGAAAACGGCCGCTTGCGGGCGTTGCGCGTTCGCCCCCGGCGGCTATACTCTCACTCCGGCAATCCGAGACTCCGAGGTTTCGACAGCAACGGAGGAGGCCCCCCGAGGATGGACTGCATATTCTGCAAGATCGCCGCCGGGCAGATTCCCGCCAAGCTGGTCCACGAGGACGCGGAGGTCGTGGCCTTCCGGGACATCAACCCGGTGGCTCCGACCCACATCCTGATCATCCCCCGGGAGCACATCGAGACGGTCAACGACCTCGAGCCCGGGCAAGCCGGCATGGTGGGGAAGCTGCACCTGGTCGCCAGAGAGCTGGCCCGCGCCGAGGGGCTCTCGGAGCGCGGCTACCGGCTGATCCTGAACTGCGGGCCGGAGGCCGGTCAGGCGGTCTTTCACATCCACCTGCACCTGATCGGCGGCCGCAAGATGGCCTGGCCCCCTGGTTGACGACCAGAGTTAACCACCAAGACACCAAGACACAAAGAGGACATGAAGTTGGAGCTGTGGTGGAATTTCGAACGGCAATTACCCCCAACAGCAAGCCGTTGTTCTTTGTGTCTTCGTGTCTTTGTGGTTAGAACACGCGTGGAGGAAGCGGAAAGATGGAAGACGTACTGAAGAGCGCGCTCGACGCCGCGCGGGTGCTTGGCGCCACCTTCGCCGAGGCCCGGCTGGTGGACGAGCGTTCGGAGAGCTACGAGGTCAAGAACGGCAAGCCGGCCGCAGCCTCGAGTTCGGCGAGCGTCGGCCTCGGCGTGCGGGTGATCATCGACGGCTGCTGGGGCTTCGCGTCCGTCGCCGACGTGTCCAAGAAGAGCCAGGCGGCGCGGGTGGCCAAGCTCGCCGCCCGGATCGCTAGGGCCAGCGCCGTCGTGCGCGCCGCCGAGCCCGCTAAGCTCGGCCCCGGCGGCGAGCCCGGCGAGGGCCGCTACAGCACACCGGTCCAGGAGGACCCCTTCGCCGTCTCCGTCGAGGAGAAGCTGGGTCTCTTGGCCGCCGCCGAGAAGCGCCTGCGCGGGCCGGAGCTGCCCGTGACCCAGGCCTTCCTCTCGATCTTCCGGAAGCGCACCCACTTCGCCAACACCGAGGGCGTCTCCTTCGACCAGGACATCGTCGAGACCGGCGCGGGCATCGCCGCCACCGCGGTGCGCGGCTCGGACTTCCAGGTGCGGAGCTACCCCAACAGCTTCCGGGGCAACTTCGCCACCGCCGGCTTCGAGTACGTCCGGGCCATGGATCTGGCCGGGAACGCCGAGCGGGTCTCGGCCGAGGCCCGGCAGTTGCTCGACGCCCCGCAGTGCCCGGCCGGCCGGCGGGACGTGGTCCTCGACGGCGGGCAGCTGGCCCTCCAGGTTCACGAGTCCATCGGCCACCCCATCGAGCTCGACCGGGTCTTCGGCACCGAGGCGGCCTACGCGGGCACGAGCTTCCTCACCACCGAGAAGCTCGGCGGCTTCAAGTACGGCTCGGAGCACGTCAACGTCGTGGCCGATGCCACCGAGCCGGGCGGGCTCGGCACCTTCGGCTTCGACGACGAGGGCACGCCCGGCAAGCGCGTCGACGTCATCAGGAACGGCGTCTTCGTCGGCTACATCTCCGACCGCGAGAGCGCCGCGCGGCTGAATCTCGCCAGCTCCGGAGCCGCGCGGGCCGACGGCTGGGGCCGGATCCCGCTCGTGCGCATGACCAACATCAACCTGCTTCCCGGCGAGTGGAAGTTCGACGACCTGCTGGCCGACACCGACGGCGGCCTTTACCTCGCCACCAACCGGTCGTGGTCCATCGACGACCGGCGCCTGAACTTCCAGTTCGGCACCGAGGTCGCCTGGGACATATCCGGCGGCAAGCTCGGCCGGATGTACAAGAACCCCACCTACACCGGGATCACCCCGGAGTTCTGGGGCTCGTGCGACGCGGTCTGCTCGCGCGACTTCTGGAAGATGTGGGGCACGCCCAACTGCGGCAAGGGCCAGCCCGGCCAGACCGCGCACGTGGGGCATGGCACTTCTCCTGCCAGATTCCGGAACGTGCAGGTGGGGGTGGTGAAATGAGAAGAGAGAACCGACACGCAACATGCAGAGCGAATCGAGGATGCAATCCGGTGGCGAATAGCGAACGGCAGGAAGGGCAACAACGGATGAATCGGCACTTTCCGCTGATTCATTGCGTGTTGCCCTTCGACCATGCTCAGGGCCCCGAGCGGATGTGTGTCGAGGGGGGTGTTGAGCGTTGCATGTTGCATGTTGCGAGGAGTGCGTCACGATGATCGGCCGCGACAGATCCTTCTCCATCCTCGAGCGGGCCCTTTCGGAGCTCGAAAAGGCCGGGGCCAAGGCCGCCTACGCTCGGCTCTCGGCGGGCTCGAGCGAGCTGACCCGCTTCGCCAACAACTACATCCACCAGAACGTCGCCGAGGAGGACGCCACTATCACGGTGGCGGCGATCGTCGGCAGGAAGTTCGGAGGGGCCAGCACCAACCGGCTCGACCGCGCCGGCGTCGGCCAGGCGGCCCGCCAGGCCATGGCCATCGCCACGGAGGCTGCCGAGGACAAGGAGTTCCCGGGGCTGGCTTCGGCCGCAGTCGCCGGCCCGGCGCCCGAGATCCAGGGCGCCTACGACCAGAAGACGGCGACGCTCTCGCCGGCCTCGCGGGCCCGGCTCGTGAGCCGCGCCGCCAAGTACGCGATCTCCAAGGGCGTGGTCGCCTCCGGCAAGGTCTCGAGCGGCGGCCATGAGCTGGCCATCGCGACCAGCAACGACGTGCGCCAGTACTCCTCGGGCTCGTCCTTCGGCGCGGCCTGCACCGCGATGATCGATGGTGCGGCCGGCTCGGAGGACTGGTCCGGCAGTTCGGTGGACGCGCTCGAGGCCCGGCTGGCCCTCTTCGGCAAGGAGGCCGTGGAGACGGCGCTGCTCTCCCGCAAGCCCCGCAAGGTCGATCCCGGCGAGTGGGCGGTGGTGCTCGCCCCCCGGGCGGTCTCGACCATCGTCGACTTCCTGGTGTACCTGGGCTTCGACGCCCAGGCCCACCTGGAGGGCCGCTCCTGCCTGGCCGGCAAGATGGGCACGCAGGTGGCGAGCGACAAGATCACTCTGCGCGACGACGGGTTGGACCCGGCCTCCGTGCCGCTGCCCTTCGACTTTGAGGGCGTGCCGAGGAAACGGCTCACCCTCCTCGAGAAGGGCGTGGCGAAGGACCTGCCCCACAACAGCCGCACCGCGAAGAAGATGGGCGCGGCGCCGACCGGCCACTCCTTCGGGCCGCTCTCGTCCCACGGGGCGCTGCCCATGCACGTGGTCCTCGATCCTGGCGAGGCGACCCTCGAGCACATGATCGCCTCGACGCCCAAGGGCCTCTTCGTCAACCGCTTCTGGTACACGAACGTGGCCGAGCCGACCAAGGCGGTCATCACCGGGATGACGCGCGACGGGCTCTTCCTCATCGAGAACGGGCGCATCGCCGGGCCGGTCTGCAACATGCGCTTCACCGAGTCGATCCTGGAGGCGCTCTCCCGGGTGGAGGCCGTCGGCGCCGAGGTCCAGGGCGTGGGCGGCGAGTGGGACGACGGCGTCACCCGCGTGCCGGCGCTGAAGCTCAGCGCGTTCCGGTTCACCGGGGCCACCGAGTTCTAATGACCCTCGCCCGCGCCCTTCTCGACTCCGCCGCGAAGAACTCCGCGCGGACCGCGGTGATCGACGGCGGCCGGGCCTGGACCTACGCGGAGCTCGCCGCGGTCGTGCGCCGCGTCGCCGGCCACGTCTCGGCGGCGACCTCCCGCGAGGCCGTGGGCATCTACCTGCCCAACTCCGCCGGGTTCGTGGTCGCCTTCTTCGG
The DNA here is from genome assembly GCA_937935355.1 of uncultured bacterium. GTDB lineage: Bacteria > Planctomycetota > SZUA-567 > JAKLDR01 > JAKLDR01 > JAKLDR01. Next base: position 17,449 of record CALGYR010000067.1, on the reverse strand, counting down.
GGTCCTGGCCTCTGGCCGCGCCGCGGTGCCGCTCAACACCTTCCTCTCTCCGCGGGAGCTCGCGGCGGTGCTCGACCACTCCGGCGTCGACGCGGTCATCGCTACGACCGAGGCCATGGGCAAGCTCTCGCTCGGTCCGGTGAAACTCCTGCCCGTGGAGGAGTTGCTCGCCTCGGGGACAGCCGCCGATCCGGTCGCGCGCGCCGAGGACGACCTCGCCGTCATCCTCTACACCTCGGGCTCGACCGGCGAGCCCAAGGGCGTGTGCCTCTCCCACCGGAACCTGGCCGCCAACGCGCTGGGCGCGGCCGGGGCCGCTGCCTTCCGCCCCGAGGATCACGTGCTCGGGGCCCTGCCGCCCTTCCACACCTTCGCGCTCACCACCACGATGATCGCGCCGCTCCTCGTGGGCGCCTCCACGGTGACCATGGGGCGCTTCTCGCCCGAGGGGGCGCTCGACCTCGCCGCCGAGGGGGTGAGCGTGATCCTGGGCGTGCCCTCCATGTACCGGCTGATGGCCCGCGCCCAGCGCTCCCGGCCGCGGAGCCTGCCGGCGCTGCGCCTGCTCATCTCCGGCGGCGAGCGGCTCGCCCCGCGCGTCCGCGAGGAGTTCGAGCCGGCCTTCGGCCTCGAGCTCTGCGAGGGCTACGGGCTCACCGAGTGCTCGCCGGTGGTGGCCCTGAACGTCCCGGGTGCCAACCGCCCCGGCACGGTCGGCCGGCCGCTGGCGCACCTCGAGGTCCGGATCGCCGGGGCCGACGGCTCGGCGCTCCCGGCCGGCTCCGAAGGAGAGGTTCGGGTGCGGGGCGCAAGCGTCATGCGCGGCTACCACCGCGCTCCGGAGGCCACCCGCGCGGTGCTCTCCGCCGACGGCTGGCTCTCGACCGGGGACCTCGGGCGGTTCGACGCCGACGGTTTCCTGACCTTGACCGGACGCATCAAGGAGCTCATCATAGTGGGCGGCGAGAACGTCCATCCCGCCGAGGTCGAGGCGGCGCTCTCGCGGCACCCGGCGGTGGGCGAGTGCGCGGTGGTCGGGGCCCCCGACGAGCAGCGCGGCGAGCAGGTGGTGGCCTTCGTGGTGGCCCGCCCCGGGTCGGCCGGGCCATCGGTGGAGGAACTCAGGGGGCACTGCCGCAAGGAGCTCGCCGGGTACAAGGTCCCGCGGCGCTTCGTCCTCGCGAAGGAGCTGCCCAAGGGGCCGACCGGCAAGGCCGACAGAAAGGCGCTGGCGAAGATGGCTGCGGAGGGAGTGGCGAGGAAATGAAACCCCTCAACCTGCGCAGCTTCACGATCATCGTTCCCGGCCGCCTGGCGGTCATGAATCGCCCGGGCCTCTACGGCAGCCTGGAAGAGGACCTTGCCTTCCTCCGCGAGCAGCAGGTGGGCGCGGTGGTCTCGCTGACCTCCTCCCCCCTGCCGGCCGACGCGGTGCGGGCCAACGGCATGGAGTACCTCCACGAGGCCATTGCCGACTTCACCGCGCCGACCGCCGAACAGATCGACCGGATCATGGACTTCGTCGTCCGCCACGCCGACGGCGTCGGCCGGACGGTGCTGGTGCACTGTGGCGCGGGGCTGGGCCGCAGCGGCACGGTGGCTGCGGCCTACCTCGTCCGCCAGGGCTGGGAGCCGCGCGCGGCCATCGCCCGGGTCCGCGAGCTCCGGCCATTCTCGGTCGAGACCGAGGAGCAGGAGCAGGCGGTCATCGACTACGCCTCGCGGATGCGGGGACGGATCAACTGAGAAACGCAGGGGGCGCCGGTCGGCGCCCCGACCCGCCCACGTCCTTATCGAAGCCCTTGCGCTCGTCCGATTCAGACCGATAATCGGGCTCCGCCAGCCAGGAGGAGACCATGGCCAAGCTAGCCCTGGACCTGCACGACATCTTCAACCGGGGAGAGGCCATCGAGGCGGCTCTCCAGCGGGTGATTCGCGAGGCGGTCGAGAAGCGCATCGCCCTGGTCGAGATCATCCCCGGCAAGGGCAGCGGCAAGCTCAAGGACCGGGTGCTCAAGTTCCTGAACCGCCCGGAGATCAAGCGGCAGTACCACCGCGTGGAGAAGGACAGCCGCAACTTCGGCCGGGTGTTCGTGCACTTCCGGCACTGAGCGTCAGAGAGTATCTGGCCGCAAGACCTGCCCGCCGCAGCTGCGAGTCGAAGGCGGGAGGCGCAAGCGGCGCATCCCATCCGGCCGTGGTAGGGGCGGGTTTCAAACCCGCCCCTACGGCTTGGCCCGGACTGGCGGTCCATCGTTCTGCCCTTGAATTCCCCTCCCCCGGCTTCTGTAATGCCCTCCAAAGGAGCCCTGCCATGCGCACCATCTCCGTGATCTTTGGGCTGAGCATTCTCTTCCTGTCCCCCGCCGGCGCCGAAGAAACCGCGGCGCTGCCGAAGGTGGAGTTCGCCGCCAAGCCGGCCGTCGAGAAGGCCGGCGATGCGGTCAAGATCTCCTTCGCCGCCTCGGCGCCCACCGACTGCGAGGTGGCAGTGCTCGACGGCGCCGGAAACGTTGTCCGGCATCTGGCCGCAGGGCTCCTCGGCGGGAAGACCCCTCCGCCGGCACCGCTCGAGGAGGGCCTGGCCCAGTCCATCGAATGGGACGGCAAGGACGATTTCGGGAAGCTTGTAGACGCTGCGGCCTGCACGATCCGCGTTCGGCTCGGCACGAGCGCCAGGCTTGGCAAGGTGCTCTTCTCCGAGCCGGGCATCGCCTTCTCGCCGCGCGCGGCGACGGTGGGGCCGGACGGCCTGGTCTACGTCCTCGAAGAGCTCGGCCAGGCCAAGACCACCTTCCTGCTCGAGGCTTACACCCAGGAGGGCAAGTACGTCCGGACGGTCATGCCCTACCCGGCTGACCTGCCGCCCGAGCGGCTCGCCGGGCTGCCGCGGGCGAAGCTCCCCGACGGGCGCTGGCTGCCGGCCGTGCACCAGGGGGCCTTCCGCGACCTCTACCCGGAGAGCACCGGGATGCGGCCGCAGCGCATGCCCATCACTTCGAAGGGCTGGATCCTGCTGGTGAACTCGGTCCGGACCCACAATGCCGGCGCGCGCCAGGCCCAGCGCGTCCTGGTGGTGGACACCGCCGGGGGCACGCCGCGCGAGAGCTATCTCGGGCCGCTCACCTCCGCGGACAAGTTCCCCTACGGGCTCTGCTGGCTGGCCCTCTCGCCCGACGAGAAGTGGATCTACACCTCCGGCCACCTCAAGGACGGCAGCTACGACGACGGCTTCAAGACGCCGCCGCAGCAGGTCGTCTGCCGCGTGGGCTGGGACGACAAGGAGCAGCCCACGCCCTTCATCGGCGAACTCTACAAGGCCGGCAACGACGAGGCCCACCTCGACGCCCCTCGCGGCATCGATACCGACGCCGAAGGCCGCATCTACGTCTGCGACTGGGGCAACGACCGCGTGGCGGTCTTCGACGCCGGGGGCAAGTGGGTCGGGAAGATCGACGTCGAGGCCCCCGACCAGGTGGCCGTGGAGAGGAAGTCCGGCGCAGTCTACGTGCTCACCGCCACGAGCGGGAAGAAGCCCGAGGTCTCGAAGCTCGTCAAGTTCCCGGGCATCGGAAAGCCCACCGCCGCCGAGGTGGACGTGGGCTTCCCCTACTGCACGCTGAGCCTCAACGCCACCGACAAGGGCGTCGACCTGTGGCTGGCCCGGACCTTCGGCGAGTCCCCGCAGAAAAAGCGTGGCGTCGAGAAGGTCGAGGACCGCGACGGCAAGCTCTCGGCGCCGGTCGAGGTCATCCGTCACCGGGGGCTCCCCGACGTCTACCAGATCGGCGCCTCGCCGGTCTCGGACGACGTCTTCGTCCACAGCTACTCAGAGCACCTCTTCGCGCGGGTAGACGGGGCGAGTGGCGAGGTGAAGCTCCTGCCCTCGGTCAAGGGCCACGACCTGGCGGTTGGGCCGCAGGGCCAGGTGGTGACGCTCTCGCTCACCGACTACGGCAAGAGCCTGGGAGACGTCCAGCAGTACGACCGCGAAGGCCAGCCCCTGCCCTTCGCGGGGCTGGGCTCGAACGCCATAAAAGGCGTGCCCGGCAGCCACTGGGGGCACGCGTCGACGGGTTCCAAGGGCCTGTGCGTGGCGCCCAACGGGGACCTGGTGATCGTCGGGCCGCTCGAGAAGGCCTACGGCGTCTGGGTCTACGGACCGGACGGCAAGGCCAAGCCCGGTCCGACCGTCAAGGGGCTCTCCGGCGCCGACGGCTCGCCGCAGGCGGACCTGGCCGGGAACCTCTACGTGGCGACCGCGGCCAAGCCCGCCGACGAGGTCGTCCCCTCGGTCTTCGATGCGAAGAAGCCCCCCACCCGCTTCTATCCCTGGATCTATGGCGGGGTGGCGAAGTTCCCGCCGGCCGGCGGGACGCTCTACTACAAGAACCCCGACGCCAAGGGCGCGGCGTGGCCGCCGGCCGGCGCGGAGAAGATGCTCAAGCTCGTCTCCAACCTGCGCGGGACCGAGGCCTTCGCCGATGGCGCTCTCTGGTGCCGCGGCGGCTTCACGGTGACGCCGGCGAGCAACTGGAGCGTGAGCACCTGCCACTGCTACACCAGCCGCTTCGGGCTGGACTACTACGGTCGGGTCTTCATGCCCGACGTGGGCCGCTTCGGCGTCCAGGCGCTCGACTCGGCCGGCAACCCGCTCTTCTTCTTCGGGGATTACGGCAACCCGGACGACGCAGGGGCGGGGGGCGTGGGACTTGGGACGAGAGAAGAAGCCGGCTCCCAGGTCTCCGGTCCCGCCCCTCGCACCTCGGCCCCCGGCACCGGGCGTATCCCCTTCGCCTGGCCTGTCGCAGTGAGCGTCGGGAAGAATGGCGTCTACGTTTCCGACTTCATTAACCGACGCATCCTGCGCGTGGACCTCGTCGCGGCGGCGGAGGAGACGGCGAAGGTGCAGTGAAGACAGGTGGAGGGGAAAAAGCTTTTATTCCTCTTGGCCTCCCTCTCCCCCTGAGGGAGAGGGTCGGGGTGAGGGGTGTGCCCGGGGGATGAACCCCTCACCCTTGCCCTCTCCCTCAAGGGGAGAGGGAATCTGAGTGGAGGCGTTTCCTCCACCCTCCACCCCATCCGTCTAGAACCTGAACCCCAGCGACAGGTGCCGGCTCAGGCGCACTGAGCCGCTCACGCCCACGTGGACGCGGCTGCTGTGGCAGTCGCTGTAGCCGCGGCTGTCGTAGCGATAGACGACGGTCGGGGCCGGGCGGCAGACCGGACGGGCGGCCACGTAGTAGTAGGTGGTCGTCGGGGCGGTGTAGTAGACCACCTCCGGAGCGCTCGGCACTTCGTAGTAGTGCTTCTCGACGATGGTGGTCTGGACCGGCTGGGGCTGAGGTTGCGGCTGGGGCTCGCGCTCGACGACCCGGACCGGGGCCGGCTCGGGCGCGGCGGTCCTGGCGGGGGCGGCCTCCGGCTCGGCCGCCGGGGCGCTCGGGGCGCTCTGCGCCGGGCTGGCCGACTCGATCATGACCTTGAGGACCGCGTCGGAGACTCCCTCCTTCTTGAGCCGGATGATGTCGTCGGAGGTGAGCGCGAAGCGGGCTTTGGTGGCCCTGATCTGGGCGATGATGACCTCGTCGCCGGCCTGGGCCTTCGCCATGTTGGCCACGTCATTGGCGTCGAGCGCCAGTGCGCGCTGGCCCGGGGCGGCGAGGGTCGCGAAGCTCGCGAATGCGGCGATGGCGATGGTTCGTGCGAAGCTGAACATGGCTGGTCCTCCTGTCTCGTCCGAGCATCGTTCCGGCGGTGACGACGCCCCCTCCCTCTTCATCGGTCCGGGGCGCCTGATGGACGTGGCGGGTGCGGGGGGTATTCACGGCAACATGTAGCCATCCAGGAGCAGGCCGATGGCAAGGCAGTCGACTGGATGGAGAAGGTCAGCGAAGAGAATTACCGGCTACCTCAACGAAACGGTGTCGAATGAACGCCATATGATGGTAGGGCCGGCAGGATTCGAACCTGCGACCGCCGGATTAGAAATCCGGTGCTCTATCCAGCTGAGCTACGGCCCCGTGCGGCCATGATTCTGCCGGGGAGGGCGTCAAAGTCAAGAGATGGGCTGGTGCGCGAGGGGGGACTCGAACCCCCACAGGGTTGCCCCTACCAGCTCCTAAGACTGGCGCGTCTGCCGTTCCGCCACTCGCGCTCTGCGGGTGCTGATTCTAGGCGGAGTCGTGGGAATCTCAACAGCCGGGCGCAAGGCGCCAGTCAGCCACAGATGAACACAGATGGACACAGATGGACACAGATGAACGCAGACTTGCTGGGAGTTCGCCGCACGGGACTGCACGCTGAACGATCGCGCGATTGCCTACGGCCTGAGGCAGCTCTTATCTGTGTGCATCTGTGTTCATCTGTGGCTGGTCTATGTGGTGCCGGAGAGCACCCCGTCGAGGATCTTCTTGAGGGCGGCCTCGTCGCGGTAGCCGACGATGGTCTGGGCGGGCTTGCCGTCCTTGAAGATGATCATGGTCGGCAGTCCCTGGACATTGTAGCGGCCGGCCAGGTCCTGGAGCTGGTCGGTATCGACCTTCACAAAGGTCACTTTGCCGGCGTAGTCGGCGGCGAGCTTGTCCACCACCGGGGCGAGCTTGACGCACCAGCCGCACCAACTGGCGTGGAAGTCGACGAAGACGACCCCCTTGGCATCCTCCACGGTTGTCTTGAAGTCCTCCTCGCTGGCCATCTCGCGGGGCGCGTTGGCGGCATCTGCGGCCTCGCCCTTGGAGGCGTCGCGCCCCCCGGCCTGGGGCGTTCCTGTGGCCTTGTCGGCACGGCGGTCGCCCCCGTCGGCGGCGCAGCCGGCCGGGCCAATGGCCAGCGAGAAGGCCAGGCCCATCACCGCCCCGAATAGCGCCCCGCGCCAGGGATTGGCGGTGAGCGGGCAGCTGCCCGACGTGCAGCTGCCGAAATAGCCGAGCGCGGCTCCCAATGCTCCGCCGAGCCCCAGTCCCATTGCCAGTTTGGCGATCAGCATGGCCATGATCTTCCGTCCTTCGAGCCCTCTCTGAGCAGGGCGGATGCCCGGCGCGCTGGGCTCACATGCTGACAAGTTCGCTCCGGTATCCGGAAATTCCCCAAAAAGGCGCGGGAGTCGCCCGCAGAGGCGACGCCCGATGGCCAGGCGCCGGGTCGGAGCAGGTCGGGGTTCTACCGGCCGGCCGCCTCGTAGAGCGCCAGTGAGCGCTCCTGCCAGCCGGCGGTGAACTCGGCGATCCTCGCCCAGGGATAGCACGGCAGGGTCCAGCTCCACTCCAGGCGCCGGTCGAGCGCCTTCTGCACGTCGGCCGGAAGCGCCCCGCGCTTCTCGAGCGCGATGCGCGCCTCGGACTCCTGGAAGCCCTCGCGGAGCATCTCGAACTGCACGCTGCCGTCCAGGGCGCCGTCCTTGCCGGGGTAGAGCAGGCTGGGGATGTAGGGCCCGAAGTAGCCGCCCCGGCCCCAGCCGTCGACGCAGATCCGCCCCACCCCGCGGCAGTTCCTGGCGCTCACCGCCGTCTCCTGGAGCTGGCGGATCTGCCAGAGCGGCGAATACATCCCGCCAAGCGCGGTGATGCCGGTGTCCGCGCGGGTCAGGACGATCAGGTTGGCCGGGTCCTTCCAGCCCATGCCGCTCTCGACCCTGTAGTTGGCGCGGTCCCAGGTCCGCACGCCGTCGGCGTTCTTCGCGGCCGGCCCGGCGTTGAACGGGCCGGCGTAACCGCGCACGCAGGTGTTCCAGGTGATCTTCGCTGCGGAGCCCTTGGGGAACTGGCTGCGCGGCTCATGGTGCGAGGTGGCCCAGCCCACGCCGGGGCACTCCCCGGCCAGCGCCTCGGCCAGGGCCTTGGTGTCCTCCGAGCAGAAGTCGTAGAAGAACCCCCAGTGGATCTGCCCGTCCTTGAAGCCCCGGGCGGCCAGGTGCTCGCGCGTGGCCTTCGCGAAGGCCACCCAGAGCCTGAGCCCCTCGGGCGTCGCCGGCGAGGGCGGCTTGAACTCCTTGGGCGCGCCGCCGTCGGCGAGCAACACCGAACCGGTGCCGCCGCCTTTGGCGTGATGGTCGGCGGGCTGCACCAGATACACGATCACGTCGGATTGGGCGTGGCAGTGTTTCCTCCAGAGGTCGAGGTACTTGTCGGCGAGGGAGAAGTCGTACGTGAAAGGGGCGGGAGACGAGGGGCGAGAGGCGGGGGGCTGCTGCTCACCGTCCCCGTCCGCCGCGGCCTTCCCTCTTTCTCCCGCCCCTCGTCCCCCGCCCCCCGGCCCCTCGTTCCTCACCCACCGGATCATGGTGTCCTTGTCGTTGTTGAGCTCGGTGTCCTGGATGGCCGGCAGTCCGACCACGCGGGCGCCGAGCTCTCCGGCGCGGGCCAGGGACTCCTCGATCAGCTTCCAGTGCCGGTCGGACCAGAGCTCGACCTTGCAGCCCTTCGCCAGCGCCCAGGGCGACTCGTCCACGCCGGTGTAGCCGGCGAAGTCGCGCGGCTCGGGCAGCGTGAAGCCGGCCACGCGCACGAGCACGTCTATCTTGGCCTCGGCGAGCCCTCCGGCCCGGACCGCGAGCGTCCCGCGGTACTCGCCGGGCACGGCGTCCCGCGGCACGCTGACCGTCAGCCAGAGCGGCTGGCATGCCCCCGCCGGGATCGAGGCCGGCGGTGCGGCGGCCAACTGGTCGAAGATCAGCAGCGAGGGATCGTTGTGTTCTTTGAACTCGGAGCGGTTGGCCCGGCCGTCCCGGGAGAACTGCGGCTCCGGGTTCTTCGAATAGCGGGAGAGATCGAGCTTCGGACCCTGGCGCCCGAAGAACCCGGTGCCCGAGAGCACGTGATCGAGGAGCGACGTGCCCCGGGCCCAGCGCACCCGGATCGAGCCGGCCGGGAGTTTCGCGCCGCCGGGACCGGCGAGTTCGCCGACCGTGGCTTGCGGGGTGCCGAGCGCCGCGTCCGCCGCGCGCACGACCGCCTGCCCGGAGAAGGTTCCGCCGCGTGCCCCGACGAGCTCAATCGTCCGGCGCTCCTTCACGCCGGCCTCCAGATGGTCCGGCGAGTGCATCCAACGGTGCACGTCCTCGACCCAGACCTGGGGCTTCGCAGGGCCGGAATCGGGCAGCGCCGCGCCGGCCGGCTCGGCGACGAGCGCTATCTTCTCCACACCGCTGTGGCTCCAGTTGGGCATGTTGTTGAGCTGTTGCCAGCCCACCGGGCTCAGCCGGTTGTCCAGGGTCAGCACGTTGACGCCCTTGAAGAGAGCCTCTCGCGGCACTGCGACCTCGAGAACGCGACCCCTGGCCGCGGTCAGATCGGCAAGGATCTTGCGGATCTCCGCCTGCTCCTCCGGCGAGGTCTTGGCGTCCTTGGTCCAGCGCCAGGTCTCTTCTGGCGCCGACCAGAGATTGAAGCGCCGATCGAGCTGTCTCTGCCGGTCGGTCTGCGGGCCGTAGGCCAGTTCGGGATAGGGCTCGCCGCAGCCGCCCTTGGCGAGCGTTCCGGTTGCGGCCAGGTGCCCGCGGCCGACCTCCCGGCCATTGATGCAGGCGATCACGCCGCCGGCGTACTCCAGGCGCAGCCTCAGGGACGTCACCCGGTCCGGGTCCGGGACCAGGAACCGCGCCCGGAAGGCGTAGCGCCGGATCTGCCAGGGGATCATGTTTTTGGCGGCCTCGCCGGCCGCGACCGGCTCGTAGGAGCTCGCCAGGCCGAAGGGCATGCGCTCGACGTTCCAGCCCGAATCGTCGAAGTCCGGCTTCTCCCAGCCGGCCGGCGGGTCGTCGTTCCGGAGCAGGTCCGCAAGCCAGGGGTTGTTCTGGCTGGAGTAGCGCGGCAGCAGATGGCCGAAGAGGTTCCCGGCCTTGTCCACAGCCTGGAACTCGTGGTAGGTCTGGTGGTGGCGCCAGTAGCTCTTGACCGAGAGGACCGACGTGGCCGGCGGCGCCGGCGGCGGCTCGGCGGCGGGGACGGCGGTTCTGGCCAGAACGCAGGCGGCTGCGCAGATCAGGATCAGACGCATGACGGACCTCCTGTCACGACTGGTGGAAGGTGGATGGTGGAGGGTGGAGGGGGCAAAGAAAGACGGCGAACCGCAGAGTGTCGAACTCCGAATAGCGAAGCCCGAGGCAACTTCAGAATTCGACAGTCGAGATTCTGTGGCTCTGCGGTTAGCTGTTGCTTCCACCATCCACCCTCCACCTTCCACCCACCCCTTCACTTCGCCTCGCAAGTCTCCTCGGCTGCAAACCGCTTGTCGATCCGCACCACCCGGCGGTTGACCAGGTCGCCGACGTAGATCTTCTTCCCGGAGGCGCCGGCGCAGAGCGGCCAGGCCAGCGGTATCTCCGGGCCGGACACCAAGGGCTTGCCGTCCCTGGCGCCCTCCGGGACCCACTGCGAGTCGAAGTTGCCGTAGGCGCCGAAGGTCGCGATCTCGTTGCCGGCGTTGTCCACGACCCGCACGTCGCAGGTCAGGGCGTTGGGTATGACCAGCCGCCCGAAGCCGTCGAGCTCGAAGCGCGGCGAGCGGCAGACGCAGCAGGAGCCGTTGTTCCAACCGCTGAAGGGCGCCAGGCCCGGATAGGCGCGCTCGACGCCCTCGTAGTCCTCGAAAGCGCGGCCCTGCCTGCCGGCGGTCGTGCCGCCGCCGGAGGCCTTGAACTTGAGGACGCTCCCGGACATCCCGCCGAAGGCCGGATCCTTCTCGAAACCGGCGGGGCGCCTGTAGTCCGGCGGGAACACCTGGAGCCCCACGTAGACGTTGCCGGCCCGGTCGACCTTGAGGCCGCCGCAGCGGTCGAGCACCTGGCCGACTATCGCGCTGCGGACCCCGGCGGCGTACACGCCCTTGGCCTGGGTCTCGCTCACCGCGCCCTTGCCGCGCGGCCCCTCGACCGGCTTGCCGGTCGCGTCGTAGGCCACGACGAAGTACTTGGTCCAGTCGAGCATCCCGAGCGAATAGAGCCGGCCGTCGGCGGTCGCGCACGAGCCCTTGGAGCAGAAACCGGCGCCCATCCTGGCGAAGACGCAGCCGAAGACCGACTTGCCGGTCTCGGCGAAGGGGGCAGGCTTGAGGTCGCGGGTCAGGCGCTCGTAGGGCCCGGACCAACTCGGCCCCCGCTGGATGAAGACGTGTCCGTCGGGGCTGATCGCCGTGTCCGTGGCGCAGATCGGGTCGGGCCCGCCGTTCTTGACCGCGCCGTTGTACTTGCCGGTGAGCCCCGCGAAGCGGTAGGTCTTGGCCCAGCCGTTGTTGACGTAGAGGTCGTCGGTCTCGGGATCGACGGTCAGCCGGTCGACGATGGGCAGCGCCAACGGGTCGCGCTTGCTGAGGTCCTCGACGATCCTGAGTTCCGCGCCGGCGTCCTCGATGCGCAGGAGCTGGGTATAGGTCTCGCCGATGTTGGGGGCCAGCCACAGCTGGGGCTTCTCCCCGGTGAAGTCGCCGGCGAGCATGGCGTAGCCGCACTTGAAGCCGAGCGCCGCCTGGGGCTTGGCGCCATCCGCGCAGGCCGCGTATTTGGCGAGCGTCCCGCCGGCCTTGCCGCTCGAGACCACGTAGAGCGCGCCGCCCTTCGGGGAGACGGCCAGCCGCAGCGCCCCCGGCACGGACATGGCGGCGAGCTCCTTGCCGGCGCCATCGAACCTGCGGACCTTGCCGGCGGCGGAGTCGCAGACGTAGACGTTGCCGGCGGCGTCGAGGGCGATGTCGCGCAGCGCGGTCTTGGCCATCTTCGGAGCCCAGCCGTTGTCCAGGACCTGCTTGTACTCGTCGGGGAGCGCGACGGCGGCGAGCTTCTCCGCCCCGGCGCCGGGCTTGTCGAGCGCGAGCTTCAGGATGCACCCGTCGGGCCAGTCGTCGCTGAGGCGCTGTCCCTTGGACGGTTTCGTGCCCACGCCGGCGGCGAAGAGCGTCTTGTCGTCGCTGGTCATGGCCACCGCCGCCGAGCCGGTCAGCCTGGGCCCTTTGGCCGGCCAGAGCGGCTCCTCGAAGGTCCGGCCGGCCGGGCCGCCGTCGGCGGAGCGCAGGCGATAGACGGTGCTGAGGCGGTCATCGTACAGCACCACCGCCCCGTCGGCGGTCACGCCCGCCAGCCGCAGCGTCGCGTCCGTCGGGTAGAGGTGCGGCCAGGTGCTCTGGAAGTTCCGGGGGATCGTCTGCCCACCGGCGTCGACGGCCTTGAAGACCTCGGCGTCCTCCTTCTTCAGCCCGGCGCGGAAGGGCATCAGGCTGCGCAGGTAATTGCCCTTGCGGTCATAAACGCGCAGGTCGAACGGCCAGCCGCCGTGCCCGTCGATCATCTGGTTCAGGACGTAGAGGTTGCCCGCAGCGTCGACGGCCATGCCCCGGACGGTGTCCAGGATGTAAGGAGTGGCGCCGACGAAGCCGTCGAAGGCCGGCCTCATCCCGGCGCGCACGCGGAACCTGAATGGCCCACCGGCGGCCGGCTTCCCGAAGTCGTCGCGGCCGTCCCACTCGATGCTCTGGCCGAGCCCGGCGGCGAGCGGCGCCGGCGGCGGGTTCTTGCCGCCGAGGACGCCGGCTGCCAGGTGGCAGACGATCCGGCCGTCCGCGCCCAGCACCGCGACCTCCACATCGGTCGGCGCCGAAACCTTGAAGCTGAGCTTGTACTTGCCGTCGTCCCTGGCCGCCGTCGGCTTGGCGGAGAAGGTCGCATCGCCGGCCGCAGCCCACCCCGAACCCAGGGCCAGGATCACGATCGCCGTGCTCAGACGCTGTGGCATGTTTCTCTCCTTCAGTGGTTGGCCGCCGCGAAGCGCAGCCTGGTGGGAATGGAAAGGTGCAGCACCGGCAGTTCCGGGTGGGCGCGGCGCTGTTCGAGCTGGGCGATCGCCGTGCGGGCGAGGAGCGCGCGGCTCCAGGTCACCGCCGGCGGAATCGGACCCGACCCGAATAGCGGCGCATAGAACGACTCGTAGCCCTCGTCGGTCACCCAGCCGACCATCTCGAAATCCCTGCCGGGCACCAGGCCGAGCCTGGCCGACGCGCGGGCCAGGGCCTCGGTCTTGTCCTGCCACATGGTCAGGACTGCGGTGGGCCGCTCCGGCCGCGATAGCAGCCGGCAGGCCTCCTCGGTCAGCTCCGCCACGTCGAGCGTCGCGGTCTCGAAGGTCAGCTCCGGGCGCAGGCGGCTGCCGACGGCGGCGAGCCCGGCCACCGCCCCCGCGAAGCGCCCGGCGGTGTGCATGTTCGCGCGCTCGGGCTTCGAGCCGAACCAGGCGATGGCCTCGTGCCCGCGCTCCGCGAGGTGGACGGCCGCGGCCATGCTGCCCCGGAAGTCGTCCTGGCAGACGGTGTCCAGTTCCCCGTCGAGCGACCAGTTCTCGGCGACGACCGCGGGCATTCCCGCCCGGCGGATCTCGGCGATCAGTTCGGGAGCCGTCTCGCTCAGCACGGCGCCCCAAGCCCGCGCGGCCAGTACCTGCTCCACGACCGCCCCGGTCGGCTGATCGCCGGAGCCCACGGCCAGAAGCGGGCGCCCCATGGCCAGCGCGGCCCGCTGGAACTCGGCGGCGAGCCCGGTGTCGAGTTGGTTCCAGTCCTCGCGCGCCGAGCGCAGCACCAGCGCCACGGGACAGCCGCGGCTCGGATCGTTGGCGCGAGCCAGCACCCGGTAGCCCTGCCGCGGCTCGGCCGCAATCATGCCCTCGTCGGTCAGTTTGCGGAGCGCGCGGCGCACGGTGTTCAGCGCCACGTCGTGGCTGGCGCTCAACTGCCTGATCGGCGGCAGAAAGTCCCCGACGGCCAGACTGCCATCCTGGATCTCGGAGCGCATTCGCCTGCAGACCGATTCGGCTGAGCGGCCGCCACCGACTCCGAAACGACGTATAGGCGTGTGTCCCATGGTGTGTCCTTTCTGGATCATATACACCGCTAGCGATGGCGTGTTGCCGAGAAATCCTGGCTGTTCTTCAGGGGTGTTTGTCTGATATAAAATACGTAATGGCGTATTATGGCGAGGTTATCGGTCGCTGGCTGGCCTCTTCAGGAGCGTTCTGAGGCAGCTAGGCCGGCCATGCTCATAAGTCGTTTGATTGAGGCTGCGCGACCTGATGCCGACTCCATTTCGGAAGCGATGCGTTCCATCTCGTCCTGCCGACCCTCGCGTTCGGCCCGCGGCGCATCCATGGCCAGGCGTGCCCAGGCCCGATTGGCCTCGTCGAGTCTGGCCTGGAGCCGGGCGGCCGCCGGTGCACCCAGCGCTGCGGCCCGGGCGGCGATCGCTTCGCGGGCGGCCTCCTCGATCTGCCTGACCGCCAGCAGGGCGCGCTCGGAGACTTCCAGGTCGGAGTCTTCGGATGCGCGGCGCATGGCCGGCAGGGCCGCCAGCCCTATCCTCAGAACTGCTGCCGAAGCTTGCTCGCGAATGGCGAAGTCCTCGGAGCGGAAGTCCCGTAGGGCGCGCTCGATTACGGCCAGTGCCTCGGGAGTTGGGTCGGCAGAAGGCTCCGGGGCCAGGAACTCGGCCAGGAGTTGGTCGGTCAAGTCGGGAGCGTCCACTGAATCCGATGATGCGACTGCTCCGCGGTCGGACGCCCCGCCATGCTTCGCGGAGGCGAGCTCGCTCCCACGGACCGGACCGGCGTAAATGAGGGCTGCGGCGCAGCAGATCGCTGCAAGCGCGCGTCTGGACTGGAGCATGAAGAGCCCGTATTCTCGCCGCTGGGCCCGTTCCGGCGGAACCCGGTCCGCCGGAACGGGCCTCGCTCATGATGTGGTGTCTACTGGGTGGATGACTTGCGGTAGCCGCCCGCTTCGCCGTTCTTGATCATGTCCTTGATCCGGTCGGCCTCGGCCTTGTAGGAGTCGCCGTAGATCTTGAGCAGCGCGTCCTCGCGGTCGCAGGTGGCCTTCACGTTGGCCTCCAGCATGGCCTTGTTGTATTCCTCCTGGGCTTTCTCGGCGGCCTGGTACTTCGCCTTCTGGTCGGCGGTGAGCAAGTCCATGACCTTGACGTTGAACTCCTCTTCGAGTGCCCTGGCCTTTTGCTGCACCTCGGCGTAGAACTTCTTGAGCTCCTCCTTGTCCTGGCCCTTCGGGCGGTTCTTGTACATGGCCTGCTGGGCGGCCCCCTTATCCTTGAAGAGAGCGTTGATCTTCTCGGTCTGCTCGGCGGTCAGCCCCAGGTTCTTGAGAATGTGGTGCCCGGTGGCGTAGGTCCAGGCTACCCGGGTGCCATCCGGCCCCTGACCGCCGTTATTGGCCCCGTCCGCCGCCAGCGCCGTCGTGGCAAGCATCCCCGCCAGCACCAATCCGCACAGCATACTCCGCATGACTGCTCCTCTCCTATCTCCGGCTGAGCCAGCTCAGCCTCATCCCCATGGTCCCGCCCGGTTCGGGCAGGCTGAAGGCCAGCGGCCACCCGCCGCCCGGGGATTCCGGGCGCGAGACGGGGGCCGCGGCGACTTTCGACTCGGAAATCCAGGCCGCGGCGCGATCCAGGAAGTCGATGCGCCGGTCGATCCGGACGCGCTCGGCACCGTCGGCCTCGAGCTCGGCAAGCCGCCGGTCGTGGGCCGAGCGGCAGTCGTCCAGTGACCCGATCCGGCCGCGCAGCGCCTCGGCCTCGGCTCCGTCAGAGGGGAGTTTCCCGAGATCCTGTCGAAAGCCGGTCAGGCGCTGGGCATACTCGGAGACGATCCCCCGGTAGCGCTCCGACTCGGAGGCCGGGGCGAGGCCGGCGCGCCTGGCCACCAGCACGGCCTTGAGCTCGGCGATGGGCTGGGGCGTCGTTCCTGTGCCCCAGCCCCAGGCCAGCACCCAGCCGGTTTCGAGGCGATTGTCGGGGCGCGAGAGCCCGGCCATGGCGCGCCCGGAGAGCACGGCGACGGCCGCCTCCTCCCGGCTGGTCTTCGAGATGTCGCACATGATGGCCAGATCCGCGCGAGTCCCGGGCTCCGTGCTGGCGCGGAGGCCGCCGGCCTGGAAGGATGCGTCTGACAGGTCGTCCCCGAAGAGCTCGCCGCCGCAGAGCTCCAGTGCCCCGGTCTTGGCCAGCATGAAGCTGCTGCCGGCCGAGAGTTCGACGCTGCCGCCGCCGCCGGACGCGAGCC
Source organism: uncultured bacterium (assembly GCA_937935355.1). Classification (GTDB taxonomy): domain Bacteria; phylum Planctomycetota; class SZUA-567; order JAKLDR01; family JAKLDR01; genus JAKLDR01. The sequence goes on along the minus strand of CALGYR010000067.1, from coordinate 1,397 downwards.
GGGCGCCCTCCGGGCCGGCGAAGCAGGGCCGGCCGGGCTCGAGGCTCCCGACCGGCCGCCCTTCGCAGGTGATCCGTCCGCTTTGGAGCTGCATCCTGGGACCGTCGGTCGGGCGTGTCCTGACGATGAAGATGAGCGCCGCGGCCGCCGCGGCGAGGGCTGCGGCCACGCCGATCCATGTGCGGGAGCGTCTGACGGGCCGTAAGCGGCGGCGAGGGCGTTGCGGGACCGGTTGTGCGGCTTTCCGGCCCTGTCCGGCCATGGCCGCGCGAAGCAGCCCTTCGACAGCCATCTGCCGGCCCAGGCGGCGGCGTTCGGACGCTGGCTCGCTCATGGCCTGGCCCCCTCCCTCTCGAGGATGCCCAGCTTGGCCTCGACGCACTCCCGCACCTTTTCGCGCGCCCGCGACAGGCGCCGCTGGAAGGTGTCGGCGCTGGTCCCGGCCCGGGCCGCGGCCGCCGGCACGCCCAGATCGCCGGCGTAGACCAGCTCCATGGCCCGGCGCATGAGCTCGGGCAGGGCCTCGACGCATCGGCTGACGATGGCCAGGCGCTCGGCCCAGGAGTCGCCCAGAGAGCGGTCGTCCATCCGCGAGTAGACGTCCTCCATGCCGTTGACCACCTCGCTGTCGGCCAGAACGTGGCTGCGGGCGGCCGAGCGGCGGTTCTCGCGGATCTTGTTGCGGGCTATGCCCCGCAGCCAGGCCCCGAAGCTGTCCCCGGTGCGGAACTCGGCGATGCGGCGGTGGGCGACCAGGAAGGTCTCCTGGGCGATGTCTTCGGCCGCGTGGGCGTCGGCCAGGATGCCCAGGCAGTAGGCGTAGACCATCCCCCGGTACTCGGATACGAGTATCTCGAAGGACCGGCTCTCGTCCGCTGCAGGCATCGTGGCGTCTCCTGCCAGTCATTGGCCGCCGGACTGGATTTCGGACAGCCATTTTCGGCAAGCCGGTCGGTATGTCCAATCGCGGGGCGCGGGCTCACGGCCGTTTCAAGAAAGCCTTTCACCGCAGAGGCACAGAGACGCCGAGACAAGGCCTTGTCCGTGGCCGAGGTTCTTCCCTGCAGAAGCTTCGGCCGCGTTCCCGAGCTTTCTCTGTGCCTCTGCGTCTCCGCGGTGACCCCGTCTTCATGCAATGGCCCCGACGGCGCAGGCAACAGCCTTGACCCGGCCTCCCCTCTGGGATAGACTACTAGCTGCTGGCAAGAGGGGATGAGCAGCCGGTTCACCCCTGTCCGACACCCGGTGCGCCGCGCTCATATCCGCATTCAGAACGACGGTGGTGGGGGACGATGACGCCGCGCGAGACCCAGTTCGTCAAGGTGCTGATCGACAGCGGGGCGATTACGTTCGCCGCCGCGGCCGAGCTCGAGCAGGCGAGCGCGGGGCAGCCCTCG